>CAYOWK010000036.1:0-41619 GCA_964407665.1 uncultured Rhizobium sp. | reverse complement strand
AGATCGCATATCCCTCCGGCTTCGCGTTCGGTCGACACGAGCGCCTGCTCCGGAAGGACGAGGGCACTTTACGGGACGCTGGAGGGGGTGGGGAAAGTTGGGGTGAGATTTTTTTGCGGTTGCGGTTTGCCCCTCCACCATGCGGCTTTGCCGCATGGTGGAGGGGCAGGCACACGCGCTGGGTGATAGACCGTGTTCGGGGTCAGTTTTCCAAGTCTGGATCCTCGCATGCGCGAGGACCACGGACAGCAGGCTGTCCGTTTCCAGACAGCGGTCGCAATGGGAGAATGTTTCTGGCCCGCGATTGCGTGCTACAGAGTCAGGAGACAAAGGCAGGGGGGACGAAATGACGAGTTGGGCGGAATGGGTTTCCCTTGGCGGCTGCGATGGCGGCTGCGAGATGGGCTTTCAGATGTCGCGATATACGGGACAAGACAGCAGTCACTTCTTCACGTGGCGGTCGGCCGAGTTCCCGATCTTGCTCAATGCAATCCGAAACAGGTTTGCCGGCGCTTTTGCGGGCCGCCACCCTGACCCAATCCTCGGCTGCTTTCGCGAGGAACCATATGGCGTACGGTACCATCCGCTTGAGACGCTGGAGGAAGATCGCTCCAAGGCTGAATACATGCTCGGCAAGTTCTACAACCCGACCGGGCCTCGGGTGTACTTCCGCAAGCAGTACTTCTCCGACATCGCCCGCCGGGATCTGATCGAGCTTTGCAGTCATCTCGAAAGTATCCACCCTGATCTTCCGTTTCGGGTGGTCATCGTGCGCGAGCGCGGCAAGACCCAGGATTTCGACATCCCGTTTGTGATCGAGCGGGAAGTCGAGCGGTTCGCCCCGGTCGCAGATACAACCCAGGCTGATGAACAGGGGTGGAACCGCATCTTCCAGGAGTTTCCGCTCGTTCATGACTCTGTGGCCGTCTAGTCGATTTCGTCATCGAACTGTACCGAGAGCGAGCCGCCGTCTCCGCACGGCGCACCGCCGACGTTCGCTTGCGCGCCCAAGTTCGACACCGTAGCCGCCTCGTCCGGCCGGGTTTATGTCCTTCTGGACCTGACAGGGCCGGCTGCAGCTTCTCCCGCCACGGCGCGGCTTGACGGGCCGCATCCGTTCGCTCCATTCGCTGCGCGTGCGGCGAGCATGACGCCGGGACGAGGAGACCTTCGTGAGCCGTTACTGGTCCGAGCTTGTCAAAGGCCTTTCACCCTACGTACCGGGCGAGCAGCCGAAGATCGCCGGGCTGGTGAAGCTCAACACCAATGAGAGCCCGTTCGGCCCATCGCCCAAAGCCATGGAAGCGATCCAGGCTGCGGCAACGGACGGGTTGCGCCTCTACCCCGATCCGCAGTCCACACGACTGAGGGAGACGCTGGCGGCCTATCACTCGGTCGCTCCCGCGCAGGTGTTTGCCGGCAACGGGTCGGACGAGGTTCTGGCGCACGCCTTCGCGGGGCTGCTGAAGCAGCCCCTGCCCCTGCGCTTTCCCGATGTCACCTACAGCTTCTACCCGGTCTACTGCCGCCTATTCGGCATCGCCCACCAGACCGTGCCGCTGGATGACCGGATGCGCATCCGCATCGAGGACTATCTCGACCAGCCCGGCCCGGTGATCCTCGCCAACCCGAACGCCCCGACCGGTGTTGCGTTGTCGCGCGATCAGATCGCCCGGCTGGCGGCGGCGCGTGCGGAATCGCCGGTCATTGTCGACGAGGCCTATGTGGACTTCGGCGCCCAGACCTCGATCCCGCTGGTGCACGAGTATCCCAACCTGCTGGTCGTGCAGACGATGTCGAAGTCCCGCGCGCTGGCAGGGCTGCGCGTCGGCTACGCCATCGGGAATGAGAGCCTGATCGAGGCGCTGGTGCGGGTGAAGGACAGCTTCAACTCCTACCCGCTTGGCCAGCCCGCGCAGGAAGGCGCGATCGCCTCCATCGAGGACGAAACGCACTTCCAGCAGGCCCGCGCAGCGGTAATGGCGAACCGCGATCGCCTGACCGCCGATCTCGAGCGGATGGGATTCGAGGTTCTGCCCTCAAGCGCCAATTTCGTATTCGCGAAACACCCACGCCATGCGGGCGGCGCACTGGCCGCGGCGCTGCGCGAACGCGCGGTGCTGGTGCGCCACTTCGGCGCTGAGCGGACCTCCGCCTATCTGCGGATCACCATCGGATCACAAGCCGAGCTGGACCAGCTGACCGCAGCTCTCGGCGAGATCATCGGCTAGCGACGGATCAGGCGTTGCCCGAGCGGCGCAGGAAGGCGGGGATTTCCAGCTCGTCGTCCAGCTTGTCCGCTGCGGCCTTGCGCGGCGGCTGCTCGACCTGCGGCGGTGCGTCGGCAGGCTGCTTGCGCCAGCCGAACAGCGACCCGAACGACTTGTGCGCAGGATCGGCATCGGGCGAAGGCGTGGGCCGGGGCGCCGCCTCGTGAACGGGCGCACCGGGCACCGGACCGTGAGCGTTGGGGATCGACAGATCGTCCAGATCGCCGGCGTCGTCGACGAAGTCGTCCGCTTCCTCGACCGGGGCTGCACGCGTCCGGATGATCGGACGCTGCGGCTCGGCTTCGGTCTGCACGGGAGCGGTCTGAACAGGCGATGGGGGCGCGGCCGGGGCCTGCATCACAGGCTGGGGCGCGGCGGACTCGGGCGCAATAGCCACAGCGGCGGGCGGCGCATCGACTGGCGCGGCGGCGAGGCCGAGTTCAGCCTTCGGAGACGGTGCATTGAGCTGGGCGGGGTCGAAGCGTGGAGCTTCGCGGACGGGTTCGCGCTGGGGAGCCGGAGCCACGACGGCCTTCGGCGTCTGCATCACGCCGGCCGCGACGACGGACACGCGGATCTTGCCGGACGTGCCTTCATCGAAAGTGGACCCGAGGATGATATGGGCGTCGGCGTCGACTTCCTTGCGGATCTCGTTCGCGGCCTCGTCGACCTCGAACAGGGTCATGTCGTAGCCGCCGGTGATGTTGATGAGGACGCCCTTGGCGCCTTTCAGCGACACATCGTCGAGCAGCGGGTTGGCGATGGCGGCCTGGGAGGCCTTCAGCGCGCGGTTCTCGCCTGTCGCCTCGCCGGTTCCCATCATGGCGGTGCCCATGCCGGCCATAACTGTGCGGACGTCCGCGAAGTCGAGGTTGATGAGGCCCGGCATGACCATGAGGTCGGTGATGCCGCGGACGCCCGAATAGAGAACCTGATCGGCCATCTGGAAGGCGGCGGCGAACGTCGTATCGCGGCTGGCGATGCGGAAGAGGTTCTGGTTCGGAATGATGATCAGGGTGTCCACCTCGGCCCGGAGGTCGACGATGCCCTTTTCCGCCACCTGCATGCGGCGGCGGCCTTCGAAGTCGAACGGCTTGGTGACGACGCCCACGGTCAGGACGTTCTGTTCCTTGGCGATCTTCGCGATGACAGGCGCCGCGCCCGTGCCGGTGCCGCCGCCCATGCCCGCGGCGATGAAGCACATGTGCGCGCCTTCGAGGATCTTGCGGATCTCGGCTTCGGACTCGCGGGCGGCTTCAGCGCCGACGTCCGGGTTGGCGCCTGCGCCCAGGCCCGACGTCTTGGCGACGCCCAGCTGCAGGTGCGTGGGCGCCTTTGAGCGGGACAGGGCCTGGGCGTCCGTGTTCGCGACCACGAACTCGACGCCCTGGAGACTGGCCTCGATCATGTTGTTGACGGCGTTGCCGCCCGCGCCGCCGACGCCGATGACAACAATACGGGGTTGGAGTTCGACCGCCATGATCACCTCGACTGCGATCCCCCCGGGGCCCGCGCCACATTATGCGTATGGCCCGAGGATCACTGTCTTTGCCTAAGCGGCTATTAAGCGCCGCGCCCTTTGGCGATCCGGGCTCAGAAATTTTCCTGAAGCCAGCTCGCCGCCTTCCGGAACATTCCGGCGCCGCTGTCGCGGGCTGGACGGTCCGTTCCGCCTGCGGAGAGATCCATGGATCCCGCCAGCTCCCACCTTAGCAACCCTGCCGCAGCGGCGAAAGACGGCGAACTGAAAGTTTCCCCTAGCCCCTTGGCGTTGGCGGGTTTTGCGAGGCGAACGGGTGCGCGGAACACGTCTTCCGCCAGCTCGCGCAGGCATGGAACCTGGCTGGAGCCGCCTGTCAGTACGATCCGTCTCGGCAATGGACGGCCCGCTTTGGAGGCTTTCGAGAGCGCCTCGTCCATCAGTTCGAGGATTTCCGCGAAGCGGGGCTGAAGGATCTGGGCCAGATCGGCGCGCGAGCACTGCGCGGCTTCGAGGCGGCCATCGCCCCCAAGACGCGGTGCGTCGATCATCTCCAGCGCGTCGATTCCGGCCAGACCCGCGGCGCCGTAGTGGACCTTCATCTTCTCGGCGGCGGCAAAGGTGGTGCCGAGGCCCTGGGCGAGGTCGGACGTGGCGCGCGAGCCGCCCATCGGCATGGTTTCGACATGGAGGAGCTGGCCGTCGCCAAAGGCTGCCGCAGAGGTAACGCCGGCGCCAAAGTCGATCACGACGGCGCCCTGCTCGGCCTCGTCCTCGACCAGGACGGCCAGACCCGCGGCGTAGGGCGCCGCGACGACGGAGACGACGTTGAGGTGAGCGCGCGAGGCGCACTGCAGGATGTTGCGCAGCCCCGCCGTCGGGGCCGAGACGATGAGGTAGCTGGCGGTCAGGGTGTCGGCGTACATGCCGCGCGGATCTTTGACGCCCGAGGCCCCGTCCAGCGAGTAGCCCAGAAGCGTGGAATGCAGGACTTCGCGGCCGGAGGCGTTGAAGCTGTCGAGGGCCGCCGTACGGGCGTCCTTCAGGTGCTGCGCCGTCACTTCGCGCCCGCCGAGCGGCAGCTTGGCCTTGACCACGTCGCTGCGCAGATCGGGGCCGGAAATGCCGAGCACGACGTCGTTGATGCGGATTTCGGCCGCGCGCTCTGCCTGCTCGACCGCCAGGCGGATCGAACGTTCGAGCGCGTCCATGTCGATGACGGCGCCGGCCCGCACGCCGCGCGTGGCCTGGACCCCGGCGCCCGCGATTCGCGGCTCGCCATCGGTTGCGTCGGCGCGCCGCGAGATCATGCAGGCAACCTTCGACGAGCCGATATCGAGCGCCGTCATGACGGCGCTGCGGTTATGCGACTTGTCTCTGGACTGCGTACGCTGCGACGCGCTGGACATGATGCGTCATGCGCCCCCGGCGCCCGGCCCGCCGGGCACGGGCCGAAGCGCAAAGCGTTCCGGATGGCGCGCATCGATACGGGACAGCGGCAGTTGCAGCACGCGGTTGCGCGCCTCGAGCAGGTTGAGCGAGGCCAGAGCCGGCTTGAGCGCTGCGTCCTCGGGCAGGACGACGCGGACGCCGCCTGCAAACGTCACGTCCCAGCGGCGCTGGCCGACGCGGTAGGCGGTGTCCATGCGGCTGGAGAGTTCCGGGAACTCGCGGATCTGGGCGAGGAGACCGGCTGCGGCGCGATCGCCATCGGGGCCCACCACCTTGGGCAGGTGCATGAAGTCTTCCGGGTTCATCTCGGCGAAGGTGCGTCCGCGCTGGTCGATCACGCGCCAGACGCCGGTGTCGCCGCCATCGCGCCAGAGCGCGAGCGGCTCCCGCGTTTCGGCGACGATGGTGACCTGGTCCGGCCAGAGGCGGTGGACGCTGACGCCGGCGACGGCGTCGAGTTCCTCGATCCGCGACTTGATGGCGTAGGGGTCTGCGGCGAACATGCTGTCGCCCTGCGCGACGCCGGCCACGGCGAGCGCCTTCTCCTCGATCACGGGATCAAGACCGACGACGACGACGCGATCAACGGAGAGGCCGGCGGCGCGCATCAGGACGGTGACGCCGCCGTCGAAGTTGCGGCCGAACTCGCCCAGCGAGCCGCCCATCCACGCCGCAAGCGCAACCATGCCCGCGCCGCACAGCAGCGTGCCGAACGCATAGGTCGAGACGCGGTGGCGCATGTGCAGCCAGAAGCCGTCGCTGGAAGGCGCGGCGTGATGATGGGCGGGACCTGCGTCCTCCTCCCGCTCGGGAGCCCGAATCCTGGGTCGCGTCACCTTCGGCATGAGGCGTCCTCGATCATCCAGCGGACGAGCGAGGGGTAATCGATGCCAAGATGCGCGGCCTGCTCGGGAATGAGCGAGGTGGGCGTCATGCCCGGCTGCGTGTTGGTCTCGAGAATCACCAGGCGTCCTGCCGTGTCGTCATAACGAAAATCGGACCGCGTCACGCCCCGGCAGCCGAGCGCCTGATGAGCCTTCAGGGCCGCATCGAGAGCGGCCCGGGTCACATCCGGCGGCAGGTCTGCTGGAAGGACGTGGCGGGATCCTCCAGCCTGATATTTCGCGTCAAAGTCGTAATACTCCCTTAAAGTCGTGATCTCTGTCACAGCCATGGCGCGATCGCCCATGACGCCGACGGTCAACTCCCTGCCGGGAATGAATTTTTCCACCAGCGCATGGCTGCCGAACGTCCACGTTCCATCGGTCAGTTCCTTCGGGGGACGGTTGGCGCCTTCCCTCACGATAAAGACCCCGAAGCTCGAGCCTTCCGCCGACGGCTTGATGACGTAGGGCGGCGCGAAAATGTGGTCTCTCGCGAGTTCCTCGACCGGGTACATGCCGCCCTCGGCGATCTCGAGGCCGTGCTGGGCGTAGATCCCACGCGCCTTGTCCTTGTCCATCGCCAGCGCCGAGGCGAGGACCCCGGAGTGCGTGTAGGGGATCGCCATCATCTCCAGCAGGCCCTGGACGCAGCCATCCTCGCCCCACGGGCCATGCAGGGCGTTCAGCACCACATCGGGGGCCGCCTGTTTCAGCTGCTCGGCAAGGGTCCGGTCGACGTCGATCTCGACGACGTCGTAGCCGGCCTTGCGGGCGGCCTCCGCCATCCCCTTGCCCGAAGACAGCGAGACGGGGCGTTCCGAGGACCAACCGCCCATGATGACCGCAACGCGCTTCATGGCATCCACTCCAGCTGGGCCCATCCGAGACGGGGCCTGACACCCTGAACCGCTAGCCGAGTTCGTGTGAAGCCGGAAGCTGGCGCCAGTAGGGCAGACAGCGCTTGACTGACACGACACCTGAAACATCCGGACCGGACACATCGCGCCGAAGGCGGCTGGGCGACATCCGCCGGGAACGCCTCGCCATCGACACCCCCTCAGCCCGCCGCCGGATCGCTGAATGAAGTCGGCGGTCCATTCAGAAGTAGCTCACTTCGAAGACCTCAATCAGACAGGGTCTCTTCTTGCCCTGTGGGGCTAGGCAAGCGATGCGCCCAGACCCAAGGAACCTCTCTCGCCAGACAATCTCGCATTTCCCGCTGAAGGACTTTTCCGGAAAGTCACAGACGCCAGCCTTCGGCGTCGCCATAGATAAATCGCCGAAAAACTCGCCTTCAAAGCGGCCGTCACTTCCGTATGTGACAAATCCCGTCAGAACGCCGGCCGTGCTATCGCCCTCGATCCGGCTCTGTATGGTCAGGGGCTCGTTCTTGCTGCCGCTGCTGTATGTCGAGGCCGCTTGGCCCTCAGGGCTGCCATCACGGAAAACGCCCTCCGTGAGATCGACAGACCGGCTACCGTCCGGCTTGATGTTCAGCTCCTCTTTGCGTCCGGGACCATTGAGCCAGCCGCCACGGAAAAGGCCTTCTGAAATCACCACTTTTCGTCCGCCGTCACGGCGTTCTTCTGTCTCCTCCCGGTAGCCTTGCCCGGAAAGTGACCGGTCTTTCCACTCGCCACGAGAGACCGTTCGCGAAGACAGAACAGATTCAACACGGGTATCGACGCGGTCTTCTGTCCGCTCGCCATATCCCTGCGCAACGCCGTCAACCCAGGCGCCTTTGAAAACCTGGTCCTCGATAGCATTCTTATATGTGGTCCTCCGGCGCAGCACGCCCGCGCCCTGAACGTAGCCGTCGCTCAGCTCACCCGTGAATGACTCGGTCGTGGGTTCCGGACGGCCACCCCTATCGACGTCGCTCTCGCGCCATTCAACCGTTCCGGCGCCATGCGCTTTCCCGTCCACACAGGGCCCAGACCAGCGCAGCTCACCAACAGGATCCTGCTCATAGGGCGACCACCAGAGGCGGCATCCCGTCTCGGGATCGGCGTACCAGGCGCCCACAAGACCACTCGTTCCCCAGGTCGCAGGAATGCGCCGCCCATCCTGCGCAATATAGACGCCCTCCCCAGTCCGATAACCGTCGATCCAGCCGCCCTCGTAGCCCTCTCCCCACGGCTCCATCCTTCGGCCAGATCCATGGAACTCGCCGTTCCGCCAGCCGCCCTCATAGGTTCCGCCATTCCTGAACGTGATCTTCACCTCGCCAGCGGCCTGACCGTCCTGAAAACGCCCCTCCATCGTTCGAATGTAATGCATGGGGAAAGTGGCGACGCCTTCGCCTTGTGCGAGCCCGCTGACGCAGGCGCCGGTCCAGGTCGCCTCATTGCCTTCAACGCGGCACATGCCATCGCCCTGCGCCGGACGGCTCGCCTGCCGTGGCGCAGGCTCGCAGGCCCCAAACGCCGGCAAAAGGGTTGCGGCAATCGCCATTCGAACATGCGGCAAGCCCACCACGCCCCCTCCGTGTTTCCTGACCAGATTGCCACCCCCGCTTGTCCCCGAACAGCCCTGCTTGCACGCCGCTCAAACCCGTGCGAACCCGCGCGGATCATGCCTCCGGTCAAGCTCACCGTCACGATCATCACCAAGAACGAGGCCGATCGCATCGGCGCGTGTCTCGACGCCGTTGTGGGCCTTGCCGACGAGATCGTGGTCGTGGACTCGGGCTCGACGGACGGCACGCAGGAGATCGCCGCCTCGAAGGGCGCGCGTGTGATCCACAATGACTGGGTGGGCTATGGCCCGCAGAAGCGCTTCGCCGAGGACTGCGCCGCGCACGACTGGATCCTCAACCTCGATGCGGACGAGGTGGCGACGCCGCAGCTGGCAGACGAAATCCGCGCGCTGCTGACCACGCCGCCGCCGCTTGCCGGCTATCGCTTTTATATCCGCAACGTCTACCCGCGGCAGACGAAGCCGCGCCTCTGGGCCGACAGCCACAACTATGTTCGCCTGTACGACCGCACGCGCATCCGCTTCCGGGACAGCCTCGTGCACGACACGGTGGACACCGAGGACCTGCCCACCGGCCAGCTGAAAAGCGCGTGCATCCACTTCTCGGCGCGCTCCTATGCGCACATCCGCGGCAAGCATGAGGCGTACACGACCCTTCAGGCCAAGGCGCTGAAGAAGCCCGCCTGGCAGCTTCTGCTGCGCCTGCCCTTCGAGTATCCCGTGGTCTTCCTCAAATACATGATCGCGCGCCGCCACATCACGGGCGGGATCGACGGCGTGATCTCCAGCCACCTCGCCGCCGAGGGCCGCGTGAAACGCCTGCTGAAAATCCTCAAGGCCCAGCGCGAGGCGAAGGCGCTGGCAGACAAGACACGCGAGGCCTGACATGCCCCTGCCCCTGATCGGCATCGATGCGGACGACACGCTCTGGCACAACGAGCCCGTGTTCCGGATGACGCACGACCGGTTCAACACGCTGCTGCGCGATTTCGCCGATCCTGCGACCATCGAGGACAAGCTCAACGAGGTCGAGCGGCGAAATCTCGCGACCTATGGCTACGGCGCCAAGGGCTTCACGCTGTCGATGATCGAGACGGCGCTGGATGTGTCGGACACCCAGGTTTCGCCTGCGGTGCTCCGCGAGATTCTCGAAAGCGGCCGCGAGATGATGAAACATCCGCACGAGCCGCTGCCCGGCGTCGCCGATGCGCTGGAGGTGCTGGCCAGACATGCCCGCCTGATCCTGATCACCAAGGGCGATCTCTTCCATCAGGAGATGAAGCTGGCGGCCTCAGGCCTCGGCTCACACTTCTCGGGCGTCGAGGTCGTCTCGGAGAAGACGCCGGACATCTACACGAAGACCTTCGCGCGCCATGGCGGCCGCGCGGAGGATGCACTCATGGCCGGCAATTCGGTGAAGTCCGACGTGTTGCCGATGCTGGCGGCGGGCGGCTACGCGGCCCTTGTCCCCTACCCGCTGGTCTGGAGCCACGAAGCCGCCGACCCGCCAACCGACCACCCGCGCTTCCGGGAGGTCGAGACGCTGGCCGGCCTGCCGGCGTGGCTGGAGGAGATCGGGTAGGATCGTCATCCCGCACAAGCCGGAAGGGCGCAGATGCGGGATTGCCATTCAGCGGATGGGAACCGCGCTCCACGCGCCGCCGCTGCACCTCAGTAACGTCGCAGACATCGAGACACCGTCTCTGATCATTCCGCGTGCGACCTTGCGCACGGCTGCAACGCCGGCGGTATTGGACATGTCCGCTTCGAGGAAATAGCTGCGGTCCGCAACGAAGACCAAGCGCTGACTGGACTTGTCGGTTGTGCATGCGGAGGGAGCCACCAATGTAGCTACGGCCAAACCGCTTGCCGCATTTACGTACCGAAAGTCATCCATGGTCTCGATGTAAAGTTCCCCGAGTCGCCCAGGCAGATTTTTTAAAGCCAGTGTAAAGGCTTGGTCCTCGCTAAGCTTCAGGTTGGCGAGCATCTCCCTCGAGACAGAGCTGAGCGTCTCGGGGCTGTCCATCATCAAGTATACGCGAAGGTCACCTGCAAATGGGCGACTTATCGGATTATCTTTGCCGGCGTCGGCGACGCCGGGCGCGTAGTTGAGCGGGCGAAGCATCGCGATGAGCCGGTCTGATGCCGGCGCGTCTATGTCGCCAGAGGCAAGGCGAATGTTCACGCGCACGAGATCGTTGATCAGCTTGTTCTTCTCCGCGGGGTCATCGCGATAATCGCGATACGCGCGATCCAGATAGGTGGAGAATTCCAGAGGGTCGCCGCGCCCGAACTTGACGGTGGCGTCGTCCACGACCTCGATTTTCAGAGTCGGATCAGCCTCCCGCAGCGCTGCGATATAGCCGTCGCGGAACTCAGCAGAACTGATCACGCTCTGCGCAAAGGCTGGCGTTGCAAGCGCCAACGCTCCGATAAACGCGAACACCCACTTCATTAAAGCCCCCCGCTCTAGCCTAGAAAACAGATCATGGGAGGGCTGGTAGCACAAGCTAACGCGCGACGGAGCTCACGCTTGCCGCCCCGTCTCCGGCCGGGTCACCACGAACGCTGCTGACGCCACGATGATCGTCGCCGCCAGCCAGTCCACCCAGCGCGGCGCGGGAGACAGGCACACAATCCCCATCGAGATCACCATCGACGTCACCGCGATGATCTTCACATTGCGCGGGATCGCGCCCGTCTCGCGCCAGGCCAGGATCGGCGGCCCCAGCTTCGGATGGGTCAGCAGCCAGTTTTCCAGACGCGGGGAGGAGCGTGCAAAGCAGCCGGCTGCGAGGATCAGAAAGATGGTGGTCGGCATGCCCGGGATCACGATGCCGAGCACGCCCAGCGCCACCATCGCCAGACCGGCCGCCAGATAGAGCGGGCGCAGGGCGGGCGGCGTCGCCTGAGGGGACGGCCTTGGACCGGGCGGGGGTGCAGACATGACCTGACGGCGGCGTTGAAGCGGCGCGGGAGCGCAACGATGTAGTCGCGGCAAGCCTACAGGCCGTGCAGCCAAATGCAAATCATTCGCAGCCTAGTCGCCTCCGCCGCCATCTCCGCCACCGCCGGCATCGTCGCTGGCGCCCCCCCCATCGTCAGCGCGACCAGACCCGGCCTTGCCAGACGACCCGCCGCCGGACCCTGTTCCGAAAAACAGACCCGAGCCGCCATCGCTGGAGGAGAAGCTGTCGATAGCGGTTTTCGCAGGCTTCGGCCGATATCGGGATCGCCGCCAGAGAATGAGGACAAGCACTCCGCCGAGGGCGGCGACCACAAGGCCAATCAGGAGGTTGCTATCCATGCTGCAAGACTAGCTTTCCATCATGACAGTTTCGCAACGTTTGCGTCCAGACTCCGCCGAAGCTTCACAGTCTCGGGATGATGAGCCGGCGGCGCTTGGCGACCTGCCGCTTTCCCGACTATGGTCCCGCCAAAACAAGAACATACCACGGGAGAGGACACCTCATGAACTTCAGACTGACCACGCGCGCCTTGCTGGCCGCCGTATCCCTTGTCGCGCTCAATGCGTGCAGCAAGACCGAAACCGCCGAGGCGCCCGCCGTTGAGGCGCCCGCCCCCAAGCCTGCCGACAATCCCGCCTGGCCACAAACCGCTGTCGCCGATTCGGCCGCGCTCGGCTTCACCGCTGAAGGCCTTGCGACGCTCGACGCGCGTCTGGCCCAGTCGGTCGCCGACCAGGACGTGGCCGGCATGACCGCGCTGCTGGCCAAGGGCGGCGACGTCGCCTTCTTCAAGTCGTACGGCCAGGCCACCGACGCCGCGCCGATGACGAACGACTCGATCTTCCGCATCTATTCGATGTCGAAGCCGATCACCGGCGTCGCGATGATGCAGCTGTTCGAGCAGGGCAAGTGGAACCTCGACGACCCGGTCACCACCCACGCCCCCGAACTCGCCAACCTTCGCGTGCTGACCTACGACGCCAACGGCAAGGTTGCGATGAAGGGCGGCGAGCCCGTGCTGGCGACCCCGGCGCGCCCGCCGACCATGCGCGAGATCATGACCCACACCGCCGGCTTCGGTTACGGCCTGTCGGGTGACGATCCGGTCAACAACGCGTTCCGCGACCAGGGCGTTCTGGCCTCGGCCAACCTCGACGAGATGATGACGAAGATCGCGGGCATCCCGCTCCTGTACGAGCCCGGCACGCGCTGGTCGTACTCCGTGTCAGTCGATATCCAGGGCTACCTGGTGCAGAAGCTGTCCGGCCAGAAGCTGGGCGACTACATGAAGGCGAACATCTTCACGCCGCTGGGCATGAACGACACCGCCTTCTACGTCTCGGAAGACAAGGTCTCGCGCTTTGCCGACGTCTATCGCTGGGACAAGGACGCGGCGAAGCTGATCGCCAACGTCGAGCGTCCGGACCGCCCGCGCTTCACCGACGCCAACCGGCTTGAATCCGGCGGCGGCGGCCTGATCTCCACGACGCACGACTATGCCCGCTTCTGCCAGATGATGCTCAACAAGGGCGAACTGGCCGGCGCCCGCGTGCTGAAGCCCGAGACCATCGCGATCATGACCGAGAACCATATCGGCGACCTGAAGCTCTACTCGGACGGCACGACGGCCAATCCGGGTCTCCAGGGCGTCGGCTTCGGCATGGACTACGCCGTCTATGACGATCCGTCGGTGACCGGCATGCCGTATGGCAAGGGCACCCACTACTGGGGCGGCGCGGCTGGCACCTGGTTCTGGATCGATCCGGTCAACGACCTGTTCTTCATCGGCATGATCCAGAACATGGGCGGCCGTCGCGAAGGCGCGATGGACTTCCGCAACGAGTCCGCGAAGCTGGTCTACTCGGCGCTGGCCTCGAACGCTTCAGCGGCGGCCCCTGCTCCGGCTACTCCGGCTGGCGGCGGGTCCAACTGACGGTTTGACCGGGACGGACTTGTCCGTCCGGTGCGTTGAACACCTGATGCGGCGGCAGGCCAACGCCTGCCGCCGCAACTTCAACAGGGCCGGAACGGCCCGGCTCTTGGGGAGAAACCGATGTCGATCTGGTCTGGAAACCGCCTGAAGGCGGCGCTGGCGGCGGGCGTCGCCCTGTCCCTGGCGGCTTGCGCCACCGGAGTGGATGGCGGCGGCAAGGGCGCCTGGCCCGCGCCGACGGATGTCGCCGCAACGCAGTCCGCCTTCACCGCCGAAGGGCTGGCGGCGCTCAAGGCCCGCATGAAGGAAGCCGTCGACAAGGGTGAAGTCGCCGGCCTCACCCAGATCCTCATCAAGGACGGCCAGGTCGTCGACTATTCGATCTGGGGAACACAGTCCTATGGCGGACCTGCCCTGACGCCAGACACGCTGTTCCGCATCCGCTCGATGACCAAGCCGGTCACGGCGGTCGCGATGATGCAGCTCTACGAGAAAGGTCTCTGGAAGCCGGAAGACCCGATCACGAAATTCCTGCCCGAGATGGCGAACCTGAAGGTGGCCGTGGGCGAGAACCCCGACGGATCGATCAAGACGGAGCCCGCCAAGCGCGTTCCGACCATGAACGAGCTGATGACCCACACGGCCGGCTTCGGTTATGGCCTCTCGCCGGCCACAGCGGTCGACCGGGAGTTCATCAAGAACCATCCGATGGCGCAGAAGAACCTCGAGGCTCTGGTCAAGCGCACGGCGGAAATCCCGCTCGTGATGAACCCGGGCGAACGCTGGAGCTATTCGATCGCTGTTGATCTTCAGGGCGCCATTGTCGAGCGCCTATCCGGCAAGCCGTTCGGCGAGTATCTGGAAGAGAACGTCTTCAAGCCGCTGCGCATGAACGACACCGGCTTCCTCGTCGCCGACGCCGACAAGGGCCGCTTCGCGACGGTCTACACGTACAACGCCGAAACGAAGGCCTACGACGTCTATCCGGACGGCTATTCCTTCTCCGTGCAGGACCACGCCGAGAGCGGGGGAGGCGGCCTCGTCTCGACCGGCAATGACTATGCCCGCTTCTCGCAGATGCTGCTCAACAAGGGCTCGCTCGAAGGCGTCAGCGTGCTCAAGCCTGAGTCCATCGACATGATGTTCACGAACCATATCGGCGAGACGCGCGGCGTCTTCACCGGCGGCGGCTTCGGCTATGGCGGCGCGGTCGTGACGAAACCTCCGACCGACCGGGCGCCCTCGCCCATCGGCACGTGGTCCTGGTTCGGCATCGACGGCACGTGGTTCTGGGTCGATCCGTCGAACAACCTTGCCTATGTCGGCATGATCCAGCGCCGCGGCGGAGCCCCGCAGGGCGCCGTGAACATGCGCGGCGAGTCGGTCGAGCTCGTCTACAAGGCGCTGAAGAAGTAGGATCGGCGCCGAACATGGAAAGGGCCACCCCAACGGGCGGCCCTTTTTCGTTCCGTAGAACAGGTTTGCCTACTTCACCCACTCGGACTTCAGGATTCCGAAGATGATGAGGTCGCGCCAGCCGTCCTTGCGGTGGGCGGCCTCGCGGAAGCGGCCCTCCTCCTTGAAGCCGAGCTTCCGGTAGACGTGCATCGCGCGCATGTTGTCGTCGATGACGTCCAGCCAGACGCGGTGCGCGTTGAGTTCGTGGAAAGCCTTGTGGAGCGTCAGCGCGATCACGGCCTGGCCATGTCCGGCGTCGGTCGGGCCGATGACGATCCTCTTCATCTCGATCACGGGCTCGGCGCCCCAGATGCCGCGGAGGATGACGAAGCCGACCCGCTCGTCGCCGCGCTTGGCGATGAGGTAGAGCACCGTGCGGTCGGTCATCTGCATGCGGTGGCGCATGACGTTGTCGCCGGAGACGAACCCGCCCTTTACCGCTGTCTCCTCGACGTTCAGGATCCAGCCGAGATCGGTTTCCTCCGCCTCGACGAGCGTCACGCCCGCCTCGCTGGCCCGCTTCATCGCCTCATCGGTCATGATGGTCTCCCCGGATTGGATGGCTGCACGACGTTACGCATCTTTTGCAGCAAATGGATCGGCCTCTGCGGTCCAGCCCGTGCGGCCGATCCGCTTGATTTCCCAGCGCAGATCGACGCCGGAGGTTGCCCGGACGGCGGCGCGGACTTCCTCGCCCAGACCTTCGAGATCGTCAGCGGTCGCGGTTCCGGTGTTGATCAGGAAGTTGCAGTGCAGCTCGTTGACCTGCGCCCCGCCCTTCCGGCGGCCCCGCATGCCGGCCTCGTCGATCAGCTTCCACGACCGCCGCTGGTTCGGCGTGCCCGGAGGATCGGGATTGGCGAAGGTCGAGCCGCCGGTCTTCTCGCGGATCGGCTGCGTCTGCTCCCGCCGCGCCTTCAGCGCGTCGATCCGTGACTGGATCGCGGCCGGATCGTCTGGCTGACCCCGGAACGTCGCGCTGATGAAGATGTAGTCGTCGGGCACTTCGGTATGCCTGTAGGAGAAGTGGAAATCCTCCGGCTTCAGGTCGTGGCGGCGTCCCTGCCGGTCCAGCGCGACCGCCGAGACAAGCACATCCTTCGTCTCCTGCTCGTAGCAGCCCGCATTCATGCGCAGCGCGCCGCCGATCGTGCCCGGCACGCCGGAGAAGAACTCCATCCCGGCAAGTCCGGCTTTGGCCGCAGCTGCCGAGACACGCGCATCAAGCGCTGCTGCGCCGGCCGTGATGGTGTCGCCGTCGGCTGCGACCTGCCCAAAGGCTGGCGTCAGCTTGATCACCACGCCCTCGACGCCTCCATCGCGGACGATGACGTTGGAGGCCGCGCCGAGAACGGTGACCGGTATGGTGTCGGGCGTACCGGACAGGAATTGCGCGAGGTCGGCCTCGTCGGCCGGCAGGAACAGCACATCTGCCGGCCCGCCGACCCGGAACCAGGTAAACGGCGCAACACGCTCGTCGGCGAGCAGTTTTCCGCGCACGGGCGGCAGGCGGTCGATCAGTGTATTCATGCCTTGGACTTAACCCGTCCCGGCCCGCAACGCTACCGGCAGGCGCTCTCGCCGCCGACGTCGACGTGGAGATGGTCGGCGTGGGCTTCGTTGTAGGCCGGGCCCAGCGTCACGTCGAAAATCCCGCAGGCGCCCTTGTGGACCTCCTGCAGGAAGGCGCTTTCCGCGCCTTCTTTCCAGTAGCCGCCCTCGATGCTGATCACACGGCCATCCGTCAGCCGGAAGCCGGAGATGTCGGCGGCCAGGGCGCGGCCGTGGTGGCTCAGCTTGCCGTCGCCGGCGCGCGTGCGGCACGAGAACGAGCCGAACATCTCGATGCCGGCGAGCTGTGCGCCGAAGTGTTTTTCCGCCGCCGGGGCGACGATCTCGAATTCCCAGGCATAGAGGCGGGCCGCCAGCGGGCACGACATCTCGAGCGGGATCGAATAGTCTGTCAGGCCAGCCCGCACGACCACGGCGTCCTCATAGCCACATGCGGAGGCAGGAACTTCCATGGGCGGCAGATCGCGGTAATCGACGCCGGCAGCGGTCAGCGCCTCGCGGCAGATCGCCGGGTCGGCCGCCAGCTTGACCAGTTCCTTGCGGCCCTGCTCGTCGAGGATGCGCGAAAGGTCGAGGCGGGGTCGCGGCGGTTCCGGCGTGAACGACGGGCGCGCGATATCGCGTGCGGTCACGGCCGCCTCTGCAGACCGGTTGGTCGTGACCGTCATGGTCGCGACGGTCATGCACACCGCTATTGCGGCGCCGATAGCCACATAATGAGTTGCAGGCTTCATATCTGGTCCAATGCACGTTTCCGGCCGCTTGCCCCCCGGAGCGGCCGTTTGGGGACGCGACTTTGGGCAGGATCACGGTTACCGCAACCCTAACCCGCGCGACCTGACGACAATTTAACCCGGTGAAAATCCGGCAGCCGCGACGGGGTCTTGTCACGAAAGCCTTTTACATCAGGCCCCTAGAAAGCCTGGGACACAACGTCCTGTCTGCTGTCCCGAAACGGGTCAGAGGGCGGCAAGACCCTCAGCAAGACCGGCGGCGGCGGCCGTGATGTCGCCGGCTCCGAGGCAGACGACCATCTCATCGCCGGACAGGATAGCCGCCTTTACCGCCGCAGGCAGGTCAGCCAGGCTGGAGACGGTCTGCGCCGAACGGTGTCCGTGGTCGATCAGGCCCTTGACCAGGCTGTCATGGCTGACGCCCTCGATGGGGTGTTCTCCGGCCGCGTAGACCGGCGCGATGATGACGTGGTCCGCATCGTTGAAGCAGGTGCAGAAGTCCTCGAAGAGATCCCGCAAGCGCGTGTAGCGGTGGGGTTGAACAACGGCGACAACCCGCTTGCCGACACCCTGTACATCGCGCGCGGCGCGCAGCACGGCCGCGATCTCCACCGGGTGGTGTCCGTAGTCGTCGATGATGCGGACGCCATTCCAGTCGCCTACGGGCGTGAAGCGGCGCTTGACGCCGCCGAACCTGGCGAGGGCTGCTCGCACCTGTTCCTCGGTGCCGCCAAGTTCACGGGCGACGGCGATGGCGGCCAGCGAGTTCTGGACGTTGTGGCGGCCAGCCATCGGCATCTTCAGACCGATCCAGCGGGTCTGCTCGGCATGGCCGCGCGTGCGCAGGACGAGATCGAAGGTCGAACCCTCAGCTTCGGAGCGGACGTTGACCGCCCACAGATCGGCCTGCGGATTGAAGCCATAGGTGATCCGGCGGCGATCCGGGATGCGGCTGGCGAGAGCCTGCACTTCAGGGTGATCGGCGCACAGGACTGCAAAGCCATAGAACGGCAGGTTCTCGACAAAGGTGTCGAACCCTTTGCGGAGCTGCTCCATCGACCCGTAATGGTCCATGTGCTCGGGATCGATGTTCGTGACGATCGCGACGGTGGAGCGCAGCTTGGTGAAGGTGCCGTCGCTTTCGTCGGCCTCGACGACCATCCACTGGCCTTCGCCCTTCTTGGCGTTCGAGCCATAGGCGTTGATGACGCCGCCGTTGATAACCGTGGGGTCAAGCCCGACGCCGTCAAGAAGCGCAGCCACCATCGACGTGGTGGTTGTCTTGCCGTGTGTCCCTGCGATGGCGACCGTCCACTTCAGGCGGATCAGTTCGGCCAGCATGTCGGCGCGGCGAACGACGGGCGTGCCCCTCGCGCGTGCGGCGTCGACTTCAGGGTTGCCGCTCTTGATGGCGGTGGAAATCACAAGCGCGCCGGCGCCTTCGATGTTTGACGCCTGATGACCAATGAAGATGCGCGCGCCCGCCTTGGCGAGCCGCTGCGTGTTGGCGCTTTCCTTGGCGTCGGAGCCCTGCACGGCATAGCCGAGGTTGAGCATCACCTCGGCTATACCGGACATGCCGATGCCGCCAATGCCCACAAAGTGGACCGGACCAATCTCGAAGGGAATTTCACTGCGCATGCGCGGCACTCTTAGCGGCGGCGGCCTCGACCGCAAGATCAGCGAGATCTTTCGCCGCCTGCGGACGGCCAAGGATACGGGCGGCCTTGGCGCGGGCAATGAGGACCCCCGAGTTTGACAGGCGCTCGGCCAGCAGCGGCGTAAGACCCTCCGGGGTAAAGCGGTCCTCGACAACGATATCGGCGGCGCCGGACTGCACCATGCCCTCGGCGTTGGCCGTCTGGTGGTCGTCCATGGCGATCTTCAGCGGGATCAGGATGGAGGGCCGCCCGGCGACCGCAAGTTCCGTGACTGTCGAGGCCCCAGCGCGGGCGATCACGAGGTGAGCCGACGCCAGCTGGTCCTGCATGTTGGAGAAGAAGGGCGAGATTTCCGCGGTCACGCCAGCGTCCGCATAGATGGAATGAACCGCCTGGACCTGTTCTTCCCGGGCCTGCTGCACGACTGTCAGGCGCGACCGGATCTTTTCGGGCAGGGCGGCGATGGCGGGCGGGATCACTTCCCCGAACAGCCGCGCGCCCTGACTGCCGCCGGTGATCAGGATGCGGATCGGTCCGCCCTCTTCCAGTGAAGGGTAAGGCAGATCGCGGACGGCGCGGATCGGGCCCCGGACCGGATTGCCAACCACACGCTTGCGGCTCGCCACTGCAGGCGCGAGCCTGTCGAGCCGCTCGAAGCCGCAGGCGATGAACGCCGCATTGCGGGCAAACAGCCTGTTTACCCGCCCGAGCACCGAGTTCTGCTCATGGATGATCATCGGGATGCGCAGCGAACGGGCCGCCGCGAGCGATGGATAGGAGGGATAGCCGCCAAAGCCCGCCACCAGCGCCGGCTTCGTTTCGAGGAAGGTGCGTTTGGCTTCCCGCGTGCCGGCCCGCAGCTTGAGAATCGAGGCGATCACCTTGTGCGGCAGCTTCGAACCGAAAGTCGCCGCCTCGACTTCCTGACGCCAGTCCGCCTGGAAATCCTTCGCATACTTCGCGCCGCGCTCATCCGTCACCAGCGCGGTCATCCAGCCACGCGCCCGCATCTCGTCGGCGAAGGCCTGCGCGGGGAACATGTGTCCGCCGGTGCCGCCAGCGGCGATCACGACCAGGGGCCGGGGCTTTGCAACGGCAGGAATGGTCCTGCTCTCGGCATCCATGGTCAGGCGTTCCTCAGTCTTGGAATAGTGGCGTCCGGAACTTTGCGCGTGAGGGCAAGGGCGAGACCCAGGGTGAGAGCGGATCCGATCATCGAGGACCCGCCAGATGAAACCAGCGGCAGCGTCATGCCCTTGGGCGGGATAAGGCTGAGATTCACCGCTATGTTGATGGCGGCCTGCATGCCGAACATCGCGTACAGCCCGACACCGGCGGCGCGGGCGTACACGTCTGGCAGGCGGGAAGCGGACATGACGCCCTTTGTGGAAATCACGGCAAAAACCAGCGTCAGCCCCACACATAGTATGAGGCCGAACTCCTCTCCCGCAACCGAGAAGATGAAATCTGTATGCGCATCAGGCAGCACGCGCTTGACCGTTCCCTCGCCGGGGCCGACCCCAAACAGGCCGCCGCGCTCGATCGCCTCTCTGGCCTTGTCGATCTGATAGGTGTCGAACCGGGTGGGGTTGAGGAAGCTGTCGATCCTCTGCCGGACGTGCGGCAGCAGCGTGTACAGGAACACGGCGAGCCCCGCCCCTCCGGCTCCAAAACCAGCCGCCCACTGCCAGGGCAGGCCCGAAATGAAGAACACGATGACGAACGACGCGCTCAGGAGCGCCGCCTGACCGACGTCGGGCTGGAGCAGCAGCAGACCGACTGTCACGGCGTAGAAGGCGAAGGCGGCTGGCGCCCACGGACCGCCCGGGAACTTCTCGCGCTGCGCCAGCAGCCAGCCTGACAGCACGATGATCGCAGGCTTGATGACTTCCGATGGCTGGAAGGTGTTGCCGCCGATGCGGATCCAGCGCTGGGCGCCCTTGGCCTCGTGTCCCGCCACCAGCACCGCGGCCATCAGGATGAAGCAGAGAATGAACAGGCCTGCCGCCATCCGCCGGGCCCAGACTGCGTCCAGCATCGACGTTCCCAGCAGCACGAGGCAGGCGACCACCGCAAAGATGAGGTGCCGGTAGACGAAGTGGAACGGGTCCGAATGACCGATGCGCTCGGCCGCTGCGGGACCGGCGGCCAGAGAGAGCACCAGCCCTGCGCCTATCAGGATCAGGGCGGCGGCGATGAGGCCCTTGTCGACAGTGCGCCACCATTCGGCCAGCGGCGATTCATCGGACCGTGTGAAGACCTGCCCGAATACCGGCATGGCGTCACGCGGACTCCTTCAGGGGGCCACGGCGGGACAGGGCCTGGACGCGGGTCCGGAAAGCGTCGCCGCGCTGCTCGAAATCGCGGAACTGGTCGAACGATGCACAGGCCGGAGAAAACAGGACGACTGGATTCTCGTCGCCCGATGCAGCTGCATCGGCATAGGCGCGCTCGACGGCGACATCCAGAGTGCGGGCCATCTCCACCGGCGCCCGGCCGTTGATGGTCCGCGCGAACGCCTCGGCCGCCTCGCCGATCAGGTACGCCTTGCGGACGCCGGAGAACCACACGGCGAGATCGTCGATGCCCTCCTCCTTGGGACGGCCGCCGAGGATCCAGTAGGCATTGGGGAAGGCGCGCAGGGCCTGCTCGGCCGCCTGGGCGTTGGTGGCCTTCGAATCGTTGATGAAGCGCACCCCGTGGACCGTGGCGACGGTCTCGAGGCGATGGGCCAGACCCGGGAACGTCTCGATGGCCGCGACGATCTCCTTCGCATCGATGCCGACAGCCCGGCAGGCCGCATAGGCGGCGGCGATGTTCTGGTGGTTGTGCCGCCCCGGCAGCGCCCTGGCCTTCGTCAGGTCCATCGGGTCGCCCGAGCGGCCCGAGAGGCTGTCGCAGACCCAGCCGTCGAGGACGGAGACGCCGCGGCCCAGTCCGTATTCCGCCGAGACCGGCACGACCCGGCGCCCGCCCTCAGCCGACAGCTGGGTGCACATCACCTGGCTGCGCGTGTCGTCGACGCCGATGACGGCGACGTCGCCGGGTCCCTGATTTCGGAAGATGCGGCGCTTGGCCTGCACATAGCCGTCGATCCCGCCATGGCGGTCGAGATGGTCGGGCGTGATGTTCAGCATCACCGCAACATCGCAGTGGAGCGTCTCGGCCAGGTCGAGCTGGTAGGAGGAGAGCTCCAGCACGTAAATCGCGCCCGAGTGCAGGCGGTCGAGGTCGAGAACTCCGACGCCGATATTGCCGCCGACGCGGACGTCCTTGCCGGCTGCACGCAGGATGTGCCCGATCAGCGCCGTGGTGGTCGACTTCCCGTTGGTGCCCGTGATGCCGATGATGCGCGGGCGTTCCTGCGGCTTCAGCTCGGCGACGGCCCGGGCGAACAGTTCCATGTCCCCGATGACAGGCACGCCCACCAGATCGGCCATCTTCACGACGCGGTGCGGCTCGGGGAAGCGGTAGGGAATGCCGGGCGAGAGCACCAGCGCAGCGAAGGTCTGCCAGTCCTTGCGGTTGAGGTCGACGATGGGAACCCCGGCGTCGGCGGCGGACTTGCGTGACAGTTCGTTGTCGTCCCAGGCGTGCACGCGCGCCTTGCCCGCCATAAGGGCGCGAGCCGTCGCGATGCCCGACCTGCCAAGGCCGAACACAGCAACGTCTTTTCCCTCGAATGCGCGGACCGGGATCATCTGTTCCTGGCTACCTCAGCTTGAGTGTGGCCAGGCCGACGAGGGCCAGGAAGAAGGCGATGATCCAGAAGCGGATGACAACGGTCGTCTCGGACCAGCCCAGCTTCTCGAAATGGTGGTGCACGGGCGCCATCAGGAACACCCGCTTCTTGAACAGCTTGAACGACGTGACCTGGATGATCACCGACAGCGCCTCGAACACGAAGAGGCCGCCGACAATGGCCAGAACCAGTTCGTGCTTCACGCAGACCGCCATGGCGCCGAGACAGCCGCCCAGGGCCAGCGACCCGGTGTCGCCCATGAAGATTTTCGCAGGCGGCGCGTTGTACCAGAGGAAGCCCATGCCGGCGCCCACCAGCGCGCCTGCCACGACCGCAAGCTCGGCGGTGCCCGGCGTCGCCGTCAGGAGGAGATAGTTGGCGAAGCGCGGCGTCCCGCAGGCGTAGGCGATGAAGCCGAAGGTGGCGGCGGCGATCATCACAGGGCCGATGGCGAGACCATCGAGACCGTCGGTGAAGTTCACCGCATTGCCGGCGCCCGTGATGACCAGCGCCCCGAAGGCGATGAACCCATAGAGGGTCAGGTCGAGCAGGAAGTTCTTCACGAACGGAAGGGCGAGCGAATGCTGGAAGTTCGCGGGCGGCATCTCGGTTGTGATGCCAGAGGAGACAGCCTGCTCGGCGGCGAACGGCGCATACTGGGTGACCCAGTAGACCGCGCCCGCCGCAACGACGAATTCCATCAGCAGACGGACCCGGCCGGACAGTCCGCCGGTCGAGCGCTTGGTCACTTTCTGGAAGTCGTCGATGAAGCCGACGGAGCCGAACGCCAGCGTGACGAGGAAGACGATCCAGACATACTGGTTCTTGAGGTCGCCCCAGAGCAGCACCCCGGCGGCGAGGCCGAACAGGATCAGGAAGCCGCCCATCGTGGGCGTACCCTTCTTGCTCTGGTGGCTGGCGGGGCCGTCCTCACGGATCGGCTGGCCCTTGCCCTGCTTCTTGCGGAGCCAGGCGATCATGGGGGCGCCGAAGACAAGCGTCAGCAGCAGCGCCGTGACCAGCGCGAGACCGGTCCGGAACGTGATGTAGCTGAAAAGATTCAGCTCTCCCGCATAAGGAGACAGCAGCTCAAACAGCATTGTTCGCCCCGGTCGCCTTCTGCGAATGACCCGCGCCCGCCCAGTTTCGAAGCGCAGCCCCTACCTTCGACATGCCGGATGCATTCGAGCCTTTTATCAAGACCGCATCCCCCTGAGTTAACGTCTTTTTAGCTATGGACGCGGCGGCATCCGGGCCATCGACGAGGTGGACCGCCAGCCCCTTGTTCAGACTCGAGAGTTTGTCCGCCAGGGGCGCCATTCCGGCGCCCGAAAGGATGGCCACCGAGACGTTCGCTGCGACAATCGGCGCCCCGAGTTCCGCATGCAGATCGTCCGCAGTCGGACCAAGTTCGCGCATTTCACCCAGCACCACGATCTTGCGGCCGGGACGGCTGGCGAAGCCCTCTATGGCGGCGCGCATGGACGTCGGGTTGGCGTTATAGGCGTCATCCACAAGCGTGAAATCGCCGCCATCAGGCAGACCCAGTGTCTCGGCGACGCCCCGGCCTGCCGGCGGCGCATAGCCCGACAGCGCGGCCGCCGCTTCGCGCGCGCCAACGCCGGCCAGCTTTGCGACCAGCAGCGCCAGCGCCGCATTGACCGCCCAGTGGCCGCCGACAGCGTCAAGCGCCACCGACACCTGCTCGCCCATGACATCGACCATCACCGTCGAGCCGTGTCCGTCCGTCTCGTAGCCCGTGGCCGTGGCGCTGCGGGCGCCGCGTTCGCCGCCGAACGTATAGATCTCGCAGGACGGCTGGAGCCGCAGAGCATGCGACCTCAGACGGGCGAAGAAGGCGTCGGTCTCGGGCAGCACCGCCGCCCCGCCCTCAAGGAGCCCTGCGAAAATGTCGCCCTTCTCGTCGGCCACACCTTCGATGGTGCCCATGCCCGCAAGGTGCGCCGGAGCAATGCGCGTGATGGCGGAAATGTGCGGGCGAACCATGTGCGAGCGCGGAGCGATCTCGCCGGGCGTGTTCATGCCGATCTCGAAGATCGCGCGCTGCGTGGAGGCCGGCATGCGCGCAAGCGTCAGCGGAACGCCCCAGTGATTGTTGAACGACTTGTCGGACCAGTGCGCCCGTCCGGCGGCGCGGAAGATGCGCGCGAGCATCTCCTTGACGCTGGTCTTGCCGACCGAGCCCGTGACAGCGGCGCAGACGGCGCCGGTACGGGCGCGGGCTGCAAGGCCCATCTTTTCGAGACCATCCAGCACATCGCTGACGACGAGGCCGGGCTGCCCGCCCAGGACGTCACGCGAGACCAGCGCAGCGCCGGCGCCGGCTGCAAAAGCGCCTTGGACAAAATCATGGCCGTCGCGCACGTCCTTCAGGGCCACGAACAGGTCGCCCGGCTTCAGCGAACGCGTGTCGATCGACACACCGCTGACAGACCAGTCGCCCACGGCGGTCCCGCCCGTTGCGGCGGCGGCCTCGGCGGACGTCCAGAGCGGTTGCTGCGACGGGTCTTCCATCAGGCTGCGCCCTCCGCCTTCGCCACGGTTTCGCGGGCGACTTCGGTGTCATCGAACGGCGTCACGACGCCCTTGATGATCTGGCCGGTCTCGTGGCCCTTGCCAGCGATCAGCAGGGCGTCACCCGGCTTGAGACGGCGGACGCCTTCTTCAATCGCCGAACGCCGGTCGCCGATCTCGGAGGCGCCCGGTACGGCCTTCAGGATGGCGGCGCGGATTGCAGCCGGCTCTTCCGAGCGCGGATTGTCGTCGGTGACGATGATCTCGTCAGCGAGCCGCCGCGCGACATCGCCCATCAGCGGACGCTTGCCGGCGTCACGGTCGCCGCCGCAGCCGAAGACGAGGATCACCTTCCCGCGCACGTGCGGACGCGCCGCGCGCAGCAGCGTTTCAAGCCCGTCAGGCGTGTGGGCGTAATCGACAAAGACAGGCGCCTTGTGGCTGGAGCCGGCAAACTCCCGCTGGGCGACGAGCTCGAGCCGGCCCTTGACGCCCTTGAGGTGTTCGAGCGCCGCCAGAACCTCCTCCGGCTTCTCACCGAGCGCGATGGCGAGGGCGGCGGCGGTCAGCGCGTTGAGCGCCTGGAATTCGCCGATCAGCGGCAGGCGGACAATTGTCTCGGCGTCCTTGCCCGGCACGACTTCCCACTGGACGGTCAGGTCCTGGCCGGTCGCCTTCGGGCTGATCTCCTCGAACCAGAGATGATCGCCTTTCCAGCCAAATGTGGAGACCTTGAGCCCCGCCTCGCTGGCGGCGGCCTCGAACACATCCCGCTCGGGACTGTCGGCGTTGATCACCGCAACAGCGTCCTGCGGAAGCAGGTCGGTGAACAGCTCCAGCTTGGCCTGCCGGTAGTCGTCGAAGCCATCGTGGTAGTCGAGATGGTCCTGCGTGAGGTTGGTGAAGGCGCCTGCCGACAGCTTCACGGCGTCGAGCCGGTGCTGGCTCAGGCCATGGCTGGAGGCCTCCATCGCCAGATGCGTGACTCCCTCGGCGGCAAGCCGGTCGAGCGTCTCGTGGATGGCGACGGGATCGGGCGTCGTATGGCCGAGATCAACTGCAACTCCGTCCGGGCCGATCACGCCGAGCGTTCCCATCGAGGCCGACTTCCGGCCGATCCGGGCCCAGATCTGCCGCAGGAAATCGACGGTCGAGCTCTTGCCGTTGGTTCCGGTGACCGCGGCTATCACGGCAGGCTGCGCCGGATAGAAGGCGGCGGCGGCGGTCGCCAGATCGATGCGCGGATAGGGCGACTTGACCGACGGGATGGACCACTCGCCGGGCCGTTCATCGGTCAGGATCGCGGCGGCGCCGGCGGCGATCGCCTGATCGATATAGGCGCGCCCGTCCTGCGCAACGCCCTCAAGCGCTGCAAACAGGAAGCCGGGCTTCACGCGCCGGCTGTCGGCCGTGATGCCGGTGATCTCGACGGCAGGAGCCTTCGGAAGGAGTTGGTCAAGTTTCACAGCGTCCTCGCGTCTGTCTCGGCGGGGCCGCCAGCAGGCGCCGCCACTTCCTGTGCGCCAAGAACGGGCTTCACGTCGAGCATCGGCGCAATCCGCGCGATGAGCCGTCCGACGATGGCTGCCGACGTATGGGACGCGGTCCGCTGTGAGCCTGTTCTGGGCTGGGCGTCATCCAGTACGATCAAGACGACAAATTCAGGGCGGGAGGCTGGAAACACGGCAGCAAACGACGTGATATTATGGTCAGGATCATATCCGCCAGGGCCGGCCTTCTCGGCCGTGCCTGTCTTTCCCGCGACTTCGTAGCCCGGCGCCTCTGCCAGAGACCCGGATCCCCGCGTAACCACTTCCCGCATCATGGACAGGACCATTGCGGCGGTATCCGGCGATACAACCTGCGTCGTCGACGGCTCTTCGGGAACCGCATCCTCAAGCAGGACCGGAGAGAGGTACGCCCCTCCGTGTCCGAAGATCGTGAAGCTTGACGCGAACGCCAGCGGAGACACGGCGATGCCGTGACCGTACGAGACCGTGGCGGCCGTGATCTCGCTCCAGTCCTTTGGCGGTAGTGGGGCGGCAATGGACGGCCCGTCAAAGACAGGACGCTCCAGCAGCCAGGCCTTCGCGAGGAAGTCGTGCAGCCGCTCGGACCCCAGACGCTGACCTATCAGCGCGGTGCCGATATTGGAAGAGTAGGCAAGGATGTCCGCCGGCGTCACGGCGGTCGCGCTCGGCAAGGGATGGAGGTCCTTCACGCGGACGCTGCCGACCGCCAGGGGCGTGGACACATCGAAGGTGTCCGAGGGCTGCAGGACGCCTGCGTCGATCGCCGCTGCGATTGTCAGGGGCTTGTAGATGGAGCCCAGCTCGTAGACGGCTCCGAGCGCGCGGTTGAGCCGAGCGTCAGCCTCGCTTGCTCCGGGCAGATTTGGATCGACGAAGGGCCATGAGGCGACAGCCCGAAGCGCGCCGGTCCGGGCGTCGAGTACGACGCCGGCGCCGCCCTTCATGTCGAACAGGGCGGTCGCCTGCTCGATCTCGTCCTCGAGTGCAAACTGGACGCCCGCATCGATGGTCAGGCGCAGGGGCTCGCCGCCTTCTGCGAGCCGGGCCTCGAACGCATGCTCGACGCCCTCGACCCCCTTCCCGTCCACATCGGTGAAGCCCAGCACATGCCCTGCCAGCCGCCCGCCGGGATAGACGCGCCGCGCCTCCTCCTCGAACCAGACGCCTTCGAGACCGAGATTGAACACGGCCTCCTTCTGGCGGGGCGTAAGGCCGCGCCGCACCCAGACGAAATGACGGCTCTGGTCCGACAGCTTCGCCTGCAGGTCGGCCACGTTGACGTCCGGCAGGACTTCGGAGAGCCGCATGGCGGCCTCCTCGGGATCCCAGACCGCCCTGGGGTCCGCCGACAGCGACCACGACGGCAGGGTCGTCGCCAGCAGATCACCGTTGCGGTCGAGAATGTCCGACCGCCGAACCTGCTCCACCGCGCCAGCGCTGAGAGTGCGGTCCACCGACCCGGCCAGCGCAATCTGCGCGGACCGGCCGACGATGACCGTGAAGACCGCGCCCAGGACAACCGCAACAGCGATCGCCCGGACGCGTCCCCAATCCTCTGGCGTGGCAGGGAGCGAAATCATGGGACCGGCGGGCGCTCCACCACTGGCTGGTCGCCATCTGCGGGGCTGGCTGCAGCGCCGGCGTCTGCGTCGGCGACCGGCGCAAGGCTGCGCTCCTCGCCAAGTCTGCGCGAGATCATCTCAGGCGCGGTGAACTGGTTGGGCGCCGTGGGCGCCAGACCTGCCTTTTCGCGCGCCAGCGGACCGATCCGCTCCGGCCGGGAAAGGTAGGCCTCCTCCGCCTTCAGCACGTTGATCTGCTGTTCGGCTTCGGTGATGTCAGCGCGGATGATGTCGATCCGCTTCTCGGTGGTCTCAGCCCCGAGCTTGGCGCGATAGACCCCGACCGCAAGACCCGCGATCACCAGTCCGCCGACGATTGCCATTCGCATCATCTCGCGGCTCCTTCTGCAAGTCTGGGGGCTGGCAGGCGGGCGCCCTTTGCGGGCGTATCCGGCCATGGCTCGGCGCTTGTCCGGATGGCCCAGCGCAGGCGCGCCGAACGCGCACGCGGGTTGGCTTCGGTTTCGTCTTCCGAAGGTTCTGCAGCCTTGCGCTCCAGCACCTCGAACGTCGGGTCGAGGCCTTTGATGGCGCCCGGCAGATGGCGGGAGGGCGAGGGAACGTCGCCCGACCGCTGCCGCAGGAACGTCTTCACGATCCTGTCCTCGATGGAATGGAAGGTGACGACGACCAGACGGCCGCCCGGTTTCAGGGCCCGCTCGGCGCCGGTCAGCGCCCGCATCAGCTCGCCCGCCTCGTCGTTCACATACATGCGCAGCGCCTGGAAGGCGCGCGTCGCCGGATGCGTGCGCTTGCCCTGACGCCCGCCGAGGACCTTCTCGATGAAGGCGGCCAGGTCCAGCGTATCAGCGAAAGGCTGTTCCTTGCGGCGCGCGACGAGCGAGCGCGCAATCCGGCGCGCCGCGGGCTCTTCGCCGAGGAAGTGGAAGATGTCGGCCAGCTCGGCCTCGGAGAGCTCGTTCACGGCGTCCGCCGCAGACATCCCCCGCATCTCCATGCGCATGTCGAGCGGCCCCTCACGCATGAACGAGAAGCCGCGTTCGGCCTCGTCGATCTGGAAGGACGACACGCCGAGATCCAGCATCACTCCATCGACCCCGTCATGGCCGGCGGCGTGCACGATGGCGTCGATCTCGCCGAAACGGCCCGGGGCGGGCTTGATGCGCGCGTCCTTGCCGGCGTGCGCCCATGCGCGCTCCATGGCGGTCGGATCGCGGTCAACGGCGATCACCTTGCAGTCGGCGACCGCAAGAACCGCACGGGTGTAGCCGCCGCCGCCATAGGTCCCGTCAACGATGATCTCGCCCTTCGCCGGAGCGAGGGCCTCGATCACCTTGCCGATCAGGACCGGAACGTGGCTCATTGGGCGGCCACCGCAGTGTAGTCTTCCTCGAACGGATCGAGCAGGTCGGCGCTGGCCAGCGCCAATCCGAGCAGTTCGTCCGCGCGCGGCTGGTGGGCGTCCGGCGACCAGATCTGGAATCGGTCGCCCAGCCCCACGAAGCGGGCGCGCTCGGAAATCCCGGCGAATTCTAGAAAGTCGGCATCGAGGACAATCCGGCCGCCGTCATCGAAGCGGCAATGCCGGCCACGGCCGAAGATTGCGTAGGAGAGAGCCTCCCGGCGCGGATCGAGCGGCTTCAGCCGGCCGATGGCGCGCTGGAAGCGGCTCACCAGCACGGCTCCGCCGCCCTCAAGGCAGCGCTTGTCCATGGACGGCCAGATGAACACGGCGTCTTCGCCTCCAAGGGCCTTCCGGAAAGAGGCTGGAATCGAGACCCGCTTCTTGGCGTCGATTCCGCTCTCGTGAGTGGAGAGAAACATGCCCCTACAGCCCGCACGACGCCCGTAGCCCGGGCTGCGATCTCACTGCGGTAAGCCCCTACGCGCAGCGATTTCCGGGGGATACCATGGGACCCTATGGGAAACAACGGGACCAGATGGCCATTAACTAGTTGAAGGCCAGAATAATCAGAGAACATAACAAGCATATTCCCGGATTCGGGGCATCTGCATTTGTGAATAACTTGGTGAATAATTGGTGAAAAAGCGCGGCGCACGCGCGGAAAATCCTCAGAGATTCCGGGGAAAACCGGCGTCTTTCAGGGCGATGCCGCTTACAGGTCGAGCCGGTCAGGCGGCCTGTAAGCCGGGTTCTGTCATCCACATGAGAATTAACCCTTTCGGGCGCCTTCACATGGGACGGACGACCATTCCTCTGGGACGGACCTCGCGGTCCGCCTCGCGCGGCCAACCCGGATGGAACGCTGCGTCGCGTCTGTTTCCAGCAAGCCGGAAACGCCCATCCCTATTCGGCCTTGCTCCTGGCGGGGCTTGCCGTGCCGCTCCTGTTGCCAGGAGCGCGGTGCGCTCTTACCGCACCCTTTCACCCTTGCCCCGGACGCATCCGGGGCGGTCTGCTCTCTGTGGCGCTTTCCCTCGGATCACTCCGGGCGGGCGTTACCCGCCGCCATGACGCCGTGGAGCCCGGACTTTCCTCGACGGGGCAAGCCCGCCGCGGCCGTCCAGCCGCCTGACCGGTTCCTGTTCATAGTGCAGGATCACGCCAGACGAAAGCACACAGGCGCGACGGATCGCCCCCTGCCCAGAGTTAAGAGAGGCTGAGTTTAGTCATGGCGCATTCATGTTCGCCGATTTATGTACCAGCGGGTCATCTGGAGGGATTTGATGCGTATCAAGCTTGTTGCTTTGGCCGGTCTCGTACTGGCTGCCGCCCCGGCCGCTCTGGCCGATGGCGCTGACGGCAAGGGTGTCTTCGACGCCCGCTGCAACATGTGCCACGGCACAGGCATGGGCGGCGCGCCCATGATGGACAAACTTGCCACGCTCGAGCCCGCGGCCGTCGTCGAAAAACTGACCACGGGCACCATGGCGCCGATGGCGGGCGGCATCTCGGCCGAGAACATCCGCGACATCGCTGCTTATATCACCAAGAAGCCCCTGCCGGCCCAGGACGGCCTCCCGGCGGTCAAGCCGTAAGGCTCCCGCCTCCTTTAATCGCACGCGACAGCGCCGCCACCGCAGACACGGTGGCGCGCGTTTCGGCGTCCGCCACGCCGTTCACGGACGATGGCCGCCAGCGGCGCTGGAAGGCCCGGATCGACTGTTCGAGCGTGGGCGGATTCCAGCCCTCGACCGGATCGATCGCGTAGCCGATCATGCGCAGATCGTCCGCCAGCTGGCCCGGCCCGTCCGCGGACTCGCTGATGGCCGCCGGCCATAGCCCCACGCCGGCTTCCGCCAGCCGCGCCCACGGAAAATGCTCCCCCGGATCATCCTTGCGCGCCGGCGCAATGTCGGAGTGCGCCACGATCCGCGTCTGGGGAATGGGCCAGCGCGAGAGTATGCCCCGGCACAGATCGATCACCGCCTCGATCTGGACATCCGGATAGGCCGGCAGCCCGAAATCATGCCCGCCATTGACGATCTCGACCCCGATGGAGCGTGAATTCAGATCGCCGTCGCCCTGCCACCGGCTGCGCCCGGCGTGCCATGCGCGCATCTCCTCAGGCACCAGCCGGAACACGGTCCCGTCCTCCTCGACCATGTAGTGGGCGGAGACCTCGCTGGCCGGGTCCCGCATCCGCGCCAGCGCGGTGGGCCCATCCTTCATGCCGGTATAGTGCAGCACCAGCATGTCGAGCGGATACAGCCGGTCGTTGAAGTTGGGCGACGGGGTTTCAGTGCAGTTCAACATGCGCCGACTGTGGGACGTCTCGCGCTGTCGGGAAAGCCCGGACGTGTCAGCGCCAGCTCGCGCCGGGCTCGATCACCCAGCCATCCGGCGTGCGGCGGGCTTCAAGCGTCGCCGGCTCGCTGGACGGGCGCTGGGAAGGAGCCGCAGCAGGAGCGGCCTTGCGCCGCATCCGGCGCCGGTGGGTCAGCGTCAGGAACACGGCTGCGATCGCCAGCAGGACGCCAATGAAGGTGGTGGCCAGCAGGGCCGCGCCCGCCGCCAGCAGCAGGAACAGTCCAAATCCCGCCCGGCCGAGCCAGAGGCCGGCCTTCTGCAGGCCGGCGCTGATGCGCGAAAGCGGATCGTTGTGTTCCATGGTGTCTGTCATGTCTGGCTCCACAACCCTCCATACGAAAAGGTGCGGCGAGTGGATGAAAAGTCAATCGGCGCGCGTGACAAAACCTCGTTCCGCACGGATTCGTGCGTAGGCCGTGGTGATCGCAGCCGCTTTCTCATGCGCAACGGGCTCGAACTCCATTGGCGCCGAACGCACCGAAATAAGGGCGTCCGGATGGTTCTCCCGCATCAGCTGACGGTAGGCGAGACGGATTTCCCCGAGGTCCGCTGACGGATCGACGCCCAGAATTGCGTAGGGATCGTCCGCGTCCTGCCCCATGTGCGAGGCCTTGATGCGGGCAAAATCCGTGGAGGAAAATCCGAACGCGTCGGCGACGCTGGCGAGGTAGTCGAGCTCGTCCTGAGTCATTGCGCCGTCCGCCAGCGCAATCTGGAACAGCCCGTCCAGCACGCCCTCGAGGAGGCAGGGGCGGCCAGCGTATCGCCGCGCAATCCGGCGGGCATAGGATTCGTAGCCCCGCACGGTCTGCCGGGCGAGATCGAAGACGCGCATCATCGCCGCTTCTTCGCCCTGCTTCACCCGGAAGATGCGCGAGAAGGCCCGCATCTCCGCCTGGGTGACCTGCCCGTCCACCTTGGCCAGCTTCGCGCCGAGACCCACAACGGCCGCCGTGAAATCCACATCGTTGGGATCGGGACCGCACACGAATGCGTCGAGGTCCGAACACGGGTCCGGTCCATCGTTGAATGCGCGGGGCGCCATGGGAGACAGTCGCGACCAGAGACTCATGGGAGTTCCTATGCACCCGCCTTCTCACCACACCAAGACGGCAGCAGCGTGGCGGCGCCGACCTGTCCGACCAATTTATTCGCCGGGTCGCCATTTGTAGTTACGGATGCGTGATCGCGGGAACCGGAAGCGGCCAACGGCGTCTATCTTCCACAACACAGGCGCCAACCATCCCGCCGACACATTCCAGAGGATTTTCGGCCCTGACGACCTAGTCCCCCCACGTCCCCCCCGTCAGGGCAGAAAGCGCCGCCGCTGCAGGATCTGCAGCGGCGGTTGCGCTTTATGGGATGGATCCGGCCCGCTACGCCGCCAGGATCAGGGCGCCGGCAAGCAGCGCGATCTCCACCCGGAACCAGGCAAATGGCCGGGGCGGATGGATGACAGCGAACAGGGTGCTGCGGACAAGTCGGGTCATGGTTCACAGAACGTTGCAAACCCCGCGCCGCCAACCTGCCTCAACCGCTGCGCGACCGCGATGCGCCGGCTGGCAACCGCCCATCTGCGGCGTTACTCTCCCTTATGGCGCAAACCCCGCACCAGCAGGCCGAGGCGGAACTCACAGCCTGGGGCCTCTCCCTCCCGGAGACGGACATCGTCCCCGGATGGGGGCCGACGCGCTACATGCGGGTACGCGGCAAGGGCTTTTGCATCTTCGGCGACAAGGCTGAGCCGCCCGACGCCCTGACCATCATTGTAAAGCTTCCCGTTTCCGCCGGGATGGTCGCCCATCTGCCCTTCGTCCGGGAGGGTTCAGCCTGGTTCAGGCAGCATGACTGGGTCGTCGCCCATTTCGGCCCCGATGATGACATTCTGGCGGAACGCGACACGCTGAAAGCGTGGATGCTGCAAAGCTGGATGGCCGTGGCCCCGAAACGTCTGGCGAAGGCCTACAGTGGCGGCGTCTGACCCGACAGGCCGCCGCAGTAGCGTTTCCCCGTTGTTAAGACCTGAGGCCAACAATGCCGATCCGAGTTTGTGCCGGAGCCCAACACCCATGCCAGCGTCGCGGACCGCAGAGACTTCTGCCCTGAGGACCGGCGTCAGCCACTTCGCCGTCAGCCTCCTTGTGTTCGGCGGCCTGAGCGCAGGCGCCGCCGGAGCCGTGCAGGCTTTCGGCAGCGAGGAGGCCGTCGGCCCGGTCGTCGAGATCGCCCTCTTCGAGAAGGGAGATGGCGCAACACCCCTCCTGAAGAACCGGTTGGCCGGCGATCTGGAAGATCCGGCCGCCGGTGCAGAACCGAGCCTACCGGGCGTCGAGTATTCCGAAGATGGCGAAGTCCTCGCCGCCAGCTTCACCGTGACCGAGATCGGCGAGACGGGCGAAGCCGACGTGATGCGCGCGCAACCCCTGCCCCGTGCGCCGCTGGACGGCCTGTTCGAGCGCACGCCGGCCGGAAACCTCCCGAAGATCTCGGCAAGCGGACAGACCCCCGCGCAGGCCTACGCCCGTCCGTTCACGCATGCCAATGGCGCGCCGAAGATCGCGCTGGTGGTCGGCGGTCTTGGCCTCAACAAGAACCACACCCTCTCGGCCATCAACGACCTTCCGCCGGAAGTGACGCTGTCCTTCGTGCCCTACGCCGACAACCTGCAGACCTGGGTGACGCGTGCGCGCGACGCCGGCCACGAAGTGCTGCTGGAACTGCCGATGGAGGCCTACGACTATCCCAACGTCGACACCGGCCCGCAGACCCTGCTGACCTCCGTGTCGCCGGAAGAAAACAAGCGGCGCCTCAGCCTGCTGCTCGGCAAGACGACCGGCTATTTTGGCGTCACCAACTATCAGGGCGGCAAGTTCGCCACCGACATCAAGGCCGCCGGGCCGGTTCTCGCAGCTCTGAAGTCGCGCGGCCTGGTCTTCCTGCATGACGGCGCCGCCAACCGCTCCGCCCTCCCCGACGCCGCCCGCGAAACCGGCGCGTCGGTCACGGTCGCCAACCGCATCGTCGACGCCGAGCCGTCCGCCGACGCCATCGACCGCGAACTGCTGCAACTCGAAGCCTTGGCGATCCAGAATGGACAAGCGCTCGGCGTGGGCTATGCCTACCCGGTCACGATTGAACAGTTCCGCATCTGGGCGCAGGGGCTGAAGGCCAAGGGCTACCAGCTGGCTCCGGCCTCGGCCACGATGGGCGTCCAGGCTGCGCCCAGCGCGAAAGCCCACGATTGAGCCGCTCTACATTCACCTATTCGCCCGAACCGCTCGAGGGCGGGCGCGACCCATCCCTCTACCGGCCGAACGTCGGTCTCGCCGTTTTTTCGCGGCGCGGGCATGTGCTGATCGGCCACCGCGCCGGCGCCCGGCCGGGAGAGGCGTCCTACGCCTGGCAGATGCCGCAGGGCGGGATCGACCGTGGCGAGACGCCCGCCATTGCGGCCCTGCGTGAGCTTGAGGAAGAAACCGGCCTCCAGCCCCACCATGTCGAACAGCTCGAAGAGCTGGAACCCTGGCTGTTCTACGATTTTCCGCCCGAACTGAAGGCGAGACTGTCTGGCCCCTATTTCGGGCAGCGGCAGAAATGGTTCGCCTACCGGTTCCTCGGCTCGGACACAGATGTCCGGCTCGACGTCCACACGCCGGAGTTCGACGCCTGGCGCTGGGCCGAGCTGTCGGAGACGCCCGGTCTGGTGATCCCGTTCAAGGCGCCGGTCTACGGCGAGGTCGCCCGGCGCTTCTCGCGCTGGACCGTCGCGGCGAAGGACTGACCTACCGCAGCAGCTCCACCTTGAGCACGCCGGGCGCATCGCCATTGCGCGGATAGTCCATCAGGTCGATGAACCGCCCGTCAGCCGATTTCAGCCGGGTGAAGATCACGCCGCCGCCCACATCCTGTGTGCTGTCCACCGCGAAGGACTTGGCCGACTTGGCCAGCTGTTCGATCACCAGCTGCGACGTGACCCCCGGGATGGGGCGCACAATCGAGACGCCGCACTTCAGCGGCGTTTCGCCATAACCGTAGAGGTAGACCTCGCCGTCCAGGGCTTCGGCGGCCCAGGTCTGGGCGCCTTCCGGCAGCGCCCACGCAAGGTAGGTCGGCGCAAGGCCATGCGGCGCCAGACCTGCCGTCTCGGCAAAGCTGGGCACCCCTTTGCCGTCGCCCTCGGCGGCCCGGCAGACCGTGTCGATCAGGGTCGCCGCGACAATCGGAGAAAACGCCTTGGGGGCGGTATCCTCCTGCGGGTCCGCGGACGCCGCGCTCAGCCCGGCGCAGGACACGAGCAAGGCAGCACAGATGCTTCTGGCGAAAGTCTTCATGCAGAATCCCCACAACCCGGCCGGCAGCGCTCGCAGCGAAGCAGGCCGCTGCAGGATACTACAGGGATTGGGGATAAAGGTTTAGCCAGATAGGCGAATTTAACGTCAGACCGCCGCGCGGAGGGCCTCGAGATAGGCCAGGCGTTCGCCGGCGGTGCGGCGGCGGGCTTCATCGCCCGGGTCGTTCGCATCCGAGCGGACGATCGCGAGTTCGGCTTCCAGCTTGGCCACATCCACATCGGCGAGGCGCACGGCCTCTTCGGCCAGGATGGTCAGACCGGCCGGGGTGACGTCCGCAAAACCGCCGCGCACGAATACGGGGGTGACGGTTGCGCCTTCAAAAATCTTCACCACGCCCGGTTTCAGGGTCGTCATGAAGGGCGCATGGCGCGGCAGAACGCCAAATTCGCCCTCGGCGCCGGGCGCATCGACCTGCGTGACCTCGCCCGAGAACAGCTCGCGCTCGGGAGAAACCAGTGAGAAATGAAGCGTCTCGGCCATCGTCGCACCTTGTTGTAGCGGCAGCGGTCTAGCAGCCTCAGCGCGCCTGTAAAGGCGGCGCAATGCCCGGGGCCCGGAGCGTCAGGATGGAGACCTCCGGGGGTTGCATGAACCGGACCGGCAGGATCGACGTGCCGACGCCCCCGCTTACAAAAAGCTTCTTCCGGTCAACGTCGTAGAGACCACAAGGCCAGATCCGCGACCCGTTCGAGGCGTGTATTGGCCGCCCGAAAACCGGCAGATTGACCTGACCGCAATGGCTGTGCGCCGCGATCGTCAGGGCGACTCCCGGCGGAGCCGAGGCAAAAGCGTCGGGCCAGTGCGAAAGAGCGATCACCGGCTCGCCGTCCGTCACGCTGCTCAGGGCCTGCCCGTAGGACGGCTGGGCCCGCAGGGAATCGAAGTCCGCCAGTCCGGCAATCCAGAAGCTCCCCTCCGGTCGCTCGATCCTCAAGGCGTCATTCTCGAGAACGGCGACGCCGAGTCCGGCTAGCTGCGCCTCAACCCCGGGCCCGTCGTACCACCAGTCGTGATTGCCCAGGACGGCATGGACCCCGAGCGGCGCGGACAGCCCGCCCAATGCAGCAAGCCCATCCTCAATTGCCTTGCGCTCGGCCTTTGACCTCTCGCCGACCGGGTCATGCCCGCCGATATAATCGCCGACCAGAACCACAACGTCAGGCGACTCCCGGTTCAACCTCGCCACTACGTCCCTGATCCGCGCCGGAGGCACATGCGGACCTCCAATATGCAGGTCCGAAACGACCCCTATCCTCACGGGTTCGCCCCGCCATGTGGGACTGAATATCTCGACATGGCGTACAACCAGCATCCGGGGCTCGATGTGGAACGCCCAGACACCCAGGCCCCAGCCAACGGAGATGACGCCTGCGGCCAAAGCGCCGGGCCACCCCAACGCACGCCGCCGAATAGCGAACACCGCGCACAGCAATACCGGCCAGCCAATCGCGCCCGCCCATGCCAGCACACTGATGATCATGGCCCGACAATCTCGAACACCGCGTCGGATCGCAGGAACGCCAGAACCTGAGCCTCGCAGGCCCGGCTGTTGGCGTCGAGCAGAGCCCCGTCATGACCCCGCCAGAAACCGTTCGATAGAAATCCGTGCCTGATCGCGCCCGGGTTGGCCCCTGCGAACGCCGTCACAGCGGCAGGATACTGCAGAACCGCGTCGAGAAAGGGCTGCATGTCGGCCTCCGCCCTGCCGATCGCACAGATCAGCGTATCTATGGCGTAGCCGTCCGGGCGCGACGGAGCCAACCGCGTCTCCAGCCAGGCCGCCAGCACTTCGCGGACAGCCCCGGCTTCCCCGGCGCGCCACGCCAGCCAGCCCGCTGACGCCAGAGCCCGTCCCAGGATTTCCGGCCCCGGAAACCAGGACGGCGTGTTCACCGCCACCTCGAAGATGCGCGGCAGAAAATAGCGAAAATCGCTCGTCGACCCCACCGTCAGGAAGACCGAGCTCGCATAGGTCCCAAGATCGTCGGGGGACGTCTCGCGAAGGCGCGTTGTCAGCAGCCTCCCGATCTCCGTATCGTCCAGACAGTGGCGGCACCCCGGGATCGTCGCCGGCGGCGGGCACTCGAACACCCGATACATCGCCTCCACGGCCTCGTTGAGGTCCGGCATGGCGCTATCCCGGCAGCGAGAAGACCGTCGCGCTGATGACGCTGAACCGCGACCGGTGGCCCGGCATGTCCGGCTCGGAGCCATCGAACAGCACCTGCACCCTGCGCCCCTCCGCCCGCCGCATCAGCGACTGCGCCAGCCCTGTCCGGCCAGGCGAGGGCATCAGCCGCTCGAACGGCGCAGCGTCCCCGGACAGCCGGCCTGCCAGGCGGGACAGCGCCATCGCCGCAGGGGGCCCGTACGCCATCACGATGCACCGACCGGACGTTTCCCGGATCGTCACGACCCGCGAGGCGTCGACCGCCTCCCAGACCGTCTCCTCGGGCGTGGCCCCGACTTCCGCCCGCGTCTGCGGGTCGCGCGTCACGGCAAACTCCGAGCGCACATCCATGGGGAGCTGGGCGACCCGGATGCCCTGACTGATGGCGGCGACGCAGATCGTGGAGACAGCCTCCCCGAACAGACGCTCGGCGTCAGCCGGTCCGAGCGTCACCGGAATCGCCTCGCGCAGGACGCCCTGGGCATAAGTTGGCGCACTCGCCACACACAGCGCGGCGCACGAAGCGAGCACAAACGCTCTCGGTCCTGTTCGCATGAAGCCTCCCCGAGACGTCCCAAACCCGGCGGCCATGATAGGGGTTCGCGAGCTGTAAACCAGCCCTCAACTTGCCTGGACCAACCTGCCGGACTATGTTGGTCCAATGACGGTTCAGATGAACATCGCCGAAGCCAAGGCCAAGCTCAGCTCGCTCGTCCAGAAGGCTCTGGACGGGGAAGAGGTCATCATCGCTCGCGACGGCTCACCGGCGGTCCGCCTGACGCCTGTAAACGAGGCCGCGACGCCGGCGCGGCGGCTGGGTATCCTGCGCTGGAAGTACGGCTGGGACGGCCCGGACACCCCCTACGAAGTGTTTGCGCCAGAGCCGGAACACGCCCTCGACGGGCCGATATTCCCGGACGAGCCCAAGGCCTGACGCGTGCGATTGCTGATCGATACCCATGCCCTGATCTGGTCGATCGCCTCGCCGGAACTGCTCGGCCTCACCGCAGCGGAAGCCATTCAACGCCCGGAGAATGCCGTACTTGTCAGCGCGGCGAGCATCTACGAAATCGAGTTCAAGCAGCGGCTCGGAAAGCTGGCGACCTTCCCCGCCTCGATGATGACACTCGCGGCCGAACTGGGTTTTGAAATGCTCGCGATCCAGCCGCGCCATGCCCAGTTGGCGGCTCAGCTTCAACTCATCCATCGCGATCCATGGGACCGGATCATTGCAGCGCAGGCGATTGAGGAGAGTCTTGCGGTCGTCACCCGCGACGCCGCCATCGCGGATCTCGGCGCGCGCACGCTCTGGTAAAGCGAGGCCGCGAGCAGACGTGGTCCTCACTGCGTGAACCAGCAAGCTGTCGCCGCCGTATCGACGCTCATGAAACCCAGCCTGAATCGCCGCGCCGTTCTGACCGCCCTCGCCGCCATGCCAGCTGCGTGTACAAGCCTGTCGCCCGCGACGCCCCCGGCGGCGGCTGGCCCCATGCTCAGGGCCGCAGACATCCGTGGCGACATCGCCATCCTGCGCCGGGCCTACACCCTGTTGCACCCGGGGCTTCACCGCTATTCGACGCCCGCGCAGACCGCAGCGCGCTTCGACCGGCTTGAGAGCGACTTCAGCCGGGACCAGCCCCTCGGCGAGGCCTACGTCACCCTCTCGCGCTTCCTCGGCACGGTCCGCTGCGGCCACACCTATGCGAACTTCTTCAACCAGTCCGACGCTGTCGCCGCCCAGCTGTTCAACAACCGCAACCGGCTTCCCTTCCACTTCCGCTGGCTGGACGGCCGCATGGTGGTCGGGCGCAACCTGTCGGGCGATCCCGCCCTGACGCCCGGATCCGTGATCCTCTCGATCGACGGGATCGATACCCGCCGCATCCTCGCGGCGATGCTTCCCTTCGCCCGCGCCGACGGCGGCAATGACGACAAGCGCCGCGCGCTGCTCGAGATTGGCGGCTCCACCCGGATCGAAACGTTCGACGTCTTCCACCCCCTGCTCTTCCAGACTGGTCCGCAGGGCTTCGTCCTCCGCACCCGCGCGCCTGGCGGCGCCGAGCGCACACTGTCCGTTCCGGCGCACGGTCCCGAAGACCGCGCGGCCGCCATGAGCGCCAGACCGGCCGCCGACGCGCCACAATGGACCTTCGGGATGCGCGGGGGCGCGGCAGTCCTGACCATGCCCAACTGGGGCCTCTACGACAGCAAGTGGGACTGGCGCGGCTGGCTCGACGCCGCGATGGCGGACGCATCAGCGGCTCGCGCGCTCATCGTCGATCTGCGCGGCAACGAGGGCGGACTCGACTGCGGCCACGAGATCATCGCGCGCCTGATCGACAAGGACATCACGCTGGACGGCGACGAGCGCCGCGTACGCTACCGCACGACGCCGCCGGACCTCGACCCGTTCCTGCAGACCTGGGACAAGTCCTTTCGCAACTGGGGTGAGGACGCCGTCGATCTGGGTACGGGCTTCTACCGGCTGAAATCCGAAGGCGGCGATCGGGAAGTCATCGCGCCCAAGGGGCCCCGCTTCGCCGGCAAGGTCCTCGTCCTCACTGACGCGCAAAACAGCTCCGCCACCTTCCAGTTCGCCCAGCTGATCCAGAGCCGTGGTCTGGGCCAGCTCATCGGCCAGCCGACCGGCGGCAACCAGCGGGGCATCAACGGAGGCGCCTTCTTCTTCCTGAACCTTCCCGGCTCAGGCCTCGAAGCCGACCTGCCGCTGATCGGCCGCTTCCCGCTGACGCCGAAACCCGACGCAGGCCTGACGCCCGACCTCCGCGTCGACCTCACGGCGACCGACATCGCCAGCGGCCGGGACCGCGTGATGGAAACCGCGCTCGCCGCCATCAAGACCTGAAACGGAAACGGGCGCGACCCGTCTGGATCGCGCCCGCCCTGAATATCAGATCAAACCCGCGATCAGGCGGCTTCGGCGGCCATCTTCTGGGCCTTGGCGATGGCGTCCTCGATCGGGCCGCACATCAGGAAGGCCTGCTCGGGGATGTCGTCGTGCTTGCCGTCGAGGATTTC
>CAYOWK010000035.1:0-43423 GCA_964407665.1 uncultured Rhizobium sp. | reverse complement strand
CTCCCGTAGGAGTCTGGGCCGTGTCTCAGTCCCAGTGTGGCTGATCATCCTCTCAGACCAGCTATAGATCGTAGGCTTGGTAGGCCATTACCCCACCAACTACCTAATCTAACGCGGGCCGATCCTTCGCCGATAAATCTTTCCCAATACGGCGTATCCGGCATTGCTCCCAGTTTCCCGGGAATATTCCGAAGCGAAGGGCACGTTCCCACGCGTTACTCACCCGTCTGCCACTCCCCTTGCGGGGCGTTCGACTTGCATGTGTTAAGCCTGCCGCCAGCGTTCGTTCTGAGCCAGAATCAAACTCTCAGGTTGAGGTAAGACTCCGACGTACCTCCCTTGGAATAGGGAAGTTGCTGTAAAGCGTTTGCATATTTTGACGGGAAGCCCGTTCACTAAATCCGGCCGATTGCTCGGCCAGGTCGTATGAACTGGCTTTCCTGAAAAACGCAAACCGTCGTGTCGTTGCTTGATGTCCAGAACAAGTCTGGTTCATCTGCTAGCGACGCCGCCGCCCGCGTTTCTCTTCCATTCACAATGTCAAACATCTTCTCATTGCGACCGACTGTTAGGTCCGCCGCTTTTTCGTTTCCAGACCCTCAGGTCCGGCTCCGTTCGCGAGAGGCGGCGATGTATGCCGCTTCCAACCTGCCGTCAACCACCTTTTTTCGTCTTTTTCAGCGGCCCTTCAGGACCCATGAAATCGACCGAACAAAGCGCCTACGAGCCATTTAACTGGCCCGCGAAGCAGCGGCTGCAATCGGCAGGAAGGTTCCGTATATGCCCGGCGGTTTTCTCTGGCAAGTCCGTTTTCTGCCCGAAGGCGAAAAACTTGTCTTTCCAAACCACCCTGCACAACGAACCAACGCCTTTGCGACCCGAAGGCCGCGGGGCGCCTAACCCGCGTAGAGAGAATATGCACTTGAGAAACATCCCCGCCAGACCCAGCCGCTCGTGGCCGTTCCGTCGGGAGGCGGGTCTTTATGGAGGCCAGCCTGGAGAGTCCAGCCCGATTGCTCAGGCGGACCTGCGACAAGTTGGACACTGTCGGTTAAAGCCCGGATTCAGGGCTGAATATACGAACGGATCGCCGCGACTTCCGCAGTCGCCTCCGCCAGCCGGCGAGCCACCAGGTCTCCGATCGAGACAACGCCGAGCAGGACATTGCCGTCCACGACGGGCAGATGTCGGATTCGCCGGTCGGTCATCCGGTCCAGCGCCTGCTCGATCGTATCGGACGGGCGCGCTGTGACGACCTGCCGGGTCATCGCGTCTGCAACCGTGGATTTCAGCGCAGCTGCGCCCGAACGCGCCACCTTGCGTACGATATCCCGCTCGGAAATCACACCGATCAGGTGTCCCGCCTCGTTCAGGATGACCATTGCGCCCACGCGGCGGACGTCCAGGAGCTCGGCCGCCTCCTTCAGCGTCGCCGATTCCGCAACGGAATAGACCTCCCTGCCCTTCTCCCGCAGGATCGTGTCCAGAATCATAGATCTCTCCTCGCCCAGTCCGATTGATTTGGCGCGCACGCCAGCGTTTCCCCCGCCATCTGTGTGGCGATATGGTCACAGAGTGCGGCAGGACGCCGCAGTTTGCAAGGCCGCGCTGGCCTCTCGCGAGTGATTCCGGGCCTCGCGGCGGCTGTCGGCAGCCTCGCCAGGCGGGTTTGTGCCGTTTCCGGCCAAGCGGCTCGCCCGTTTTCGTCCGCCGAGGCCGATACAGGCCCGCAATGAACTCGCTCGACGGGCGAAACTGCCCCTGCCCCCTCCCCAACGGCCGTTTGCAGCATGGCACGGCGGTTGCAGCCCCCAGTGGGAATTCAACCAGCGGGAGTCTGGACCCCATGACCTACGGCAGCCGCAGAAAGACCGGCCTGATCGCTTCCAGCGCCCTCGGCGCTGTTGCGGGCGTGGCCATTGTCGGACTGGTGATCGTTGTCCTGGCGCTGCCGGCCGCCGCCCAGGCCGCAAACCCCGCTTCGGGCTACTCGGGCGATTTCGAACGCCCCTGGGGGTATGCGGCCGGTCAGGAAACTTCAGCCTACGATCCGGTGTCGGGTTACGGCCGCGACGCCAATGGCAACCGGGTTGTCCTCGACGGACGCATCATGTCGGGCGCGGACCTCTCCACCCTCTCCTCCTCCAGCTCGTCGGCCTCGGCATCGGCGAGCGCCAGCGCTTCAGCCTCCAGCAGCAGCTACGCCTGGGGCACGGCGATCGGGAACCAGGTGAACGTCATCACCAACGGCAATTACAACACCGTCGTGGTCAACACGACGCAGATCAACAACGGCAACCAAACAGCTGTTCTGAACGGCGGGCTGAACCTCAATGACTAACCTCCTCAAGATCACGCTGGCGTCGCTCGCCTCTCTCGCCCTGGCCGGCTGCATCACGCCGATCGCCTCGAAGGACGGCCTCTACGCCACGCCGATCGGCAACGCGCCGGTCACGGCCAACCCAACCGCCTACTCGGCCGGCCTGATCTGCATGTCCGACTACGCCCGGGTGAAGAACATCGCCCCTCCGCGCGTCGCCGTGGGCCGGGTGCTCGACTACACCGGCAAGCAGGACTTCGAAGGCGGCCCCAAGATCACCCAGGGCGCCTCCCTCATGGCGATCTCCGCCTTCTCCAAGGCCGGAGCCCGCCTCGTGGAGCGTTTCGACACCTCGGTTTCCGAGCTTGAGCTGAAATACGCCAACAACCGCCTGATCGGCGACGACGTCCCGAACTCCGAGCCCGGCGCCTTCCGCCAGATTTACTCGGGCTCGATCCCCGGCTCCGACTTCTACCTCGTCGGCGGCATCACCGAGCTGAACACCAACATCCGTTCAGTTGGCGTGGACATCTCGATCGGCGACCTGGACGCTGCAGATCCCAAGGGCCGCACCGGCGGCAAGCTCTACGTCATCAACATTGGCCTCGACCTCCGCCTCGTTGACACCCGCACGCTCGAAGTCGTCGATGTCGTATCCTACCAGAAGCAGATCATCGGCCGCGAAATCTCGGTCGGCGTGTTCGACTTCGCCAACAACAATGTCTTCGACATCGGCGGCGGCGGCCGCTCGCTGGAGCCGATCCAGCTCGCTGTCCGCACCGTCATCGAACGGGCTGTCCTGGAAATGACCGCCAACCTCTATGGCGCGCCGGGTTCGGACGCCTGCGAGGACCTCGCCAAGCTGCCGAAGGGCGCCCCGCGCACCGAGAGCTACGCCGGCAACTACGTCCGCCTGACGCCGACCTCGCCCGCCGACGGCGCCAGCCGCGACGAAGCCTCCGCCTGGCACTCGCGCCGCGACGACTCGGTCAAGGCCGGCCTGCGCGGCCGCACCGAAGAAACACCTCCGGCTTCCGGCCGCACCGGCTACGGCGCCGGCCGCTGAACTCGAACGCTTACAAAGGATACCGGCCCATGGCCGCCAAGCCCTCTCTCGCAGCTGCTCTCGCCATCCTGTCCCTGACGGCGAGCCCCGCCTGGTCGCAGCAGGCGCCCGCTTCCGCCCTCAACGAACAGCTCCAGTTCGGCGACGTGTTCGGGTCGATGACGGTGGTTGTCCCCACCGATCTGCCCAGTGGCGCACAGGCCCTGGCGCTCGCCGCCAGCAACTCTGCGACCGCCGCCAACATGACCGGAGGCCTCAACGTCTCCTCGACGCAGGGCGCCTGGGGCCGCACCACTTCGACCTCGAGCCTGCAGACCCGCAACACGACGAGCGCCACGACGGTCGCCAACGCCCAGGCCAACGCTCTCGAAGCCCAGACCAGCGGCGGCGCCCTCAATGTCGAGGCCGGCCAGTACGCATTCGACACAGCTGTCTCGGCCACCGCCACGACAAAGATCCGCAACGCCCAGCAGCTGACGACGGCGACCTCCGCCGCCGCCAACAACACGGCGCTCGGCGCCACGAACGGCGACCTCCGCCTGCGCCTGACGCAGGAAAGCCATCAGTCGGTCACGGCCGCCAGCGACGCCGAAGCCTGCTGCACAGGCTCTTCCTCGGTCTCGGCGTCCGCCACCGGCAACGCCCTCGGCTCGACCTCGCAGACGTCGACGGTCGATGCGCAGTACGACCAGCTTTCGGCCGGCTCCACGATTGCGGCCTCCGCCAACCTGCGCCAGGCGACCGGCTATGACGCGCTTGCCGCCACAACGGCCGCCGCCAACTCGGCCACCATCGACAACAAGTGGGGCTATGCCGACCTCCGCGGCAGGCAGACATCGGCCTCGAACGTCTCCGCCAACAGCTCGGTCGCGCTCGACAGCTGGGCCTACACGGCCACGGCTGCAGCGTATGGCGTCGGCAACTCGACCCTCGCGACAAACATCGGCTCGGACATGCGGGTCAATCTGGAGCAGGCCAACTCGGGTGGTGTTGCGACGTCCGCCACGTTCAGCGGCGGCACAGCCGGCGTCTCGTCCGGCAACGCTGTGGTCTCCGCCACATCGCTCGGCAACGCCTTCACCGGCTATGTCTGCTCGCGCTGCGGCGACGCGGTCGTCACGGGCACGGTCTCGCAGACCAACTCCGGCTCGATCAGCGCAACCGGCACGATGAACGCGATTGGCGCCTCCTCTGCAATGGGATCGGCCAGCGCAATCGGCAACACCGCCACCTTCATCACCACCAGCACCAACGGCGGCTGAGGCTCACACAGATCACTGGGACGTTCTGATCAGACGACCTGGCCCGCACGTAGAGTTCGCCCTGGCGGGGGGCAGCGTGGAGTACGCGTAGAGTACCAGTAGAGTAGCGTTGAGTAGGCGGCGACCTGTGCCCCAGGTCGCCGCTCACTTTTTTGGGCCCGCCATCGATTGCCCGCACAGGCGAGTCAGCGCTGGCTGCGCAGGTACAATTCCGGAGGGACGGGCCGTGTTCAATGTGACGTCACGCATCAGAAGCTTCGGATACGCCCTGGACGGCCTCGCCTTCGTCATGCGAACCCAGCACAACGCATGGATCCACTTGATCGCGGCCGTGTCGGTTGCCGGGGCCGGCTTTGCCGTCGGCCTGCTGGCCGCCGACTGGCTCTGGATCATCCTCGCCATTGCGCTGGTCTGGATCGCGGAAGTCATCAACACAGCGTTCGAACACCTGTGTGACCTGGTGCAACCGGAGTTCCATGCTTCCGTCAAAGCGGCCAAGGATGTGGCGGCGGGCGCTGTCCTCCTGGCCGCCTGCACAGCCACGCTGATCGGCGCCCTGGTATTCTGGCCGCACCTGACCCGCTGAGTTTACTCTTCCAGGTAAATCACAGGCAACTCGATGGCCGAGGCCTTCGAGGCGTCCATGAACACCGTGTTCTTCGCCACGCGGGTCTTCACGCCGGGGCCGGGATTCTCGCCTGTGTTGGGGTTCACGTCGAGGCGCGGGTTGTTGGACGAGGTGACGTGGACCGCGATCTTGTGGCCCTTCTCGAAGGTGATCGCGGTGTCTCAGAGATCGATCTCCAGCTCTACGGGCTCGCCCGGCGTCATCATCTCGATCTGGTCCGGCATCCGGCCGTTGCGGTAGCGGGTGCGCAGGGCGCTATCGAGAACGATGGCCTCGTAGCCATCCGGATAGACGTCAACCAGCTTGACCATGAAGTCGGTATCCGGCCCATCCGTGGCCGCCCAGAGCTTCATCGTGACGGGACCGGCAATGGCCACGTCCTTGTCCAGCACCACCGTCTCGAAGCGCAGATAGTCGTCGCGCTTGCCGATCGGACGCTGGTCCATCGGGCCGCGCTCGAAGGTCAGGTTGGCGCCGCCGATCGACTTCACGGGGTTCTTGGGATCGAACGCGTAGGTCTTCGCCGACGACGCGGCGACCGGCCGTTTCGTCGAGAGCTTGCCGTCTGCGTGCAGGTAGTAGTTCACGGCAGCCGGAGCCGGTGGCCAGTCGCCGAAACTCATCCAGCGGTTCTTCGGGCTGACATTGCCCTTGCGCGCGCCAGCCATCATGTAGGCCTTCACAGGCGGCTCATCCATTATGCCGTTGTCGACGCCCTTCAGCCAGTAGTCCCACCAGCGCATCTCCTCCGGATTGCCGTTGAGGCCGCCGCCATTGGGGTAGGTCAGATCGCCCGACAGCGCCCCGTGGCCGAACGGACCCATCTCCAGCTTCTGGTTGCCACGGGCGCCCGGCAGGCCGTGATGCTGGAGGTACATGAAGTTGCGGACGTTGCCCTCGTTGAAAATGTCGTACCAGCCGCCATACTGGTAGATAGGGATGTCGATGAACTTGCGCTGGTCGCCGATCTCGGTGCGTTCCCAGTTGGAGCTGGCGGGATAACTGGCGGCGCTCTTGGCGATGACGTCTTCCGCGATCCCCTGCCCCCGGCTCCAGTCGCCCGAATCCTTCTGCTTGAACGCGCCGCCAATGTATGCGCCCGTCAGGCGCGTCGACGGCGCGACGATCACGAACGCCGCCTTGAGGTTCTCCGGGTTCATCGTGGCGGCCAGCAGGGACGTGTACCCCATCGCAGAGGCGCCCGTTATGCCGATTTTCCCGTTGCACCAGGACTGCTTGGCCATCCAGTCGATGGTGTCGGCCCCGTCGAACGCATCATTGATGAAGGCCTGGTAGAAGCCCTCCGAGCGGCCCTTCCCGCGCACGTCCTGCACCAGATAGGCGTAGCCGTTGTCGGTGTACTTCTTCGTCCCCGCGGGGCTCGCGAACATCACATCCTTTCCATAGGGCGTGCGCTGCACGACGCACGGGAAAGGCCCCTTGCCTTCCGGCAGGTAGAGATTGCCCGCCAGCTTCACACCGTCGCGCATCCCCGCGAACACCTCGGTCGCGCCAGCCGCCACTTTCGCAGGGGCCGCCCCCCGGACAGCCGGCGCCGCGGGAGCAGCGGGCGCACTCTGGGGCCCGGAGACCTGCTGGGCGAACCCGGGTCCGGCGAAGGCGACCAGCGCGGCAAGCCCCACGCCGGCCATCGCGGCCGCGAATGTGCGTTTCATGGCGTCTCTCCCTCGGATGCCGTCTGCGCGGCCTGATTTGCGGGCGATCCTGCGCCATGCATCCCCGGCGTCAAGCTGGTTCGCAAAATCTTCATTACGGCGAGTTTGCGGTATGCCCCTCGATGCCGGCTTCGCCGGTATGAGCCGGAAAGGCGCTGCGGCTTTCATTTTCCGCAGCGGCGGCTTAAGCGTTTACCAACGCGAGGGGCGGCGGCATGAAACTCCAGTTCTGGTTCGAGTTCGCCTCGACCTACTCCTACCCGGCCGTGATGCGGGTCCAGAAGCTCGCCGCCGCACGGGGCGTGGAGATAGAGTGGCGGCCCTTTCTGCTTGGGCCCCTGTTTCACGCCCAGCAGGGCCTCAAGGACAGCCCCTTCAACGCCTACCCGGTGAAGGGCCAGTACATGTGGCGCGACATGGAGCGGACCTGCGAGAAGCACGGCCTGCCCTTCAAGCGCCCCCAGCGCTTCCCGCAGAACGGTCTCCTGGCCGCCCGGATCACGCTGGCCCTGCCACAGGCGGAGCGGGGCAATTTCATCAAGGCCGTCTACCAGGCCAATTTCGTCCACGACCGGGACATAGCGGACAAGGAAATCCTGCATGCGGCGCTGCGCCGGGCGGGCCTTGACCCCTACGAGACGCTCGAAGCCCTGCTGTCCGACACCATAAAGGACCAGCTGCGCGACGAGACGACGGCCGCCGCCGGGCTGGGCGTTTTCGGGTCGCCCTCCTTTGTCACTGAAGACGGCGAGCTGTTCTGGGGCAATGACCGCCTTGAGGACGCCCTTGATTGGGCCGTGCGCGGGACGCTAAGACCGGACGCTCACAACTGAAGTCGCGTAAGGCGGGAGAGACTCAATGGGCTTCGTGCTCACCGAAGAACAACAGATGCTGCGTGACAGCGCGATGGGCTTCGCGAGCGAGAAGATGCCGGTCACCCAGCTTCGCGCCCTGCGCAAGGCGGGAAAAGGCCACGACGTCGCCACCTGGAAGGAAATGGCCGAGCTGGGCTTCGCCGGCGTCCTGATCCCGGAAGAGTTCGGCGGTTCGGGCTTCGGGTATGTCGGTCTCGGTCAGGTGCTGGAAGCCCAGGGCCGCACCCTGGGCGCCTCTCCCCTCCTGTCCACCGCCCTTATCGGCGCCTCAGCCCTGATGCTCGGCGGATCGGATGCGCAAAAGTCGGCGTATCTTCCGAAGATCGCCGCCGGCGAGCTGATCACCGCGCTGGCGGTCGATGACCACGCCCACCACGAGCCTCTCTATATCGACCTGAAGGCCGCAGCCTCGGGCGATGGCTTCGTGCTGAACGGCGCCAAGCGCTATGTCGTCGACGGCGATGTCGCCGGCCTCTTCATCGTCGCCGCCCGTACCGCCGGCCAGGCCGGGGACGCCGCCGGGATCACGCTCTTCCTCGTGCCGTCCGACGCCGCAGGCGTGACCGTGACGCCGCTGAAGGCCATCGACGCCCATGCCGCCGCCAACGTTGGATTCGCGGACGTGAAGGTCGCGGGCAGCGCCGTGCTCGGCTCGGCCGGCGGCGGCTTCGGCCTCCTGGAAGCCATCCTCGACCGAGCCGCGATCGGCGTCGCCGCAGAGATGCTGGGCGCCTCGGACGCCGCCTTCGAGATGACCGCCGACTATCTCAAGACCCGCAAGCAGTTCGGCCAGCTGATCGGCTCATTCCAGGCGCTGCAGCACCGCGCCGCAATCATGTTCTCCGAACTTGAGCTGACCCGCTCGTGCATTGCCGGCGCGCTCGACGCGCTCGACTCGAACGCCAACGACGTCTCCATCAAGGCGTCGCTGTCCAAGGCCCGGGCCAACGAGACGTTCCACCTCGTCTCCAACGAGACGGTGCAGATGCACGGCGGCATCGGCATGACCGATGAGCACGACGCCGGACTCTACATGAAGCGCGCCCGCGTGCTCGAGGCGCTCTATGGCGGCGAGGGCTACCACCGCGACCGCTACGCCCGTCTGCAGGGTTATTGATCCGGGCAGACCTGGAGAGGGACTACCGCCATGCGCGAATACACACCGCCTGACGTTGCGGCCTCCCGCAAGCGAACGCTCGGCAAACAGCTGACAGTCCTGGGCGTTCTGCTCCTCGGCGGCGGCCTCGCAGGGCTCGTCGCAGGCGCCGTGCTGGACCTTGTCTGGCTCGATGTCATTGCCGACGCTGCGGCGCCCCTGGTGGCGCTTGCGATCATCGGCGGCGTCATCACCTTCCTGGCCGGCTACAACATGATCCGCTCGACCCGGCGCGGGGTGGAATAGCGTCCGCGAGGGAACAGACTGGCCGGTCGGTTATTGACCTTGCCGCTCGCTCTGGCACGCTCTCCCCAATACAGGCCCGACAGAGGCCAGGGAGAGAACGCCGTGAGACATCGCCCGATCTGCGCCGCAATCGCGGTCGCCTTGACCGTTTCCATTGTGGCGATTCCGGCCGCGCTGGCGCAGTCCGCGCCCGGCTACACGCCGCCCCGGACCGGATGGGGCGCGCCGGACATTCAGGGCATCTGGAGCAACGCCTCTCTTACCACGATGCAGCGCCCGGCAGGCGCTTCATCGCTGGTCGTCACCGAGAAAGAGGCAGAGCGCATCATTCACCGGAACGTCTATGAGGCGGCCGAGCGTGAGGAGGCCGGCCGCTCGCAGATCGACGCCGAATCCTCGCGCCAGCTGCTGTCGGATGGCAACGCCTCGCGGGCCTACAACCGATTCTGGATGGACCCGGGCCAGTCGCTTGCGATGGTGAAAGGAGAGTACCGCACATCCTGGATCACGACCGCAGACGGCATGATCCCCTATTCGGAAGCCGGTCGCGCCGCCAACATGCTGGCGCGCAATTTCGACGGGCCGGAAATCCGCCCGCTCTCGGAGCGCTGCATCATGAGTTTCACGGGCGGCTATGGCCCGGTACTGAACAACGGCATGTACAACAACCTCTACCAGATCGTGCAATCGCCCGGCTCGGTGATGATCCTCGCCGAGATGATCCACGACGTGCGTGTGATCCCGATCGTCGAGAAATCCGAAGCGAAGACGCCGGACAGTTTTCCGAAGTGGGGGGGCGACAGCGTGGGCTGGTATGAGGGCGACACGCTGGTCGTCGAGACCGTCAACTCGCACCCGAAGCAGCGGTCCTACATCTCGGCTTCCGGCAAGGTGACCGAGCGCTTCAGCCGCTGGTCCGATGATCAGGTTCTCTACAGCTTCACCGTCGAGGATCCCTCGCTCTACACGGCCACATGGGGTGGCGAGATGGCGCTGAACGTCTCCGCCGAGCCGCTCTACGAATACGCCTGCCACGAGGGGAACTACGCCCTGTCGGGCATCCTGGCCGGCGCGCGGCAGCTGGAGCGCGAAGGCCGCCCCCACCCGGTGGAGCTGCCGATCTTTGCCGGCGTGGACGTGTCGGACGGGGAGTAAGGCCAGCGCCTGTTTCGGTCATGTGACCGCTTCCGTGCGGACGGCTGCCGGCATAGGGTCCCGCCAAAATCCGGGAGACACAATCATGATCGAGAACCTGTTTTCGCTGAAGGGCCGCGTCGCCCTTGTCACGGGCGGCTCGCGCGGCATCGGCAAGATGATCGCGCAGGGCTTCGTGGAATCCGGCGCGAAGGTCTACATCTCCGCGCGCAAGGCTGACGCCTGCGACGAGACTGCCGCCGAACTGTCGAAGCTGGGAACCTGCATCTCGCTGCCGCAGGACGTCTCGACTGTCGCAGGCTGCAAGATGCTGGCGGACGAGATCTACAACCGCGAAGGCAAGCTCGACATCCTCGTAAACAATGCGGGCGCCGCCTGGGCCGCCGACTTCGATCAGTTCCCGGAGCAGGGCTGGGACAAGGTGATGAACCTCAACGTGAAGTCGCCCTTCTTCCTGACGCAGGCGCTGCACGCGGCCCTGATGAAGGGCGCCTCGGCCGAGCAGCCCGCCAAGGTCATCAACATCTGCTCCATCGACGGCATCACGCTGAACCCGCTGGAGACGTATTCCTACCACGCCTCCAAATCCGCGATGATCTATCTGACGCGCCGGCTGGCCGCGCGTCTGGTGAAGGACCAGATCGTCGTCACCGGCATCGCCCCCGGCCCCTTCCCCTCGGAAATGAACCGCGCAGCGCGCGACCAGGGCGACGCCGTGGCCGCCCGCACGCCGCTGCGGCGCGTGGGACGTCCGGAGGACATGGCGGGTCTGGCGATCTTCCTTGCGTCCAGAGCGGGAGATTATGTGGTTGGCGACACGATCGCGTCCGATGGCGGCATCGCCTACGCGCGTCTGCCCGACTATGGCCCGGCTGGCGCCCCGAGCGACCACTGAGGCTATTGAGGTCAGGCCTCTGAAGACGGCGTCCGGTCGGTGGAGTGTTCCTTCGGACGGGCGCCTGTTTCAGGCCCCGCCACACGGATGTCGATGCGTCCCGGCCCCTGCGCCGGGTTCTCGGCGTCTGCAGGCCGCGCCAGCACCTGGATCCGGTCCAGCGGCACGCCCATCCCGGCGAGACGGTCTGCGACGGCGGCAAGGCGCTTCAGTGCGAGCCCCAGATCACCATCACGGGCCGGATCGAATCGCGCGGTGACGCCGACCACGGCGGCGTCGCACCGGGTTGCTGCCTCGCCCGCCATGGCGAGTATGGCGGCCGCGCCCTCGGTCGGGCTGGCTTCACCGTGCAGGAAATAGACAGCCACCTGCGGCGTTTCGCAAACGGCCGTCCCCTCGGCGCCCGCAGCTCCGCAGATGGCCGCGAACCCTGCCGCTGCAACTCCGCCCAGAATGCCTTTGAAACCGCCCGACATTTCTTGCCCGTCTCTCGATAGAGCAAACCCAACGCTGGCCTGACGGGCCCGGTTCCTTAACCATGCGCCGCACCGAAGCTCTCCTCCCGCTGCAGAATTCACGCCGCAGCCCCGGCGTCAGGCCGGGAACGGGCCACTGGGTTAGTCGTCCGCGCAGTATGGAGAGAGCACCTGCCTCCAACCGATACCTGTCATTCCGGGCGCCGGAGGAGTGACCGATGCGCCCTAGATGTGCAGGGCTCGCCCATACGCCGCCAGCACGCCTTCGTGCATCGTCTCAGACAGGGTCGGGTGCGGGAAGATGGTGTCCATCAGCTCGGCTTCGGTGAGTTCGCCCTGCCGCGCGATGACATAGCCCTGGATCAGCTCGGTCACCTCGGCGCCCACCATGTGCGCGCCCAGAAGCTCTCCGGTTTCAGCGTCGAAGATGGTCTTCACCATGCCTTCGGGTTCGCCCAGCGCGATGGCCTTGCCGTTGCCGATGAAGGGGAACTTGCCGACCTTCAGCTTGCGCCCCGAAGCCTTGGCCTTCTCCTCCGTCAGCCCCACCGAAGCGATCTGCGGATAGGAGTAGGTGCAGCCCGGCACGTTCCACGGATCGAACTTGTGCGCATGCTTCTGCCCGGCCAGCGCCTCGATGCAGAGCACGCCCTCGTGCATCGCCTTGTGCGCCAGCCACGGCGCGCCGGTGACATCGCCGATGGCATAGAGCCCGGCCACGTTCGTCTTGCCGTAGCCATCCACCACCACGTGCGTCTTCTCGACCTTCACGCCAAGCGCCTCCAGCCCGAGGTTTTCGACATTGCCGACGATGCCGATGGCGAGGATCACCTTGTCGGCCTCGATGGTCTCGCTCTTTCCGCCGGAGACGACCTCCGCCGCCGCCTTGCCTTTCGCGACCTTCAGCGACTTCACCTGCGCGCCGGTGATCAGCTTCATGCCCTGCTTGACGAACTGTTTGGCGGCGAAGGCGGAGATCTCCGCATCCTCGACCGGCAGGATGCGATCCATCGTCTCGACCACCGTCACCTCGGAGCCGAGCGAGCGGTAGAAGCTCGCGAACTCGATGCCGATGGCGCCCGAGCCGATCACCAGCAGCCTTTTAGGCAGCTCCTTCGGGACCATCGCATCGCGATAGGTCCACACGGTCTCGCCGTCGGCCTTGAGGCCCGCATCGGGAATCTCCCGCGCCCGAGCGCCGGTGGCGAGCAGGACGTGCTTCGGCGTGTACGTCCCCTCGCCCTTGCCCTTCTCCACGATCACCTTCGGAGCGGCGCCGCCCTTCTCCAGCCGCGCCGTTCCCTCCAGCACATCGATCTTGTGCTTCTTCATCAGGAAGGCGACGCCGTTGGAGAGCTGCTTCGCGACGCCGCGCGAGCGCTCGACGATCTTGCCCAGCAGCGCCTGCGGATTGTCGACGCTGAGGCCGTAGTCTTTCGCATGATTGATGAGGTGGAACACCTCCGCCGAGCGCAGCAGCGCCTTGGTCGGGATGCAGCCCCAGTTGAGACAGATGCCGCCCAGCTCCGACCGCTCGACGATGGCGGTCTTCATGCCGAGCTGCGACGCGCGGATCGCGGCGACGTATCCGCCGGGGCCCGAGCCGATGATGATGAGGTCGTAGGATTTTGCGTCAGCCATCGCGATCTTCCACCGGTTCAAACACAGGTCGATTGGGCTTGAATCCGGGACAGCCCCCCGGCCTTGAAGCTCAGGTACAGGCCATTCATGTGATCAGCATCGCCAAGCGAGGCGCTGTAGACATCACGCCCGTCTGACGCGTTCCACTTCCCCGCAATCACTTCGTTCGCCGGCAGCTTGGAGATGGCGCCCGTCTTCGTGTCGCCAAATCGAAGACCGAACGGCAGCAATTCGCCAAACGCCATGCGACCCGCGTCCATTGTGACCCGGCAGATGGTCCCTTCAAAGACCACAACCTCGACGCCGCTGGGCGAAACCACGAGACAATCCTCAGATCCCCGCTTGAGCACGCAAGGCCCTTTCGGTCGGTATGAAAGGATACTCGCCGGCACAGGTCCGCCGATCATCGACAGATCGATAGCCGCCGATTGCGCGTGAATCGGGACCGCAAGCCCTGTCCATATCGCGAGGCCAAGCATTGAGGTCCGGATCCCGGATAGCGCTGCGTGCTTCCGGGATGACAAGTGTGAGAGACGCGCGATCACAGCAACATGCTCTCGGGCGTCTCCACGAACCGCCTGAAATGCTGCAACCACTTCGCTCCGGTTGCACCGTCCACCACGCGGTGGTCGCAGGTCAGCGTAACGGTCAGCACGGTCGCCGCCACCACCTGGCCATCCTTCACCACAGCACGCGGCGCACCCTCGCCCACCGACAGGATCATGCCCTCCGGCGGATTGAGGATGGAGCCGAACGAGCGGATGCCGAACATGCCGAGGTTCGAGATCGAGAACGTCCCGCCCATGTATTCCTGCGGCTTCAGCTTGCGGTCGCGCGCGCGTTTCGCGAGGTCCTTCGTCTCGGCGGCGATCTGGCCGAGGCCCTTTTTCTCCGCGTCGCGGATCACCGGCGTGATGAGCCCGCCCTCGATGGCCACCGCCATCGACACATGCGCCGCCTTGTGGCGCGCAATGCCCTTGTCGGTGAAGCTGGCGTTGGCGTCGGGCTGGGCGATGAGCGCCAGGGCCGCCGCCTTGATCAGCATGTCGTTGACCGAGATCTTGGCGGCGTCATCCACGGTCGCGTTGATCGCCTTGCGGGCGGCCAGCAGGTGATCGATCTCCAGATCGATGGTGAGCGGGAAGTGCGGCACCTGCATGAAGGATTGCGTGAGCCGGCGCGCGGTCACTTTCCGGACGGCGTCCAGCGGGATGAGCTCGTAGCTGTCGGGTGGATAGACGCGATCATCCAGCAGCGCCGGCTCGATCAGGCTGGTCACGCCGCCTGATGCGGCGGGGGCCTGCTTGCCGGCGCCGGGCTGGGCCTTCTCGACATCCACCTTGATGATCCGCCCATGCGGCCCCGAGCCGCTGAGTGCGGAGAGATCAAGGCCCTTCGCACTGGCGATCCTGCGAGCGAGCGGCGAGGCTTTGATGCGTTTGCCGCTGGTTGTGGCGGCGGGCGAAGGGGGTGGAGCGGCCGGCGCTTCGGGCTTGGCAGGCGCCGCCTCGGCTTTCGCGGGCGCCTTCGCCGCTGCGGCCACAGGAGCGGGCTCGGCCTTCTTCGCCTCCGCCGTCTTCGGCGCAGGCGCCCCGCCTTCAACTTCCAGCTCCGCGATCACGGCGTTGACCTTCACGCCCTGCGCGCCTTCCTCGACCAGCAGCTTGGTGATGACGCCCTCGTCTACCGCCTCGACCTCCATCGTGGCCTTGTCGGTCTCGATCTCGGCGATGATGTCGCCCGCTTTGACGGTGTCGCCAACCTTCACATGCCACTTGGCGAGGTTCCCCTCCTCCATCGTGGGCGACAGCGCAGGCATGGTGATGGGAGTGGTCATGGTTGCGCCTTGCAGTTGAGTGCAACGATCGAACTTCTTTGCTGACCATCCCTGTAGTCGTCGAAGTCGTCACCGACACAGGGAGCCCAGTCACATGCAGAAATGCGCGTTTCGATAACCTTGAGATCAAATTCACCGCCGCAAAGCAGGCTAGCGTGGTACTCTCTGAAGGCCTGATGCTCGGCCGCATCGTCTCCCGGCGTAATAACCTGGAGGGCGTAGCTGGACGCATCTTCCTGTGTAATCACGACCGTCCGGGTGGAATGCTGCGTACACGCCGCCAGGGCGACAATCGCGACCATTGCGGTCCAACTACTCCACATAGCAAACCTTCCGCGCCGCCGCGACGATGTCCGCCGCCTGGGGCAGCGACAGCTTCTCGAGGTTCGCCGCATACGGCAGCGGCACATCCTTCTGGGCAACCCGGAGAGGCGGCGCATCCAGATAGTCGAACGCCTGCTCGACCACCGCCGCCGCGATCTCTGCGCCGACGCCGAAGAAGCGCCAGCCTTCCTCGCAGCAGACGATGCGGTTGGTCTTCTTCACGCTCTCGATGACGGTGTCCGTATCCAGCGGGCGCAGCGTGCGCAGGTCGATCACCTCGGCGTCGATGCCCTGTCCGGCCAGCTCCTCGGCGGCTTCAAGCGCGAATTTCACCATCCGCGAATGCGCCACCAGCGTGACGTCCTTCCCCTCACGGCGGATGCGCGCCTTGCCGATGGGCAGGACGTAGTCGTCCATGTCCGGCACATCGAATTCGAGGCCGTACATCAGCTCGTGTTCGAGGAAGACCACCGGGTTCGGGTCGCGGATCGCGGCCTTGAGCAGCCCCTTGGCGTCGGCGGCGTCGTAGGGCGCGATCACCTTCAGGCCGGGCACATGGCCGTACCACGCCGAATAGTCCTGGCTGTGCTGGGCGCCGACGCGGCTGGCCGCGCCGTTGGGCCCCCGGAACACGATCGGGCAGCCCATCTGCCCGCCCGACATGTAAAGCGTCTTGGCCGCCGAGTTCACGATGTGGTCGATGGCCTGCATCGCGAAGTTGAAGGTCATGAACTCGACGATCGGCTTGAGGCCCGCAAACGCCGCGCCGACGCCAAGCCCCGCAAAGCCGTATTCGGTGATCGGCGTATCGACCACGCGCCGGTCGCCGAACTCCTCCAGCAGGCCGCGAGACACCTTGTAGGCGCCCTGGTACTGCGCAACCTCCTCGCCCATGAGGAACACGTCCGGATCGCGGCGCATCTCCTCGGCCATGGCGTCGCGCAGCGCGTCGCGGACGGTGGTCTTGGTGTAGGTGACGCCTTCGGGCAGGTCCGGGTCCTTCAGGCCCACAGGCAGCGGAGCATCGGGCGCTTTCGCCTCGGGGCCACGCAGGCGGTGGCCGTCATTCCTTGCCGGTTCGGGGACCGGCTCTTCAAGGGGGCCGGCCTTCGCAGCGGCGCCATTGCCGGCCTTCTTCGGGGCGGGGGCCTCGCCCTCGCCCGACACCGTCGCGATCACGGCGTTGACCTTCACGCCCTCGGTTCCTGCGGGAATGAGAATGGACGAGATCACGCCCTCATCGACCGCCTCGACCTCCATGGTCGCCTTGTCGGTCTCGATCTCGGCGATGATGTCGCCGGCCTTCACGGTGTCGCCCTCCTTCACCAGCCATTTGGCGAGGGTGCCCTCCTCCATGGTGGGCGACAGGGCGGGCATGAGAATGTCGGTCATCGATCAGCTCTCCACCAGCACGTCGGTCCAGAGTTCGGCGGGGTCCGGCTCGGGGCTGTCCTGCGCAAACTGGGCCGAGTCGTTGACGATCTCGCGCACCTCCGCCTCGATCTCCTTCAGCTTCGCCTCGTCGGCGTGGCCCGCTTCCAGCAGCTTCTTCTTGAAGCTCTCGATGGGGTCCTTCTGCTCGCGGACGGACGTCACCTCCTCGCGCGTGCGATACTTGGCGGGGTCCGACATCGAGTGGCCGCGATACCTGTAGGTCTCCATGTCGAGGATGGTCGGCCCGCCGCCGGAACGCGCCAGAGCCACAGCCCGCGCCGCCGCATCGCGCACCGCCAGCACATCCATGCCGTTCACTTCCTCGCCCGGGATCTCGAACGAGATGCCGCGTTTGAACAGCTCGGTCTCTGCGGAAGCACGAGAGACGGCGGTGCCCATCGCGTACTGGTTGTTCTCGATCACGAAGATCACCGGCAGCTTCCACAGCGAGGCCATGTTGAACGCTTCGTAGACCTGCCCCTGGTTGGAGGCGCCGTCGCCGAAATAGGCCACCGACACGGCGTCTGTGCCGCGGTAGCGGTTGGCGAAGGCCAGCCCCGCCCCGATCGGCACCTGCGCGCCGACGATGCCGTGGCCGCCATAGAACTTCTTCTCGCGGCTGAACATGTGCATCGAGCCGCCCTTGCCCCGGGAATAGCCGCCCTCGCGCCCGGTCAGCTCCGCCATCACGCCGCGAGCCTCCATGCCGCACGCCAGCATGTGGCCGTGGTCGCGATAGCCGGTGATGACCTGGTCGTCGGGCTTGAGAACCGACTGCACGCCGACCACCACGGCCTCCTGCCCGATATAGAGGTGGCAGAACCCCGCGATCAGACCCATGCCGTAGAGCTGGCCCGCCTTCTCCTCGAAGCGGCGAATCAGCAGCATGTCGCGGTACATGGCCACCAGGTCGGAAGGCGCCGGAACGCCTGCCCCGGCCTCTTCGGCCGGTGGCGCCTTGGCCCGCTTGCGGTCAGCCATGAGTCTCAGCCCTCCTGCCAGTCTCTGTAGGATGTAGTCACATGCCGCCTTCGCGCAACCGCGAGGCGAGTGCAGCCAGTTCACGGATCCGGACAGGATCGGGCGTCCCTTTCGGAACCACCCACGACCCACCGACACACAACACATTCGGCAACGCCAGCCAGGCGCCAGCCGTTTCGGGCGTTATTCCACCCGTCGGGCAGAATGCGACACTCCCGAAGGGCCCTGCAAGAGCTTTGATAGCGCTAACACCACCACTGGTCTCGGCCGGAAAGAACTTGAAGTGGTCAAATCCCATTTCGAGTCCAAGCATGATGTCTCCGGCATTGGCGATGCCCGGAAGAAAGGCAACCTTTCGCTCTGCGGCCGCCGCGCCGAGCCGCTGGGTGAGCCCTGGAGAGACAATGAACCGGGCCCCCGCCGCGTTCGCGGCATCCATGTCCCGCTCATTCAGGACGGTGCCGGCGCCGACGACAGCTCCCTCCACCTTCGCCATCTCGGCGATGCACTCCAGCGCGCACGGCGTCCTGAGCGTCACTTCCAGCGCCCTCAGCCCTCCGGCGACAAGCGCCTCCGCAACGGGACGGGCGTGCGCAGGGTCCTCGATCACCAGAACGGGGATTACGGGTGACAACTGCATGACCGCCCGGATGGCGTCGCGGCTGGATGTGGTCTCTCTGGAGATCATGCGGCTCTCGTTTCGGCGGCGCGGGGCCAGTAGGGTCTGGCGGTCTCGGCGCAGACAAACGCACTGACAGGCGTCACGTCCTGCGCCAGCAACCCGGCCAGAGGCGTTTCTTCGGCCTCGCCCCGGCTGGCCCGGCTCAGGGCGTCGATCTTCTCCCGCCCGGCTCCCGCCAGGATGATCCGCTTGGGGTTGAGCAACGCCCAGTTCGTGAAAGTGATCCGGGGCAATGGCGATTCGGGTGGCGGCGCCGTCACGTAGGCGATGGCCTCTCCCCTGTGCCTGCGGGCGCTCGCCATGCCTTCGCCGGACGAGAACAGCGAGGCGACATGGCCGTCCGCCCCGAACCCGAGAAGGACCACATCCGGCGCCAGGGCGGCCGACACATCCTCCAGCGGCAGGAACTCGGCGCCTTTCGCCAGCACCGGCGCCAGCCAGGACCGCAGGCGCAGACTGTTCCGGGCCGGGTGGCTGTCCGGCAGCTGGCGGTCGTCCGTCGGCGCGAAGACCATCCGGTCCCAGGGCAGATCCATCCGGACGAAGGCCGACAGGATGGCCGCCGGCGTTCGCCCGCCTGCCACGGCGATCAGAGGCCGCTCGCGCTTCAGCAGCGCGTGCCGGACTTCCTTGGCAAGGGCCGTCGCGGCGGCCTCGGCCCAGGCCGCCTCCCCGTCAATGGTGTGATACCAGACACCCATCTCGTTCCATCCGGGACGTTCGCGCCTGCCGATTCAGGCAATCCTACAGCAGTCCGCCCGACAGCGTCGGGCGGTCAGCCCACGAGGGGCTTCAGTCATCCGTGTTGTTGAACGTGCTCCCGGGGCGGGGAGGACCACCCCGGGATCACGCGCCGCGCAAGTCTGGCGGCAAACCCAGCCTCCCGGAGGAGGCTAGTACTTGTAGCGGGCGCCGAAGAGGAACTCGGTGCCTGTATGGTGATAGACAGTCACAAGGTCCGCCGCGTCGAACACCTGGTGCTCGAACTCATCCGTCAGGTTGATGGCCTCGAACGTCAGGTCGATCTGGTCGGTCAGCTTGAACGATGACGCGAAGTCGATGTTCGTGGTGGCGGCAAAGCCCTGATTGTCCCGGCCCGGCGTGGCAGTGCCGCGCTGGGTTGTGTAGGCGTCCCTGTAGGCGGCCGAGATACGCGCCGAGAACCGGTCGTTCTCGTAGTAGAGCGTCGCGTTGTAGGCGTTCGGGGAGAAGCCGATGATCTCGTCAGACTCCACGTAGGTGTAGTTCGCCTGGAGGCCGAACCCGTCGAAGGGCGCCGGCAGGAAGCTGAAGGGCTGCTGGTAGGCGACCTCGAAGCCCTGGACAGAAGCACTGCCGCCATTCTCCACGGCTCGCAGTTCGATCAGCGGATCGCCGCCGGCGTCGAGCAGGTTGCGAAGCGGGCTGGACGGCGGCGGAAGCGTCGAAGGCAGGCCCGAGGCGCTGTAGGGGACCTCGGTCACGCCCGCCCGGGTGAAGAAGCTGTCGACATCCTTCAGGAAGACGCTGAGCGCAATAAGCGCCTCGGGCTGGAAGTACCACTCGAACGAGGCGTCATAGGCCGTCGCCCGGAACGGATCGAGCGCGGGGTTGCCCGAGTTGTAGCGGAAGGGAGGGCCGTTGAAGCTGTCGAGCGAACCGCCCGGCGTAAGGTTGCCAAGCGATGGCCGCGCCATGACTTTCGATGCGCCGACTCGCACGAGGAAATCGTCGGTGATGTCGAACGTCAGGTTGAGCGAGGGGAGCGTGTCCTCGTAGCTGCGTTCCACGGTCACGAACGAGCCGCTCACGCTGCCGGTCGAGGTTGTCGTGGTTTCGACGTAGCGGACTCCGAGTTCGCCACGCACGGGGACGGGGCCGAGATCGGCCTCGAAGCCGAGCTGCGCGAACGCGCCGAGATCTTCTTCCTGCACGTTCCGGGTGTTGCCGGCCTGAGGCGCTCCGACGATGTTGTAGAGGCCGACCCGCTCGGCGGTCGCCGCGATATTGGGCGTGACCCACCGGGTGTCGATACCGCCAGGCGCACCGAGACCGCTGCCGAAGCCGGAGACGTACGATGCCAGATCAGGCGTGATGGGCAGGCCGACCGCGCCAGTCGGGCAAGTAACGCCCGGGAGCCTGCAGACAAGGGATCCCGACGTGGACTCGCGCCGGAATTCCTGAGTGGCGAACTCGAACTGCTTCCAGCTCGCCCCGCCCGACAGCGTGAACATGTCGTTGATGTCGAACTCCAGCGACCCGGCGACCGTGTCGAAGGTGTTGTCGACATACTGCGGGCGGTCACGGATCTCGGTGAACGCAAATTGCGCGGGGTTCGTCACGTCCAGCGAGCCGTAGTCGATGAACGGCGTCTCGGAATTGCCGCGGAAGTCATACGTGTAGCCCGTCACAGTCCCGACCGCATCGAAGAACATGGTCGTCTGGATCGGGTTTGCGTGCTCCGACTTGACCGTACCGGCGACGACGTTGGCGCGCAGAGCGTCCGTGAACTCGTGGTCGACGTTCAGCGTGAGCTGGGTGAAATCCGTCGTCAGGACGTCGAAGCGGCTTTCCGACCGGATCGGGTGCGTGCCGTTTGTCAGTGGGCTGATATTGAATACGGCCGAATCCACGATGTTGCGGCCGGGATTGGTCGTGAAGCTCGCGACATCGATGCGGTTCTGCTGGCTGCGGAAGAAGACCTCGAGGTATTCCTCCTGGCGCGTCGCATCGAGCGTCGAATAGAGCCCGTCGAGCGAGATGGTGGTCTGGGGCGTCGGCGCAAACTGCAGCGAGCCTGTGACGCCGAGGCGCTCCTGTTCATGCGTCAGCCGGCCATAACGCGGAATCCGCGGGTGGTAGACGTTCGACGCGGGGTTGATCGTGGCGCAGGCGGGGCCTGCCGGGCAGGCGGCGCCGTTGACCGACCGGAAGTTCGCGTCTTCCCAGCGTACGGTCGAGAAGCCTTCTTCGAGGATCGACCGGTCCGAATAGGCCAGCGACAGCAGCGCCCCGAAAGACTGCTCATCATTCGTCCAGGACACGAGACCGGCGTAGCGCGGGTTTACCTTCTCCGCGAGGTCGTTGTAGCCGGCCTGCCCCGACACCGCCGCATTGAGTCCCGAGTCATAGTCGAACGGGCGGGCGGTGCGCAGATCGACCGTGGCGCCCAGTGAGCCTTCCTCGATCGCGGCCGACGACGTCTTGGTGACCGTGATCTTGTTGAACAGGTCGGACGCGAAGGTGTTGAAGTCGAAGCCGCGGCCCCGGTTGGAGCCGCCCGACGAATCCGAGGCGCCGCTGGTGGCCAGTGCTTCCATGCCGTTGATGCGGATGCGTGTGAAGTCCGCTCCGAGACCGCGCACCGTGATCTGCCTGCCCTCACCGCCCACGCGGTCAATGGAGAGGCCGGGAATCCGCTGCAGCGACTCGGCGAGGTTGAGATCGGGGAAGGCCGCAATGTCCTCGGCAACAATGGCGTCAACGACGCCGCTCGAATCGCGCTTCACGTCGAGCGCCTCGGCGAGGGCTCCACGGAAACCGGTAACCACGATGCGCTCGGGTACAGCGCCCTCCGGCGCCGCAGGCGCGGGCGCGGGCGTCTCCTGAGCAGTCTGCGCAAACGCTGGTGCGCCAGCTATGGCGAGACCCAGCAACGATGCACCGGCCATCATTCCGGACTTCAGGTTCAATTTCATGTCCTCTTCCTCCCTGGTCGTTTGTTCCCGATTTGACACCGGTGTCATTGCCTAGCTACGTCTTTTTTCTCGTTTTCGCAAGATGGGAACAGTCAGTTCGTCGCACTTGTGAAGTCAGTTCCTGCAGGATCAGGCGGCGTACCGGCCCCCGCTGGACGGCAGCCCAAACCGGAACTCGCGTGCGTCAGCCCAGCCTGCGACCAGCGATGGCCAGGCCGCGAGCGGCGTCTGCGCAATCCCCCGCAAGCCAAAGCCGTGGCCGCCGGCATCGAAGGTGTGCACGACGCATGGCGCACCTGCGCGGCGGCAGGCCTGCGCAAGGTCGAGCGCGTTCTCCACCGGCACAGCCTGATCATCGAGTGCGTGCAGAATGAACAGCGGGGGCGTCGTTTTCGGGGGCGCGTGGGCAAGATCGTAGGCTTGCGCGCGCTCCGGCGAAGGATTTGATCCCAGCAGGCAGTCCCGCGATCCGGCATGGACATGCGGACCTGTCATCCGCACCACGGGATACACAAGAACGCCAAGATCAGGGGTCGACGGCCGCCTGTCTGCAGCATCGACCGAGGCATAGGACGACGCCTCCCCGCGCTGGCACAGCAATCCGGCTAGGTGTCCGCCCGCCGAGAACCCCATCGCGGCGACGGAACCCGAATTGCGCGAACGGATGATACGCATCGCCCGCTGGGCGTCCTGGAGCGGCGCATCCGGCCCCGCAGCCCACCCCTGATGCGGCAGCCGGTATTTGAGAACGTAGACATCCACGGATCCGCGCGAAAAATAGCGCGCGCCCTCGAAGCCCTCCTTCTCGACTACCACCCATTTGTAGCCGCCGCCCGGAATGATCAGCAGCGCGGCGCCGCCCGGGCGCGCAGCACGAAACAGCGACAGGGTCGGGCGCGTCACGTCATGGGCGGCGCGATCAACCAGTCCGAACGCGTTGTCCCGGTGAACGTAATGCTCTGTCAGCGACACGCCTTCTCCCCCCGGCGCCCCGCCCGGCCAGAGCACGATCTCCTCGTCCGGCGCCCGATCGAGATCGACCAGAAACGGATCGCCCGCCTCGCTGGTCCTGCGCGGCGCCGTGGTGCACGCCGCCAGGCCGATTGCCGGGGCGGCAATCATCATCGTGCGGCGAGTCAAAGGGATCATGATGCAGCTCCGCAGGCTGCGGCAGGCAGGGCGGCGACGGTTGCGAGGGCCATCCGCAAGCGAGCCCTCCTCACTTGAACGCGTTGGGCAGGGCCAGCGACAGGGCCGGAATGTATGTCACGGCCAGCAGCGCCAATATCATCGCACCGTAGAACGGCCAGATCGTCCGCACCGCCTGCTCCACCGGAAGCTTGCCCACCGCCGCGCCCACGAAGAGCACCGACCCGACGGGAGGCGTGACCAGACCGATCCCGAGATTGAGCATCATGATCATGCCGAAGTGGACCGGATCGACACCGACCTCCATGACCACTGGCAGAAGGATCGGCGTGGTGATCACGATCAGGGGCGACATGTCCATGAACGTGCCGAGGAACAGCAGGACGACGTTGATGATCAGCAGGACGAGGATCGGATTATCCGTGATCGACGTGATCAGGTTTGCCAGCTGCGCCGGTGTCTCCATGATCGCCAGCGCATAGCCGAACGCCGTTGCCGCGCCGATGATCATCAGCACCATCGCGGTGATCTTGACCGACTGCACGGCCGCCTCGGCGAAGCGCTTGAAGCCGAGCGTCCGGTAGACGAGCGCCCCGACAAGCGTGGTGTAGATGACCGCGATGGCTGAGGACTCCGTTGGCGTGAAGATGCCCGACAGGATGCCGCCCATGATGATCACGGCCGTGATGATTCCCGGAATGGCCAGCACAGTCGCCTTGCCCAGCGCCCGCCAGCCCGGAAATTCTCCGCGCGGGTAGCCGCGCTTGCACGCCACCAGCCAGGCGACGAAGCCCAGCAGCGCCGCCGTGCAGATGCCGGGAACAACGCCGGCCAGGAACAGGTCGCTGATCGATACGCCGATACCGCTCGCCGCCGAATAGATGATCATGTTGTGTGAGGGCGGGATCAGCAGCCCCACAATGGCTGCGGTGACTGTCACGTTGACCGCGTAGTCGGCGTCATAGCCCTTGTCGCGCATCAGCGGGATGAGCGTGGAGCCCATGGCGCTGGCGCTGGCGATGGCCGAACCCGAGACAGCGCCGAAGAGCGTCGAGGCGCCCACGTTGACGAGCCCCAGCCCGCCCCGCGGCCGGCCGAAGGTCGCCGCAGCAACCTTGACCAGGCGCTCGGCGATACCCGAGCGATACATGAGGTCGCCTGCGAAGACGAAGAACGGGATCGCCATCAGCGAGAACACGCTGACCCCCGCCGCCATGCGCTGGAACACCACGACCAGCGGAATGTCGAGCGCGACAAAACACGCGATGGAGGCCGCGAGCAGCGAGAACGCCACCGGCACGCCAAGGCCCAGCAGGACGACCAGCGTCCCCAGGAGTACAGCTAGCTCCACCGGGGATCCTCCTCGTCGCCTTCTACGCCGCCGGTCAGCTCCTCAAGGATGCGCTCCAGCGAAAACAGTATGATGAGGCCGCCCGCGATCGGCAGCCCCAGATAGGCGATCCCCCGGGAAAGGCCGAGCGAGGGGATGGTGTGAGTCCATGTTCGCGCCACCAGTTCGCCGCCGAGCACCAGCATGGCGACACCGCATCCGCCGACGACCAGATTGGCCGCGATGCGCATTGTGCGGCGGACGCCCGGCGGCGCCGCTTCCTCAAGAGTCACGATCCGGATGTGAAAGCCTTCCCGGATGCCGGCGGCGGCGGCGAGGAAGGCGAACCAGATCATCAGGAGCTGCGCGGCCTGCTCGGTCCAGGACGGGCTCGAGCCCAGCACATACCGGCCCAGCACCTGCCAGCCCACGATGACCGTCATCGCAACCAGCCCGGCCGCGGCGGCGGCGATGAGCAGTCTGGCGGCTGCTGTAGAGGCGCGTCTCAGTAATCGCAGGCTCATGACGCCATCGCCTCAATGTCTGACACCATCTTCTTCTGGAACGGCGTCACTACGAACTGGTCATAGACAGGCTGCATCTGCTTCACGAAGGCTTCGCGGTCCGTGACCTCGTTCTCCTTGACGCCGGCAGCCAGGAGTTTTTGCCGCGAGCTCTCGACACGCGCATCCCACAGCTTGCGCATCACGGGCACGCTCTCGCGCGCACAGGCCATCACCAGCTCGCGGTCGGCGGATGTCAGCTTGTCCCAGCGCGCGCGGGACATCAGCAGCACGTCCGGCGTCATTGTGTGGCGGGTGAGGCTGTAATAGGGCGCAGCCTCGAAGTGGCGGCCGGATTCATACGACGGCCAGTTGTTCTCGGCTCCGTCGATCACGCCCTGGACCAGCGACTGGTACACCTCGCCCAGATCCATCGGTGTCGCGTTGGCGCCGGTGGCGTTGATGAGAGAGATCGACATGTCCGAATTCGGCGTACGGATCTTGAGCCCCTTCATATCGGAAGGCGCGTAGATCGGGCGGCGGGTGTTGTAGAGACTGCGCTCGCCCGAGTCGTAGAAACACAAGCCGATCAGTCCGTGCGGTTGCAGCCGGTCAAGGATCGCGCGTCCTGGCGCTCCATCCAGCGCACGCCGCATGTGATCCGTCGACTGGAACAGGAATGGCAGGGACGGGATGATCGTGTCCGGCTCGATGGAGTTGAGCGGCGACAGGAAGACCCGGTTCATGTCGAGACCGCCGAACGTAGCGATCTCCAGCGTGTCGCGCTCGGCGCCAAGCTGGCCGCCCGCGTAGGTCTTGATGTCGAGCCGGCCGTCCGTGCGCTCGCGCAGCAGGCGCGCCATTTCGACTACGGCCTGAACCGTGGGATACTCGACGGGATGCGTGTCAGCGGACGTGAACGCGCGGCCCTCCCGCACGCCGCATCCCGTCAGGAGCGCAGCGCCCGACGCCAGGGCGAGCCGCCTCGTCAGTTCGCCCCGGGACTTCCCCGCTGTCATGGCTTTGCTCCAGCGGCTCGAGCGCCGAACGCGATCACGCGGGCGCGGGCGCGGGCGCGGGGCGAACCGGCGGCAGCGAGCTTCACAGTAGGATTGGAGTGTCCGCCCAGGACCGTCATCTGCCCGCGTTCCCTGCCCGCCACGTCGATCCGGTTGTCCGGATTCAGGTTTCTGTCTTCCGAATTTGATCCATGGTAACCGGTGTCAATTCTGCGCGCAAGTCCATCCGGGAGATCGCCTGCCAGCGGACCTCAGCTGCCCCACTGGATGAACGGGACCTGCGCGAACAGTTCGCGCTCGACCTTGCGCGGATCGTTCACCAGGCGCGTTTCGGTGTCGAAAACCATGGTCTCGCGCGACGGCAAGGTGTGCCGCGACCACGAGGGCAGCCCCGCATGATTGGGGTCGCCGTTGCGGGCGAGCGCGATGAAGGCGCGGCTCAGCTGGTCGGCCACGCGCTGCGCCGTCTCGCCCGTGCCGGACATGGCGCCGGGTTTGTCCAGATTGTCGAACGCGTGCGCGATATCGATGGTGTGCGGCGCGCGCCACTTGCCGCCATCGTCCGGGGAGGGAAGATCGAACTGGTAGACCCAGGTCGGCCCGCCCGCCTTCGCCCGCGCGTCCGCCTCCTCCACCTGCCCGCGCCAGGAACGCCCGGCCGTCGTGGCGGCGAAGAACACCTCTGACGGCGTCATGGCGGGAAACGCATCCCGGTAGGTTCGTACGACAAAATCCGGATTGATGTCGCAGCGCATGTGGCGCGCCAGCCGGGCCGGAACCTCCTCCCACGTCAGCGTGAACGACTCCGGCTCTCGCCGTCCAATCAGGTTGCGGGTCTCGTCGCGCGTGTTGCCGAGCACCATCGGAATGGCTGCCGACTGGGCGGGCGCATCCGGCCAGAACGGATGACGGTGCAACATGCGGTTGTCGAACACCGGCCCGAAATAGAGGCCCTGCGATGCGTCCAGCGGATCGGCGGTTCCCAGCGCGTCGATGATTTTCTGCACCGGCAGGGCGCGCATCACGGCGGCGTCTCCGCGCCCCACGCCAAGCGCCGCAAGAAACGCCTCGGCGCGGCGCGTCGCATTAAGCGGCCCGGACGCCGTCACCTGCTGGCCGCTCATCGTCGCCGCCGAATGGAACAGCCCGGCAGCGGATGGGCTCGCCATCAGGGTCGCGATCTTCGCCCCGCCGCCAGACTGGCCAAACACCATCACCCGCCCGGGGTCGCCCCCGAACGCCGCTGCATTGTCGCGCACCCACTGCAGCGCCAGCACCAGATCCCATTGCCCCGCATTGCCCGAATCCGGAAACGCGCCGGGCATGAGCCGGTCGAGATAGAGATAGCCGAATGCGTTGAGGCGGTGATTGACCGTCACCACCACCACATCGCCCTTGGCCGCAAGGCGCGCGCCATCATAGAGGGTGCTCGATCCGGATCCGGACGCGTAGGCGCCGCCGTGAAAATAGACCATCACCGGCCGCTTGCCGCCATCTGCAACGCCGGGCGTCCAGACGTTCAGGAACAGGCAGTCCTCGGACTGGTTCGCCTCCGACCCGCCCTGCGGGGAGGCGCGGCCATACTCGAGGGCCGGCGCTGCCTTCGTCCATGCGGCTGGGGCAACGGACTTCGCAAAACGCGTGGTCGCGGTATCCGCGCCATAGCGTACGCCGCGAAACACGCTGATGGAGCTCTCGACCGCCCCGCGCACCGGTCCGTGCACCGTCCTCGCCACAACCGTCTTCGGCGCTTTCGCATACGCGGGGATGGCAGAGGCAAGCGACGCGACGCCGGCGGCGGCAAGGAGGCTTCGGCGGGTGGGGCGCATGGTCGGCAAGCCTTTCCTGAAGGTCTCAGCGCGCCGGAGCGTCAGCGCCTGACATCCAGCGATCCGCCGGCGAGCAACTCCTCGACTTCGGCAATGGACACCAGATTGAAATCGCCGCGCACGGCATGCTTCAGCGCGCCGGCTGCCGCTCCGAAATCGATGCAGTACTGCGGATCGCGTCCCTGGATGACGCCGTGCAGGACGCCTGCCGCGAACGCATCGCCCGTGCCGATCCGGTCAACGACGCTGTCCAGCGTGTGCGTAGCGGACATCCAGCGGCCGTCCCGGGTGACCAGCTCGCCCGTGATGGCCTGATCGCCCACCGAGGCATGCTGGCGCGTGGTCGCCGCCACCATCTCAAGCGCGGGGAACGCCGCGAATGCAGCCTCAAAGGCGCCAGCGCGATCGGCAAAAACCTTTCCGAGCACCAGCGAGATATCCCGCTCGTTGATGAACGCGATCCGGGTGCAGGATAAAATCTCCCGCAGGATCGATGCGCCATCGCCTGACCACGCCTTCCATAGCAGGGCGCGATAGTTTCCATCGAACGAGACATGCACGCCCGCATCCCGCGCAGCGCGCACCGCATCGCAGGCCGCCCGCGAACTTGCAGCGCCGACGGCAGGCGTCACACCGGAAAGGTGCAGCCAGCCGGCGCCGTCCAGCAACGCGGCCCAGTCGAACGAGGCCGGATCCGCCAGCGCAAACGCCGAGCCCGCCCGGTCATAGACGATACGCGACGGCCTCACCACCGCGCCGGGCTCCAGAAAGTAGAGCCCTATCCGGCCGGCCGCCCTGTGCACACGGGAGACATCGACGCCATGACGCCGGAGTTCGCCCACCGCCCGGTCCGCCAGCGGACTGTCGGGAACGACGCTCGCCATCCGGACGTCATGGCCGAACTGCGCCAGCGACACCGCGACATTCGCCTCCGCGCCGCCGACATTCACGTCGAGCGCGCCAGTCTGCGACAGCCGAAGTCCGTCCGGCGGCGACAGCCGAAGCAGCAACTCGCCAAAACAGGCCACTGTCGCTCGCATATACGCCTACCTCGCCAGCCAGCCGCCATCGACCGGCACGATCGCCCCGTGCATGTAATCCGAAGCGCGCGACGCAAGGAAGACCGCTGCACCGCCCATGTCGCCGGGCGTGCCCCAGCGGCCGGCGGGAATACGCCCGAGAATCTCGGTCGACCGCTTTGCATCGTCGCGCAGCTGCGTGGTGTTGTCGGTCGCCATATAGCCCGGCGCGATGGCGTTGACGTTGACGCCCTTGCCTGCCCACTCGCAGGCCAGCAGCTTGGTGATCCCCGCCATGCCGCTCTTGGAGGCTGTATAGGACGGCACGCGAATGCCGCCCTGGAAGGACAGCATCGAGGCGACGTTGATGATCTTGCCCCGGCCCTGCCCGATCATGTGACGGCCCGCCGCCTGTGCAAGGAAGAAGGCGGACTTGAGGTTGACGTTCATCACGTCGTCCCAGTCCTTCTCTGTGAAATCAACGGAGTCGTTCCGGCGAATGATCCCCGAATTGTTCACGAGGATGTCGAGCCCGCCGAGCTTGTCCAGCGTCTTGCTGATGATGCCGGCGACAGGTTCCAGCGTCGACAGGTCGGCGTCAATCTTGACGAAGCGCCGGCCGAGGTCCCGTACCTTGTCTCCAGTCTCCTCCGCCGGACGCTGGCTGACGGCCACGATGTCCGCGCCCGCGCCGGCGAGCGCCAGCGCGATTCCCTGGCCGAGGCCGACATTGGCGCCGGTGACGATCGCCACCCGCCCCTCAAGGCTGAACATGTCGAGGCTCATGGGATGCGTCCCTGTTCTTTGCGGTCGTTACGCGGCGCTCAGGACGCCAGAACGCTCTTGATGTAGCCGGAGATGGCCGCATCCTGCGAGTTGGAGAAGAAGTATTCCTGGAACTTCTCGCCCGCGATGGCGGCCTTCAGCAGGTCCTGGTCCACCGACTTCAGGACGGTCAGCATGTCGTGGCAGGAGGCGGCCTTCAGGTCCTTCAGGATGCCGCGGTTCTTGGCCATGATCGCGGCCCGCTCCTTCGGGTAGCCGGCGCCGCGCTCGAACTCGAACAGCTTGCGGTAGCAGTCCTGCAGGTTGAGTTCGGCGGCCCAGCCAAATCCCTTGGCGTACGGCATCGACATGCAGTTGCCGTCATTGATCTGGCCAAAGAGGAAGGCGTCGGTCGGATCGATGACAAGACCGCAGAACACGCCCGGCATCGCATTGCACGCCAGCATCGAGCCCATGCCCGTGCCGCAGCCCGTGACAACGAAGTCCGCCGCCTTCGAATTGAGGAGAAGGCCCGCGAGCAGGCCGTTCATCACATAGGTCAGAGAAGCCTTGTCGTCAGCGCCATACATTCCGTAGTGAAACACCTCGTGCCCGAGCGGCTCGGCCACCGCCTTGAGCGCCGAGTGAACGATGTCGGCCTTCGCGGCCTGGCTGTTCTCGATGATCAGCGCGATCTTCATGGGCTTGCTCCCTTGCGGCGCCTGAAATCTCAGCGCGCGACTATCTTGATGGCTCAATTGGTAACCGGTGTCATATCAAGGCTGGCCATCAGGCGCAACCGCCTCTCTCGTCACCGGAAAGGCTAGGCCGGGGCCGCATCCGTCGATTCGCGCACGATGATCTCCGGGGCGAAGCACAGCGTCTCCTTGCGAGTCACCCCGCCGGCCTGATCCATCAGCAGCCGGGCGGCCGCCGCGCCCATCTCCCGGATCGGCAGCCGCACCGTCGTCATGGCGGGCCACAACCGGCCCGAGATCGGCGTATCATCGAAGCCAACGATCGAAATATCGTGAGGCACGCGCAGCCCGGCCTTGCGGGCCGCCACATAGGCCCCGGTCGCCATCTCGTCGTTTCCGGCAAAGATCGCTGTCGGCCGCACCTTCCCGTAGATCAGGCGCTCGCTGGCCTTGAGGCCGGAATCGAACGTGTAGCCGCCCTCGACCGTCAGCGATGGCGCAAGCTTCAGCCCCCACTCCGCCAGCCCCCGCTCGAAGCCGGCGCGCCGCTCGTGCGCGGAGCGGAACGTGTTGGGCCCGTGCACGTGCGCAATCACCTTGTGCCCAAGCGACGCCAGATGCCGGGCGGCCTGGGCGGCGCCATCGGCATCCTGCGTGCGAATCATGTGCGAGGGATCGTCGAGGTCCACCGACGCGATCCGGACATAGTCCACATCGAGCTCGCGCAGCATCTGCGCGAGCGTTTCGTCTTCCGACACGGACGGCGGCAGGATCAGCCCGAACGGACGGTGTTGGGTCACGAAATTGCGAACCCGGTCGCGATAGCCGTCATCGCTGCGGTCGCACGGCCGCAGCACCAGCTGGAAGTCGGTGTTCTCCAGCGCATCGAGAATGCCGCGCTGCATGTTCACGACGTATTGCGGGCTTGGATTGTCGTAGACCAGACCGATGAGGAATGACCGCCGCAGCGCCAGCGCCCGCGCCTGCGGATCCGGCGTGAAGCCCATGGCGTCGATGATCGCCTGCACCACCAGGCGCGTGCGCGGCTTCACCAGAGGCGAATTGTTGATGATCCGCGAGACGGTCTTCTTCGACACCCCCGCAATCCGGGCGACATCGTTGATGGTGACCTTGGCGGCGCCGCGCAGTTCCGCCGCTTCCTGAAGCATGCGCTCGAGGTCGGCGTCGGAAGACGCGCTGTCGTCGTCGGTCACGTGGCATTCCTGTCTGGAGACGGCACAGCTAGATCATCCCCCAATCGGCGCGGCAAGCCCGGTATGGCCCGTCAGGTCCCGCGCGCTTTTGTTGCAGAATCCAGAGCTTCCGGCGAGCGGGGCGTCATGGTGTCCAGATCCCACAGTGCGGGATTGAACGCCTTCCGCGTTTCAGGATGTTTCGGGTAGCCGCCCACCTCCGACTGGCTGTCGATGATGTGCCCCCGGCCCTCCGCCGCATCGGCCAGCACACGAACGTCATGGGTATCGCGATCCCATGGCCGGGCGCCGGCGTTTGCCAGCACGAACCGCTCGACGTCGACGGCCGGAAGGACCGGCAGGCCAGCCGGCAACGCCTTGCTGGACGGCGCCTTCACGATCTTCGCCCGCCCCGTCGTGTAGCGGCCGAACATCGGCAGCGGCTCGCCCCAGCGATCCACCGCGATGTTGTCACGGGCATCGAGTTCCAGATCGCCATCGCCGCCGATCATGAACATCGCCAGCCGCTCGGCGGTCGACTGTCCACCGCGCAGCACATTGCCGATGGCCTGCATCTTCCCGGTCTCGAACGGTACATCGCCCCACTCGAGCGCCTGCAGGTTGTAGTGGATCGCCCGCTGGCCCGGATTGAAAATGAAGTTGTTGACGATGGCGCCGTGGACGCCGCCCTTGAACAGCGGGCTGCGCTCATAGTTGTGGGCGTAAAGGTTCCCGTAGATCAGGATGTCCGAGACGTTGTCGTGGATCAGCGATCCCTTCGAGTGCTCGAACTTGGGATGGGTCGCATCCGCCAGCCCCTCCGCCGCAATGTTGTGGCTGTAGAGGATGTTGTGGGAGGTGCCCGCCCGCCACTCGTCCGGCGTCGCTCCGGTGAAGCGCGGCCCCGAGGCGGACATGTTCTCATCCACCGCCCATGTCAGCGAGCAGTGATCGACGATCAGGTTGCGGGCGCTGGCCGTCGAGATGGAATCTTCAGCAAAGCCGGACGCGCGGGCCTCGCCATTGTCGCCCGGACGGATGCGGATGTGCTGGATAATGACGTCGTGGGTCTTCACATCGACGCCGCCCCGGATCAGCGTGATGCCCGGCGAGGGCGCGGTCTGCCCGGCGATGGTCACGAACGGACTCTCGATCGACAGGGTCGACCGTCCCAGATCGATCACCCCGCCGACCTCGAACACGATGATCCGCGGCCCGGCCATGGCCAGCGCCTCGCCCAGGCTGCCCGGACCGTTCGGCGCCAGCGTGGTCACTTTCACGATCTGTCCGCCCCGCCCGCCCTTCGTCACCGCAGACCAGTCCATCGGCGGCATGAACCACGTTTTTGCGGTCGCAGCGGCGGTGACCGGCGCAATCGCCTCTCCAGACCCGCCAGCGCCGGGCGCGACCGCGCAAGCACTGGCGGCGAAGCAGGCCGCCGCAAGCAGAAAATGCCGGAAAGTCATGGACATACCGCGTCTCCCATCTCGTGTCTGGCGGCGTTCTGGTGCGCCGTTCCGGGCTCAAGCTTGACAGCAGGGCGCCCTTTCAGTCAAAAATGACACCGGTTACTATCCGTGTCTACTGTCATCTGGCGGCTGTCCGGAGGCCAGAAATGACAGACCCGGGGAACGGTCCTTCCAGAATGCAGAGCGAGTCGCCCCTAATGGACCACCAGCACCCGAGGGGGCTAACGCCAGCCGATCCGCGCGCCGTTGCGTTCACCCGCGCGCGGGCGTCCGCATCCCCCCTGGCCGTCTATCCCGGAACGCCGCCCTCGACCGCCGCTGAAGCCTACGCCGTCCAGGACGACGCGATCAGCCTGTGGCCGGACCGTATCGGCGGCTGGAAGGTCGGCAGGATCAACCCGCCATGGGACGCGCAGCTCGGAACCGACCGCCTGATCGGCCCGATCTTCGAGACAACCATCCGCCGCCAGATGGCCGACAGCCACGACATGCCCGGCTTTGACGGCGGCTTCATCGCCGTCGAGGGTGAATGCATCGCCATTCTCGGCGCCGACGCGCCCGCAGACCGGCAGGACTGGACCCTGGAGGACGCACGGGCCCTCGTCGGCGCCATGCACCTGGGCGTCGAGATCGCCTCCAGCCCCTTTGCCGGCATCAACGATCACGGTCCGCTGGTGACCATCTCGGACTTCGGCAACAATATCGGCCTGATCGTGGGCCCCGAAATCCCGGGCTGGCGCGAGATGAACCTCGCATCCTGGGACTTTGTCACCTGGATTGACGGCGCCCGCATCGGCGCCGCCACGCCGGTCACCATCCCCGGTGGTCCCATCGAATCCCTGCGCGCCTGCCTCGAGATCGCCGCCCGCCGGGGCCGGCCCCTGAAAGCAGGCATGTGCATCTCGACCGGCGCCGTCACCGGCGTTCACGCCGTCTCGGTCGGTCAATCCTCCGTGGTTGAACTCGCGGGATTCGCCCGCCTCGCCTGCCGCTTCGTGGCGGCGGAGCCCGTGGCGGGCGCACGGGTCTGACCGCAGGGCTCGGCTCGGGGGTCTCACTCCCGGCGCTGGCGTCCAGGACACGAACAGCCTAAACGCCGGCAATGACAGAAAACTGGACATCCCTGCTGGTTGAGGCGGCGCGGCGCGATCTGCAGACGCGGGCGCGTCTCGCGGCGAGCGGTGCGCTCTACGACGGCTACCACCCCGAAATGGAAGCGCTGCACATCGAGAATGCGCGCCTTCTCGAGCGCGCCATTGAGGAGATCGGAGGCTGGCCGGTCCGGTCGAGCCACGGCGACGAGGGCGCCGGCGCCGCGTTTCTGATCGTGCAGCACGCGATCAGCCTGCCCGACTTCCAGAGGCGGGTGCTCGGTCTGCTCCTGGAGGCCGCGCAGGACGGCGAGATCAATATCGTCGATACGGCCTATCTGTCCGACAGGATCGCGTTGTTCGAGGGGCGCCCGCAACTCTTCGGCACCCAGTTCGACTGGGACGAGGCCGGCATGTTGTCACCGGCGCCGATCGACGAGCCCGGGTCGGTGGACGAACGTCGCGCCAGTGTCGGCCTGCCGCCCCTGGAGCTCGCCATCGCCGAGACCCGCGCCCGCGCCGCCGCAGAAGGCGGGAAACCGCCAGCAGACCATGCACGGCGGAAGAGCGAGTTCGCAACGTGGGCCCGGCGGGTAGGCTGGCGCGCCTGAAACACATGGTGGGCCCGGAGGGACTCGAACCCCCAACCAGACCGTTATGAGCGGTCAGCTCTAACCATTGAGCTACAGGCCCCCGCGCCAGAGGCGGCGGTCTTGGCCGCCTGACGGGTCTGGCAACGGAGTATTGCGGGGCCGGGAACAGTCAATCCCCTGATGCGCTTCTACCCGGTCCCCGTGTGGACATGGGCTTCACCCTGCCGCCGCCATCCCATACGGAAACTCCCCGATCCGGCCACGAGGCCGCCCGAATCTGATCCCCCAATCCCTGCAAGGCCAGAACAGGCCAGCAAAAGGACCGCCCCATGAAATCCCTCGCCGCCGCAGCTTCCGCAGCCGCCCTGCTCACGGCCTGCGCCGCCGCTCCCTTCCCCGCATATGCACAGGTTCCCGTGATGGAAAACTCGATCCAGAAAGAGACGACCATCTCGCTGAACGGCAAGGGCGCCACGGATCGCGCGCCGGACATGGCGACCATCTCAGTCGGCGTGAACATCGAGGCCAAGACCGCCTCCGAGGCGATGAAACAGCAGGCCCAGCTGATGGATGGCGTCTTCAAGGCCGTGAAGGCCTCGGGCGTCGCCGACAAGGACATGCAGACCGCCAACCTGTCTCTGAACCCGGTCTACGACTACAGCGACACGGGCCGGGCGACCCTGCGCGGCTATTCGGCGTCCAACCAGCTCGCCATTACGGTCCGCGACCTCAACCGCCTTGGCGCCTCGCTTGACGCCATCGTCAAGGCTGGCGGCAACACCATCAACGGCATCTCCTTCGGCATCGAGGAAGACCGCGAGGCTCGCGACGCGGCCCGCATTGAGGCGATCAAGGACGCCGCTCGCAAGGCCGACCTCTACGCCGCCGCTGTCGGTTACAAGGTCAAGCGCATCGTGACCGTCCAGGAGAACGAGTACGACTACCAGCCGCCTATGCCGATGGTGTCGCGGATGATGGAGTCGGCTGACGACTCCACGCCCATCGCGTCCGGCGAAGTCACGATCCAGTCGTCCGTCAGCGTGACGTTCGAGCTCGAGAAGAAATAGCCGCCTTCCCGGATATCCGGTTTTTCCAGCAGAAAACGTAGGACGCGGTCTTCGGGCCGCGTCCTGTGGTTTTCATCGCAAAGGAAAGACCATGCGGATCATGATGCTCGTATGCTCTGACGCCGAGCCGGATACTCAGGCCGAAGCCCCGGGCGAGATCGAAGCCTGGCTCGATGACGTCGAGAGCCGCCACAAACGCATCGACGGGGATCGGCTCCGTCCCGTGACCACCGCAAAAACCGTCCGCGTGCGCAACGGCCGCCGGCATGTCACCGACGGCCCCTTCACGGAGAGCAAGGAAGTCATCCTCGGCTTCGACATCCTCGACTGCGACAGCATGGAGGAAGCCATAGAGATAGCCTCACGCCACCCGATGGCCCGCGCCGGGCGCATCGAGCTGCGCGAATTCTGGCCGATGGACTGAGCGCAGGCGCGTTCAGCGAACGCCGGTGACCTGCTCGTTCCGCTCGTTCAGCATGACGACGGAGGGGGCGTGCTGCTTGGCCTGCTGCTCTTCCATCGAGGCCCAGGCGGCGATGATCACGCGGTCCCCGACCTGGAAGAAGCGGGCGGCGGCGCCGTTGACGCCAATCGTGTGCGATCCGCGCGGCGCCTCGATCGCGTAGGTGTGAATGCGCGCGCCGTTGGTGATGTTCCAGATGTCCACGCGCTCATGCGGGATGATGCCTGCTGCTTCCAGCAGGTCCTGATCGATCGACACGGACCCCTCATAGTGCAGGTCGCACTGGGTCACGGCCGCACGATGAAGTTTTCCCTTCATCATGGTCAGAAGCATCGTCTTTTCCTCCACAACCTCCGTCGCGAGACGGAAAGGGCTGCGCTGCCAGCATAGGTGGGAAGTGATTTCCCCTCAGTAAAGACAGCGCGGTACATGGCCGGAGGTTTTCTCCTCCAGCTCGGTTCGCAGCCTGGAACAATCCGGGCCGCTGGCCCGCCTCGTCCCATTTCCACAACCGGTACACACGGTCGTTGAGGGAAGGCGCTTATATGCCGCATCGCCCGCTTTTCGTCCAGTCCTGTTGCAGCAGGCACAAGAGGTGTGGATTTCATCGTTCCGGGATTGACGCCCAATGGGCGCATCCGCCAGATGCCGCCCGACGGTCGCGTCCTGCGTGAGCAGCATTCGCCCGGACAATCGATCGACCCCTGCGGGAGAGAGCAGTCTTGAGGACTGCCGCCGAAGGCGCAACCGCCCCGGAAACGCTCAGGCAAACGGACCGCAGGGTGACGAAAAGCTGGAAAGCGCGGGCGAGGCCAGACATGGCCTCAGGTCCGCCGCCGACGGAGTAAACGCGAACAGGCGCCCGGACCGGGACGTTCCGCGTGAATCTCTCAGGCTTATCCGACAGCTGGGGCGCGGACCGCATTCGCGGTGCTGCGCAGCCGTCGGAGATTTGTGTTGTCAGAACCGTCCAACAGCCCGCTGAAGACCACGCCGCTCCATGCGCTGCATGTCGAGCTGGGCGCCCGCATGGTCGAGTTCGGCGGCTACGACATGCCGATCCAGTATCCCGAAGGCATCCTGGCCGAGCACAACTGGACGCGCACGCACTGCGGCCTGTTCGACGTCTCCCACATGGGGCCGTGCTTCCTGATGCTTCCGGACGGCGGACCGGCTGAGGACGTCCACGCCCGTATCGCAGCCATCATCGAGACGCTGGTCCCCTCCGACATCGCGGGCCTCGCTCCCGGCAAGATCCAGCTCTCGGTCCTTCTCAACGCCGAAGGCGGCATCCTCGACGACCTGATGATCGGCCGCCCGGAAGCTTCTAGCCACCAGGGCTCGCTCTACATCGTCGTCAATGCCGGCACGAAGGAACAGGATTTCGCCCTGATCCAGCAGGCCGCAGGCTCCGCCGCCACCCTGAAACGCGCCGACGACCGCGCCCTCCTCGCGGTGCAGGGTCCCGAGGCGGAAGCCGTCGTGTCCGCCATCGTCCCTGGCGTCGCCGATCTCACCTTCATGACCCACCGCCACGCCGAAACGGCGGACTTCGGCTCTCTCGTTGTCGCCCGCTGCGGCTACACGGGCGAGGACGGCTTCGAGATCCTCGTCCCCGCCGAACACGCGCAGGCCTTCGCGCGCCGCCTGCTGTCGGATGCCCGCGTGAAACCCATCGGCCTCGGCGCCCGCGACTCGCTGCGGCTCGAAGCCGGCATGTGCCTCTACGGCCACGACATCGACACGACGAAATCCCCCATCGAAGCGAACCTCGCCTGGATGGTCTCGAAGCTCCGCCGCGAGCGCGCCGACTTCCCCGGCGCTGCGCGCATCCTGAAAGAGATCGCAGAGAAGCCGGCCTCGAAGCGCGTCGGCGTGAAGCCGCTCGGCCGTGCCCCTGCCCGCGAAGGCGCCGAAATCCAGAACGAGGCCGGCGAGACCATCGGCGTCGTCACCTCGGGCGGCTTCGGCCCCACGGTGAACGGACCCGTCGCCCAGGGCTACGTCGCCACGCCGTTCACCAAATCCGGCACGCCGGTGAAACTCATCGTCCGCGGCAAGCCGCTCGACGCCGAGATCGCCACGCTCCCCTTCGTCCCTGCCAAGTACAAGCGCTAGAGAGGCCCGCCCATGACCGTCTATTATACCGAAGAGCATGAGTGGATCGCCGTCGAAGGCGACACCGGCACAGTTGGCATCACCGCCTTCGCCGCCGAAAAGCTCGGCGACATCGTCTTCGTCGACCTCCCCGATGTCGGCAAGGCGGTCGCCGCCGGCAAGGACATGGCCGTCGTCGAAAGCGTCAAGGCCGCTTCCGACGTCTACGCCCCGGTGTCTGGCGAAGTCATCGACGCCAACAACGCCCTCACCGACGCCCCCGAAACCGTCAACGGCTCGCCCGAGGGCGAAGGCTGGTTCTGCAAGATCAAGCTGTCCGACCCGTCGCAGCTTTCGAAGCTGATGGACAAGGCCGCCTACGACGCCTTCTGCGCAGGTCAGTAGCAGCGATGTACGCCCCGCCCGCCTTTCGCATGAATGAGGACAGCGAGATCGCGGCGTTTATCGCCGCGCGCCGCTTCGCCTCGCTCGTGATTGGCGGAACGGAGCCCCTGGCCGCCTATCTGCCGCTGCTGATCACCATTCAGGTGGACGGCCGCATCACGCTTGAGGGCCATCTGGCGAAAGGCAATCCGGCCATCGCCGCCGCGCGTACAGCCAACCGCGCGCTGGCGATCTTCCACGGCGCCGACGCCTACGTGACGCCCGCCCTCTACGCCTCCAAGCGCGAGCACGGGAAGGTCGTCCCCACCTGGAACTACATCGCCGCCGAGGCGCACGGGACCATCGAAGTGTTCGACGACGCCGCCAGTCTCCACACCCAGATCACCCGTCTCACGCAGACCATGGAGTCCCCGGCCGCCGTGCCGTGGGAGGTGTCCGACGCTCCCGCCGACTACATCGACAGGCTGGTCAACGCGATCACCGGCGTGCGCCTCCACGTCGAACGCCTCGAAGGCGTCCGCAAGATCTCGCAGAACCGCTCGGAAGCCGACTTCGCCGGCGTCCTCGCCGGTTTCACCCATTCGAACGACCCCGGCGCGCGCCAGCTCGCTGAAGACATGAAGGCCGTCCAGACATGAGATACCTCCCCCTCACCGGCGCAGACCGGAAAGAGATGCTGGCCCTGACCGGCGCCGCCTCCGTCGATGACTTTTATGCCGACGTTCCGGCCAGCGCGCGCCTCAAGGCGCCAATCGCAGGCCTGCCCATGTTCCAGGGCGAACAGGCGGTCGAACGCCACCTGACGAAACTCTCGAAGAAAAACCGCGCCGCCTCCGATGGTCCGTTCTTCGTGGGCTGCGGCGCCTACAAGCACCACATCCCGGCGACTGTTGACCACATCATCCAGCGCTCGGAATTCCTCACCAGCTACACGCCCTACCAGCCGGAAATTGCGCAGGGCACGCTGCAGTCCCTGTTCGAATTCCAGAGCCAGGTGGCGGCCCTCACCGCGATGGAGGTCGCCAACGCCTCCATGTATGACGGCTCCACCGCCTGCGCCGAAGCCGCCGTCATGGCCTGCCGCGTCACGAAACGGTACGCCGTCGTCCTCTCCGGCGGCCTGCATCCCCACTACGCCGACACCACCCGCACGCTCTGCGAAGCGGCCGGCATCAAGGTCATCCAGCTCGATCCGGCCGTGGATGGCGAACTCGCGCTGGCTGGCGCCGTCACCGACGAGATCGCCTGCGTCATCGGCCAGTCGCCCAACGTCTTCGGTACGGTGACAGACCTCACCCCCGTCGCCGACGCCGCCCACGCCAAGGGCGCGCTGCTGGTCTCCGTCTTCACCGAAGCCGTCGCCCTCGGCCTCGTCACGCCCCCGGGCGAGATGGGCGCCGACATCGCGGTCGGCGAAGGCCAGTCCATCGGCGTGCCGCTCGGCTTCGGCGGCCCCTATGTGGGCCTCTTCGCCTGCAAGTCGAAATTCATGCGCCAGATGCCGGGCAGGCTCTGCGGTGAGACCGTCGACGCCGATGGCAAGCGCGGCTTCGTGCTGACGCTCTCCACCCGCGAGCAGCACATCCGCCGCGAGAAGGCGACCTCCAACATCTGCACCAACTCTGGTCTCTGCGCCCTCGCCTTCACGTCCCACATGACGCTGCTGGGGGAGAAGGGCCTCACACGGCTCGCGACACTCAATCACGAAGCCGCCTGCGACCTCGCCGACGCGCTCGCAGCCGTGCCGGGCGTGAAAGTCCTCACCCCGCACTTCTTCAACGAGTTCGCCTTCGAAACCGCAAAGCCGGCTGATCAGGTCCTCGCCGCCCTTGAAGCGCGCGACGTCCTCGGCGGCGTCCGCGCCTCGCGCCTTTTCCCCGGCGCCGGGATGGACACTGTCATCGTCACCGCCGCCACCGAATGCGCAACGGCGGACGACATCAACGCTTACGCCGCCGCGCTCGCCGAGGTGCTGAAGTGAGTACATTCACGCTCACATGCGGATGGTGCAAATCCAAGGACCAAACGGCGGACATCGTTCACGGCCACGTCCACAGTCACCGAGATCATGCAGGGAATGATCGCGAATCATACAGATTCGTCGGACTGTGCCGCAGATGCAAACGGTATTCATCCATCACAGCTGATCTGACCTATCCGCTCCCTTCAGTTATTCAAGTAATAATGGCGGGAGGCAAAGATATTTTTGCCATAAGTCTCGATATTACAAGCGCTTTTAAGAGCGACTATCGACAGACTCCAGCGGTTTCTTCCCAGATTCCCGCAGAAATACCTAACTCTGTTAAGGAAAGCCTACTCGATGCAGATCAGGCAAGGTCGCCACGCGCTAGGTGCCAAAGCTACCGGTCAGCGATCGAATTTGCCCTTCGTGAGGCAGGTATATCAACGAAACCTGGAGCGACGCTGGGCGCGTTGCTGAGCGATGCAAAGGCGAATTTTGCCATTTCTGATCCGCTCATAGAACTGTGTGACCAGGTTAAAGCGTTTGGCAACTGGGGAATGCACTGGTCGGAATCGGATATCACCGAAAACGATGCGGATGCTGCGCGCGATATAACAATCGCTATAGTCGACTATCTCTTTGCGATGCCCGCTCGAGTAGCAAAAGCGCGGTCGCGCACCGATGAAGCAAAGAGCGCCCATAAAGCTGGAAAAAAGGTGGTGAAATAGCTCTCATGACCATGAACTCCACCGGCCGTCCCACCTCCCTCAGCACAAGCACCGGAAACGCCCCCATGCACACCGTCTCGGGCAATCAGGGCCTGCAGCAGGCCGAGGCGCTGATCTTCGAGATCGGCTCCACCGACAAAACGGGCGTCGATCTGCCCGAGCCCAAGGGCCGCGCCAGCCGCCTTGGCGGCGTCACGCGCAAGACCGCCACCAACCTGCCCGGCCTCTCCGAGCCGGAGACGATGCGGCACTACGTGCGCCTCTCCCAGAAGAACTACGCCATCGACCTCGGCCTCTTCCCGCTCGGCTCGTGCACGATGAAGCACAACCCGCGCCTCAACGAGAAGATGGCGCGCCTGCCCGGCTTCTCCGACGTCCACCCGATGCAGCCGCAGGCCACCGTCCAGGGCGCCCTCGAGCTGATCGAGGAACTCGCTGCCTGGCTGATGACCCTCACCAACATGCCCGCCGTCGCGATGAGCCCCAAGGCCGGCGCCCATGGCGAGCTGTGCGGCATGCTGGCGATCCGCGCGGCGCTCTACGCACGTGGCGAGGGCGAGACGCGCAAGCGCGTGCTCGTGCCCATCTCCGCCCACGGCACCAACCCGGCGACAGCCGCCCAGTGCGGCTTCATCATCGACGAGATCGGCGCCACCGCTGACGGCCGCGTCGACATGGCCGACCTCAGGTCGCGCCTCGTTGAATCGTCAGACGTCGCCGGCATCATGCTCACCAACCCCAACACCTGCGGCCTGTTCGAGCGCGACATCATCGAGATCGCCGAACTGATCCATGCGGCGGGCGGCTACTTCTACTGCGACGGCGCCAACTTCAACGCCATCGTCGGACGCGTCCGCCCGGGCGATCTCGGCATCGACGCCATGCACATCAACCTGCACAAGACCTTCTCCACGCCCCACGGCGGCGGCGGACCCGGCTCCGGCCCCACCGTCCTCTCCGACGCGCTGGCGCCCTTCGCGCCCGTGCCCTTCGTGGTGAAGACCGCCGACGGCCTTCGCTTCGTCGAACACTCGGGCGAGCACGGCGCGGGCGATCAGGCCTTCGGCCGCATGTGCGCCTTCCACGGCCAGATGGGCATGTTCACGCGCGCCCTCTCCTACATCCTCAGCCACGGCGCCGACGGCCTGCGCCAGGCGGCGGAAGATGCGGTGCTCAACGCCAACTACATTCTCGCCCGCCTCAAGGACGTCATGACGCCGGCCTTCCCCGGCTACTGCATGCACGAGGCGCTGTTCTCCGACGCCTTCCTGAAGGACACCGGCGTCGAGACCATCGACATCGCCAAGGGCCTGATCGACGAGGGCTACCACCCGATGACCACCTACTTCCCGCTGGTGGTTCACGGCGCCATGCTGGTCGAGCCGACCGAAACGGAATCCCGCGCCGAACTCGACCGCTTCATCGCGTCGCTCGCCTCCGTCGCCCGCCGCGCAAAGCAGAAAGACCCGTCGCTGAAAACCGCCCCCCACCTCGCCCCGGTCAAACGCCTCGACGAAACCCGCGCCGCCCGCAGCCCACGCCTGAAATGGACGCCAGAGGCGGCGCTCAAGGCGGCGGAGTAGGCGCGGAATACAGCGAGGTGTCGCGACGCCCCTCCTCCCCCGGCAAGGGGGAGGATGTCCCGAAGGGACAGGAGGGGGTCCGGCGGCGCAAGCCGCCTAAGACCACCGCCGCTTGCCCAGCTTTCGCC
>CAYOWK010000034.1:0-45387 GCA_964407665.1 uncultured Rhizobium sp. | reverse complement strand
AAGGCGGGAGGACGGGACTACGGTCAAATCCTATCCTCACACCGGTCAGCAACCGGCCTGCGGGGCGCGTGGGAACACGCACCGGCCAGCGAAAGCTGGCAATTGACTACCAATGGCGCGTCCCCATGCGCCCCGGCCTCCCATCAGGGAGGGGAGTTACAGCATCACGGACGGTGAAAGCCGGTCCGAATGAGGGAGTGCGCATTTGGGGCATGGACGGTGCAGCGGGGACCACCTCCCCCGAGCGGGGGAGGTCGACAGCGCGAAGCGTTGGCGGGTGGGGGTAACGGTGATTGCCCGATGAACAGCCATCAGCGCGAATGGAGAGACCGCGCCCCCCTCGGTCGCGGCATCCGCCGCGCCCGGCCCCCCCGCTCGGGGGGACGGGCGGCTTCGCCGCCCCTAATCGTGAGGCGCTCACCATAAGTCAGTCACTCCAGTGGCCGTCCCTGATGGCGCTGACCAAAACAGCCCAGCTGCAAACAGCTCCAACCTCAGCCGCACCCTTCGACAAAGTCGATGACCGGCGGAATGCCTGTGCGCCAGGCGAAGACCTTGCCGTCCTTCATGCGGTAGACGATCTTGCCCGGACCATCGAGCACCTCGTACTGCGTGATCTCCGGATCGTACTTGTCGGGCTGCTCCGACATCTCCGCGTGCGCCGCCTTGAGATCGTCGAGGGTCGCGCCAACCCCGACGCCGGTCTTCGTGACGGGGCCGGCAATGCTGACTTCCACACGGCCAGCGACATCGTCCTGGATCGTGAAGGCGATCGTATCCTTCTGGCCGTCGGCGAACAGGACCTGGCACATCCCGGAAGTGCGCGAACCCGCCAGCGGTTTCAGCTCGCCCTGGAATCCCTCGACCGTCTCCTTGCGCGAGGAGCCGAATGACACACCACAGAAACCCGACCCGTCGCCCGGCGCGCACATCGAAAACGGCCCAATCGGCGCAACCTCAAGCACGGGCGGCGGCGGCGCTTCACTCTCGGCGGCGGCAGCCGTTTCCGCCACCGGGGCGGCCTCTGTCACCGGCTCGCCGCCTCCGCAGGCCGCCAGCAGGGACGCCAGAACCGCCAGTGCGGCGAGCCGCTGATGTCCGGGCTGAATCGTCATTGGTCGGAACTCCACGCTGTCACGCTCGCCATACAACACACACCGCACAACTAGAACGGCTCGAAGCAGTCGTAGGTTCGCTGGCGGATGATGAGACCGTCCTCGAATTCGATCACCTGCGCAACGCGCGCGGTCAGCGTCTCGCCGGCCGCCTTCATCCCGACCGGCGTCGCCAGATAGCCAGTCCATGTCAGCTCGAGGATCACCCGGTCGACGCCTTCCGTCAGCGTGTGGACGTCGAAGATCTGGCGGGCCAGCACGCGCTGGCTGGTCTCGGCTGCGCTCAGGATGTCGGCGAGGCCGCGGTGTACGCCCGCAGGGTTCATCCGGTTGGGATACTCGTGCAGCACGACATCGGGGTGGTAGTAGCCCGCAAGATCGTCGCCCGTCGCGCCGCCTTCGATGGCGCGGAGATAGTCGCGCGTCCTTCGTTCAAGCGTCATGGCCGCCTCCCTCGCCCGCTCCGCCGCAGGGTGCGAAAGTGGTACTCCACTGGGCGGGCGAAACAAGGCGTCCGTCCCTTGATCGATCTGGGTATATCGCTGAGGTTGCCAGCTGATTCTATAGCAAGGGAGACAGCCGATGCCGGCCAAATTCGAGATCTTCAAGGACCGCAAGGGCGAGTTCCGCTTCCGCCTCAAGGCCACCAACGGCGAGATCATCCTCGCGAGCGAAGGCTACAAGACCAAGACCGGCGTGAAGAACGGCATCGCCTCCGTGCAGAAGAACGCCGGCGACGACACGCGCTACGAAAGCAAGACCAACAAGAAGGGCGACAAGTTCTCCTTCGTCCTGAAGGCCGGCAACAGCCAGGTCGTTGGCGCCTCCGAGAGCTACGACACGACCCGCGCCTGCAAGGCCGGCATGGCCTCGGTTGCGAAGAATGCGCCGGCCGCCGCCGTCATCGACACCACGGTCGAGTAGACCGGATGCTGCGTCCCGCCGCCTGTTGCGTCGTTCTGGCGTCGCTTGCGGCGGGCTGCGGCCCGGCTGCCGTCCGGCACGATATCGCTTTCATGCGCGGCTGCTGGGTCGAGAAGATCGAGCCCGGCGGAACGATAACCGCGTTCCTCAGGTTGCTGCCCGACCGCGAGGGCGCCGAGACCCTCACGGGGATTCTTGACTATATCGATCCGGACATGGGCGACGGCGTCTCCGACGATGGCCGTGACGACATGATCTACACACTGGCGACGGATGGCTCGATGCTGACGACGCAGGTGGCGCGAGAGAGCGGCCACCAGAACCAGTCGACACAGGAAAACACGCCGCCCGTCGAGTGGCGCGCTGTCCAGATTCCGACCGTAGCGGAGGAACAGCGCCTCGAGGGCGAAACGCTGGCGTCCTTTCAGGAACAGCATTTCCAGTCGACCATCCTGGTCGGCAGGCCCGACTCCCTCGCCATCTACACGCTGACGCCGGACGGCCAGCTGGGAACGACGCTGTTCGACGGCGAGCGCGACGGTTGCGACTAGAGCACCACCTGGGTCGGCGTGACGACGGTCAGGGCGTGACGGGCTGCGTCAGATCAAACTCGACGCGAAAGAAGCGGTTGGGCCGGCGAAGTTCGTAGGCGAACGTTGAATCGCTCGCTTCCATCGCCCAGATGTTGTCGACGGAGGCCGGGTTGCCTTTCTCGAGGAAGAGCGTCTTCGAGAAAGCGTCAGCCGGGAATTCCTGGCGGTTGTCCGTGCCAGCGGCGCCGGTGTCGCCGCCATACTGGGACATCTCGTCCTCGGTCCCGTCCTCATGGCGGTGGTCGTGCTTGAGGCGGAGCCCCTCCCCCGTCCGGGTCACCACCCAGGTCCGGGACCTGTCCTCGCCGACATGAAACGGAATCCGCACCTCCTCAGCCGAACAGGACGCCAGGGTCATGATCAGACGGGAGCTGGCGAAGTCCGCATCCAGCGGATCGTCGGTCACCACCCGCCCCTCGAATGTCTGGCCGCAGAGCGAACCCAGCCGGGTCAGGAACACATCCTGCGGCGCCGAAACGACAGCCCCGGCAGGCGCAGTCTCCACAACAGCTTCCGGCTCTGGCCGGGGCGCACACGCCAGAAGCAGGAGCGGCAGTGCAAGGGCGGCAAGCTTCATGGACAGTCTCCGTATGCCCCGGCAGCGTAGGCTGTGGAAAACCGGGCCGCAATGCGCTGCGCTTGATCCCGGCCCACGCGCCGCGCATATAGCGGCGCATGACACACGCCGCCCGCACCCTCTACGACAAGATCTGGGACGCCCACGTCGTCCAGTCCGACGCCGCGACCGGGGAGTCGCTGCTCTATATCGACCTCCACCTCATCCACGAGGTGACGACGCCGCAGGCCTTCGCCGGTCTGAGAGCCGCCGGACGCAAGGTGCGCCGCCCCGACCTGACCCTTGCCGTGGCGGACCACAACACCCCGACCGAGAACCAGGCCGCCGGCCTCGCCGCCGTCAAGGACCCCGAGGCGCGTGAGCAGCTCGAGACGCTTACGCGCAACGTGGCCGAGTTCGGCATCACCTACTTCCCGATGGGGAACATCAACAACGGCATCGTGCACGTGGTCGGGCCCGAGCAGGGCCGCACCCAGCCAGGGTTTACGATTGTCTGCGGCGACAGCCACACTTCCACGCACGGCGCTCTCGGCGCCCTCGCCCACGGCATCGGCACCTCCGAAGTCGAACACGTCCTCGCAACCCAGACTCTGCGCGCCCGAAAGATGAAGAACATGGCGGTGCGTGTGGAGGGAGAGTTCCCGCACGGCGTCGGCGCCAAGGATCTCGCGCTGCACCTCATCGCCATCATCGGCACCAATGGCGGCGCCGGCCATGTGATCGAGTATATGGGATCGGCCATTCGCGGCCTGTCGATGGAAGCGCGCATGACACTGTGCAACCTGTCCATCGAGGGTGGCGCGCGCGCGGGCCTGATCGCGCCGGACGAGATCACGTTCGACTACCTGAAGGGCCGGCCTGCGGCTCCGAAAGGCGGTCAGTGGGAGACCGCAGTTGGCTACTGGAAGACGCTTTACTCCGACGACGGCGCGCACTGGGACAGCGTGGTCGAGATCAATGCGGCAGACGTTCCGGCCACGATCACCTGGGGCACCAGCCCCGAGCAGGCCACGGCTGTGACCGGCGCGACGCCGGTGCCGTCCGAGATCGCCGACGAGGTCAAGCGCGAGGCGGCCGAGCGCGCCCTCGCCTATATGGGTCTGGAGCCGGGACAGAAGCTGGAAGGCGTGAAGATCGATCGCGTCTTCATCGGGTCCTGCACCAACTCCCGCATAGAGGACCTGCGCGCCGCCGCCGAGATTGCTAAGACCGGCCAGGTCGCGCCGCATGTCCGCGCCATGGTGGTGCCGGGCTCTGGTCTTGTGCGCTATCAAGCCGAACAGGAAGGGCTCGACCAGATTTTCCGCGACGCCGGATTCGAGTGGCGCGAGCCGGGCTGTTCGATGTGCCTCGGCATGAACCCCGACATCCTCGCGCCGGGCGAGCGCTGCGCATCGACCTCGAACCGCAACTTCGAGGGACGCCAGGGCCGCGGCGGCCGCACTCATCTGATGAGCCCCGTACTGGCCGCGAAAGCCGCGCTTGCGGGAACGATCACAAGCTAGAAGACGGGAACCCCATGCCTTACGTGAACATCCGCATGATCCGGGACGGCGCGGGCGCGACGCCCGAGCAGAAGTCTGAGGTGATCGCCGGGGTGACCAAAGTCCTGCAGGAGGTGCTGGGCAAGAACCCTGCGACCACCTGGGTGGTGATCGACGAGATCGAGGCCGACAACTGGGGCGCCGGCGGTCAGAGCGTCGCCGAACGCCGGAAACAGCAGGGCTGACCCCGGGAATAACCTGCAATTTCAGCAGCCTGCTTAACCTGACAAAGAGGTAAGACGGGCTACTGCCTGAAACGCTCGCAAAGCCGCGTTTTGGGTGCGACAGTCCGCTCGTGGGGTTGGGCTGCCGCAGGGTGGGATCCGCCATGTTCAGGACATGTTTGGAAGGCCATTGGCGGCAGGGGACGATCCAGGGAGCGCCATGAGCCGCATCTTGTTCGCCGCCCTTGCTTCGGCCGCCGCCTACGCCGCCGTCGCAACGCCTTCCGCCACCGCACCGGTCAGCGCCGAGCTGAGCACCGCACGTCCGCCGGGTGGTCAGGCGCTTGAATTTCTGCTCGATGCGCCCGCTCCCGAAGCGATTGGCCGAAAGCTCAGCCTGTGGGGCACCTGGTACCACATGCCGGTGCTCGAGGCCGCGCCGCCCGGCCCCGCTGCAGCGACCGGCGTCTCGCTGATCGGCACGGACGGCGAACCGATCTCGTCGCCCCTGACGAAACGGGACTGGTGCTATGCGGCGCTTCAGGGATCGGTCTGGGTCAAGGACGCGGGCGGCAACCAGTCGGCCTACGTCTTCATGGATGCCGACGGACCGGAGCAGGCTGACTGCGACGCGGCGCTGGGTGATCTTTCGAACGGGATCAAGCACGCGACACGCCGCGCCCGGTTTGCAGCCTACAGCCATCCCGCCGGGTGCGACGCGCGGCCGACGCCGATGCTGGCCTATCGCACGGTGGCGGTGGATCGCTCGGTGATCCCGCTTGGCTCTGTCCTCTACATTCCCGAGCTGCGAGGGCAGATCTTCCGCCTTGCTGGCGAGGTGTTCGCGCACGATGGATACGTGTTCGCCGGCGATGTTGGCGGCGCAATCAAGGGCCGGCACATCGACTTCTACGTTGACAACGTGACCCAGCCGCCGCTGCCGGGCATCGTCTCGTCGACGGAAGCCGACGGCTTCACAGCCTATCTCGTTTCCCGGAAGGATCCGGCTGTGGCCGCACTGAAGGAGGCGCATCGCTGGGTCTGCGAGGAGCTTCCGCCCCGCATGCCGGAAGGCGGTCCGGTCTGACGGTTTCCAAGCTGGACAGCGGCGCCTCTCCCGGGCCAAATGCCGGAAACCCGGGAGGCTCCGATGAAACGACTGATGTTGGCCAGCGCCATGCTCGCGCTTGTGGCCTGCGCCCACGATAACGCTGCGGACGAAACGGCGGCGACAGCCAAGCCGGAGACTGGAGCGGCCGTGACCGATCTGGCGCGGTTCGTCGAGGGCGGCGGCGCGCAGCCCTCCTCTCGCACCAATTTTGATGACACGAAGAACTGGCTCTGCAGGCCCGGCAAGACCGACGACGCGTGCATGGTCGATCTGAGCACGACGATCGTGAAGGCAGATGGCTCGACGTCCGTGGAGACGTTCAAGCCCAACCCCAACGCCCCGATCGACTGTTTCTACGTCTATCCGACGGTCTCGCTCGATACGTCCGTCTATTCCGATCTGGTTCCGGGACCCGAAGAACTCAGCGTGGTGAAGACACAGCTTGCGCGGCTCGGCTCCGAGTGCCGGCTGTTCGCACCGATGTACCGGCAGTTCACGCTGGGCGCCCTTCGCGCACGCACGGGCGGCGGCGCGGCGCCTGTTTCCAACGGCTCGCCAGCCGATGGTGCGGCGGATGTCGATGACGCCTGGCAATGGTATCTCGACAACGAAAACAACGGACGTGGTGTCGTGATTCTCGGGCATAGCCAGGGCTCGGGACAGATCACGCGGCTGATTGCGGCGAAGGTTGACGGCAAGCCGGTCCAGGACCGCCTGATCTCGGCCGTGATCATGGGAACCTCGATCCAGGTTCCCGCTGGCAAGACTGTCGGCGGGACCTTCAAGTCGATCCCGGTCTGCAAGTCGGGCACCCAGTATGGCTGCGTGATGAGCTGGTCGACCTTCCGCGCCGACGTGCCGCCCTCGCCTGCCGCCATGTTCGGCCTGAGCCGTGAGGGATCGGAAGCGGTCTGCACCAATCCGGCCTCGCTGAAAGGCGGCGTCGCCAATGCGCCCAAGGCGTATTTCTCGAATGGCGGCCGCGAGTGGGTGAAGGGCAAGACCATCGACACGCCGTTCGTCGCAACGCCCGGTCTGATCTCGACCGAGTGCGTGAAAAAGAATGGTCACCACTATCTCGAAATGCGTGTGAACGCCGACCCGAATGATCCGCGGATCGACGATCCGGGCACGGACGTGATGGCGAACGGCAAGCCGGATGCGGGCTGGGGTCTGCACCTGATCGACGCCAATGTCGGCATGGGCGACCTTGTGGATGTGATCGGCAAACAGGGCGCTGCCTGGCGCGACGGTCACAAGTAGAGCAGGCCTCTCATGGTTACCGCGCAGCCTGAAATTTCGGGCTGCGCGGCAAGCCCCTCTTAGCGCGCGGACGCCATATCTTGCTGCGTTGCACCAGAGGCGGGGTCGGACGTGCGTGCGGGGAATTCGGGTGCGTTGAGGCAGGACGACGCCGGGCTGAGCGAAGGCTTGCGGGGCGGCCTTCGCCCCGAGGCGGACAGTGAGGCGCTGCTGCGCGCGCTGGGACTGCAGGACGGAAGAAACGCTGTGCGGAAGACCTCTCAGGAGCCCGCACGTGTGCTGATCGCGGACGATGAAGCCTATCACCGGCGTATCCTGCGCGTGCTGCTGAGCTCGGCGAAGGTGATCGTCACGGAGGTCAATGATGGCCAGGCTGTGATCGACCTGATCGCGCTGCGCCCGTTCGATGCGCTTCTCCTCGACATGGACATGCCGCACATGACGGGGCCCGATACTCTGGTCTGGATCCGGCGCAACTATACGCCGTGGGCTGACATTCCGATCCTGGGTCTGGCGGACGAGGCGACCGAGGCGACGGCCCGCAAGCTCGCGCCGCTTGGCCTGACGGACTGGACGCGAAAGCCAATCGACCGGGCCGATCTGATCGCCAAACTCTCGCGCATGCTGCCTGCGCAGATCGACGCCGCGAGCTAGCGACAGCCGCGCCCACCCAGCCACACGTTTTCATTGGGACCGGCGCCCGCCGTCCGTGATGCTGTCGTTCTCCTCCTGAAGACAGGAGGACGGGACGCGTGAGAACGCGCCGACTTGTATAAGCTGCCAGCTTGCGCTGGCCGGTTGCGTGTTCCCACGCGCCCCGTGTCGGACGTTTGGCCCGGTGACGTCGACGGAGCCTGTTAGGCCCTGGTCCGCATCCCGGTGACGCGCGCATGGAAGACCGATCTTCCATGATGCACCCCCGCTTCGATCGCGGGGACAGGTCTTTCAGACCGCTGCTGGCGGACGCCCGCTCGGGCTCGTCCTTCGAGACGCGCACTGACGTGCGCTCCTCAGGATGAGCCGTCGCGGGCGGCCAGAGCAGTGGTCGCCGCGCCGTCCGAGCGGCTGGCATTCGATGTTTCGGTGGCCACCGAACCCTCCCGCGCCAGACGCAAGGAGGAGACTACCGCAGGTTGGACGGTGTGGGATGAAACGGGTTTCATCCCCCTAATTCGGGCATGTCGCCGGGGCGCTCAGCCGGAAATTCGGCAGCTAAACCAGCGCCTTCACGGCCTTGCGGCGCCAGACCAGCATGTAGAACGTTCCCTGGAACAGCAGCATGGCGCAGAAGGCTGCGGGGTAGGCAAACCAGACGCCATCAATGCCGATCCGCTGGCTCAGCACGGTCGCCACCGGCACCTCGACGAGCAGAATCGCAGCAATCGAGAAGGCGGTCGGCGCCAGAACCGTTCCGCTTGCCCGCATCATCGAGGAGAACACCACCGCCCAGCCGAAGATCACGACGCTCCACAGAACGATGTGCAGCAGGCGGCGCGTCATCGAGATCACGTCCGGTTCGGTGATGAACATCGCGATGATCGGACCGGAGAAGATATACACAAGAGCGACGCCTGCCCCCGTGATGAACAGGTTAAGCAGAAGCGCGGTACGCGTGATCTCGCCGAGGCTTGCCTGCCGACCGGCGCCGATGGCCTGAGCTCCGAGGATGGAGGCGGTGATGCCAATCGACATCGCCGGGAACTGCACATAGGCGAGCACCTGGTTTATGGCGCCGTAGGCCGCTGTCGCGTCCGTGCCGTACTGGTTGGCGAGGCCCAGCAGGACGATCTCGGCGACGGCGATGATCACCATCTGCACCCCGGATGGCAGGCCGATGCGCAGCACGAGCGCGAGCGTCTTCCAGTCCAGGCGGATGTGGCGGAACAGCTCGGCGTTCGGCGCCAGCGGATCCTTGCGGCGGTTGAGAAACCAGCCGAGCCAGACCATCGCGACAAACACGGACACGAAGGCTGCGATGGCCGCGCTGGCGACGCCCAGCTTCGGCAACCCGCCCCATCCGGCGATCAGCGCGGGCGTGATCAGGAGGCCCGTTCCGGTCGAAACGGCGAGCGTCCAGAGCGGCGTGACCGCATCGCCGACGCCGCGCAGGATGGACGTCCACAGGATGAAGACAAACATCACGGGCATCGAGATCAGCATGATGCGCGCGTAGCTGACCGCGTCGGCGCGGATTTCCTCCGGTGTCTGCAAGAAGGCCATCAGCGGTTCAGCCAGCAGCCCGCCCGCAACGGCAACGATGAGACCGCCCGCCATCGTCAGCGCCAGCGCCGTGCCTGCGATCTGGCGGACGCGATCCATGTTCTTCGCGCCATAGGCCTGACCGACCAGAACCGTCGTGCCCATGCTGATGCCCATCACGAACGCGATGAAGAAGAACATGACCGGGAAAAACGTCGTCGCAGCGGCCATGGCGCCAACGCCGATCATGTGGCCCAGGAAGACGCTGTTCACCGTGCCGGACAGCGACTGGAGAATGTTGGACAGCATCATGGGCGCGAGGAAGACGAGGAACGTCTTCCACATAGGCGCAGGGCCCGGCGTTCCGGCCGGCCCGGTTGCAGTCGTCGAATCCATGACGAAACTAGTCCTCGAATGCCGCCGCCGCGAGCGCCGCGGTGTGCCGCCCTACATCACGCGGCCAGCCGGCGATTGCCGACCTGAATCCGGCGCCGTCCCGGGCGAACAGTGCCCGGCAGGCGTCTTCGTACCCCGGCTGATCGCCTGCCATGGCTGTCATGAACCGGTAAGCAGATTCCTGCAGCGCGCGAAGTCCATCTGCATCCGCATGGGTCTTGCGCGCCTCGTCGACCAGCTTGCGCAATGCGACCGACGCCCCGCCCGGCTGTGCGTTGAGCCAGTCCCAGTGGCGCGGCAGGAGCGTGACCTCGCGGGCGACGACGCCAAGCTTCGGGCGCCCGGGCCCTCGCTTGGGGTCAACGTCCGGCAAAGGCCGCGGGGCAACCCGCACATCGAGATCGACCAGCCGGCTGGTCTGCGCATCGAAGGCCAGGATCTGGTGCGGCTGCCCGTCCGCGACGGCGCGGGAAACCGCCTGCGCCGTTTCCTCCCGGCTGCCGGACGCCAGCAGGCGGTCGCCGTCGAAGACGAGGATTTCAGGTGGGGCGCGGTTGCTCATGGGGGCGGCTTATTGCCCGGATAATATTACGCGTCAATATACCCGGATAAAATATGATACTCATCGACCCGGGCGCGCGCTCCGGGTGGTCAGGCGCGGCGACAGCCGCTACCAGACGGGAGCGCAAGATCGACCTGCGGCGCGGAGACGACCTATCCCGAACTCCTCCAGCCCCCCTGCAAACCGGCCCCCAAAGAAGGGTCCGGGCTGCCTGTTACCGGTGCTGGGTCTCTTGGGCGTACTGGGTGCGGGATATGTCAGCACATTGCTGCTGAAGCCTGCGCGTCTCGCCCGGGCCGACAGCTGCATCGGGCTTTCCACGGCCAATCCGCCGTTCGGGAACACCTGCGACAGCGACATCAACCTGCAATACTGCCTCTTCTCGAAGGCGGGTCCGGCAGGCGACATCTGCCGCAACACGCTGCTGAAGCCGGGCGAAGGTGTCACGGACCTTGACGCGGATCTGGCCCGTCTCGGCGGCCTGTTCCGGGTCGACATGATGGCCTGCAAAACGCCCTACCTGCCTGGCGAGATCCAGGACCAGAACAACAAGCGCATGAAGCCGGCCTGCCTGAGCAAGGCGGAGCCAGGGGTCGGGCCGCACATCTTGCGGTACCGGAACCCCTAATCCACCCGTCTGGCCAGCGCGTGGCGTTTCCAGTTCTCGACATAGTGGACGGCCGACATCTTCAGCGCCTGGATCTGGCCCTCGCCGATCTCGCGGATCACCTTGCCCGGGGCGCCCATGACCAGCGAGTTGTCCGGGATTTCCTTGCCTTCGGTGATGAGACAGTTGGCGCCGATGAGGCAGTTCTTTCCGATCCTCGCGCCGTTCAGCACGATGGAGCCGATGCCGATCAGCGAGTTGTCGCCGATGGTGCAGCCGTGCAGCATCACGAGGTGACCGATCGTGCAGTCACGGCCGATTGTCAGCGGCTGGCCGATATCGGTGTGCAGGACGCTGCCGTCCTGGATGTTGGTGTTCTCGCCGATAATGATCGGGTCGTTGTCGCCGCGAACAGTGGCGCCGTACCAGATGCTGGCGTTGTGCTTCAGGATCACGCGGCCCATCACCACGGCGTTGTCAGCGATCCAGCCATCGCCTTCCAGCACCGGCCGCACGCCATCGATTTCGTACATCGCCATATCGGTCTCCTCGCCCGGTCCAGTGCGCCATGCCAGCTGGCCGGAAAGCCGTTGAGCAGAATACGGGCGCCGCTGCAGAATTCCATGCCCCGCCGCGCTGCGCCGGAACTCTGTCATTATTCTTCCGTTAAAGGGGAACTAGTCTGATCTGGGGAACTGATTCGGCGACCTGCCTCGGCAGCCGCCGCAAGACGGGGAAATTGTATTGCGGCTGCCGGCTAACGTCCGACGCATCGCACTCCGCCCTTCCGGGCCACGCCGCAGGGCGTCGGGCCCGGGGTGTTCTCCGCCGCCAGCGCCCATCACCACCCACGGCTTCGTTGACGCCGCAGCGCCCCCCAGGCCTGCGGCGTTTTTGTTTTCTGCAACCTTGTTTTCCGCATCAGGGGAGTCCCACCATGGCTAAACGCATCGCCGTCCGCCGTATCCGCGCCGAGTTCGACTCGCGCGAGTTCGCGGGTTCGGACCGCGCCGGTAATGTGATCCATGGCGGATGGAATCCCACAGCGAACGATGATCGCGGCGCCAAGCGCAAGAAGCGGATCGACCCCGGGGAGGCGCCGCGCGACGCTGATCCGGCGCGCGAGCAGTCGTTCGTGAAGAACGTGCAGCCGCGCTCCGAAGGCCAGGCCCGGCTGATGGAGGCGATTGACGCCTCGAACCTCATCCTGGCGCTCGGGCCTGCGGGAACCGGCAAGACGTACCTCGCCATCGCCAAGGCCGTCGAGGCGCTGCGCGCGGGACAGGTCGGCCGCATCGTGCTGTGCCGCCCGGCTGTGGATGCCGGCGAGAACATCGGCTTCCTGCCGGGCGACATGGAGGAGAAGCTGGCTCCGTTCCTGCGCCCGCTCTACGACGCGCTGCAGGATCGCATGTCGCCCAAGCAGGTGAAGGCGATGATCGCCGACGGCCAGATCGAGATCGCGTCGGTCGGGTTCATGCGCGGCCGTACGCTGAACAACGCCTTCGTGGTCGTCGATGAGGCGCAGAACTGCACCTATGTGCAGCTGAAGATGATCCTCACCCGGCTGGGCTGGAACTCGAAGATGATCGTGACGGGCGACCCCGCCCAGTCCGATCTCCTGCCCGAGCTGTCCGGTCTGGCGCCGTGCGCCAACAAGCTCGAGGGTGTGAACCCCGACGTGGCTGTGGTCCGGCTGGAACAGAAGGACGTGGTTCGCCACCCGCTGGTCGCGAAGATGCTGGACGTTCTCTAGAGGGCGCGGGTCCGCCGTCAGCGTCATCCGCTGACGGCGGCCGGGCGTCAGGGCGCGCGGCCAAAGCCGATCAGCTTTTCCATCCGGCTTGCGACATAGTCGAAACCGCGGACGGGCGCGGGGAAGGCGCCGCGATTGCCTTCGATGGTATAGAGGATGCCGTTCTCGACGTGGTGGACGAGCCCGATGTGACCCTTCCAGGTCTGCGTCGCGCCGCGCCACCAGGCGACGATATCTCCGGGCTCGGGCGTCTGGGTCGCCGGATCGTAGGTCCAGCCGCGCTGCCTGAACTGGCGGTACAGGCTTTGCGCGCCGACATCATAGGAGAACGGCAAGGCCCCGCCGCCGCCCTCCTGGAAACACCAGCTGACAAACCCGGCGCACCAGCTGCCGTTCTCTCCTTCCGGTGCGAGGCCGTTGAGGTATTTCTTCACCCACTTGCCGGAGTTGTTGGCGCCGATCTCTTTCGCTCCGGACTGCATTTCCGTGATTGCAGCCTGCAACGCCGCGCGGCCGGCCTGTGACCCGCCTGCGGGCAGTCTGGTCAGGTCCGGGGATGCCGACGTGCGCAGGACTGCCGAGATGTCTGCCGTCTCGAGAGCCCACCATGTGAGGGGACCGACGGCGCCATCGACGACGAGCGGCTGCCCGCGAGGGTCGATGTTGGCGGACTGGAACGCCCGCACCGCCTTCCTGACCTCAGCATCAAACTGCGCTGTCTTTTTCGCCAGCAATCCATGCGCGACCAGCAGACCTGTAAGCTTCGATACGTCTGGTCCACTGGCGCCGAGCTTGAGTAAAACCGCCATGTCTTGTCCTCCCCAACATATTTGAAGCTACAAGCAAGCGTATCCACAGTAAATTGGCGACGGCCGCGGAGGCGGGCCATTTTATCTGCGCAGAGCGCCTGACAAACCCATCACGGGCTGCCGTCGCGGCGCCGAAAATTGCGGGTTTGTGTGGGAACGCCCCAGTCCCCCGGCTGTTTAAGGGGGCATATCGGGCGCTGAACACCTGCCCGAACGACACACACGCAGGATGTCTCAATCCCTCCCCCCGAGACGATCCTGCAGGGGCTGTGCAATGCCCCGTTTGACGCCGTTCCAGTTCAGGGAACGGCGTCCTTTTTTGTTGGGCTCCCCTCCGGCGCGAGCGCTAACGAATCTGCGGCGCGACTGGGATAGGGAACTGGAATGCCCGAAAGCCTGCCGCCGGAGTCCCTCGACATCCTCATCCGTCTAGCCGTAGCGACCGCGATTGGCATGCTGGTCGGGATCGAGCGGGGCTGGAAGGACCGCGACGGCCCGGACGGGTCGCGGACGGCGGGACTGCGCACCTTCACGCTGATCGGTCTGTTTGGCGGCATGTCGGCAGTTGTCGGCAGCGAACTGACACCGCTGTTTCTGGTGGCGGCGCTGGTGTCCCTCACGATTGCCTTCACCGCTTTCGAACTGTTGCGCGCCCGGCGGACCGAGACCAGCGATGCGACGACGCTTGTGTCCGTGATGCTGGTGTTTGCGCTATCGGCTGCAGCCGGGCTTGGCTATCTGCAGGCAGCCAGCGCAGCGGCAGTCGCAGCCGCCATCGTCCTGGCCTTCAAGGATACGCTGCATGGCTGGCTGCAGCGCGTGACCTTCATCGAGTTGCGGGCCGGTCTGATCCTGGCGGCGATGACGGTGGTGGTGCTGCCGCTACTGCCTGTGGAGCCGGTCGATCCGTGGGGCGCTGTGAGCCCGCGTGGCGTCTGGCTGCTGACGGTGTTGGTCGCCGCAATTTCGTTTGTCGGATACGCCGCGATGAAGATTGTCGGGCCGCGCAACGGCTCGCTGGCTGCCGGTGTCGCGGGGGGGCTGGTCTCCTCGACGGCCGCGGTGGTCAGTCTGGCGCGCCTGGGACGCACACAGGGAGATTCCCTCGCCTACGCACCGGGCGCTCTTGCGGCGAACGCCGTGATGTTCCTGCGGGTCGGGCTTGTGGCGGGCGCCTTGCGTCCGGAGCTGGCGGCCTTGATGGCCGCATCGCTGCTGCCGGGCGCCGGGGTCTATGCCGTCTTCGCCCTGTGGACGTTGCGACAGCCTCATGCGGGCGATGCAGCCCCGACGGACATCGCGACCCGCAACCCGCTCGAGCTGCGCACGGCCCTGACGTTTGGCGCCCTCCTGGCCGTGGTCTCGCTGGCGAGCGCGATTCTCGGCGACCTGTTCGGAGCCGCCGGGTCGTATGCGCTTGCGGCTGTCGCGGGCCTTGCCGATGTCGACGCCATCACGCTGAGCATGACCCAGAATACCGCGACGGCGGCGACGGTCGCATCGGTCACGATCCTGATCGCCGTTGCGTCGAACACCGTCGCCAAGGTGGTTCTGGCGACGCTGGCGGGCGGCAAGTCGATGGGCTGGCGGCTGGGGATTGCATCGGGCGCCGCCGTTCTGGCCTCCGTTGCCGGGATTGCGGTATATGGATGGATTGCTGGCGGCTGACCCGACAGACTGCTTCGCAGGGCCTTCCCACGCAGCCGCGAACGTTCCACGCTGTGCGGGCAACCTACGGAGTCGCCTGCGTGAAACGGATCGCCTGCCTTGCCCTTCTCCTTGCCAGCGCCTGCGCCAGTGCGAGCGGACCCGCCATCCCGCCCCCGCCGGAGGGGAACACGCCGACGGTCGCCGATGTGATCGCCGCCTCGAAGCCGGACGAGTGGCGCGCGCTGGATCCCCAGAATACGCTGTACATGGACTTCCCGGCCGGCCGCGTGATCATCGAGATGGCGCCGGAGTTCACGCCGAACCATGTGGCCAACGTGCGGGCGCTGTCGCGCGAGGGACACTTCGTCAACGGCGCCGTGACGCGGGTGCAGGACAACTTCGTGTCGCAATGGGCGCAGGCGGCCGACCCGCCGCGCGTGCCGAAAGTGGGCAAGGAGACGCTTCCTGCCGAGTTCTGGATTCCCCGTTCGGCGCCGGTCGAGTTCACGCCGCTGCCCGATCCCGACACCTACGCGCCGGAGGTCGGTTTCTCGAAGGGCTTCCCCGTCGCCAGCGATGGCAAGCGGATGTGGATTGCGCACTGCTACGGCGTGGTCGGCGTAGGCCGGGATGTCAGTGTCGATTCCGGCGGCGGGACAGAGCTCTATGCGGTGATCGGCCATAGCCCCCGCAACCTCGACCGCCAGCTCAGCGTGCTGGGCCGCGTCGTGCAGGGGATGGAAATCCTGGCGGCGCTGCCGCGCGGGACGGGCGATATCGGCTTCTACAAGACGCCAGAAGAGTATCAGCGCTATGCCGACATCAAGGTCGCGGCCGATGTGCCGGAAGCCGAGCGCACCAACCTCGAAGTAATGCGCACGGACAGCACCAGCTTTGCGACGATGGTCAACGGGCGGCGCTGGCGCAGGGACGATTTCTACACCGACCCCATCGGGCGCATCGGGCTGTGCAACGTCGCCGTGCCGGCTCGTCCGGTCTCAAGGTAGGTCGCGGATGGGGAACTCGGGCACGGTTGCGTTCGCCGGGATGGTGCTGCGCGCGTTGAGCTGGTCGCGGAAGAGGTAGCCGATCCCGAGCATTGCGGCGAGGATGGACAGCGCGGCGAGGCCGGCGAGCAAGGCCTTGCCGAAGCCTCTCGGGATGGGCTGGAAGGCGACCCGGTTAGCAGGACGCATCAGCGCCCAGATACCGAAGCCTGCCAGCGCAGTCCCGACCGGGAACATGCCGAGCAGCAGGGCTGACTCCGCCCAGATCAGAAGGCGCCCCAGCGGCCTGCCCCGCAGCATCAGATAGCCGCCCGCCACCATCGGTGCGAACCAGACCAGGATCGCCATCGCCGCTGCGGGACCGGCTATGTTCAGGAGCTGACTGTGTGCATGGTCCGGATTGCGCGACAGCCAGGATAAAACCGTCAGGGATCCGAGCAGCCCCAGGCTGCCCAGACCCACATGCGTCCCGGCAAGCACCCTGAGTTCAACCTTCATGTCCCCTCCCTCACCCCCGTAGTTGCAATCGCAACTTTCAAGCCGCCGCGCCAAAAATATAGCGACTCCCGCGCCCGCAGTCCTGCAGCTATCAGGCTAGCTTCTGCACATCCGGAGGCCCACTCATGTCGTTCACACCGTCTGTCGTTCTGAAGACCAACACGGGCCAGATGCTCGCGTGTCTGGGATCGATCCTGAAGAAAGGCGCCGCCCATGCGGAAGCCACCAAGGTCCCCGAGGATGTGTTCCTCAACTTCCGCCTCTACCCCGACATGTTCCCGCTGTCGCGCCAGGTTCAGATCGCCTGTGACAACGCCTGCCGCGGCGCCGCGCGTCTGGCCGGCGTTGAGCTGCCGAGCTTCCCCGACACCGAATCGACCTTCGCCCAGCTGGTCGAACGGACACAGAAGGCCATCGCCTATGTGGAAGGCGCTTCGTCGGCGGCCATCGACGCTCGTGCTGACGAGACGATCACCTTCCCGATCGGCGCGAACCGCGAAATGAGCATGCCGGCGAGCCAGTTCCTGCTGGGCTTCACGCTGCCCAACGTCTATTTCCATGCGGCGACTGCGTACAACATTCTGCGCCACAACGGCGTTGCGCTCGGCAAGAGCGACTTCCTGCGCCCGGCCTGAATTCTACCCGGCTGACGCCAATCCGTCACGGAGAGGCGCTAGGACTCGCAGCCTACACGTCTCGTGGAGCAGCCGGCATGACCATGATCCAGACCCGCCGGCGGCTTCTGACGGGAGCCGCCGCCGCGTTTGCCGCAATGCCCGTCGCGAAGGCCTTCGCACAGGCGACCGGGACCGCGGGACCCGGCTTTACCCATGGGGTGGCCAGCGGCGATCCGCGCCAGTCCTCAGTCATGCTGTGGACACGCTACGCGCCTCCCCGCCCCGGCGTGACAAGTCTTCGCGCCGAGGTCGCAACCGACGCGACATTCCAGACCATCGTCGCCGCTGGCGACATCGTGACTTCGCCCGCCAGCGACTACTGCGCGCGCGTCGTCGCAACCGGTCTGCCCGCGGGCCGCTGGCTTCACTATCGCTTCCGCGCCGAGGACGGGACGCTGTCGCCAGTCGGCCGAACCCGCACACTGCCCGAGCCCGGAGCCACCCGCTTCCGGATCGCGGTGCTCTCGTGCTCCAACATCACGTCCGGCTGGTTCAACGCCTACGCGCATGCCGCAGCCCGCGACGACATCGATCTGGCGCTGCATCTGGGCGACTACATCTACGAGAGCACGCCGCTGCGGGATGACGCCATCGCCGGGATGGCCGCGCTGCGCAATGTCCGCCCGGGCGCCGAAATCCTCTCGCTGGCCGACTATCGTCTGAGATACGCCGCCTATCGCGCCGATCCGGATCTGCAGGCGCTGCATGCACGTCTGCCGATGATCACCCTGTGGGACGACCACGAGACAGCCAACAACACCTGGCGCGGCGGCGCCTCCGGTCACGACCCCGCCATGGAGGGCGACTGGAATGCGCGCCTCAGCGCCGGCATGCACGCGTTCCACGAATGGCTGCCCGCCCCGGACGCGTGGTGGACGTCCTATCGCATCGGCGACCTTGCAAGCCTGTTCTGCCTCGAGACGCGGCTGGCCGGTCGCGACCGGCAGCTTGACGCCGAGCTTGAGGCCGCCCTTGCCGGGTCCGCTTCGAGCCTTGGCGCGTTTGCGCGCGGCCCGCTCGCTGCAGCCGACCGCTCCATGCTTGGCGCCGCACAGGAGCGCTGGCTGGCCGACGGGTTGTCGGCGTCCGTGTCGCGCGGCGACCGCTGGCAAATCCTCGGCCAGCAGGTGGTCATGGGCCGCACGCTGTTCCCGCAATCGTTCGAGGGATGGCTGAAGCCTGGGACGCCGGACGAGTCCCGCATCCTTTCAGACCTCGCACGACGGGCGCAGCTGACCCAGGCGGGCATCCCTTACTCGATGGACAAGTGGGATGGCTATCCGGCTGCCCGCCAGCGTCTTTACGACATGGTGCGGTCATCCGGGGCCAACATGGTCTCGCTTGCGGGCGACAGCCACAACGCCTGGGCGTTCGACCATTCCGATGGAGGCGTTCCGATCGGCGTGGAGTTCGGTGGCCAGTCCGTTTCGTCCTACGGGATGGAGCGCCGTTTCAATGGCGATGCGACCCGTATCGCCAAGGGGTTTGTCGACGCAAACCCCAACATGCGCTGGATGGACGCGAGCCAGCGTGGATACGTCGTTCTCGATGTGACGCGCGACCGGGTCGAGGCGGAGTATGTCTTCCTGCCGTCCCGCGATGTCAGGTCGACCACGCCGCTGGGTCGCCAGATGTTTGGCGTCGCGCATGGCGCCCGCAGGCTCGACACCTGATCGGCCCGAAAAGGCGGGAACGGAACCCTGCCCGGTAAGGATCGTTGAGGTTTGCGCTGCCGGTCGTGGGGATCTGGAGAGCACCCCCATGAGATCCTTCGACATCCGCATTCCCACGCTCGCGCCCTTGCTCCTTACGCTCTGCGCGTGTGGCCAGCCAGTTTCAGAGCCAACCCGTGAGGAACTCGCGCCGCAGATTCCTTCGTCATCGGTCGCCAACCCAGCCCCTCCCGCGCCCGCGCTTGGGGCAGACCAGAGTTATTCTGCCGATAACCCCAGGGGTGAGCAGCCGACATCACTGACAACCCCGGGGCCGGTTCCGCTGGCCTACCGCCATGTATGGGCGATAGACGCTGCCGACTGCACCAGCCAGCCCGGCCTGACCCGTGTCGCCATCTCGCCCGCCGCCATAAAATTCTACGAGGGGCAGTCGGCAGTCCTGTCCGCCACCGAGAACGCCAGTGGACTCACACTCAGTGTCGAACACACCGCCGAGGGCGAAACATCGACGCAGACACACGTGCTGGCGCTGGACGCAACCGGGGAGACACTGACCTACACCCGCAACGGAGAGGTGTTTCTCTATCAGCTCTGCGACTAGCGTCGGCTACCCTGCTGCGAAATAGTCCGGGCGGACAGACAGATCGCTGAGGGCGGACAGGCGGCACCAGCCTGTCGGCTTGCCGGTCTCGTTGACGTCCACCTGCGCCCACTCGCCCGAGATCGCGACCAGCCGCATGACGTTCGACTTCCGGAACCGCACAGTCTCGATAACGGGCGAGGTGTCACTGGCTTCGGCGTGCAGCGTGGCGGTCTTGCTGGCGAGGAAGCGCCGGTGGTCGGCGACATCCTTCGAGCGCTGAACGGTGTGACCAAGGCCGACGCCAGAGCGATTCCACTGGCCGAAATCGGTAACGGCCGGATGGATCAGGTTGGTGTCGACGCGCAGCCCAGCGCCTGCGGTGGTGTCGAGGCCGGCCTGAAAGAGCGTCCAGCGCTTCGAGTTGTAGAAGCTGGCTGCGCCGCTCCATGCAGGCGCGTAGGCAAGCCATGACAGATCCGCGAGGCCTTCATCGAGGATGCGCTTGCAGGTCGCTCCCGAGCCATAGACGCCGACGCGGTACCCGGCGGGTTTCAGGGCGGCGGAGACCTCGCTGAAGTAGGCGATGATATCGGCGGTCTTGTCGGGCCAGTCGCCGTCGATCCCAAAATAGACTGCGCTGCCCTTTGGCTGGCGGAAGGTCTCGATGCGCTGAAGGACGGTGGCGCCGTCAGCCTTGCCGCGCTCGGCCTGGATGTTCTCTTTCCGGTTGTTGTAATACTGGAAGGCGATGGCGAGCGAGAGGCCTGCGTCGAGGATGGCGGTCGCCTCAGCCTCGGTCAGCTGCTTCTGGGGAACCTCCGGCTGCGCGGCCGTTGCATAGTAGCGGAAGATCGTCTGCACCCCCGCCGCCTTGAGCAATGGCAGATTGCTGGTGGTCAGGCTCGCCGTGTCGATGACAGACGGATAGCGCATCTCGAACGTGCGGGTGACTGGCGAAGGCGGCTGTACGGGCCGAGGCGGCGCGACCGGGCCGGACGATCCCGTGCTCTCGCACGCCGCCAGAGCGGCGGCCCCGGCGCCCATGAACGTGCGCCGCGAAACGGCGGTCCCGATCCGGTTCGTCATTGTCCGTCCTCTCGACACCGCGCTGCATCAACACTTGCGCCGCATTGCGGTTTCCCGCGCCATATCCTTAGTATCGGCTCATGCTTCGCACCATACGCCGCCTGCACCCCGCTCATCGTGACGATATCGGCGATCTGTCGACGGTGCGCCCGCTGCCAGGTCCGGCCATCGACCGGCTGGGTGCGTTCCTGTTCCTCAACCATCACGGGCCGCAGACCTATCCGCCCAACAATCGCGGCCTGCCGTTCGGGCCGCACCCGCATCGCGGCTTCGAGACCGTGACCTTCATCCTCGACGGTGAACTCGCGCACCGGGACAGCGCGGGACATGAGAGCATCATCGGCGCGGGCGGCGTGCAGTGGATGACGGCCGGGCGCGGCATCGTCCATGCCGAGGTCTCGCCAGAACGGTTCCTGAAAGCGGGCGGACCTCTGGAAATCCTTCAGCTGTGGGTGAACCTGCCCTCACGCCTCAAGATGTCGCCGCCGCGCTATACGGGACTGCAGCAGGATGCGATCCCGAAAGTCGCCACAGCGGACGGAGCTGCGGTGGTCAATCTTGTCGCTGGCTCGTGGGGCGGCGCCGAAGGCCCCTTCCCGACCCTCACAGGCGTCTTCATGTCCACGGTCGAAGCGGCGGCTCCCACGATGGTCCGATTTGACGGGCTGATGGGCCGCGACGTGTTCCTCTATGTGGCGCGGGGCACGGCAACCGTGGGCGGCCTGAGCGCGCCTGCCTTCCATCTGGTCGAGACCGGCCCCGGCGACGCAATCGAAATCACGCTCGAGGCAGGTTCGGTCATCGTGTTCGGACATGCCGAGCCGATCAACGAGCCGGTCATCGCCTATGGACCGTTTGTGATGTCCACGCCGGATGAAATCCGCCAGGCCTTTGCAGACTACCAGTCCGGGCGATTTGGCTGACGCGCCTAGCCTGCCGCGCGCATGGCGATCTCGAGGATGTCGGAGAGATCCGGCTCGGCCGGACGCGCGGCGGCCTCCGGTGCGCTGGCCGCCTGGATCGCCGGCGTCTCGCTTACGGCCTGACGGACCCTCGCGACCAACAGTGCGCCATTGAGCGGCTTGGGAAGATAGTCCGTCATGCCCGCAGCAAGCAGGGATTCGCGGTCACCGGACATCGCCTCGGCGGTCAGGGCGATGACGGGCAGGGTCGCCCATGGCTCGCTGCTGGAACGAATACGGGCAATGCACTCCCGGCCGTCCATCACCGGCATGTGCACGTCCAGCAGGACGACGTCGAACTCTCCGGCGGCGAGACGATCAAGCGCCTCGCGACCATTGACCGCCTCGACAATTCTGGCGCCCAGAGGGGCGAGCAGGAGGCGGACGACCTGGCGGTTCACGGCGTTGTCGTCGACCGCGAGGACGCGCAGCGATCCATCCGGAAGGCCTGACGGATCGTGCGCAGGGCCGGGCTCCTCGGGCGGCTGAGCTGGCGCCAGAATCTGGGTGGGCAGGCGCGGCGGCGGAACGGCGCAGACGATGTCATCGAGAGCCGAAAGCGCCTTCTCGGCCCGAGGCTCACGCGCCTCCTCAATGCGGATCGTCAGGGTGAAGCTCGAGCCATAGCCGGGCTCGCTCACGACGCTCACATCGCCTCCCATCAGGCGGGCGAGGCGCCGTGTGATCGCAAGGCCGAGGCCGGTGCCGCCATAGACACGCGTCGTCGAGGCGTCAGCCTGCGTGAAGTTCTGGAAGAGGCGGGAGATCGTCTCTTCGCTCATGCCGATGCCGGTGTCGCGGACCTCGACACGCAGCTTCCGGCCGCCATCCGCAGCGACTTCCAGTTCGAGATGGGCGCTGACCCCGCCCTGTGCGGTAAACTTCAGCGCGTTGGAAACGAGGTTGGTCAGGCACTGCTGCAGGCGCAGGGCGTCGAACCGGTAGAGAGTGTCGGCGGGTATGGCGCTGGTGAAGGACAGGTCCAGCCCCTTGAGGGCTGCCGATGGTCCGAACAGATCCATGACACGACGGGTCAGCAGGACCGGATCGGCGTCGACGGGCGACAGCTCCATGCGGCCGGCCTCGATCTTGGAGATATCCAGGACGTCGTTGACCAGCGCCAGGAGCATGTCGCCGGATGTGCGGATAAGCCGGACCTTCTCGCTGTCGATCGCATCAAGCCGCGAGGCTTCCAGCGATTGCGCCATGCCGAGAATACCGTTCAGCGGCGTCCGGATCTCGTGGCTCATCGAAGCGAGGAACTGCGACTTCGCGAGGTTGGCGGACTGGGCGGCATCATGCGCGACCGCAAGTTCGGACAGGGATCGCTCGAGGGCCGCCTGGTTCTCTCCCAGTCGCCTGACAATGCCGCTCACCCTGTTGACGAGCAGCATGGCCACCGCCGCCAGAGCGCCGCCTATGACAAGCACCAGCACGAACGAACGGCTGAGCACGCTCGCGCCCGGCTTGCTCGGTGTCCAGGCAATTTTCGCGACCGTGCGGCGCTGCACATCCTGCAGCAGCACCGACGGGCTTCGGTCCGAGGCCGCCGGGACAACCTCCGGGACCTTGATGACGGTGTTCTCGCGGAGCCGGTCGATGAGCAAGCTGATGGGCTGGGCAGACGCCACGATTCCGAGGGGGCGCGACACCGTCAACCGGTCTTTCGTATCCCCGGCGATCGGGGCGACCGCGACCATGTAGAGCGAACCGTTCACATCGACGATCGCCTGTCGGGCCACCGCAGCCGGCGCGCGGGTGGCGGCTCCGGTGTAAGACGCATAGGGACGCTCGGAGCTGTCGAGCCGCACCCGGTTGACCATAGGCGCCACGCTGGCAATGAAAGCGGCCTCATCCAAGATTGAAGCGCGCTCGCCTTCGCGGGCGGCCACGATCGCCACGCCGTTCTGGTCGTAGACAACCGTCAATGTGTGCTGGAGGTGGTCCGAATAGTAACCGGCAAACTCCCTGTAGAGCCGGTCCGTATCGCCCGAGATCAGAGCGGCTCTTGCGTCGGTCGAGACGGCGGCAGCCGCAACTTCCTCGGACAGGCGAGCGAGCGAGCGCTCGACCGCCCAAGACACAAGTGCGGACTCCTGCTCCTGGCTGACCCGGTCGACGGTGCCGGCGCTGAACGTGAGGACCGCGAAAACACCGGCCGCAGACGCCGCCAGCAGCGCGACCACCGCGATAATCACGCGGCGAAGTTCAGGGGGAAGGCGGGGTAACGACATCCACGGAAGTCCCTCAGTCGGAGGGATTGTCGCAGACGTAAGCTAACGCCTCGTCAATTACGCCTTCGCAGCATGGGGAAATAAGCTAGAATTTACCGCCAGTCTTGAAGCCACCGCGGCCTCCCATGCGTCCGCCCGTGCGGAACCCGCCGCCGCCCGACCGTCCGCCGGATGAACCGCCGCCCCGCGAGCCGCCACCGGACGGGCCGCCGCCCCAGCCGCCGCCCCATCGTCCGCGCGTCTGCGAGCGGATCGTTTCGCGCACGATCTCGTCGAGGATCAGGCCGCCCAGTCCGCCGATGCCGCCGGGAACACCGATCGTGTCACGGCGCTTGCGGCCTCCGAAATAGTCGTCGTCCTGGTCCGGCGCCGTCACAACCGTGGCGGTGAGAGCCCGGAACAGTTTTTCTCCGTCTGCAGCCGGTCCCCTGCCCCAGGCTTCCAGAGCTGCCTCGAAGGCCGCCCGGGCGACGCCGACATACTGGCTGTCGAGGCCCGCTTCCCGGAAACGGCGGCGGGCATGCTCCAGCGCATCGGCGTCGGCCCGGCGGCGGGTGGGAACGGCCGAAACGGATTTGGAGGCGACCTCCATCTGGAGCTCTTCGGTGCGCAGCTTGATTAGCGCCTCGACAATCCGGTCGTCGTCGAGCGTTGTGGTCTGCGCCGCCAGCAGTTTCAGGTCGGGGAAGCTGGCCTTCTCCAGTCCGGTCTCAATAAGCTTGCGCGCCTCGCCCAGCGGTCCGCTGTCGCCGCGTGCCGCCTCTTCCTGACGCTGCCGGACAGCGCTGCGCGCAGCTTCCGCTTCCGCCAGCTTGTCGTCTGCCGCCTTGAGGGCCGCACGGGCGTCCGCGACCGCCCCGCCGAGGCGGCCGGCGCCGTCTGCGTCGAGCGCTGCGGCCTCGTAGCGTTCAAGCGCGTCAGCAGCCTCGGCCTCTTCCAGCGTCATCCGGGCAACGTGTTCCGCCAGCCGGTCGGGCAGTTCGGTCAGCCGTGCGAAATTGAGATAGGCGGCGTCATAGCCGCAGGTCTGCGCCACCCAGTTGTCGAGATTGCGGATAATGCCCTTGCCCTTGTAGGCGGGCGTCCGGAACTTGCGCTCCCAGAGATAGGAGAACAGCGGGTCTGCTAGGTAGGGCGCGCCCTTTTCCTCGCGATCCGTCAGCGCCAGTTGCTGCTTCTGTGTCGCGCGGATCACGACGGCTCCAGCCTCGTCCCGGCGGGACAGCAGGCTGAGGTAGCCCGGGTCGGACTGCAGGCGTTCTTCGGTTGCAGAGACCTGATGTTCATAGGCTGACAAGGCCGCATCAAGGGCGTCCTCAGCGGCGTGCCGCTGCGCCTCGGCGGCGGCCAGAGCCTCGTCAGCCGCCTTCAGACCGGGCTCGATGGAGGCCAGATAGACAGCATGCTGATCGAGGAGCGCGGTGGCCTTGCGCTCGGCGTCCGTCAGCCGGTCCGCCGTGCCGCTTTTGACCGCATCGAGCCGCAGCATGGCAAGTTCGCGATAGCCTTCCGCCTTCAGCTTCGCTAGACGGGCGCGGCGAGACTGCGAGCCTTCGGCCGAGCGGACGGCGGCGTCGAAATCCTCGCGCGCGCGGACGACGAACTGGTCGAGACGATGCAGGGCCTCGCGGCCCGATATGATGTCGCTGCCTGTCATGCTGGTCTTGTCATTTCCGGGCCTACCATTCGGTGATTGCCCCGCCGGCGACCGGCATCCTGAACTGCGGCGTCAGTTCGCCTCTGGCCTTCACGCCTAGAACATCATCCTGGACGATCTGGTCGACACGCTTGTCGTCGGCCACGCGGTTGAAGGTTTCCTCGGTGACTCGCTGGGCCCACTTGTCGACGCTCTTCGTCGCCTGCGTTTCCTCGCTGGTGACGGGAGCGGTGACGACGCGACCATCGGGCGCCACGGGCTCGACAACGATGTAGTAGTTGCGACCGTTCGGGATGTCGTCCGGGATGCGATAGAAGCCCGTATCCTCCCCGGGCCGCGATACGATCCGCAGATTGTACTGGAGGCCGAGCTGGTCGTTGAGATCGCGGAGCGTTGCGATCTGCTGACGGGCCTCGCCACGGTCCCGCTCCTGGACGGCGCGCACGCCTGCGGTCTCCAACGCGACGATGCGCGCGTCGATGGCGGGATCGATCGCCAGCGCCTGACCTTCGGCAGACAGCCGCGCGATCTCGGCGGGCATCGCGCGCCATTCGGCGGCGCGTGGCCCGAGAACGCCGAACTGCAGCACAGCCGCCGCCGCAACCAGCACAGCGAGGCCCCAGCCAACGCCCGGCAGCCACTTGTCCCGGTTGATGTAGGCCTTCGCCAGCGTGACGTTCAGCCCGCTCTCTGGCGGCTTGTAGGAGAAGCGGTGCTCCTCCAGCGCCTTGACGCCGTCCTTGAGGATGCGATCGGGGACCTCGATGCCCTGGGCGCCGTAGATTTCCTTCAGTCGTTCGATGAGCTGAGTCTCGCGCGCCTCGGCGTCGAACTCATGCGCGGCGATCTGCTCGCGGTGGCGCAGGGTGTCGACGACGTCCATGGCAAGCAGGACGTCGTCGAGCTTCTGAGGCTCGGTGACGGCGACGGTTGTGCCGGGCGCCGGCTTTACGGGAGGAGTGGGTGCGTTCATCCGGACAGGCTAGTCCAACAGGGGCGACGACACCCCTCCCCCGAACGGGGGAGGAGCTGCGCGCACGGCAGCAAACGCAGCGGGAGTCAGGTGGGGGTGCAGCTTGTTCCGGCGCCGGTGGACGACCCCCTCCCCCAATCCCGCCGGTTTAACCACAGCGGCTGCGTCCCTCCCCCGTTCGGGGGAGGAGTCACACCGGGCCTGCGGCTGGTAAGAGGATATCACGAAGTCCTCACCGTCAGCGCCGCAGCGGCGCCTTCCTCGATCAGCTTGGCCATGCGCTGCTTGCCATCCTCGACAGCGTCGCGGATCTCTTTCGAGTTTTCAGTGGCCAGCTTGCGCATCTCTGCGATGATGCCCACCGAGCGCTCCTGGTAGTTGACGACGCTGTCGACCAGCTTCTTGACGGCGGCGGCGGAGATCGTCGGGCCGTAGCCGGCCTTGAGCGCAGCTTCCTGAACCTTGCCACCGATTTCGGCCAGCACTTCGAGCGACTGGTCGACGCCCTTCTTCATGGCTTCCAGCGACTGCGTGCCTTCGTGCAGGCCGTGCATGCCGGTAAAGGTGGCGGACAGGGCGGTCAGCACGACCTCGTTGGTCGAGAAGAACGACACCGACTGGGCGTAGATGCGCTCCTTGGCGTTCGTGGTCTGAACCAGCCGCGCCATGATCACTTCGGACGTGTTGTAGCCGACCGTCAGGTTGTCGGAGAGGTCCTTGGCGATCTGGTAGCGCTTTTCCTCGGCCTGCAGTTCGCGCAGGCGCTCGTCGCGCTTCAGTTCGAGGTCGGCGCGCTCGGCAGGTTCCGTGCCGGTGTAGGCGGCGACGACGGCGGCCGCTTCCGAAACAGCGATCTTCTTCTGCTCGAGGTGCACCTCGGCGGTCTTCAGAACTTCCAGGGCCAGCACTTCCGACTGCTTCATCGCGCCGCGGAAATCCATGTAGGCTTCGAGGATCAGATGCTCCTTCTCGATCTGGAGCTTCGTTTCCTTCTGGACCTCGAGGTAGAGGTCCTTGATCTTGTCGAAGCGGCTGGCGATGTCGCCGCGCGTCATCTTCATCCAGACATTCGACAGCCGCTCCATCGAGGAGATCTTGCCGTCGGCGTACTGCTCGACGAGGCCCTTGGCGTCGTCGCGGATCGAGTTGAAGGCCGTGGTGATGCCCTGGTAGCGCTCGCCGACGTTGATGGCGGCCACGTGCTCACGCACCACTTCGTTGAAGTGGCTCATCTGGTCGAGCGTGCGGGCGATGGCGGCGACCTTGTCGGGCTCCATCGCCGCGATCTGGTTCAGCAGGGCCACGATCGGCGCAGGATCGCCGGCCTTCTCGGGCACCAGGCCGAGCTTGCGCAGGCTGCCCATCGCCTTGTCGAGATACTGCAGCGCCGTCGGGCTGCGCGTGGCGGAGACGGCCGTGTTCGACGGCATCGTCGATGTCTGGGAAAGCGGGTTTGTCGTCCCGGTCTTGGTCGGCGTTTCGGCCATGATCGTATCCCCGAACCGCGCGGAGAATGGCCCCCGCGCCTGCACACGGATACGTGCCCCTTGCGCCGTCGGGGCACAAGGGGCTTGCACAAAACTTTTATCGTTTAACGAGAAACTCCGGACACGTTCAGAGAGCTGTGCCCGGAGCTATCTTCGGTCAGTCGCGCGTTACTGCGCCTGCTGGGTCATCGCCGCCGTACCGGCGTCCATCTTCGGCGCGGCCGGAGCCTGGCCGGACTGGCGCATCTTCCGCATGATGCCCATCGCGTTGGTCATCTCGGCCTTGTCGAGGGCGCCGTCCTTGTTGGCGTCCACCATCGGGATGAACCCGACCAGAGGCTTGAAGCGGGGATCGTTGCGGAATTCGGCGGCGGTCAGCTTGGCGTCCATGTTGTCGTCGAGGGCGCCGACCGTGATGTTGCCTTGCAGCTCCTGGAACCAGTCGTCACGGCGGTTGGTCGACGTCTCGCCCTTGAAGCGGAAGCGGACGAAGGTGAACAGCATCTCCTCGGAGGTCTGCTCGCCGAACGTGACGTTCTTCTTGGGATCCGGGTTGGCCGGGTTGGCTTCGGAGTTGTCGAAGACGTAGTCGGCGATCAGCTTGGAGCCGGCCGGAACCTGCAGCAGCCCGTCGAAGTGATACTCGCGCTGCCAGCCGAAATCATAGCGCGGCTGGTTCAGGAGCAGCTTCTCCGTGCCGTCGGGATAGCGGATGCGCAGCTTGGTCGAGTAGCAGCGCGAATGGCAGTGCGGCTGCGTGCCATAGATTTCCGCGTCCTGGGGGAATTCAAGATAGGCGGTCTCATGGTGGCGGGAGGCGCCAGCCGGGATCTCGATCGAGAAGTCGGTGATCGACGCCTGCCGCAGGATGTGCGTGGGCGCTTCCTTGTAGAAATAGTATCCGACCTGCGTTTCGTCGCGCATCGGACGTCCGACCGAGGTGTAGTGCATCTGGTAGGTGAACGACCCGCCGGCAGGGATGAACGTGCCGGTGTCCGGCGGCGAGGTGTTCGCTTCGCCGCCGGGTCCGTACCCGCCCATCGAGACGTTCCAGGAGAAGCCGCGGCCATCGGCGCGAACTTCCGGCATCCAGCCTGCCAGCGCGTGGTGAACGACCGGCGTCGCGCCGGCTTTCCAGGCGGTGGCCTTCAGCCACTTGCCCTCGGTGAGCTTCGAGGCGACCGACCAGTCCTGGTAGTCGACATAGCCGGAGGCCGGTACATCATAGGCCGGCACTTTGACGATCAGGTCCGGCTTGCCCATCGGCCAGTCCTCGACCGGCTTCTGCGCGGAGGGCAGCGGATCGACGCCCGTGCCGCGCGGCGCGCCGGCTTCGATCCAGTTGACGACCGTCTTCTTCTGCTGGTCGGAGAGCGACATGTCGTTCGACCACTTCGAGCCGTGTCCGTCTGAGTGGAAGGGCGGCATCCGGCCGGTGCGCAGCGCCTCGCGGATCATGGGGGCAAAGCCCTTGACGGTCTCGTAGCGGTCCATCGCGAACGGGGCCATGCCGCCATTGGTGTGGCAGGTCACGCACTTGTCGGCGAGGATCGGCGCGACTTCCGCAGAATAGGAGATCTTCTCGAAATCGCCCATCTTGCCGCGATCCGGGAAGGCGAGCTTGGTGCCTTTCACCTTCGCGGTTTCAACAGCGACCGGCTTGCCGGCCAGAACAGCGTCAAGCGCCGAGGTCAGGCTGGCGTCGGTCTTCCCCGCCGCGGAGGCCTTGTCGATGGGGCCATGGTACATGACCTTCCAGTTCGCGGGATTGACCACGAACACCTCGCCCGTCTGGGTCACGCCCATGGAGCGGCCGACCAGCTGGAGGGCGTCGTCAAGGACGGGCACGCCCAGTTCAGCCGAGGCCTTGGCGATGGAGTCCGCGGAATCCTTGACCGAAGAGTTGATCAGGAAGAACTCGACGCCCTTGGCGCCGTACTCGGCCTTTGCCTTCACCAGGGCTGCCGCCGCCTTTGCGGAGACCGGGTCGCCAACCGCGTGGCTGACCAGAACGATCGCCTTGGCGTTCTTGTAATAGTAGAGTTCGTGGCCCACGCCGCCCTGGTCGGCCAGCATGAAGTTGTCGACCCGCGCGCCAACCTCGGCCTTTGGCGGAGACGTCTTGGCCCCGACGCTCAGCGCAAGAACGGACGTCATGGCTACCGCGCCCAGCACGGTCCAGAGTCTGACAGACATGCGATCCTCCCAAATCTTGTTTGGCGAGAGTGTCAGCCAAGTTTCCGGGAACGGCAACCTGCGGCGTCGCGGCAGGACGTAACGGCAGGCTGAAGTTTTCTTCGTCACGACTTCGGCATTTCAGGCTTTTTGCGGTTTAGGCGGGCCACTTTCCGCCGAGGCGACGTTGCGGCGGCGTCCTCAATCTCCGGCCCTGATCGTTCGGCCTCTTGATTATCCCTTCTCGGTATCCGAACCTCTGCCCGGTCTGGGGGTGTTTCATGCTGCTGCGCGCAATCCGATCTCTGATTCGGCGCCTGGCCGCCTACCGGACGCAACCCCAGCCTACGCTGGCGAATGCCGACCGTGGCCGCCTGGCGGTGCTACTCGGTCCGATGATCTTCCTGGCTGGCTGCGCTGGAGGTCCTCCGGCGCGTCCCCCATCGCCCAGAGTTGACGGGCATTTCGCGGGTGCGCAGCCGCCAGCCGAGCCGACAGCGGGCGCGCTGCCGCCGCTTGGGCCCATTCCGCAGTGGTCGGCAAACTATGCATTCCGGCAGGAGGAACGCGCCGCCTTCCTGCGGAGCCTCGGCGTAAGCAATCCAAGCCTGTTTGCTGTCGGCGACCGATTGGCCTCCGTGTTGTCTGACGTCGGTTATTCCGATCGCGGATTTTACGGCACGCCGGGCGGTTTCGCCGTTGTCGCCCGCCTGGAGAAGATCGAGAACGACGGTCGCCCCTCATCGCCCGCGCGCTTTATCTCGCCGCAGGACGACAAGCCGTTCGGCTTTGGAGGCTTTCTGGCCTCGCTGCTTTTTGGCGAGGAGGGATTCTACAGGGTCATCCTGGTCGTAGCCACCGACCAGGTCGTCAGTCCGCAAGCGGGCCCGCCGACGGTGCAGAAGACAGAGGCCTGGTTTGCGCGCGCCGCAAATTCCTTGCCGGCCTCCTTCCGAACCACGCCGTTCACAAAGGACCATAATCTTACCGTACTGATCTATGAGTTCCGGAAGAATGCCGGTGAAGACGAGACCTCGGTCGTCCCGGTTACCCGCCTGTCATCGGCTGACCATCTGATAGGAGCCGGTCTCTACTCCCGGCTCGGTCTGGGAAGCTAGATAACCGGCTATGCCCAAGGTCTTCCTGAGTTATCGCCGCGACGACACCCGGGACATGGTCGGCCGTCTTGCCGACCGTCTTCGCGAAACGCCCGGCGTTTCGACGGTTTTTCTCGATGTGGTCGATATTGAGCCTGCAGAGGATTTTCTGCGGGAGATCAAGGCCGCCGTGGCGGCGAGCCCCGTTCGTCTGATCGTAATTGGAAAGCAGTGGGCGACCATCACGGGAGCTGACGGCAGACCTCGACTGGCTGCTCCCAATGACGTGGTCGCAGCCGAAGTCAGGCAGGCGCTCACGGCTCCTGGCCGGAGCATCCCGGTCCTCGTCAATGGCGCGCCCATGCCGCCGCCCGAAGCCCTGCCTGAAGCGATCCGTGACTTGGCGACGCTCAACGGCTTGCCTCTCCGGCACGAGCATTTCGAAGAAGACTTCGAGAGGTTGACCAACGCGATCTTGAACCGGAAGCGGGCTCGAGGCATCGGCGCCTATCTTGCCCGGCACCCGGTACAGGCCGTGGTGATGAGGGGCTCCATCGGACTGGTTAGCGCCGCGTTGCTGTTCTTTGCCCTTCTCCTGGCCAACGGCCCCCAGGGTCGTTTCGTCAGCCTACCGCTCGGCGGCACGCGTGAAGCCGCGATGCTGATTGCGGCAGCGGTGTTGCTCGCAGGGACGCTTGCAGGCGCTCTCTGGCGAGGACGGAGGCGCTGACAGCCTCCAAACCTTGGGTGCGAAGGCGCGGCGCCCTTGCCTCGAAACGTGACCGGAGCGACAAGCGGGCCTCACACGGAGACCTCCCAGATGACCGCACCCTCGCCCCGTACCGCCATTGTCACCGGCTCGACGTCCGGCATCGGCGAGGGGGTGGCGCGCGGGCTTGCAAAGGCGGGCTGCAACATCCTGCTCAATGGCTTTGGCGATGCGGCGAAGATCGAGGCGCTCCGGGCCGGGATGGAGACGGAATTCGGCGTCAGGGTCGCCTATTCCGGGGCCGACCTCACGAATGTCGACGAGATCGAGGCGATGTTCGCCACGGCCCGCGAGGCGCTGGGGCCGGTCGACATCGTCGTCAACAATGCCGGCGTCCAGCACGTCTCGCCGGTCGAGGACTTTCCCATCCCCAAGTGGGACCTGATCATAGCGCTCAACCTCTCGGCCGCCTTCCACACCACCCGCCTCGCCTTCCCCGAGATGAAAGCGCGCGGCTGGGGCCGGATCATCAACATCGCGTCGGCGCACGCACTGGTCGCCTCGCCCTTCAAGAGCGCCTATGTCGCCGCCAAGCACGGCATTCTCGGCTTCACCAAGTCGACGGCGCTTGAGGGCGCGACCCACGGTATCCGTGTCAACGCCATCTGCCCGGGCTATGTCCGCACGCCGCTGGTGGAGAACCAGATCGCCGATACGGCGAAGGCGCGCGGGATATCCGAGGAGGCAGTTGTTCGCGATGTCCTGCTTGCCGCCCAGCCGACCAAGGAGTTCGTCAAGGTCGAGGATATTGCGGGCCTCGCCGTGTTCCTCATTTCGGACGCCGCCAACCAGATCAACGGCGCAGCGCTGCCGATCGATGGCGGGTGGACGGCCCAGTAGGCGGGGCGGTCTTCGCCATGAAGACGGTTCGCGGCGATCTCATACACCTAGCGGTTGGTGGGCAATTCGACGTCATCGTTCACGGCTGCAACTGCCAAGGCGTCATGGGCGCCGGGATCGCCAAATCCATTCGCGAAGCGTTTCCGGAGGCCTATGCCGCCGATCAGGCGACCCCGAAAGGCGATCGCGGCAAGCTGGGCGCCATCTCGTTCGCCAAGATCACGCGGACGGCGACCCCCTTCACAGTCGTCAACGGCTACACCCAGTTTCACTACCGTGGCCGCAACAACGCCGACTACACCGCCATTCGCAGCGTCATGCAGGCGGTGCGATCAGCATACACGGGCCTCCGGATTGGTTATCCTCTCATCGGAGCGGGGCTCGCGGGCGGCGACTGGCAAGTCATCGCCCGGATCATCGACGAAGAACTGGACGGCGAAGACCATACGCTGGTGGAATACCAGCCCTAAGGGCGGAAACGACGCGCGATCTCGTGATTGCCCCCCCACGGCGAAAACCCCGCTGGCTAGTGTCCGGAACATGACCGCCGACACACGGTGGCGCGTGGTATCTTTTAGGAAGCTGTTCTGCGCGATGTCTTGCTCGCCGCCCAGCCGACCAAGGAATTCGTCAAGGTCGAGGACATTGCGGGCCTTGCCGTGTTCCTGATCTCGGACGCCGCCAACCAGATCAACGGCGCCGCGCTGCCGATCGATGGCGGGTGGACAGCGCAGTAGGGCCTGCCTCCAGCGCTTGCCGGAATACCCCTTGCATTGCTAGGCCTTCCTGCATTCCAGCGAGGGGTGTCTGCGTGCGCATAGCGAGTTTGGCGAGCGTTCTGGCAATCGGTCTGGCCTGTGGAGCGGCCGCAGCAGAGCCGCCCGATCCGGAAGACCATAAATCCTGCGCCAATGGCGACGTCATGCTGATGGCGAAGCAGTACGAGGAAGCCGCCAGCCAGCTTCTGCTGTGCGCCGATGTACCCGGCCAGACGACCTACATGACGGCGCAGGCGCTGCTCGACCGCATCACGGCGCTGGAACAGCTGAACCGGACCGCGGACATCGAAGCCACTCTGCTGCGGCTGACCTCGCCGCCGCTTTCGACCGCACGCGAATTCCGCAACGAACCGACCGGACTCAGCTTCGGGGCCATCGCGCTGGGCGGCGCCCGCAGCGTGGGGGTCACTCAGGCGCGGCTGCTTTCCATGCGCGCCGGCTACAGGGCCAGCGTCGATGACCGGGTGACCGCCATCGGTCTGGCGGAGGCCGCGCTGCGCTCCGCCGACAAGGAGAACGAGCACCCCGGCTCCTCGGTGATCGACGCCGAGGCCGAGGCCTTCACGACCCGCGCCAAGATGCACTTCGTGCTGAAGATGCAGGAGATGGCGGTGGCCGACGTGGTGCGCGCCTATGTGCGCGGATCCACGGACGAATGGGTCGTCGCGCAGGCCAACACCTTCCCGCCCGAAATTGTGACCGAGCTGGGGGCCATGCGCAAGAAGATGCAGGAGGCCTACGGTGTCGTCACGGTCAACAGCACGGCTTACGCCGCCCTGATCATCGACCGCGAGGATCGCGAGCCGAAAATCGCCGAAGGCCAGGCGACGATCGCCCAGGTGAAGGCCCGCGAGACCGAGCTGGTCGGCCCGATGCAATGGCACAACACGCCGGAGTGATGACCCGGCCTCCCTGCCGGGTCCGCCACGCCATTGCCGCAAGGGACGGCGCTGGTTAGCCTGCCGGGCATTGACCCGGAGCGGGAGACTCCGGCTCGGGAGGTTTATATGCGTATTCGCGCTTCGCTGGCGGCCATCGCCTGCGTTCTGGCCGCCGCTTCCGGCTGCAGGACGGTGGATTCGGCCGGAGCGCCTGCCGCCTCCCTGTCGCCGTGGCTGGAGAAGGGCGAATGGCTCTACTGGGGCGGCGGACCGGATTCAACGCGCTACTCCCCGCTCGAGGAGATCAATCTCTCGAACGTCTCGAAGCTGGAGATCGCCTGGCGCTGGTCGGCGGATACGTCGGGTTCCGGCGAAAGCTCGAACTACAAGTCCACGCCGCTGATGGTGGATGGCGTTCTCTATGTTCCATGGGTTGAGCATGGCGCCGCCGCCATCGACGCCGCCACGGGCAAGACGCTGTGGACCTACACCCCAACGCCAGCTGACTTCGGCGGGCGCACCGGATCGCTGGCGCCCCGTTCGCTGGCCTACTGGGCGGATGGCGCCGTCAAACGCCTCTACCACAACAGCCAGGATGGGCGGCTGCTCGCCATCGACGCCGCCACCGGCAAGGCCGCGCTCGACTTTGGCGACAAGGGCGCCGTCGATCTGCGCCAGAACCTGATCGGCGACCGCGATGCGCCGGAAGTGACGTCCGTCTCGCCGGCTCTGATTGTCGGCGACATCGTCGTGACGCAGGTGATCGTCGGCGGGCCGCGCAACAAGGAATCCATCCCCGGCGTCGTTCGCGGCTATGATGCGCGCACCGGCAAGCTGGTCTGGACGTTCAGCCCCATCCCGCAGAAGGGCGAGATCGGCGCCGAGACCTGGGAAGGCGGATCGGAAACCTACACGGGCGCCGCCGGCGCCTGGTCGATGCTGAGCGCCGACCCCGAGCTTGGCTATGTCTACATTCCGCACGAGACGCCGACGAACGAGTTCTATGGCGGCCATCGCCTCGGTGACGGCCTGTTCGGCGAGACGCTTGTCGCCCTCGATGCGAAGACCGGCAAGCGCGTCTGGCACTACCAGATCGTTCGCCACGGCATCTGGGACTATGACCTTCCGACCGCGCCGATCCTCCACGACGTGATCAAGGACGGCAAGCGGATCAAGGCGGTCACCCAGCTGACCAAGCAGGGGCTCACCTTCGTGTTCGACCGCAAGACCGGCGAACCAGTGTGGCCCATCGAGGATCGCGCCGTTCCGGGCTCGAACATCCCCGGCGAGCGGCCTTCACCGACCCAGCCCTTCCCCACCCTTCCCGAGCCGATGCTGCGGCTCGGCTATGATGAAAGCGACCTGATCGACTTCACGCCGGAGCTGCGCGCCGAGGGCAAGAAGATCGCCGACCAGTTCACCAAAGGGCCGCTCTACACGACGCCGACGCTGGTGACGCCGACCAACAAGGGCACGTGGCTTTACCCCGGTACGGGCGGAGGGCCGAACTGGAATGGCGCGGCGGTCGATCCCGATACGCACATCATGTACACGCCGGTGCGGCTGAAGCCGCAGTTCGCCGGCCTGACCAAGGGCGATCCCAAGACCACCAACATGGACTATTATGGCGGCGGCGGCGGCGCTCCGATCGGGGGCCCGCGCGGGCTGCCGATCCTGAAGCCGCCCTATTCCGAACTCATCGCCACCGACATGGACACGGGCAAGCATCTCTGGCGCATCCCGATCGGCGACGCCGATGACAGCGTGAAGAACCATCCCGCGCTGCAGGGCCTTGGCCTCGACTTCTCGAAGATGGGCAAGTTCGACGTTCGCCCCAGCCCGCTGCTGACGCCGGAACTGCTGTTCCTCGGAGAGAGCGGCAATATCGGCGGCGGCTCCGGCGGGCCGATGTTCCGCGCCTATGACAAGCGCGACGGCCGCGTGGTGTGGGAGATGAAGATGCCCACGCTCGTCACCGGCGCCCCGATGACCTACGTCGTGAACGGCAAGCAGTACATCGCCATCGCCGTCTCGAAACGCGGCGAGCCCGCGGAGATCGTCGCGCTCACGCTGGGCGATGGCGTCAATGATGTCTCGGTCGCCAACCCCGCCCCGGCGCCGCTCTCGCCCCGGCGCGCACAGGTCGCAGCGGTCAACGCCTCGCCGCAGGAGATCACGCTCGGCCGCGCCGGCTTCGCGAAGGCCTGCGCCGTCTGCCACGGCCCCAACGGAGCCGGCCTGCCGGGCGGCAACGCACCCGGCCTGTCGGGCCTCGCCAACGTCGACCAGATCGCGCGCGTGATCGCTTCAGGCCAGGGCGAGATGCCATCAATGGCGGCCCTGCTGACGCCCGAGGAGGTCTCGGCTGTCGCCAAGTTCGTGGCGTCCGGCCTGCCGCGCGCCCCGGCCGGACGTCCGCGTGTGGATGAGGACTAGGCGACTGGCTTTTTGCGCCAACCCGAAATTGTCATCCCGGAAACCGCGAAGCGGTTATCCAGGATCCATGCCTCCATATCCCGACTGCGGATGGATGGATCCCGGCTCTCCGCTGCGCTCCGCCCGGGATGACAGGTGTGGTCGGTCTTTGAGGCCTTGGAACAAGCCCCTTACTTCATCACCCTGAACCCGGCACTGGCGTGCGCGATCACCTCGCCGTCCGCTGCAATCAGCGCGCGTCAACCAGACAGCCACGCCCAAACCCCGACTTCGGAGCGCGCAGGAACGTTACGGGCAAGCTATAGCGTTCCACCTGCGCCCCTTGAGGGCAATAATCGAACTGCTGGAAGAGATGCTCCATCGTCTCAACGAATTCCGGTTGACCCAGTTTCTGCACGCTGACCGAATTGGGAATCCACCCAGTCGACCAGCCATCGACCACGTCTGAAAACACGACCGCTGTCTGACCAACCTCCAGCGGGAGCCCCTCGTTGAACGGGCCAGAACAGACCCCATTGCTCTCAAACCACAGAGAGATGTTTGTCGGCAGCCGCGTGTCGCCCGTCTGGATTTCGAACTCCGCAACTCTCGTGAACCGGCTGAACCTCTGGATCAGGTCTGCGTCGGGTTCGGCCCGCCTGGCCGGCGAATGATCCCATCGCGCACGGAGATGTTCGATGTCGCGTCCATCCGGCATCCGGACGCTTGTCAGCTTCCCGACAAACACCTGTTCAGGCTCGCCCACCGGCGTATGCGGGCGACCCCGTTCATCGACAACTGCAGTGCACGCCGCTCCAACCTGCGGCCACAGGACGTGCAGCAGCAGGCCTGCCAGCACCCCATAACGCGTAAGCTCATGTCTGCTTCCCCAGCTACCTCAACACCATAGCATCCCCTGAGGGCGCCGTCGTCGCCGACCCGGCGCTGTACACCAGCTACGCCGCGGCCGTCGTCGCTACCGCATCACCCTGAACCCGGCATTCGCGCGCGCGACCACCCCCCTCCTTCTGCTGCAATCAGCGCGCCTCGACCAGACAGCCACGTCCGAATCCCGACCTGGGGGCGCGCAGGGACGTTGCGGCAAAGCCATAACTCTCATGTGCCCCTTCAGGGCACTGATCGAACTGCTGGAAGAGATGCTCCATCGTCTCGACGAGCTGCGGTTGACCCAGTTTCTGCACGTTGACAGAATTGGGAATCCACCCCGTCAGCCAGCCATCGACCACGTCTGAAAACACGACTGCTCTCTGGCCGACCTCCAGCGGGAGCCCCTCATTGTACGGGCCGGGACAGTTGCCGTTGTCCTCAAACCACAAGGCGACCGTAGCCGCCCGACTTCTGTCGCCCGGCTCTACCGCGAATTCGGCAATTCTCGTGGATTCGAGAAATCGCCCAATCACCTCAGCGTCCGATTCGGGGCGCCTCGACTTCCAGCGTGCGCGGAGCTGTTCGATATCCCGAGCATCCGGCGTCCGAACACTTGTCAGCGTCCCTACAAAAAACTGCTGAGGTTCTACTACCGGAAAAAAGTCATGGCCCTGTTCATCGACGAGACGCCCACACGCCGCTGCAACCTGCGGCGACATGACTTGCAGCAGCAGGCCTGCCAGCACCGCCATAACGCGTAAGCTCATATCTGCTGCCCCCCAACTGCCTCGACACCATAGCATCCTCTGACGGCGCCGTCGTCGCCGTCGTCGCCGAACCGGCGCTGTCACACCAGCCAAGCCACGGCAATTGCCCCTACCGCATCACCCTGAACCCGGCATTCGCGCGCGCGACCACCTCGCCGTCCGCGGTCACCAGTGCGTCCACCACGCCGGACGATCCGCCTGCCTTCACCACGCGCGGGATGACTTCGATCCACTGGCCGGTCTCAGCGACGCCCAGATAGTCGACGGACAGGGATGTGGTGACGAGGCCCTTGGGGGTTTCTCCGCCTGCGGCGCGCATCGTCTCGCCCAGCGAGAGGCCCATGGCGTTGTCGGCGAGCGCGGCGATGACGCCGCCGTGCAGGAGGCCACGGCCGTTGCAGTGGCGGGTATCGAGCCGGAAGCCGATCCGGACGACGCCGTCGGCTCGCCGGGAATAGAGCGGCTCCCAGGCGTCGGTTACGGGGCTCTTGCGGAAATGCGGCTCGAAGCCTTCGGGAATGTCCGCCGTCATGTTCCGCCCCTCTCCGGTTCCGTCCAGTCGAGATAGGCAGGGACGGCGGCGCCGTCCAGCTGAGCCTTGCGAAGGCCTGCGACCTCGCCCAGCATGGCGCGGGATCGCAGCGGGGAAGCCTTGCGCATGAAGACGAACATCTGGATCGGAGCCGCGCTGGCTCTTGCGCTGACGGCCTGCGCCAGCCCGGGGCCGCGCCCGGGCGAGGCTGAGCTTGCCGGGGCGACAATGATGGGCAGGCTGTCGGCGCTGGCCACGCCGGATAACGATGTTCGCCGCGACACCATCGCCCGCCAGCTAGCCAGCGCGGGGTTTCCGGTGGCCATCGAGACGTTCGAGGGCGGACGCGATGGCGAGGCGGAGACAGGATACAACATCACCACCGTGTTCGGACCGAAGCGGGGCCGCGAGATCCTGCTGGTCGCGCACTACGACGCCATACAGTTGAAGGGCCAGCCGTCGATGGGGATCGTCGACAATGCGGCCTCGGTGGTGGCGGTGATCTCGGCGGCCGAGCGGCTGAAGGATGCGAAACTGAAGCATCGCGTGCGCATCCTGTTCACGGATCAGGAGGAGCTGGGGCTGCTTGGCGCGAGCGCGTGGATCAAGGCGAACGACCTGAAGACAGTCGCCGCCGTCGTGAACGCCGACGTCTCGGCGTATGGCGACACGCTGATGTACGGGCTCAATTCGGGCGAGCAATCACGGCCCGTTCTGGTGGCTCTGGAGCGGGTCTGCGCCGAGCGGGTGATGGCCTGCAAGGGGATGACTTCGTATCCGCCGAGCGACGATGTGGCCTTCTCGCAGGCGGGGGCTGCGGTTGTGTCGATCGGATTCCTGCCGCTGGAGGATGCCGGAAAGCTTGAGGCGTTCGTGGCCAACATGGGCTCGGGCGCCACGCCTGACCCGGCCAGCTTTCCGGAGGTGCTGGGGATCATCCATACGCCACGCGACGAGCTGTCGCTGGCCGACCCGGACACAATCCGCGTGGCCTCGCAGACATTCGAGGCGCTGGTGAAGCGGCTGGACCGGACGGTTCGCTGACCCGACCGCTGAAGAGCATGGACGGCGGCGGGGTGGTTCACTATCTATCGCCCTCGCTGGAGGCGCCGCCCGGATGGGGCGGCGGCTCGCCGAACGGGACATGAATTCATGGCGGTGCTGAAGACGATTGCATTGATGCGGATGCTGGGGCTTGCCGCCAGCCTTGGCGCGCTGGCGGCGTGCGCCTCCACGCCTGCAGCGCCGTCTGCTGCAGGCGCTGCGACCGCAACCGTGGACACGGCGCCCGCCCTGACGCCGCCGCCGTCTGCGCCGCGCTTCGATGACGCCATCGCCGCCTTCGAGGCCGCCGACCGGCTGGCGCCGCCCGCCGCCTGCTCCACGCTTTTTGTCGGCTCGTCGTCGATCCGGTTCTGGTCGTCGCTGAACCAGGACTTCCCGGACTATCCGGTCATGAACCGCGGGTTTGGCGGCTCGACGATCTGGGAGGTGAACGCCTATTTCGACCGCGTTGTGGCGCCCTACAAGCCGGGCCGCATCGTGTTCTACGCCGGCGAGAACGACCTCAATGACGGACGCTCTGCTGAGGCTGCCTATGCCGACTTCGTGGCCTTCATGGCGAAGAAGGACAAGGCGCTGGGCAAGACGCCGGTCTGGTTCATCTCGGTGAAGCCCTCGAAAGCCCGCTGGTCGATCCAGGACACAATGACCGCCGTGAACGACAAGGTGAAGGCGCTGGCCGACAAGCGCTCCGACCTTGCCTACATCGACATTGTTCCCGCGATGCTGGGGCCAGACGGCCAGCCGAAGGACATCTTCCTCGCTGACCGCCTGCACATGACGCCCGCCGGCTATGCGCTGTGGACGCCGCTGGTGAAGGACGCGCTGGCCAAGGGGCAGCCGGTGAAGGCGCCTGGCTGCTGAACCACAAAGACCGGAGCTTGTGATGGATGGGACCGGACAGGCAGTCCTTGCAATTGTATGCGGCTTCCTTGCATTCATGCTGGTGTTCAACATCAGCACAGCTCTGGTGGGAGCAGCGTTAGGGGCCCGGATCGAGCGCATCCAGTTTGGCGCCGGACCCTCAATCCTTCTCTTCCGAACGGCTGGCGCTGAAGTGCGGCTCGGCCCGATCCTGCTGAACGGGTTCGTGAAATTTGCCGAGCGGCCAGGCGCCACGGGCTATGCTGCCTGGCCAGCGCAGGCCGCCATCGCACTGGCGGGACCGGCAGCGGCGTTCGCGGCCGCGTCTATCGCGGTGGGCGCCGAAGCCCTACGCGAGTTTCTTCTGACATGGCCTCAGATGTGGACCGCAACTGTCGATGTTGCTCGCGTCGATCCTGTCGCCGCCCTTCAGCCCGCGTTGGCATCAGGCAGTTTCGCGCAGGCTATATCGATCGTCATCGTGAAGTTTGCGGCATTCAATCTACTTCCCCTGCCTGTCCTCTCCGGAGGCGCCTTCCTTCTGGCGCTCGTCGAGGGGCTTGCCGGAGGCAACGTGCGCAAGCGCCTGTCCGCAGTGGTTGTTCCGATTTCGCTAATCGCAATGGTCGCCTGGATTATCTGGTTCGCCTTCCGATCCGTTACCGGGATCTGAGGCCGGTCCGTCAACCCCGCAGGTTGAGCGGCAAACTTGCCCCGGAGATGGCGGCGGACTCGCTGGACAGCAGGAACGCGATAACCCGGGCTGCGGCTTCTGTTGTTGTCCACGCGGAGGTGTCGGCGTCCGGCATGTCCTTGCGGTTCTGGGCGGTGTCCATGATCGTGGGAAGGATGGCGTTCACACGTACGCCCCTGCCCTTGAGCTCCGCCGCGAGGCTTTCGGTCAGCGCCTTCACGCCGGCCTTGGAAGCGGCGTAGGCGGCCATGCCGGCGCCGGGATTGGCCGCGCCTGCGGCTCCCACGTTGACGATGGCGCCGCCGGACTTCGACAGGTGCAGGATAGCCGCCTGGCAGCAGACCGCAGCCGTGCGCAGGTTCAGACGGTACATGCGGTCGAAGGTGTCGATGGAGCCGCCGTCGAGTTTTTCGAAGGCGAAGCCGCCTGCGACGTTCACGAGACCGTCCATGCCGCCCATTGCTTCCGCCGCCTGCGCAAACGCCATTTCAGCGGCGGCGGGATCGGTGAGGTCAGCGCGGGGAATCGCTATGCCGGGACCGCCGGGCGGCAACCCGATGCCTGCGACCGTGGCGCCCTTGCCTGCAAGCACGGCCACGACGCTGGCGCCGAGGGCGCCGGAGGCTCCGGTCACGACGATCTTCCGGCCTGCCAGGTCCGCCATACGCAACTCCCTTTGGAAGTGCGATGACGACCCAGGCAGGCGCTCACGTCAAGACCGGAGCCAGGCCCGTCTCCCCCAAACCAAACATCACGCCCATCTGCGCTCCAGCGGAACGCAACGCGCTCTAGTACCCACCCCCGACGCCTGGACCACGCAGCCGGTCGCGGAAGCCCTTCTTGGCGGCATCGAGTTCGCCGGTGATCTTGTCGCGGAGTTGCGAGGAATTTCGCATAACCGAGACGGCCTGCTCCTTCGCGTTGGCGCGTGTGGCCGAAACCGTGGCGGCGACGGTGGGCCCCATCAGGCTGAGACCGCGATGCTGCGAGATGGCGCCGATGGTCCAGAAGTCGAACAGCTGCGAGTGGGCGAACATCGTGTCGAATGGAACCATCGCATACCCGCGCGCGCCGAACTCCGTTCCGTAGCTGTTGCGGATCAGGAACATCCGCTTGGCGAGATCGTAGCCGACCAACAGCATGGCGTGCCCCATCGCGGGCCGCTCTCCATTGGCCTGCGGGACGTAGGGCATGAACCCTGTCCGGCTGGCCTCGGCGTAGAATTCGCTGGGGAAGGCGGCGCCGAACACCACCGGCAGACCGCAGCCTAGAGCGGCGAGAATGAGTTCTGGCGTATCGGTGCGGGCGTATTCCACAGCCTCATAGCGGGTCGCGTTGGAATAGCAGGCCTGCGTCGGCGCCTCGTTCACCATGGCCTCCTGGTAGGGCCACATGCGCTCCTCGCAGACGCCGTAGGCCAGAAGGGCCGCCATCGCGTGGTGCATGAGCGTGCCCTCGTCCGCCTTCTCGCGGTCGGCCAGCTTGCGGGCGTTGTAGTAGACGAACAGGCGCGACAGCTCCATCGGCGGCAGGCCCAGCCGGTTGCGGTGGTATTCCATGGCGCCCACGACGGCGTTCGCCGCGCAGGAGTTGAGGTCGCCCTGGTGCTCGACCGTGGAGCAGTAGGGGCGCAGGTCCATGGCGGGCGGAATGCCGCCAGCGGTTCCGGACAGGACCAGCTTCGGGGCGGGCGATGGCGCCGACTCGAGCAGGCAGCCGCGCAGGCGTTCGGGTGCGATGGGCATCATGGCCTCCTCAATAGCCGCCGCCGGCGCCAGGACCGCGCAGGCGGTCGCGGAAGCCCTTCTTGGCGGTGGACAGATCCTCGTTGATGCGGGTGCGCAGGCCGCCCTTCAGGCGCGCTAGCGCGCTTTCGGCCTGCTGGGGCGCTTCAGCCGTCGCCTGCTGCGCCGCCAGCTGCTGGCTGACGCCACGCACAGAGAGCTTGGCGCGCTGGAACTGCTCCTGCGTGCCGACCGCCCAGAACTGGTCCGGGTGCGAGTAGTGCGAGAGCGTGTCGAACGGAATGCGGAAGTGACCGCCATCGCCCCAGTCGGCGCCCCAGCTGTTTCGGACCAGCCACGTGTTGTCGTTGAGGCTGAAGCCGACGATCAGCATGGCGTGCCCGCCGTCGGAGGATGGCGTTCCGGCGTTGGCTATCGACGGCATCCGGCCGGTGCGGTCAGCCTCCTTGAAGAACGGACCCGGCAGAGACGCGCCGAACACGATAGGGATGCCCGACGCCAGCGCTGTGAGCGTGTACACGCCGAGCGGGACACGTGCGTACTGGATGCCGCTCTGGATCTGGGAGTGCCGGAAGGCGAGGGCCAACCCCTCGTCGTAGCAGACCTTTGCAGGCTTCAGCGGCCAGTTGGCCTCGATGTAGGGCCAGGTCTCTTCCAGGCAGGCGCCGTGGGCGAGCATGGACGCCATCACGTGGGTAATGAAGGTGCCGCAGTCGTCGTTCTGCTTGTTCGCAAGCTGGCGGGCGTTGTAGTAGACGAACAGGCGCGAGAGATTGACCGTCTCGCCTGTCAGCACCCGCAGCTGGTATTCGACAGCGCCGACCATCGCATTGGCGGCGCATGAGCCGACATCAAGCTGGTTCTCGACCGGCGTGCAGTACGGGCGCAGATCGACCTCGCCGGATTTCGGTTCCTGCGCGCCGGGCTCGCCGGTCAACATGGGCGTGTTGGGCGGAGAGGCCTCGAACAGGCAATCGCCGAGCCTGTAGCTTCGTCCCTGCGTATTCATCAGCATTCCCCTCTCAGTATCCGCCGCCGACGCCGGGACCGCGCAGGCGCTTGCGCAGAGCGTCCTTCGCGGCGGCGAGATCCGTGTTCACCTTGCTGCGCATGTCCTGCTTCATGCGATCAATTGCATTGCCGGTCGTTTCGGACGGCGCAGACGGCGCCGCCTGCGATTGCGCGTAAGCCCGGTCCATCGGCGCGGGCGCCTCCATGGCCTGACCGGCTGCGCTCATCTTCATGCGGCCCATCGTGGCCTGCTCGATGGAGCCGATCGCCCAGAACCAGTCCGGCCGCGTGTAGGCTGCCATGGTGTCGAACGGGATCAGGAAGTAGCCGTCTGCAGCCCAGTCCTTCCCCCAGCTGTTGCGCACAATCCAGACCTGGGCGTTGAGCTCGTACCCGACGACCAGCATGGCATGGCAGGTCTCGGGCTCAGGCGGGGGCGGCGATTTTTCCTTGCTGACCGACGGCGTGAAGCCGCTCTTGTCGGCTTCGTCGTAGTAGGCGGACGGCATCATTGTATAGAAGGGAACCGGTAGGCCCGAGGCCAGCGTGGCGACCATCGTCCGGTCGCGGTCGACACGACCGAACTCCAGCGCCATCAGCGCACGGGCGGCCTCATAGGCCTTCTCTGGGGGGGGCGTGTTGCGGGTCTCGTGGGTGTAGGGCCAGATCTCTTCGGGGCAGACGCCATAGGCGAGAACGGCCGCGAGGCACTGGTGCAGGGATGAGCCCATCTCCTTGCCTTCATTGCCCGCCATGCGGCG
>CAYOWK010000033.1:16438-48734 GCA_964407665.1 uncultured Rhizobium sp. | reverse complement strand
TAAAGTGGTACGTGAGCTGGGTTCAGAACGTCGTGAGACAGTTTGGTCCCTATCTGCCGTGGGTGTTGGAAGCTTGAGAGGATTTGTCCCTAGTACGAGAGGACCGGGATGAACATACCTCTGGTGGACCTGTCGTGGCGCCAGCCGCGCAGCAGGGTAGCTATGTATGGTCGGGATAACCGCTGAAAGCATCTAAGCGGGAAACCCACCTCAAGACGAGGCTTCCCTGAGAGCCGTGATAGACTATCACGTCGATAGGCCGGGTGTGGAAGCGCTGCGAGGCGTGTAGCTTACCGGTACTAATTGCTCGATCGGCTTGATCACAAGCCAGCAAGCCCATGCGTGGCGACGAACATGTCGCCCGCAATTCTGCAGGATACGTCCTGCAAACACCCGAATGTCGCGGGCGTGACGTTCGGGAGGTCTCATCGCCGTGCTTGGCGGTGCGACACCAGTTTTTCGAATTGTTGGTTCTTTTCATTCGGTCCTGATGACCTGGTGGTTCTGGCGGGGGTTCCCCACCCGATCCCATCTCGAACTCGGTCGTTAAGTCCCCCAGCGCCAATGGTACTATGTCTTAAGGCATGGGAGAGTAGGTCGCCGCCAGGTCTTCAGGACCGAATGAAAACAGGCTCGACCCTTCGGGTTGAGGGCCTCCTTTGCATGGTTTTTCGCGTGGCTTTGTCTACGTGAGGAGCGCGGCTCTTCCGGGTCGGTCAGGCGTTCGCGCCGGTCCGGTACGGTCAGGGCCGCGATGTCGTTTTGGAAGATCGCTCTGGACGCCGGGTCTGGAGCGAATGGATGACCCCACTGACGCGGGGTGGAGCAGCCCGGTAGCTCGTCAGGCTCATAACCTGAAGGTCACAGGTTCAAATCCTGTCCCCGCACCCATAAACGGGTTCGTCCTGAACAGCCCCGCTCTTTGAGCGGGGCTGTTTTCGTTTCTGTCCGCATAACTCGCCCGCTGCTGCCGGCTACACCGGCGCTGCGGCTGGGGCGCCGCAGCACTTCTTGTACTTCTTGCCCGATCCGCAGGGACACGGATCGTTGCGCCCGGCCGTTTTCTGCGGAGGGTGATCCGGCTCGGGCGATATGCTCGCTGCAAATTCCTCAGGCGAGGGGAGTGCGGCCAGTCCGTCGGACTTCAGCGTCTGCGTCAGCGTGAAGAGAAACCCGACAAGATCCGGAAGATTGGCGGCAAGGCGGTCCCTTTCGCGTTCGCGCTTCCCGCGTTTCGGGAATGCCGCCTCGAGCGCGCGCGGATCGCCAAGCATCAGGATGGGCATCAACACCAGCTGGCCCGTCGGATGATCGAGAAGCTGTTGCCAGGCCTCCGGCCGCCGACCCATCCCGGCCAGAAAGCCTTCCGCCCAGATTTCACTGAGGGGAGATTCATCCGTGTCCAGCTCGACGATGGGTGCAAAGCTGCCCGGGTCCGTCTCAAGAGTTGTGAGTATCTCCGTTATCCTCCGGCTGGCGACGTCCGCCATTTCGCGGATTTCGCCCGGGCTCGGCTCGCAGTCATGCGCCTCGAACAGGTCGGCCTGCCATTCCGCCTCGGGAATCGGATCGGGAGAGAGGGCAATGGCGCACAGATATCCGTCGGCGTCCGACAGCATGAAGCCGCGTTTGTCGAGCCGGATCAGGAGCGCCTCGAGCTGGTCGAGTTCGTCGTCGGTCGGGGGAGAAGTGGACATGCATGTTTCCAGGTGGAGGGCCGACTGACTTGCACGCCTCAGATACGCGCTCAAGGCATGGCCGACCGAAGGCGCCCTGTTCCCGCTGAGCGGGCATGGAATTTTCACGAAAAGACAAGCCCTTGCCGTCAAACCAGATGTCTGGGGCGCCGCGCAACGGGAATGCCTCGCGGGAAGAACAACTGTTCCGGCACGCGGATCAAAACCGGGCGAGCACACCCAGAATCGGCTTGCCTAAGGCAGCCAGGACAATTATATCGAATTTCGATAAGCGAAGCCGTCTGCGGCATTCAGGCGGGGAAAACGCGAACGAGCACGACGGCGCGCGGCGTCCGACTGCAACAGGGTCTGATACGACAATGAGCCTTGCGCTCTCGACACTGATTTTCGAATGGCGTCGCTATCTGGCCGCCATGATCTCGCTGGCGGTCGCCGGCGTGCTGATGCTGGCCTTGTCGGCCATGTTCATCGGCATCCTGCAATCCTTCACAGCAACGATCGACCGTTCGCGCGGTCAGGTCATCATTCTGGCGGCAGACGCCAAGTCTCTGGCCGGATCCGGCGGCGAACTGCCGGCCCGGGTGATGCCGCTGATCTATCGCCATCCGGACGTCACCGACGTGGCCGACCTGCCGCAGACCTTCGGGCAGTTTTACGGACCGGGGGCCACCGAATCCAAGCCGACCAACATCATGGTGATCGACCCCGGCGAGAACGCCGTGACGCTGCCCATGGATTTCACGGACGAGATGCGGCGCACCCTGTCGGTGCCTTTCAACGTCGGTGTCGACAAGTCCGCGCTCAAGCAGCTTGGGGTCAAGCTTGGCGACATGGCCTCCCTCAATGGGCGCAGCGTCCGGATCTCCATGGTCATGGAGGGCTACGCGAACAGCCAGTTCGCCAACCTCGTGATGTCGCGCCAGACCTACAGGGCGATGGGCCGCTATGACGACGACCGGCTTGGCCTGCTGATGGTCCGCATCAAGGATCCCTCGAAGGCGGATCAGGTCCGCGACGAGCTCAACGCCATGGCGGACGGGCAATATCGCGCCTGGTCGAAGTCCGAACTGTCGCGCGCCACGATCCGGGACGCCATGTCCGAGGGCATCCTCGCCATGATTCTTGGCTTCATGAGCGTGATCGGCTTCTTCATCGGCACCGTCATCACCTGGCAGACCCTGCGCGGCGCCATCCTCGCCAACATCAAGGAGTTCGCGAGCCTTCGTGCGCTCGGGGCCTCGATGGGCAATCTGCGCGGCGTGATCATGGAGCTCAGCTTCTGGGTCGGCATTTTCGGTATCGCTCTGGCGGCCATCGTCATGGTCGGCCTCACCTGGGTCGCCGGCCTCTTCAACATTCCGATGGGCTATGAAATCGGCTCTCTCCTTCAGACCGGCCTCCTCCTTCTCGCCATCGCCATGGGCTCGGGCGCGCTCACGCTCGGCGCGCTCAAGAAGGGCGACCCAGCGGATCTTCTCAGATGACCGGCTCCATGCTCGCCCGCAAATCCGTTGAACGGGACTCTGATCTGTCGACGGCCCGTCCTGCAGCCGAAGCGGCTTCCGCGTCGCTCGCCATAGATGCGCGTGGCGTGTCCCGCGCCTTCGGCAAGGGAACCGCGAAAGTGCAGATCCTCAAGGGCGTCGATCTTCGCATCGAAACCGGAGAGATCGCGCTGGTCATGGGACCGTCCGGCTCCGGCAAGTCCACTTTGCTGGCGGCTGTCTCCGGGCTCCTGAAGCCGGACGACGGCGAGGTCATCGCGCTGGGCGAGGACATCTGGAAAATGAACCGGGGCAAGATCGACCGCTTCAGGCTGCGCAATTGCGGCTTCATCTTCCAGGGCTTCAACCTGTTCCCGGCGCTGACCGCGACACAGCAGATCGAGGTCCTTCTCAAGTTTGCGGGCTACAAGAAGAAACAGCGCCGCGACATGGCCGTGGCGACGCTGGAACAGGTTGGCCTTGGCCATCGCATCAACTACCGGCCCGAAAAACTGTCCGGCGGCGAAAAGCAGCGCGTCGCAATCGCTCGCGCTCTCGCGAAAAATCCGAAGCTGATCTTCGCCGACGAGCCCACTTCGGCGCTCGACGGTGAGAACGGTCGCATCGCCATGGAATTGCTCCGCGCCGCGGCGAAGGAGAAGGGCGCCACCGTGCTGTGCGTCACGCACGACGTCCGCCTTGCCAGCTATGCCGACCGCATCATCACCATCGAAGACGGCCAGATTACCTCCACCAACGCCGATGCCTCCCGCTTCACCCACTGACCCGCTGGAACAACAATAATGAAACGCCCCGGCATCCGCTCCACACTGGCTCTCTCCGTGTTCGCGATCGCCACTCTTGCTGCGTGCAACGCCAAGGGTGCTGATGGCGCCACGACTGAAAATTCGGAAACCCCCGCTGTCGCCAACGCCGGAGCTTCCGGCGACTATGCCGCCATCTCCTCCGGCAAGGTGGATATCGAGGGCGGACTGGTGGATATCGCTGCGCGCGTGCCCGGGATCGTCCAGACGGTCCTCGTGGAAGAAGGCGCGAGCGTGAAGGCCGGCGACATTCTCGCCCGCCAGGACGACATGGACGCCCGCCTCAGCCGCGACCGGTCGTCCGCGCAACTGAAACAGGCCGAGGCGCAGATCCCGGTTCTCGAAGTCCAGATGAGCGGCGCCAGGCGCGAGCTCGCGCGCATTGAGCGGCTCATCGCCGAAAAAGCCGTCTCGCAGCAGGCCTTCGACGAGGCCACCGATCGCGTCCGCCAGATCGAGGCGCAGATCGGCGCCCAGAAAGCGGCCGTCCAGCTGCAGCGCGCGCAGCTTGCAGAAGCCAACTATCAGGTCGAACTCTATGTCGTGCGCGCGCCTGCCGATGGCGAAATCGTGCGCCGGTACGCCAACCCTGGTATGGGCGCTTCGACGCTCAACGTGACGCCGATGTTCCAGCTTCGCCCTGACGCGCAGCGGATCGTGCGCGCGGAGGTCGAGGAACGCTCGATGCCGCAGATCCATGTGGGGCAGACTGCCGAGATCGTTCCCGAGGCCGACCAATCGAAGTCCTATCCCGGCAAGGTCATGCGCATTTCCGAAGTCATGGGCGCGCGCAGGCTGAAGTCGGACGATCCGAGCCAGCGCGCCGATGAGCGCGTCATCGAGGTCGTGGTGGACGCCGACCAGGCGCCGGTGATTGTGGGCCAGCGCGTGTTCGTCCGCTTCATGAAGGGCGAGGCGCAGGTCTCCAACCCCTAACGCCTCTACTCCACGGCTGTCGCCTCGAAGATCTCGCCGCCGAGGTCGACGATCCAGAGATCGCCGGCGAGATCGTTTGCAAATGCGACGATCGAGTTGATCGCGCCCGTGTCCGGGACAAACTCCTGCGTGCGGATCACGAAGGCGCTCGATGGAACGGTCGCGCCCACGATCATGTCGGCGACGGGAACCGACCAGATGTTGTTGGTGACGAAATCCGCGAAGACATAGTGATTTCGCAGGCTCTCGATGGGGCCGCGGTAGACCACGCCGCCGGTCAGCGAGTTGCCCTGCCGCGTGCCGGAGCCGTGGCCGTACTCGGCGACCGGGAGCGTAAAGGACGGACTGTTGGCGCCGCCATTGTAAGGCTGTGTGCCCTCGCGGAGGTTCCACCCGAAGTTGATGGGGCCGAGCGTGCCCGCCACGATACGGTCGATCTCTTCGACCGCTCCCTGTCCGACATCCCCAATGAAGACATCGCCGGTGGTCGTGTCGACCGCGCCCCGGAACGGGTTGCGCAGGCCCAGAGCCCAGATCTCCGGCAGGCCGCCCGCGCCGCCAGGAAAGGCGTTGCCAGCGGGTATGGCGTAGTCGCGGTTGGGATCGGCCGGGAAGGCGTCGGTGGCCGGATCGATGCGGACCAGCTTGCCCAGAAGCGTGTTGGGGTTCTGGGCGTTGCCGCTGGGATCGCCGGCGCCGCCGCCATCACCGAGGCCCAGCAGCAGCCGGCCTGCCGTGTCGAAGGACAGGAAGCCACCCTTGTGATTTGTGGCGGCAGGCTGGTCCACGAACAGGATCACGTCTCCAGTCGTGGTATCCGCCTGCGCGGGATTTCCGGCCAGAGTCTGGTAGCGGCGGACCTCGGTATCGCCCGACAGGTTGTTCAGTTCGACATAGAAGGTGCGGTCGGTCGCAAAGTTGGGCGAGAAGGCGAGGGCGTGCATGCCCTGTTCGCCTGCAGTTGAAACCTGCGTGGCGATATCCAGCATGGGCGTCGCCGCAAATGTTCCGGTGACCGGGTCGAGCAGGCGTACACGGCCTGCGCGCTCCACCACCGCCATGCGGCCGGATGCATCCGGAAAGGGGGCGATGAAGATGGGCGCCGAAACGCCCGCCGAGACGCGGCGCATCGACAGGGCGCCGGCCACGTTGGTCACCGTGATCCGGACATCCAGATTTACGGTGCTGGCGCCGTCGGAGACGGACATCCGCACCTCGTAGATATTGTCGCCATTGGCGTCGGCGGGCGCCTCGAAGTTCGGGACGGCGACGAACCGGAGTTCGCGCGTCGCGGCGTTGAAGGAGAAGCGGGCCTGATCCGCGCCGCCGGAGAGCGAGTAAGTGAGGGCGGCGCCTTCCGGATCGCTGGCCGCCACGACATAGGCGGCGCCGGTCTGGCTCTCCGGGACAGAGGCCGTGGCGGCCGATGTGAATGCAGGCGGCGCATTGACGGCCGGCGGCGAGGGCGAGCTGCCGCCGCCGGAGCCGCCGCAGGCCGAGAGCGCCGTTGCTGCGAGAATGGTCTGAGGGATACCTGCACGCGCTTGGGTCATGCTGTCTCCTCGTTTCTGTCCCGGCGCCCGGGATCTGTTTCCGACAGCGTAGTCCAGCGGGGGCAAAGTGGGAACGCGTCCCGGCGGGTGCAGGGCCACCCACAGGAAAGTGTACCGGCCGGAAAGTCTTGCGGCGATTGGGCCGCCTCAGAACGATTGCAAGTGAGACTGGTTCTCAATATAGCGGTGTGATGGAACACACCACTCTTCAGCTGGATCGTCTCGACAAGGGGCGTGTCGGTCACGTGGTCGGCTTTGCAGCCGGCTCGGACACGCTGGTCGCCAAGCTGCGCGAGATCGGGTTCGCCGAAGGAGATGAGGTTGAACTCCTTGCGCGCGGATGGCTTGGCGGCGCGCCGCTTTCCATCCGTCTGAACCGGACCGTCATCGCCCTCCGCAAGACCGAGGCGGCTCTTATTCGCGTGGAGCCGGCAGCGTGACCACTGCGACTCTGCGTCTTGCGCTCGTCGGCGCCCCCAACAGCGGAAAGACCACACTTTTCAACGGCCTCACCGGCGGCATCGCCAGGACGGCCAACTATGCCGGCACGACGGTCGAGACCCGTACTGGCCGGTTCGAGACGCCGGGCGGCGCTGCTGTCGACCTGATCGACCTCCCGGGGGTTTACGGGCTTGAGGCCCGCTCGACGGATGAGCGTGTCGCGATCGAATCGATTCGCGGCGAGCGCGGCGAGGCGGCCCCGGATGCGCTGTTGCTGGTGGCGGACGCCGCCCACCTCCGCACTCACCTCCACACCATTCTCCAGATGAAATCGCTGGGCCTGCCGGTCGTAGTCGCTCTCAACATGATCGATCTGGCCGAACGCGACGGCGTGAAGATCGACGTCGAGAAACTCGAGGCGCTGCTGGGGGTTCCGGTGGTGCCCACACGCGCCACCCGCAAGGCCGGCCGCCAGGCGCTGGTGGACAAGATCGACGCCGTGCTCGCCGCCAACCCGCCACATGCGGTCGCTGGGGACTACACCCACGATCTGCGCGCCCTGCAGCGCGAGGCGCGCCAGATCGCGAATGAGGCGATCCTGCACGAACCGGCCATGAACAAGGTCACGCGCCAGGCCGACCGGATCCTGCTGCATCCGGTTGCAGGCCTGATCGCCCTCATTGCCGTTCTCTTTGTGGTGTTTCAGGCGGTGTTCGCCTGGGCCACGCCCGTGATGGACGCCATCGAGGCGGGGTTCGGCTGGCTGCAGGAGACAGTCTCGCCGCTGGTCACGGACCCAATGCTCAACTCGTTCCTGAACGACGCCCTGATCAACGGCGTTGGTTCGGTCGTGGTCTTCCTGCCGCAGATCATCATCCTGTTCGCATTCATCCTGTTCCTCGAAGCATCCGGCTACATGGCCCGCGCAGCCTTCCTGATGGACGAGCTGATGATGCGGGTCGGTCTCAACGGCCGCGCGTTCATTCCGCTGCTGTCCTCGTTCGCGTGTGCGATCCCCGGCATCATGGCCGCGCGCACCATCGAGGAAGAGAAGGACCGCATCACCACCATCATGGTGGCGCCGCTCATGACGTGCTCGGCGCGGCTGCCCGTCTATACGCTGCTGATCGGCGTCTTCATTCCGCAGTCCATGATCGGGCCGTTCAACCTTCAGGGTCTGGTGCTCTTTGCGCTCTATGTCGTCGGCGTCGTCAGCGCCGTTGCCGTGGCCTTCGTGCTCAAGCGCACGGCCACAAAGGGCGCCAGCCAGGCGCTGATCATGGAGCTGCCCACCTACAAGCTGCCGGTGTGGCGCGACTTCTTCCTCGGACTCGCTGACAAGGCGTGGGCCTTTCTCAAGCGCGCCGGCACGATCATCTTCCTGACGACGGTCGCGCTATGGGTGCTCGTCTATTTCCCAAATGGCGGCGAAGGTCTCGACGGCAGTTTTGCTGGCATGATCGGCCGCGTACTCCAGCCGGTGTTTGCGCCCATCGGATTCAATCTTGAAATGGTGGTCGCGCTGGTGCCCGGCATGGCCGCGCGCGAGGCGGCAGTGTCGTCGCTGGGACTGATCTATTCGCTCGGCGAGGTGGACGAGACCAGCCAGGCGCTGCAGGGGCTGCTGGCGGCCTCGTGGTCGCTTCCGATGGCCCTGTCGTTCATGGCCTGGTACGTCTACGCGCCCCAGTGTCTGGCGACTTTGGCGACGGTACGCCGCGAGACCAACTCGTGGGGCTGGACCGGCTTCATGTTCACCTACCTGATCACGCTGGCCTACGTCGCCTCGATGATCACGTTCTGGGTCGCGACCTGGGCGGGGCTGTGAGCGCTTGAATCCGGTCGTTTGAGGTGTTGCACTCCGGCTGGCGCTTTCGCGGAGCCCGCCCATGCCTTCCTTCATCACCACTCTCGGCCAGCTTGATGCAAAGGACGTCATGGGCATCGAGGTTCCGCCGGATGTGGTGGAAGCCATGGGGCAGAGCAAGCGGCCCAAGGTTGTCGTCAGCCTCAAGGGCTATTCATACCGGTCTACAGTGGCGGTGAGGGGCGGCGTGTTTATGCTGCCGCTGTCCAGGGAGCACCGTGCGGGCGCCAGCGTGACGGATGGGGAGACCGTTCGCGTCACGCTGGAGCTGGACACCGCCCCCCGCGAAGTCGACGTGCCGGACGATCTCGCGGATGCGCTGAAGGCGGCTGGGCTGCGTGCGGTGTTCGACGCGCTGGCCTTCACCTATCGCAAGGAATACGTCCGGTCGGTCGAGGAGGCGAAGAAGCCCGAAACCCGTGCGAAGCGGATCGGCGCGATCGTGGAGGCGGTGCGGGCGAAGGCGTAGCTGCGCGGCGCCCGATCAGGCGCCCCCCTATTTCGCGTCCAGCTCGTAGAAGCCCGCCACATTGAGCGTGACGGTCACGTCCTTGCCGGATTCGTTCTTCAGGTACCAGCCGTGGATGCCATCCCACGGGGCCTCGAACTGGCCATGCTGCGCTGAGCCGCCCGTCTTCGAGTAGAACATCAGATCGCCGATACCTTCGGCGTTCTTCTCGGTATGGCCGTGGAATTCCACCTCCATCAGGCCGGGATGTTCAAGATCGCCATAGTCGATCGAATAGACCACGGCATCGCCCTTCTTCATCATCAGCTTGTACTCGAGGCCTTCGCCCACCTTCACCGGGATATCGATCGTGTCGGCGCGCCAGTTTGCGGGCTGGATCTTCACAACACCTTCCGACAGCGGGTGCTCGACCCAGCCGTTTACGGGCGCAGGGAGGGCGGCTGCTGCGGCCTCCGCAGCGGGGGCCGCGGGTGCGGGCGTCTTGGTCGCGGGTGAGCAGGATGTGAGGCACGCGACACTCGCCACAGCGGCGGCCACGGCAAGGGTTCGGAACTGGATCACTCGGACTCTCCTCGATACGGGTTGGCAGCTCCTCCTGCAGCGACCAGTGTTTCCGTAGCGGCGCCAATGTCCATAGGCGATTGACGCACCATCGCGTTATCCGGCGGCACAGATTATCTCTGCCGGCGGAAATCCGGGATGTCGGGGCGTCGCGGGCGCGCCCGTCCTTCGGGAGCCAATGTGCGGGGAACGATGCAGATGAAGCGGATGGTTGTCGGATTTCTGATGCTGGCGGCGGCCTGTTCGCCGGCGCCGACCGAGCCGGAGAGCGCCGCACCGCCCGCCGCCGCAGAGCCTGCAGCCCCTGCGCAGGCGCCGCCGCCGGTGGTGCTGCCTGCCGGCGACTACACGCTCGACAGGAGCCATTCGACGGTGACGTTCCGGGTCAGCCACCTGGGCTTCTCGACCTTCGTTGCAACCTTTGACGACATCGACGCCAGCCTGAAGCTGGACCCCGCCAATCCGTCCGCCTCCAGCCTCTCTGCGAGCGTCAAACCAGCCTCGCTCGATCTGCCGGCGCCGCCTGACGGCTTCCTGAAGGACATGCTGGGCGAGAGCTGGTTCGACGCTGCAAAATTCCCGGAGATCACCTTTGTCTCCACCGGCATCGCCGTCACGGGGCCGGACACGGCGATCGTCACCGGCGACCTCTCGATGCGCGGCGTCACCAGGCCGGTGACGATGGACGTGGTCTTCAATGGAGGCTGGGAGGGAATCCCGCCGGACCCGAACGCCCGCGCCGGGTTCTCTGCGACCGGCATGCTGAAGCGGTCGGATTTCGGCATGAGCTTCGGCATTCCCGAACCTGGCAGCGAGATGGGCGTCAGTGACGATGTCAGCTTCTCGATCGAAACCGAGTTTTCCGGTCCGGCCTGGACACAGCCTGTCGCGCCAGCTCCTGCGCAATAGTTGCACCGGCGAGACTCGGAAGTGTCACGGGGTTGGGATAAGGCAGGCGGACCTGTTTCGTGGGAGCCGCCGATGCCGTCCGCCACTCGTATCATTCCCGCCCTTATGGCGTCCGCCTGTGTGCTGGCGGCCTGTGCGACGGCTCCAGCGGGTGGACCGGCGCGTACGGCCGTCGAGCCCGTCCAGGCCGCTGACAGCTACTACGTAAAAGCCCATGCAGCCGTCGCGGCGCGGATGGCCACCGGAGAGCTACCCCGGGCGAAGAACGTGATCCTGTTCGTCGGCGATGGCATGGGCGTCTCGACCATCACCGCTGGCCGGATCTATGCCGGGCAGAAGAAGGGCGTCGATGGCGAGCGCAACCTGCTGACCATGGAGACGCTGCCGCACTCGGCGATGGTGCGCACATACACCCATGACAGCCAGGTGGCGGACTCCGCCCCGACGGCCGCCGCGATGACGACAGGCGTCAAATCCTACAACGGCTCGATCAACGTCACCCAGGCCGCAGACCTGAAGGACTGCACCTCGGCAGCCCGCGCAGCGACCGACACCCTCTGGCAGATCGCCGAGAAGGCGGGTCTCGCCACGGGTGTGATCTCTACCGCCCGCCTGACCCACGCCACGCCCGCCGCGACATACGCCAAGACCGTCGAGCGCGACTGGGAAAGCGACCGCGACGTGAACGCAGCGGGCAAGGCCGCGGGCTGCATCGACATCGCGTCGCAGTTCATGGCCTGGCAGAAAACGAATGGCGACGGCTTCGAAGTGGTGCTGGGCGGCGGCCGCTCCTACTTCCTGCCCGAGACCGCCGTGGACGCTGAATACCCCACCATCAAGGGCAACCGGAAAGACGGTCGCGACATGCTGGCCGAATGGGCCGCGATGCCGGGGCATGCCTCGTTCACGGACGCCAAGGGCTTCGCCGCCACCAACTTTGATAGCGACGTGAAGGTGCTCGGCGTCTTCGAACCCTCGCACATGCGCTATGAACTCGATCGCGCGAAGGATCCCGCGGGCGAGCCCTCCATCGCCGAGATGACGAAAGCCGCGATCACCCGCCTGTCGCGCAACGACAAGGGCTATGTTCTGATGGTGGAGGGCGGTCGCATCGACCACGCCCACCACGCCGGCAACGCCGCGCGCGCTCTCGGCGATACGGTGGCGATGGACGAGGCTGTCGCCGCCGCGCTCGCCATGACCGATCCGAAGGACACGCTGGTCATCGTGACCGCCGACCACAGCCACGTGTTCTCGATCCAGGGCTATCCGGTTCGCAACAACAACATCCTCGGGCTCGTGCGCGAGACGCAGGACGGCGCCCCGATCAAGGCGGGCGACGGCAAGCCTTATACCACGCTGGCCTACGCCAATGGTCCAGGCGCGATCTGCAAGCGTGACGGGACGTGTGAACGGGCGGACCTGACGGCGGTTGATACAACGGCGTTGGACTTCCAGCAGCAGGCGACCGTGCCCATGGGTTCGGAAACGCATGGCGGCGAAGATGTTGCGCTGTTCGCGTCTGGTCCCGGATCGAACCTTTTCGACGGCTCCATCGAGCAGAACGAGATCTTCCACGTCATGGCCCGTAGCCTGGGGCTCGTGAAGTGACCGAAGCCGCTTCGACCAAACGCAAGGGCTTCGCCGGCTGGCTCATGGGCGGCGGCGCGATCACACTCGCGCTTGCGCTGGTTGCGGCCTGGCTCTGGGGCGGCATGGCGCTGCGGGCTTTCCGCGCCGACGACCCGCTGCTCAATGGCTGGCTGCCCTACGAGGCCGCAGCCTTCGAGCAGGCGGTTGCGACAGGCGGCCCGGTGATCGTCGAGGTCTACGCGCCCTGGTGTCCGACCTGCATCGCCCAGCATCAGGCCTTCGAGGAAGTCTGGTCTCGCGAGAGCTGGCCGGAGCTGACAGCATTCCGGGTGGACTACGACGCCGACAAGGCGTTTCGCGAAGCCAATGATGTCCGCTCCACGGGGTTACTGATGCTCTACCGGGATGGTCGCGAAGTCCTCCGCCAGCCTGGCCTGACCACGCCGGAGGCGGTTCGCGGCTTTCTGGACAAGTCTGCGAACTGAGAAATTGCCTCTGCCTCCTCCTTCCGCCTGACGCCGGTTGGTCCTAGGCTTCCTTATCAGTCAGGGGCCGTGCATGCGTTCAGTCAGTCTTGCGATCATCCTGTGTGCGGCGCTTGCCGCCTGCCAGCCGGCGGCCGAGGAGGCTGCAGCGCCCACCCCGGAGGAGTTGGGGCAGGACGAGCCCGGCGCCCCGCTGCCGCAGGTCGACACGATGCCTGTTGCGTGGGAGGCCATGTCGAAGACAGCGGAGTCGTTCACCGGCCCCATCACCATCTCGAAGTTGCCCTATACAGGCCCCAACGATACGGAATCGATCCGGATCGAGGCCGCCAGCGGCCTCGTCTACGAGGCCGACCTGATCCCCGGTACGGCTGGCGACACGTCCCTCGATTGGGCTGCGATAATCGTGGTCCCGGAAGGCCAGCCGGCGCCGCCCGTCAGCATCTACGCCGTCACCAGCGAGATCGTGCCGGAGGGAACGCCAAATGGCGGCCTGTGCGACAAGACCTTCGCGCTGGCGCTCGCGTATCTGGAGCGCGACTCAGTGGGTAAAACCCTGACCGTCGCATCCTTCGGCGGCGAGACATGGCCGCCTGCCGATGAAACGGCGCTCTGCGGCACGTTTGGTTACGCGAAGCCGCCGACGCCGTAGCGACCGGTCTTCCTCCGGGCCGCGTTCCTGGAACGGAAACAGGCGTCGTTCACGGCGCTTTACCGGTGGGTTGTCGCGGACTAAACGTCCCGGTTGATCCTGCCGGTTCGCCCGGCCCGACTTTATCTGGAGAACAGGCCATGGCGACGCCCTCGACCTATCTCGAATTCGAAAAGCCCGTTGCGGATCTCGAGCAGAAGATCGCCGAGCTTCAGGCCGCGGGCGGCGACGCCATCGACGAGGAAGTCGGCAAGCTGCGCGAGAAGGCCGCCAAGCAGCTTCATGACATCTATTCGCACCTGAACGCCTGGCAGCGCACCCAGATCGCGCGCCACCCCGAGCGTCCGCACTTCGCTGATTTCATCGAGGAGATGTTCGAGGAGTTCGTCGAGCTCGCCGGCGATCGCAAGTTCATGAACGACGACGCCATCATGGGCGGCCTGGCGCGGTTCAGGGGCAAGCCCGTTGTGGTGGTGGGGCATGAAAAGGGCCGCGACACCGCGACCCGGGTCAAGCATAACTTCGGCATGGGCCGGCCTGAGGGCTATCGCAAGGCGGTGCGCCTGATGGAGTTGGCCGGCCGCTTCGGCCTTCCAGTGATTTCCCTGGTCGACACAGCCGGCGCTTTTCCTGGCAAGGGCGGCGAGGAGCGCGGACAGGCCGAGGCGCTGGCGCGGTCCATCGAGGCCTGCCTGACCCTTGATACGCCGATGGTGTCCGTCATCGTCGGCGAAGGCGGATCGGGCGGTGCAGTCGCTCTCGCGTCCGGCAACAAGGTGCTGATGATGGAGCACTCGATCTATTCGGTGATCTCGCCGGAAGGCGCGGCTTCGATCCTGTTCCATGACGCCAAGCGCGCCAAGGACACCGCCGAGGCGATGAAGATCACGGCGCACGAGCTGGAGAAATTCCACATCGTCGACGGCGTCATCCCGGAGCCGATGGGCGGCGCTCACCGCGACCCCAAGGGCGCCATGGCGCGCGTCGGCGACGCCATCGAATCGGCGCTGGCCTCGCTCGCGAGCCTGACGCCGGACGAACTGCGCGCCCAGCGCAAGGAACGCTTCTACGCCATCGGTCGCGTCGGTCTCGTGCCCCCGGAAAAGCCGGCCAAGGGCAAGAAGGACAAGGACGAAGGTTAGGCGCGAAAGTCCGGAAAGCTACATCCCGCTCGTCCCGGCGCACGCCGGGATGACCGGAGTGAACCATTCAGGCTTTTCGAGTAAGCGCCGCCCTCAATCCAGCTTGTACACCACCGAGAAGCGCGTGGCCGTATCGGTCGCCTCGAAGCCGTCCGGCGGATTGGTGTCGTGGTTGATATCGTAGGACAGGCGCGCCGACAGGCCGTCGATCAGCTTGAAATTGAGGGCGAGGCTGTTGGTGAGGCGTGTCGATGTCGGCGAGTAGGTCACGTCCGAGTCGTCCGTGATTTCCACATACGGGTTCAGCCGGTGCTTGAAGCGCGAGCCCAGCGCCGCGCCGAACGACTCCTCTGTCGACGGCGCCAGCACCTCCGGCGGAATCCCGGTCGTCGTCTGTTCACGGATCTCGTCGATGCGAAAGGCCGGGCCGCCCTGCAGCGTCCAGTTCGTGGCCTCGGCCATCACCACCTTGTAGGCGGCGCCCAGGCCAAAGAAGTAGCGGTTCTCGAACCCCGAGAACTCATCGCGGTCCCATGTCACGCGGCCATAGGCCGACGCCCGTTCGCTGTGGAAGCGATCGACCTGTCCTGCGGCGCGCAGCCGGTTCTTGCTCTCGACGTGATCGGTCTCGCCGTACTCGGCTGCGAACTCGCCGGCCTGGGCCCATTTCGCGCCGCGATGCGCCAGCTTCACGCCCGCATTGTAGTCTGATGTGTCGGTGTTGCCGGTGGTGAAGCCCGCGCCGAACGATCCTTCTCCGGACCAGCCTGTCTTGACAGTCTCCTGCGCCCCGGCCTGACCGGACCACGCCGCGAGCGATCCGGCGACAAGAATGGCGGCACTTGGCATCATGGAGGTTTCACTCAACTCGACAGCATTGCGAGCCGCACACGCAGCCGCTCATGTGCAGCATACCGCTGCGGAATCCTGTCGAGGATAAGGCAGGCGAGCCAAGAATCCGCCGTCAGCTGACAGTCAGCCGATGGCTCGATCAGGCCTGCGCGGCGGCGGACGAAACGTCGCCATGGCAGCTCTTGAACCGCTTGCCTGAGCCGCAGGGGCAGGGCGAATTGCGCGGGGTCGAAGACCACGCCAGCTCGCTTCTCTGTTCCGGCCGGCTGACGGGGGGGGTGGCCTGCTGCACGGGCTGCGCAGACTGGACATCCGGCGCGGCCGAGGCCGCCGACGTTGCCGGCTCGGAGGGAGGCGCCGATCCGCCGCCGCCGCCGATTGCGGTGGGGGGAGCCTGCTGCTCGGTCACGAACTGTCCACGCATCAGAAGCCGCGTGACGCCGCGGCGGAGATCGTTCAGCAGCGCCTCGAACAGCGAGAAGGCTTCAGACTTGAACTCGTTCAGCGGATCGCGCTGCGCATAGCCGCGCAGGTGGATGACCGAACGCAGCTGGTCGAGGTGCGAGAGATGCTCGCGCCAGCGGTTGTCCAGCTCCTGCAGCAGGATCTGTTTCTCCAGCCAGCGCATGCGCTCCTCGCCGACCTGCGCGGCCTTGCGCGCGTAGATGTCGTCGGCGGCGGCGACCACCTTCTGGGAGACTTCCTCGTGGCCCGAGCCTTCCTCGGCGGCCCACTCCTTCACCGGAGCGGCGAGGCCAAGGGTGTCGATAACTTCCTCCGTCAGCTCGGCGATGTTCCACTGCTCGGCGTATGCCTTCTCCGGCATGTGACGGAGGACCATGTCCTCGATCGTGCGATGGCGCATGTCGCGCACGGTCTCGGCCACGTCACGGGCGCGCATGAATTCGATGCGCTGCTCGAACACGACCTTGCGCTGGTCGTTGATGACGTTGTCGTACTTCAGAAGGTTCTTGCGGATGTCGAAGTTGCGCTGCTCGACGCGCTTTTGCGAGGTCTCGAGCGCCTTGTTCATCCACTTGTGGGTGATCGCCTCGTCTTCCTTGATGCCGAGGCTGCGCATGATCGAGTCCAGACGCTCGGCCGCGAAGATGCGGAGCAGGTCGTCCTCAAGGCAGATGTAGAACTTGGAGCGGCCCGGGTCGCCCTGGCGTCCCGTCCGGCCGCGCAGCTGATTGTCGATGCGGCGGCTTTCGTGGCGCTCGGTGCCCAGCACGTAGAGACCTCCGGCGGCCATCGCCTCCTGCTTCTTCGCCTCGACGTCGATCTCGATTTCGGACTTCAGCGCCTTGGCTTCGGCTTCGGTCAGGTCGCGACCGAGCTCTTTCGCGCGCTCTTCGAATTCGGCCTCGATCCGCATTTCGAGGTTGCCGCCAAGCTGGATGTCAGTTCCGCGGCCGGCCATGTTGGTGGCGACGGTAACCGCGCCAGGGACACCGGCCTGCGAGACGATGAACGCCTCCTGCTCGTGGTGACGGGCGTTCAGAACCTTGTGCGGGATTTTCTCGGCGGCCAGCAGCGAGGACAGAAGTTCGGACTTCTCGATCGACACCGTGCCAACAAGGACCGGCTGCTTGCGGCGGGCGCAGTCCTTGATATCTGCGATGACCGCCTTGTACTTCTCCTTGGCCGTCCGGTAGACGACATCGTCCTCGTCGATCCGCTTCACAGGCCGGTTGGTGGGCATCTCCGCCACTTCCAGCTTGTAGATTTCCGCGAACTCCGAGGCCTCGGTCGAGGCCGTGCCGGTCATGCCGCCAAGTTTCTCGTAGAGGCGGAAGTAGTTCTGGAAGGTAATCGAGGCCAGCGTCTGGTTTTCCGGCTGGATCCTGGTCCGTTCCTTCGCCTCGATGGCCTGATGCAGGCCCTCGGACAGGCGGCGGCCCGGCATCATGCGGCCCGTGAACTCGTCGATCAGGACGACTTCGCCGCCCTTCACGATGTAGTCCTTGTCCTTGTGGAACAGCTTGTGGGCGCGGAGCGCCTGGTTGGCGTGGTGGACGAAGGTGATGTTGGCCGGATCGTAGAGCGACCCCTCCAGCAGCCCTGCCTGCACCATCAGCTCCTCGATGTGCTCGTTGCCTTCCTCACTGAAGACGACCGAGCGGGCCTTTTCATCCAGCGAGAAGTCTTCCTTCTGGAGGCGCGGGATCAGCTGGTCGACGGCCTGGTAGAGCTCCGACCGGTCGTCGGTCGGGCCGGAAATGATCAGGGGCGTCCGGCTTTCATCGATCAGGATCGAGTCGACCTCATCGACGATGCAGAACCGGTGGCCGCGCTGGACCATGTCGGCCAGCGAGTACTTCATGTTGTCGCGGAGGTAGTCGAAGCCGAATTCGTTGTTGGTGCCGTACGTCACGTCACAGGCGTAGGCGGCGCGGCGCTGGTTGTCGTCCAGCCCATGCACGATCTTGCCCACACTCAGTCCGAGGAAGCGATAGATCCGGCCCATCCAGTCGGCGTCGCGGCTGGCGAGATAGTCGTTGACGGTGATGACGTGGACGCCCTTGCCCTCGAGGGCGTTCAGGTAGACGGGCGCCGTAGCGACAAGGGTCTTGCCTTCGCCGGTGCGCATCTCGGCGATCATGCCCGAGTGCAGAACCATGCCGCCGACCAGCTGGGTATCAAAATGCCGCAGGCCGATTGTGCGCTTGGCGGCCTCGCGAACCGTCGCGAAGGCTTCCGGCAGCACGTCGTTCAGGGAGGCGCCGTTCGCGATTCGCTGTCGGAACTCCACGGTCCGCTGACGGAGGGCGTCGTCCGAAAGGGCCTCGGTGACCGGTTCGTAGGCGTTGATCTTCTGGACGATGGACCGGTAGGGCCGGAGCTTGCGGTCGTTTGCGGACCCCAGAATTTTCTTGGCGATCCCAAGCATACCAGACTATCCGCTGCCAACGCCCCGCGACGTGTGCGGCGCTCAATGGTATTTCATCGCGCCCCGCAGCCAGTATATTCCGGCCACGGTGGCGCAGCGACAGGCAGGACAGAACCCCAGCCTGCTCATTGCCGAGACGTAAGGACCAGCCTACCCGGTGTCAATCCGACCACTGGACGCCGGACTCAGCATAATAGCAGCTGATGGTGACAGCAGCTGCACGGCCCGGGAGCCTGAGATGCGTTTTGAGCCCAAGCTTTGTGTCGCTGCGGCGCTGATTGCCGCCCTGTCCCTCGCAGCCGGATGCGACCAGCCCGCTGCGGCGCCTGAAGCGGCGGCAACCGTTACGGAGACCTCTTCGTCAGTTGCCGCTGTGGTAAACGGCGAGCCGGTATACGTCACGGATGTCCAGATGGAGGCGGAAGCCCAGGGGCTGGTGGCGAACGGCGAGGCGCTCGAGGTCGACAGTGCGGAGTTCAACCGCGTGCTCGACCAGCTCATTGATGTGCGGCTTCTGGCGATGGAGGCCCGCGTCCGCGAACTCGACCAGGATACGCAGGTCAGGCTCCGGCTCGACGCCGCACGCGACCGCATCCTCGGCAACATCCTGATCGACGACCTGGTCGCTGAACGGATCGACGAGGCGGCAATCCGCAAGATGTATGACGCGCAGATCGCCATCATGGAGATGGGCGAGGAGGCCCGTATCCGCCACATCCTGACCGCCACGAAAGAAGAGATGGACGCGGTGGTCGCCCAGCTGAAGACGGGCATGGATTTCGCTGTGCTCGCCTCGCAGAAATCGGCCGATGAAGTCACCCGGCTCGAAGGCGGCGACCTTGGCTACATGAAGCAGGACGACGCCACCCCGGAGTTCGCCCGCGCGCTACGCACCACCCCCACAGGCGGTATCTCGAAGGCGTTCGAGACGCAGGAGGGCTGGCACGTCATCAAGGTCGAGGAGCGCCGCGCCGAGCAGCCGCCCTCGATAGAAGAGTTGCGCCCCCTTATCCTGCAGCACCTGACGATGATGCAGCTAGACGAAGAGCTGAAGTCGCTGCGCCAAAAGGCGAAGATCAGCCGCTCGGCCGCTCCGCAGAACAGCCCGCTGGACGTTGATCCGTTCACGCTCGCGCCGGAAGGCCGCCAGCAGCGCCAGCCAGCCGAACAGCCAAAGCTGCCCGCCACCTTCGACGCCGAGGCGCCGAGGGAGGCCGCAGATGCGCCGCCGCCCGTCGCGGCGACAGCTGTTCCCCCGGCTCCCGGCCTGTCCGGCCCGGTCGGCGAAACCCGCGACCCGTCCCAGTAACCAGCCCAGCACCAGCCCTTCGGAATCCAGGACATGAGCAGCGGTTACGACCTGCCGGTATCGCCTTTGGCGCCGGCCCATTTCCCGCACATGCCGAAAGTCGGCGGCGTGCATTTCGCCTCTTACGGATTGGGTCTCTACAAGGGTGCATCGCGCAACGACCTGCTGGTCGCGCACTTCCCGCAGGGTGCATCGGTGGGGGGCGTCTTCACGACCTCGCTCACACGCTCGGCTGACGTCGACTGGTGCCGCGAGGCCCTTGGGGCTGGCGGCGGGCGCGCGCATGTGCTTGTCGTCAACGCCGGCAACTCGAACGCCTTCACCGGTGCGGCGGGCGTCGCCAAGAACGCGGAGACCGTGAAGACCGCAGCCGCTCTGGCGGGCTGCGCGCCGCACGAAGTCTACCTCTCGGCGACCGGCGTTATCGGCGAACCGCTGCCGCCCCGCCGCGTCGCCGACGGCGTCGAGGCCGCCTGGCCTGGCCTTGCCGAGCCTGACTGGGAGCGCGCGGCCAACACGATCCGGACGACGGACACGTATGCGAAGGCGGCCGGCGAGGTAGCTGATCTCAACCGCCGCAACGTTGCGATCGCTGGCTTCTGCAAGGGCTCGGGCATGATCGCGCCAAACATGGCGACGATGCTCTGCTATGTCTTCACGGACGCCAACCTCGGCCCGCGCGCGGTGCAGGGTCTGCTGTCGCGGTACGTAGCCACAACTTTCAACTGCATCACCGTGGACGGCGACACCTCGACGTCCGACACGCTGCTTCTGTTCGCGACCGGCGCGGCAGGCGGCGAACCCATCGACGACCCGGATGATCCGCGCCTCGAAGACTTCGCTGCTGCGCTGGAGCGCGTCCTGCTCGACCTTGCGATCCAGGTGGTGGCGGACGGCGAGGGCGCCTCGAAGCTTGTCGAGATCGAGGTCACCGGCGCCGTCTCTTCAAAGTCGGCGCACGCCATCGGCGCCTCGATCGCCAACTCGCCGCTCGTCAAGACGGCCCTGGCTGCCGGAGACGCCAACTGGGGCCGGGTGGTGATGGCCGTGGGCAAGGCGGGCGAGCCGATTGACCGCGACCGCCTCGAGATCCGCTTCGGCGACCATCTCGTCGCCTCGCAGGGCGCCCGGGCGTCGACGTATTCGGAAGCAGAGGCCACCCGCGCTGTTCAGGGCCCGAAAATCCTGATCCGGGTCGACGTCGGGGTTGGGTCGGGCGCCGCCCGGCTCTGGACCTGCGACCTGACGGACGGTTACGTCCGCATCAACGGCGCTTACCGGTCCTGAGCGAGGCGCAGACCATGTCCCAGACCGATACGGCCCGGCGCCTGGTGCTGGTCGTCGCCGCCGCTCTGGTGCGCGAGGACGGCCGGCTGCTCCTGCAACAGCGTCCCCCCGGAAAATCCATGGCGGGACTGTGGGAACTGCCCGGCGGCAAGATTGAACCTGGAGAAAGCCCTGAATCTGCTCTCGCAAGAGAGATCGAGGAGGAGCTGGGCGTCAAACTTGATCCGTCTGATTTGAATCCTTTCACCTTTGCTTCGCATCCCTATGAGACATTCGATCTGCTGATGCCGGTGTTCATGTGCCGGCGCTGGCATGGAGATTTCCGGGGCCGCGAAGGTCAGGCGATTGCCTGGGTCGCGGCGGACGAGCTGGCGCAATACCCGGCGCCGGCGGCTGACATTCCGCTGTTCGAGCGGTTTGCGGTCTGGGCGGGGGATCGGACCTGGAGCGGCGATGAAGCTCGTGCGGAAGATCAGGGCGGCGCTGGCTGACCAGCGCGGAGCCACATCGATCGAGTACGCCTTGATCTGCTCCATCATCGTGATCGGGATCATCGGCTGGGCCACCATGATCGGCGGCTCGACCAACGACAGCTTCCAGGCTCTGAACACGCAAGGCTGGGGCGGCTGAGAATACCTGCCGTTCCCACGCTTTAGCGCGAAATCTTGCGCATCTGGACTGACGCGCCAGTAGCGTGATGCACGCTGGACATACTGCTGCGAGTTTCTCAACAATGCTGGTTGGACGAAATACCTCGCGGAGATGATGAGCGATGTTGGTCCCACCAGGTCTGAATTGGATTAGATCACTCTTGGGGACGGCGCGGGACCAGGTGGCTAAGCAATCACTTGCTGACGCCAAGTCAGACAAGCGCAAGCGCCGACAGAAGGCGCAGCGCCGGGCGCGGCGCCGATCCTCATTGAAGTGAAACTTCTGTTCCACAGGGACAGCTCGTTCAAGAGTGACATCACCCTCGCCCTGGCTTCTCCCCCGTCGGCTGCTCTTTCACCCCCAGCGCGTCCGCCAGACGGACCGTGGCGCTTCCTGGGCGCTTGGGTTTCGGCTGGTCGGGCGACGGGGCCCAGCCGGACAGGGTGACGAACTCGAAGGTCGCTCGCACCTTGCCATCGGCGTCTGAAAAACGCTCGCGATAGATCTCCATCCCCCGCATCAGCACGGCGCGAGATAAAGGCGGAGAGCCGGAGGCGAAGGCTGCTGTCTCACCCATGCCCTTGAGGTCGGCCAACAGCCGGAATGGGTCTCCGTAGCGAACGGTCCGTACGTCCGTATCCGCCACCGGCATGGAAAAGCCTGCCCGCTGAAGCAGCCGGGCGCCGTCCATCACGTCCAGAAATGGCGATATGCGGGGGGCGGCGCCGTCCCGAAGATCGGATTCTGCCTGCAGCAGCGACTGGCGCAACTCGCTCAGGGTGCGCGCCCCCGCCAGAACGCCGATGAACAGGCCGTCTGGCTTCAGCGCGTGCCGGATCTGGATCAGCGCTCCGGGGAGGTCATTGGTCCAGTGCAGCGACAGGGCCGACACCACCAGATCGAATGAACCGGGGGCAAACGGCAGCGCTTCCTCGTCGGCGGCGACGAAATTCGCGCCCGATGCGAAGGCGGGGCTGAGATCGCAGGCGATGATCTCGCCAAACTGCTCGCCACCGGGGTCAGAGGCGCGCAGGGCGGCGCCTGCGAGCCCGTTATGGGCGCCCAGGTCCAGGACGCGGTCAAAACGGCGATTGATCGAGCCGGTCCGTTCGGCAATGTCTTCCGCAGCGGCCTGTTTCAGGAAAGAGTAGGGCCCGAAGCCCGGCGCCGCGCGTGCGCGCCGGCGGGCGTGGCGCGACCGGTCGAACGTCCGCATGGGGTCGGCCGGGCGGGAATCGGGCGAACCGGGTTTCGGGGTGGGGACGCTGGGTGGCTGGGACATCGAAGACAGATGTAGCGCCGCGAAAGCGGCGCGGTAAGACCGCAGCGCGCGATCCTGCCGCTTTACGCTGGCTGGCGGGCGTCTTCTGGCCCCGGCGGTCGCTTGCCACGGGGCGTGAGGTGTCCGGGCCGGGCGTGATCGAGCCGGAAAAATGGTCCAGAATCAGGTTTCTGACCGGCGCGCTCTGTCACCGGTGCGGTCATCCGTTCGAAATCGAAGTTGATCCCGGCCAGGTCTGCGGCGCGTGTCTTGCCTCCCCGCCTGCCTATGACCGGGCGCGATCCGCCATCGAATACGGCGACGCCACGAGGGATTTTGTCCTCGCATTGAAGCATCAGGGCCGCCGCGACGGCCTGGCCACATTCGGCGGCTGGATGGCGACGGCGGGCGCTGAACTTCTGTCCGAGGCCGATCTGATCGTTCCCGTCCCGCTCCACTATGTCAGGCTTGTGCGCCGGGGCTTCAACCAGTCGGTCTGGCTGGCCGCCGCGACGGGTCGCCAGTCCGGCGTGCGGGTCTGTCCGGATGCGTTGTCCCGGACCCGGTCGACCCCCAGCCAGGCGGGGCTCTCGGCGGACGGGCGCCGCCGCAATGTCCAGGGCGCTTTCAAGGTCCGGTGGTATCGCACCGGCGGGGTGAAGGGCCGGCGCGTACTCCTCGTTGACGACGTGTTAACCACGGGCGCTACCGTGGAGGCCTGCGCGCGCGCCTTGAAACGAAGCGGTGCGGCGGCGGTTGACGTCCTGACACTGGCGAGAGTTGCGGGCCCCCGGCGAGCCCCCATATAGGTTCTGGCCACCAAGTTTTTGGAATGGTTCCAGTCTGGAGTTCTGAGTTGGCGAAGGTCGAGATCTACACCCGTGATTTCTGCGGCTACTGCTCGCGGGCAAAGTCCCTGCTGGCCCGCAAGGGCGCGGCCGTCACCGAATTCGAGGCGGGGATGGACGCCGACCTGCGCCGCGAGATGATCCAGCGCTCAAACGGCGGCTCGACCTTCCCCCAGATCTTCATCAATGGCCGCCACGTTGGCGGTTGCGACGATCTTTTCGAACTGGAGGCCGGCGGTCGGCTGGATGGGCTGCTCGCAGAGACCGAGCCGGCAGGATAGGACAATGATACGCTATTCGCTTGTCTGCGTGGGGGAGCACCCGTTCGAGGCCTGGTTCTCGAACTCGGCCGCCTATGACACGCAGCACAAGGCGCGGCAGATCGAATGCCCGGAATGCGGCAGTCACAAGGTCCGCAAGCAGATCGTGGCGCCTGCCGTCCGCACGAGTGAAGCAGCGGAGCGGATGAGCCCGGAGAAGGCTGCGGCCATGATGGCGGGCGAAATCCGCAAGCATATCGCCAGCACCCACGAGTACGTCGGCGACCGCTTCGCCGATGAGGCCCGCGCCATGTACTATGGCGACGCCGAGACCCGGGCCGTCTGGGGCGAGGTCTCGCCCGATGTGGCCCAGGAGCTGGCCGAGGAGGGCGTGCCGGCGCTTCCCCTGCCCAAAGCCTTCGCGCCGGAGGCTCCGCGCCGTCGCAACCGGGCCAACTAGGCCCGGCCCGCCGGAGTGTGCTAACAGGCCCCCAGACCCTTTCTCCGGACTAGACGCCCATGAACATCGCCGACGCTGCAGAAGCCCCAACGCGGAACACCGGCCAGATCAAGATTCACGGTCCCGAGGGTTTTGCGGGCATGCGGGCGGCTGGCCGTCTGGCCGCCGAATGCCTCGACATGCTGGTCCCCCATGTCCGCCCCGGCGTCATGACCTCCACGCTGGACGATCTCGCCCGTGAATTCCTGATGGATCGCGGCGGTACGCCTGCCTGCGTCTTCTACCGGGGCTATCGCCACACGATCTGCACCTCGGTGAACCACGTCGTCTGCCACGGCATTCCGGCAGCCAAGCCCCTGAAGGACGGCGATATCGTCAACATCGACGTCACGGTCGTCCTCGATGGCTGGCATGGCGACACCTCCCGGATGTATTCCGTGGGCGAGGTGAAGCGGAAGGCCGTCCGCCTGATGGACGTCACCTATGAGTGCCTCATGCGCGGCATCGCGGCGGTGAAGCCCGGCGCGACCTTCGACGACATCGGCGCCGCCATCCAGGACCACGCCGAGCACCAGCGCTATTCGGTGGTCGAGGCCTTCTGCGGTCACGGCCTCGGCCGGGTCTTCCACGACGCCCCGAACGTGCTCCATTTCCGCGACCGCAAGCAGCAGTCGGCCCGCCTGCTCCCGGGCATGATGTTCACCATCGAGCCGATGATCAACATCGGCCGAAAGGACGTGTCGCTTCTGGCCGACGGCTGGACCGCCGTCACCCGCGACCGTTCGCTCACCGCCCAGTACGAGCACTCGGTCGGCGTGACCGAGACCGGCTGCGAGATATTCACCCAGTCGCCCGCCGGCCTGCATGTCCCTCACGGCCCATCCGGGGGCTAGGCCAGATGGACGGCGGGGGGGATGACAGCAGCGCGAGTTCACCCGAAGGCCGTCCCGCCCGGGACGGCGCCACGAAGCACTTTCACGGTCACCGCGAACGCCTGCGCGGACGCGTCCTCAAGGCCGATGGCCCGGAACTCGCCGACTACGAGCTGCTCGAAGTCCTGCTGTGCGCCTTCATCCCGCGCGTCGACGTCAAACCCATCGCGAAAGACCTTCTGCAACGCTTCGGCTCGGTCTCCGCAGCCCTCGCCGCCTCACCCGAGCGACTGAAGGAGATCGAGGGGATAGGCGAGGCGACGGCGGCCTACATGAAGGCCACGCACCTCCTGACGCAGCGCGCCGCCGGAGATGCAGTGAGGGACAAACCGCTCCTGACGAACTGGTCGGCGCTTGAGACCTATGTGCGCGCCGCACTCCAGCACGAGAAGTCCGAACAGACCCGTGCGCTGTTCCTCGACCGCAAGAACCGGCTCATCGAGGACAGGGTGATGGGCCGGGGCACGGTCGACCATGCGCCCGTCTATCCGCGCGAGGTCGCCAAGCGCGCGCTGGAAGTCTCGGCCTCTGCGGTGATCCTCGTCCACAACCACCCGAGCGGCGATCCCACCCCCTCGCGCGCCGATATCGAGATGACCCGCGAGATCGAGAAGACGCTCGCGGCGCTCGACATCCGGCTGCACGACCACCTTGTCGTCGGGTCCAAGGGCACGGTTTCAATGAAATCGAAGGGCCTGTTCTGAAGGTCCGGGATACTCGCCTTTCAGACAAGTGGGCTTGCGGCGGCAATTTTCAAAGATACGGTATCCCGGCGACGGCGCATGAGACGCCGCATGGGAGGATACATTGGCGATTGCACCAGCTTCGGCCGGCCCTGTGCCGGACGGTGGGACCAGTTATGGGACGAAACCCTACCGGGCTTACGTCCTCATATCGCTGACCCTCGTCTACACGCTCAACTTCATTGACCGGAACCTCTTGGGCGTTGTCGCCCAGCCGATCATCAGCGAGTTCGGCCTGTCCGACACCCAGTACGGCTTCCTGAACGGACCGCCGTTTGCGCTGTTCTACGCATTGATGGGCATCCCGATCGCGATGGCCGCCGACCGGTTCAATCGGGTCGCCATCATGGCGCTGTGCATCGCTGTGTGGTCGCTGATGACCGCGCTCTGCGGATTTGCATCGGGCTTCGTCTTCCTGCTGATCGCGCGCGTCGGTGTCGCCATCGGCGAGGCGGGCGGCACGCCACCCTCCAACTCCATCATTGCGGACTACTTCAAGCCGCGCAGCCGCGCCAACGCGCTGGGCATCTTCGCCATGGGCGTCACGCTCGGCGGCGCGCTCGCCAACGCCTTCGGCGGCCCCATCGCCGGCCTGACCGACGAGACCGTCGTGAAGTTCTTCGCCGGCATCGGTATCGGGGACATCCACGAACAGCTTGGCTGGGGCGAGAATTTCGGCTGGCGTTTCGCCTTCATCGCGCTCGGCCTGCCGGGCCTGCTGGTTGCGCTGATCCTGTTCCTGACCGTCAAGGAGCCGCCGCGCGGCTTCTCCGACCCGCCGGGCACCCAGCGCGTCCAGAAAGCCAGCATCACCGAAACCCTGAAGGAACTTGGCTCCAAGCCGACCTTCTGGACAATGGCGATGGGCGCGTCCCTCGTGGCGCTTGTGGGCTACGGCCTGTTCGGCTTCCAGGCTCCGATGATGCAGCGCGTGCACGGCGTCTCGCCGGGCCAGTTCGCCCTGCAGTACGGCGTACCCCTCTCGCTGATCTCGGCGGTGGGAACGTTCCTGGGCGGCTTCCTTGCTGAAAAGCTGTCTCCGCGCTCGCCCACGGCCGTTGCGTGGCTGCCGGCCGCCGGACTGCTGATCGCCATTCCGCTGTACATCTGGGGCTTTTACATCCCCGTCGAACAGCAGACGCTGCAGCTGGCCGTGTGGGGCATCGGCGCTGCCGCGCACTACAGCTATATCGGCGCGCAGTACACGATCGGACAGGGCGTGGTCTCGCAGCGCTCGCGCGCCACGGCGATCGCCATCCTGCTGTTCATCATCGCCCTCATCGGCAACGGCCTCGGCCCGCAGATCGTCGGCATCCTCAGCGACATGTTCATGAAGATGCAGATCAACTCCCTGGGCATGGGCGATGTGCTGACCAACGCCATGTGCCGCGCGCGCGACCAGTCCGGTCTCACGCCGGAGCAGATCGAGGTGTGCCGCGTCGCCTATGGCGAAGGCCTGCGCCAGTCGATGTCCGCCACCGTGCTGTTCTTCATTCCGGCGGCGGCGTTCTATCTGATCGCATCGCTGACCCTGAAGAAGGACATGGTCGCCAAGATGAGCTGACGCGCTCATCTGGTGCGGGCGTCATGTCGCTGACGTGAAGGAGAGGCCGGGGACACCCGGCCTCTTTTTTGTTGCATATGCAGGGCGCTGACGAATGAGCACATGGCGCTCACAAGCGTGCGAGGCGCCGCCATCTGCATGCTGTTTGGACTGGACCTCGCTGCCCGGCGCCGTCACGGTTCTCCCGACAACAGACGCCATCCGGACACCGGCAGCGTCACAGGGAGGAGTTCACATGGGGTCGCCCACAGCGGCCGCACCGGGAGCAATTCCGGGCAGCGGTGATGGATCTGCTGGTCACGTTACGGGTTACGGCACGAAGTCGTACCGAAGCTACGTCCTCAACGCGCTGCTCTTCGTCTACATCCTGAACTTCCTCGATCGTGGCCTGCTCGGCATCGTGTCCGAGCCCGTGATGAACGAGCTGAAGATCACCGACGGCCAGTTCGGCCTTCTGACCGGTCTCGGCTTCGCGCTCTTCTACTCCATCGTCGGCATCCCGCTCGCGCATGTTTCCGAAAGCCGGAACCGCGTCTGGATCATGACCATCTGCATTGCGCTCTGGTCCGCCGCGACCGCCGCGAGCGGCCTCGCCGCAGAGGTGCAGATCTTCGGCCTCACCATCAGCGGCTTCGTGATGCTGCTGCTCTGCCGCGTGCTGGTCGGCGTCGGCGAGGCGGGTTGCACGCCGCCCGCCAACTCGATCATCGCCGACTACTATCCGCCTGCCCGGCGCTCCACGGCGCTGGGATACTATGCCATGGGCGTTACGATGGGCACGCTCTCGGCCAACCTGATCGGCGGCCCCATTGCAGCCGAGTATGGCTGGCGCACGGCCTTCGTTGTGATCGGCCTCGGCGGCGTCGTTGTCGCCGCGCTGTTCCGGCTGACCGTAAAGGAGCCGCCGCGTGGCTACTCCGATCCGCCGGGCGCTGCCCGTCCGAAGAAAGCCAGCTTCTCTGCGGCGCTCAAGGAGCTCTCCGGCAAGCCGAGCTTCTGGTTGATGGCCGGCGGCGCAACGCTGGCGGCCTTCTGCGGCTACGGCGTCACCACGTTCCAGACGTCCTTCCTGATGCGTACGCATGGCGTCTCGCTCACCGAGGCGGCGCTGCAGTTCAACGTTGCATCCTCGCTTGCGGCGTCAGTCGGCGTGTTCTTCACCGGATGGCTGGCGGAGAAGATCGTCAAGAAGCGGCCCAACGCCATCGCCTGGCTTCCCGCCATTGGCCTGGCGGCCTGCGTGCCCTTCTACGTCTGGGCGTTCAGCGCCGACAACAAATGGGTTGCGCTGTTCGGCATTTGCATGGGCGCCATGATCAAGTACGGCTACCTCGCAGCCCAGTACACGATCGGGCAGGGCGTGGTCGGCATCCGCACGCGGGCGACCGCCACCGCCATCCTGCTCTTCATCATCAACCTGCTGGGGTATGGCGCGGGTCCCCCCTTCATCGGCTATCTCAGCGAGTTCCTGTTCTCGCTCTCGGCCAATGCCGAAGGCTTCGGAGATCTCGTCCGGGCCTCCTGCAAGGGCGATGCGCTGGCGGCGCTCGGCGAGGCCCAGCAGTCCTTCTGCAAGGTTTACGACGCGCGTGCGCTCCAGAACTCGCTGGTGATCACTTCGACGCTCTATATCCTGCCGGCCGTCTTGTTCCTGCTCTGCATGAAGACGCTGCAGCGGGATCTCGTCGCCAAGTAGGCGGCGGTGGGCCAACTGGCCGGGGGTATAAAACAACCCGGCCAGCCGGTTTTGGGTGGAGCGGATCTCCGCGTGAGGAGCGATGGCGCGGCGACCTTGCCGCGTACGCGCTGGCCGAAGCTGGCGTCAGATCAGATGTCTCGTTGCGGATTGCGATCTGCTGTGGCGCACAGGTCGTTTGCGCTTGCAGGCCGAGTTTTCCGAACGCTAGAAATGCTGACGCGAAGGCAGACTGTCTCGTTGCCGACCGGCGCCGGGGCCTTGGACGATAAAGCCGGCTCAGCGCGGCGACGGGGAGGACTTCATGACAACGACAAAGGCCGGAACGGCCGGGGGAGAGGCTGCGCCTAACGGCTACATCACGGGATACGGTACGCCCGGCTATCGCAGCTACGTGCTCAACGCGCTGCTGGTCGTCTACATCCTTAACTTCCTTGATCGCGGTCTGCTCGGAGTCGTGTCCGAGCCGATCATGGACGAGCTGAAGATCACGGACGGCCAGTTCGGCCTCCTGACGGGGCTCGCCTTCGCCCTGTTCTACGCCATCGTCGGCATCCCGCTTGCCTCAATGTCTGAAAGCCGGAACCGCGTCTGGATCATGTCGATCTGCATCGCGCTCTGGTCGGGCGCGACCGCGCTGTGTGGTCTCGCGCATGAGATCACCATTGGCGGCGTCGTCATCAGCGGCTTTGTCGTCCTTCTGATGTGCCGCGTGCTGGTCGGCGTCGGGGAGGCAGGCTGCACGCCGCCCGCAAACTCGCTGATCGCGGACTACTATCCGCCGGCGCGCCGCTCCACGGCGCTCGGCTACTACGCCATGGGCGTCACCATGGGCACGCTGTCGGCCAACCTGATCGGCGGTCCGGTCGTCACGGCCTATGGCTGGCGCGTGGCCTTCATGCTGATCGGCGCCATCGGCGTCGTCATTGCCATCGCCTTCTTCTTCTCCGTGAAGGAGCCCCCGCGCGGCTATTCCGATCCGCCGGGCACAGTGCGCGGCGAGCGCGCGACGATGCTGGACACGCTGAAGGTGCTGTGGGGCAAACCCAGCTTCTGGCTGATGGCCGCCGGCGCCACGCTGGCCTCGTTCTGCGGCTACGGCATCACCACGTTCCAGACGTCCTTCATTCGCCGCACCTACGAGGTCTCGCAGAACGAGGCGACGCTGCTGTTCAACGTGCCGTCCGCCTTCGCGGCCTCTATCGGGGTGTTCGCGACAGGCTGGCTCGCCGAGAAGATGGTCAAGCGCCATCCGAACGCCATCGCCTGGCTGCCGGCCGTTGGCCTGATCGCCTGCGTGCCGTTCTATCTGATCGGCTTCAGCGCGGAGAACAAATGGATCGCGCTGGCGGGGATCTGCATGGGGGCCGGCATCAAGTACGGCTACCTCGCCGCCCAGTACACGATCGGTCAGGGCGTGGTCGGCGGCCGCATGCGCGCTACCGCCACCGCCATCCTGCTCTTCATCATCAACCTGATCGGCTATGGCGGCGGCCCGCCCTTCATCGGCTACGTCTCCGACTTCATCTTCAACATGTCGAAGAACGCGCAGGGCTTCGCCGATCTCGCCCGGTCGTCGTGCAAGGGCGATGCGCTCGCGGCCCTTGCCCCGGACGCCCAGGCCTTCTGCGCCTCGGCCGACGCCTCGGCGCTGCAGAACTCGCTGATGATCACGGCGGCGCTCTACCTGGTGCCGGCCCTCTTCTTCCTGCTCTGCATCAAGACGCTCCAGAAGGACCTGGTCGCGAAGTAGGGATCGGCATCCTGAGGAGCCCGCGGCCCGTCCTTCGAAACGCCGCTTTGCGGCTCCTCAGGATGAGCCGCTTGGTGGCCCATGGCTGGCGCCGCCTAATTCATAGTCGGGATACCAGGCCCATCGGCGGCTCATCCTGAGGAGCGCACGCAGTGCGCGTCCCCCACCCTGAGGAGCACGTGAAAGCGTGCGTCTCGAAGGGGAAGGACAAGCCGGGCCGGACGCCTGAACCATCCCGCCATCCGTTGCGCCGCCAGCCCAGCCTGCTACACCGCGCTCCATCACAGGAGCCTGCCCATGATCCCGCGTTACGCCCGTCCCGAGATGACCGCCATCTGGACGCCGGAGAACCGCTATTCGATCTGGCTGGAGATCGAGACGCTGGCCGCCGAGGCCATGGCCGATCTGGGCATGATCCCCGCCGATGTGCCCAAGGCAGTCCGCGAGCGCGGCGGCTTCAATGTCGAGCGGATCGACGAGATCGAACGGGAAGTGAAGCACGACGTCATCGCCTTCCTCACCTCGGTTTCCGAGCATGTCGGCCCTGAAGCCCGCTTCCTGCACCTGGGCATGACGTCCTCCGACGTCCTCGACACCTGCCTGTCCGTGCAGCTCCAGCAGGCCGCCGACATCCTGCTCAAGGGCGTCGACCGCGTCCTCGCGGCCCTGAAGAAGCGCGCCCTCGAACACAAGTTCACGCCCACCATCGGCCGCAGCCACGGCATCCACGCCGAGCCGACCACCTTCGGCGTCAAGCTGGCCGGCTTTCATGCCGAGATGGCGCGCAACCGCGACCGGCTCGTCGCCGCGCGCGAGGAAATCTCCACCTGCGCGATCTCGGGCGCCGTCGGCACCTTCGCCAACATCGATCCGCGCATCGAGGAGCGCGTTGCAGAAAAGCTGGGTCTCCGGCCCGAGCCGGTCTCTACCCAGGTCATCCCGCGCGACCGCCACGCCGCCTACTTCGCAGCGCTCGCTGTCACCGCCTCGTCGATCGAGCGCATCGCCACCGAAATCCGCCACCTCCAGCGCACCGAGGTTCTCGAAGCCGAGGAGTACTTCTCCGCCGGCCAGAAGGGCTCGTCGGCCATGCCGCACAAGCGCAACCCGGTGCTGACCGAAAACCTCACCGGCCTCGCGCGCCTCGTGCGTTCAGCGGTTGTGCCGGCGCTGG
>CAYOWK010000033.1:0-16428 GCA_964407665.1 uncultured Rhizobium sp. | reverse complement strand
GCGCTCTGGCATGAGCGCGACATCTCTCACTCCTCCGTCGAGCGCGGCATCGGCCCCGACGCCACGATCCATCTCGATTTCGCGCTCAACCGCATGGCGCAAGTGATCGAGCAGCTGCTGGTCTATCCTGACAACATGAAAGCCAACCTCGACCGCCTCGGCGGCCTTCACAACTCCCAGCGCGTTCTGCTGGCGCTGGTGGAGAAGGGCGCAAGCCGCGAGGACGCCTACCGGATGGTCCAGCGCAACGCCATGAAAGTCTGGGAAGATCCGCGCCGGGGCGAGGGCGACTTCCTCCGCAATCTGAAAGCCGACGCCGACGTCTCGAAGCTCCTGTCCGACGACGAACTCGCCTCGATGTTCGACCTCGACTACCACTTCAAGGGCGTGGATGTGATTTTCGGGCGGGTGTTCGGGGAAAGCTGAGCACGGCACATGAGTGCTTCGGAGCAGCAGCCGAACCATGCGCTACAGTCCATAAGCCTAGCCAGTTTGATCCGGATCGGACTGTTCTACGTCTTTGGCGTGGTGCTCAGCGTTTTCGGGGCATCAGTGATCACAGCGATCTTCCGACCGGGCGCTCTGGGCGGGCTGACATTTCCTGAGGCACTGCAGGAAATCTGGAACGCGACGCTGGACAACAACCGGCTTGCCATTCTGCTTATGGCCGGAGCGCTGCAGGCAATCATCTATCGAACGATGCGCGCCCGCAAAGGCCTATGGTTTGTGGCGGCGATCGTAGCCCTGACATGTTCGCTGACGCTTGCGATGCAGATTTTGATACGGTGATCTCCGCCCTTCGCCGCCAAAGAAAAGCGGGGCCGGATCTTTCGATCCGGCCCCGCAGGGTAGGGTGGAGTAGCAATATGCGCCGCGCCTGCTGACGCCCCGTATCGCCCTCGCTCGCAAGGAGGGCTGGAGGCACGAGGCCCGGGATGGTCCGGGGCCCTGCTGCATCAGGAGGCGCGCGGCGGACGCGTCGCCGTCTTCATGCGTCTTTTTCTCACCAGCGTCTTAACGAAGGCCGGGCCGGACTTCACACATTCGCCCGGGCCGGTTCACCATGAGCTGCGCCATTCCGGGACCGCAGCAGAAAAGTCGCCGAAATCCGGGGACCGAAACAGTTAACGCCCGTCCGCGACAAATCTGTGCCGGGATCACTTTTTCTCGGCTCTGACCTGCTCGACGGCCGTTTCCATCAGCTCGGTCATCTGGCGATGCAGCTGATGCTCGGTCATGGCGACGCCGGCGGCGTCCAGATCGGCCTTGACCTTCCGGTAAACGTCCTCGTCGCCCGGGGCCTCGAAATCGGACTTCACGACTTCAATGGCGTAGGCGGAGGCCTCTTCGCCGGTCTTGCCGATCAGATCGGCGGCCCAAAGGCCCAGAAGCTTGTTGCGCCGGGCATTCGCCTTGAAGCGAAGCTCCTGATCGAGGGCGAATTTTCCCTCCTGCGCAGATGCCCGCTTGTCGAACTCGCTCACCGGTTTAACTCCCCTTCGTCGCTTGCGCGCACCACTGTGGTCGATATAGCGCCTGTTGAAGGCGATTGCAGCCCCGGTCAACCGGGGCGACGCTGCGCCTCGTGTGCTTTGGTTGAGTATGCTGTAGAGAAGCGGACCCCGGACGAGTCGGATGGGTATCCGGCTCGGGGCCAGGGACCGGACCTGACGGCAGGTCCGGGCGGGAGACCAGATGATGTCCAAACGCCGCAAGCGTTACGAAGGCAAGGCCAAGATCCTGTACGAGGGCCCCGAACCGGGCACCCTGATCCAGTATTTCAAGGACGACGCCACTGCCTTCAACGCGGAAAAGCGCGCCGTGCTCGACGGCAAGGGCGTTCTGAACAACCGCATCAGCGAATTCGTGATGACCCATCTGAATTCGATCGGCCTGCCGACCCACTTCATCAAGCGGCTCAACATGCGCGAGCAGCTGATCAAGGAAGTCGAGATCATCCCGCTCGAAGTCATCTGTCGCAACGTGGCGGCGGGTTCGCTCTCCAAGCGCCTCGGCATCGAGGAGGGCACGGCCCTGCCGCGCGCCATCATCGAATTCTGCTACAAGAAGGACGAGCTGGGCGACCCGCTGGTCTCCGAAGAACACATCGCCGCCTTCAACTGGGCGACGAACCAGGAAATCGACGACATCATCGCGCTGACACTGCGCATCAACGACTTCCTGTCGGGCATGTTCGCGGCGGTCGGCATCAAGCTGGTCGACTTCAAGGTGGAGTACGGCCGCCTCTACGAGGGCGAGATGGTCCGCACCGTTCTGGCTGACGAGATCAGCCCGGACAGCTGCCGCCTCTGGGATGTCGCCACCGGCGAGAAACTGGACAAGGACCGCTTCCGCCGCGACCTGGGCGGCGTCACCGACGCCTACGCAGAGGTTGCGCGCAGGCTGGGAATCCTGAAAACGGACGAACCGGCGGGAGCCGAGATCCTCTCCTTTTCCGGCAAGTAGGGACACGTCGACGATGCGCGCCAAGGTTCATGTCAGCCTCAAGTCCGGCGTTCTGGACCCCCAGGGCAAGGCCGTCGGCGACGCGCTGACACGTCTGGGCTTTGGCGAGGTCGGCGGCGTCCGCGTCGGCCGCACCATTGAACTCGAACTCGACGACACGCTGTCAAAAGCGGATGCCGAAGCGCGCGTGAAGGAGATGTGCGAGAAGCTGCTCGCGAACACCGTCGTCGAGCGGTACGCGATCGAGATCGCCTGACGGCAGCCGGACGTCCGCTCGCCTACTTCGACTTCTCGGCGGCTTCCTCGATGGCGTCGCCGACCTCCGACATGTCCCTGCCGAAGCCCTCCACCGTGTTGCAGGCCGCCGCCGCAAGCGGGGCAAGCAGGAGGGCGAGTGCAATCATCGGTTTGCGCATGGCGAGGCTCCTCGAATAGACGGGCAGAAGATGTGGGCATTGGGCTGGAATGCAAGCCTGCGGACAGCGCCCGAACGTCACGGCTGGACCCGCTGATCCATGCGCTGCAGAAACCCGAAGACCGTCTTGTCCAGGGGACCCGCCAATGTTCTTCTCGAATCCCGCCTTCTGGGCTCCGCCCCTGCTGTTGATCGCCTCGAACGTGTTCATGACGTTCGCGTGGTACGGCCACCTCAAGTTCAAGACGACGCCCCTGCTGATCGTCATCCTCGCCAGCTGGGGCATCGCGCTCTTCGAATACTGCCTCGCCGTGCCGGCCAACCGGATCGGCCACCAGGCCTATTCGGCAGCCCAGCTGAAGACGATGCAGGAGGTCATCACGCTCGTCGTCTTCGCGCTGTTCTCGGTCTTCTTCCTGGGCGAGAGGCTCGGCTGGAACCATGCTGTCGGCTTCTGCCTCATCGCTGTGGGGGCGGCTTTCGTGTTCATGAAGTTCTGAACCGCACTCGCGACTCGCCGATGTTTCTGCTAAAGGCGCCGCGCAAGAGGCCATCATGAAATCTGCTGTCATCGTCTTCCCCGGCTCCAACTGCGATCGCGACGCGCAGACAGCCTTGCGCCAGCTCACCGGCGAAGAGCCTGCCATGGTGTGGCACAAGGACGGCGAGATCCCCGCCGGGACAGACCTGATCGTCCTGCCGGGCGGCTTCTCATACGGCGACTATCTGCGTTCTGGCGCCATGGCGGCGGTGTCGCCGGTCGGCGACGCCGTGAAGGCCCACGCGGACCGCGGCGGCTATGTTCTGGCCATCTGCAACGGCTTTCAGGTCGCAACAGAGCTGCGGCTCCTGCCGGGCGCGCTGCTGCGCAACGCCTCGCTCAACTTCGTCTGCCGTCCGCAGCCCCTGGCGATCGCCAGCGCCAACTCCGCCTTCACGTCGGCCTATGGCTCGACCCGCGAAGTGTCGTTCCCGGTCGCCCATCATGACGGCAATTTCTACGCGGACGACGCAACGCTCGATCGTCTCGAGGGCGAGGGCCGGGTGGCGTTCCGCTATGTCGGCAACCCGAATGGCTCGGCCCGCGATATCGCTGGCATCCTGTCTGAAAATGGCCGCGTTCTCGGCCTCATGCCCCACCCGGAGCGCGCTATCGGCGGTCACGAGGGCGGCTCGGACGGCGTAAAAATGTTCGAGAGCCTGCTGTCCGCCGCCTGAACCCCCACGGCGGTCGCGCGTATTGCCATCTCAACTGGCTTGCGCGGTCCGATTTCCATGAAACAACTGATGCTCGGGCTCTCGGTGGGGGCGATATCGGGCCTTGGGGCCTGTGCGTCAGGCGCAGAGCCTGTGCCTGGCATGATCATGGTGGAGGCCGACAGCGTGGCCAGGGACTTCAACGTGCACGTCGCCAGCTGGGGGCAGGGCCAGCCCGTTCTGATGATCCACGGCGCGTCTTCCGACATGGATGTGTTCAAGCCGTCGGTTATCCCGACCTTGCAGGATCGCTATCGCCTGACCGCCTACGACCGCCCGGGCCTTGGCTTCACCCCTGACCGTCCTCCCGGCTCCGAGACGCTGGCCGTGCAGGCCGCTGTCGCGGCGGACGTCATCCGCGCTCAGGGGCTCGACCGTCCCATTGTGCTGGCCCACTCCTGGGGCGGGGCTGTCGCCCTGAGACTGGCGCTCGACTATCCAGAACTGGTCAGCGGCCTCGTGCTGATCGCGCCCGTCGCCTATGAATGGCCTGGCGGGCTCAGCTGGCACCTGCACTGGTCCGGCAATCCGGTGACGGGGCCGCTGTTCAATTACGTCCTGTCGCGGCCGTTTGCGGACGCCGCCGTGCGCTCGGGCATGACAAGCGCCTTTGCGCCCGCCCCCGTCCCGGAGGGATACTTCGAGGCTGCGTCGGTCGAGCGGGCGGGCGATCCACGGGCCTTGCGCGCCAACGGCCTCGACCTCCTGCCGTCGAAGCGGGAGATCAGGGCCCAGCAGGACCGCTATCCGCAGATCACCATGCCTGTCGCCATCCTGGCCGGCGACGGCGATACGGTGGTCTACACGGACATCCATGCCCGCGGGCTGGCCGCAAACCTGCCGACCGTGCGGCTGGAAGTGCTGAAAGACGTCGGACACCTGCCCCACGAGTCCAGCCCCGAAACAGTCTCCGTGCTGGTGGACTGGGTCCGCGAGAGGCGCGACAACAAATAAGGCTTTGCGCGTCGTCACCGGGTTGCGCGTGACGTAGAGCGGCCATACTTTAGAATTGTTCTAAAAACTGGAGTGGGCGAGATGGATATCGGAATTTCTGCGAAAGACCGCAAAGCCGTCGTGACGGCGCTGGAGCAGGTGCTCGCTGACACCTATGGACTCTATGGCCGCACCCACGCCTATCACTGGAATGTCGAGGGGCCGCGGTTCAACTCTCTCCACCTGATGTTCGAGACCCAGTACAACGAACTCTGGATGTCGCTGGACCTCATCGCTGAACGCATCCGTTCACTGGGCGCCTACGCGCCGTCGTTCCCGGATCTCGGGGCAAAATCGACGCTCAAGGCGGACAAGGGCGTCCCGAACGCCGAAGCCATGATCGCCAATCTGGTCGAGGGCAACGAGGCCGTCGTTCGCGCCGCCCGCAAGGCCCTGAAGTCGGCCGAGGAAGCCGGCGACCAGGCCACAGCCGACCTGATGACCCAGCGGGTTGCGATCGGCGAGAAAACAGCCTGGATGCTCCGAGCCCAGCTGGCGGGGTGATTGTGGCTCTGGGTGACCGGAAGGCCCCTCAGGTGTGGGATACAATACGCTTATCTCCCACACCCACGACGCCACTCCTGGAAACGGACAGCTTGCTGTCCGTGTTTCCCGCGCATGCCGGAATCCAGACTTAACAACCTGACCTCGCACACAATTTCCAAAGCCTGGATCCTCGCATGCGCGAGGACCACGGCCCTGCGGGCCGTTTCCAGTAAAGCAAATGCACCCGTTCGATCCGACCGGGTATCCACCTGCGCCAGTCTCCCCCAGCGCCTGTCATGGGAGGGTTCGAGGAGCTCCGGATCCAAAGGACGACAGGCGCCGGTCGGCGTGACTGACTCCGGGCACGAGAAACCGGAGAACCCTGGATGGACGGACCATCCAGCGCGCTTGGCTCGGGAATACGGGACGGGACCAAACCCCCGGGGGTCTTTCCTCCTGACGAGAGTCAGGGGCGACCCGGGCTCAAAGTCCCCCGCCTCGTACCGGGCTGACAAACGACCTGCGGGGCGCGTGGGAACACGCAACCGGCCAGTCGAAAAACTGGCAGACTTATACAGTAGGCGCGTTTCCACGCGCCCCGGCCTCCCTTTGCCCAGACCGGGCAGACAGGAGGGGAGCTACAGCATCACGGACGGCTTGAGGCCGGTCCGGACGCAAGGGCATGTCCGCCGCTGGGCGAGTTTTTCCACCCTGTGTCGGGTCTGCGGCCTCGTTTCGCAGGTTAAAACCGGATTGGAGGTCGCATTTTGTCCACAGATCGACTATGGCACGCCAGCTTTGTACGCCCCGGCCGGGACCGTGAGCCAGGCCGAGAGAGTTAATTCCCATGATCGATTCCGCACATCCCGCGCTGGCGCAGGCGCTGACCCAGCGCGGCTATGAATTCCTCACCCCGGTCCAGGACGCCGTCCTGTCGCCCGACTATGCGGGGCGTGACCTCATCGTTTCGGCCCAGACCGGATCGGGCAAGACCGTCGCCTTCGGCCTCGCGATGGCCGCCGAGCTCCTGGGAGACCGGGAGAAGCTGATCTGGTCGCACGCCCCGAAGGCGCTGGTGATCGCGCCGACCCGCGAGCTTGCCATGCAGGTGATGCGGGAACTCGAATGGCTTTACGCATCCGCAGGCGGCCGCATCATTTCCTGCGTCGGCGGCATGGACGCCCGCGACGAACGCCGGGCGCTTGAGCGCGGCGCCCATATCGTCGTCGGCACGCCGGGCCGTCTGGTCGACCACCTCACGCGCGGCGCCCTCGACCTGTCCCAGCTGGAAGTCGTCGTTCTCGACGAAGCCGACGAGATGCTCAACATGGGCTTCCGCGAGGAGCTCGAGGAGATCCTCAAGGCGTCCCCGCCCGAGCGCCGCTCCCTGATGTTTTCGGCCACCATGCCGCGCGGCATCGAGGGTCTGGCCCGCACCTACATGAACGATGCGCTGCGCGTGAACACGGTGGGCGAAGCGCGCCAGCACGGCGACATCGAGTACCGCGCGCTTGTGACCGCCAGCCACGAAGCCGAGAACGCGATCTACAACGTGCTGCGTCTCTACGATGCGCCGAACGCGCTGGTCTTCTGCGGAACGCGCGCCGAAGTCACCCGCCTGACGGCCCGCTTCACCAATCGCGGCGTCTCCGTTGTGGCGCTCTCCGGCGACCTGAGCCAGGCCCAGCGCAACCACGCCCTGCAGGCGCTGCGCGACAAGCGCGCCCAGGTCTGCGTCGCCACCGATGTCGCCGCGCGCGGCATCGACCTTCCCGATCTCGAGCTCGTCATCCACGCCGATCTGCCGCGCAACACCGAGGCGCTGCTCCACCGTTCGGGCCGCACCGGCCGCGCGGGCCGCAAGGGCGTCAGCGTCCTGATCGTGCCGCACAAGGCCCGCCGGCACGTCGAGCGCCTGCTGCGCGACGCCAAGATCACCGCCGAGTGGGCCGGTCCGCCGACCGCTGACGAGGTCACCCGCCGCGATGAACAGCGCCTGCTGTCCGATCCCATCCTGACCGACCCCATCCAGGAAGCCGAGCAGGGCGTCATCCGCGGCCTCCTCTCCCGGCACGACCCCGATCAGATCGCTGCCGCCTTCCTGCGCCTCTACCAGAAGGGCAAGTCAGCTCCGGAAGACATCTCAGCGGACGCCATCGAGCCGCCCGCCCGCGAGCGCTTCGACCGCCGCGAGCGCGCCCCGCGCGAGGACCGCTACACCGAAGGTGCGCCCAAACGGCCGCAGAAGCCGATGCGCGACAACTTCCAGGGCGGGGTCTGGGCCTCACTGTCGGTCGGCCGCTCCAAGGCTGCCGAGCCGCGCTGGCTGATCCCCATCCTCTGCAACGCCGGCAACATCTCCAAGCCGAACCTCGGCTCGATCCGGATCGAGGAAAACGAGACCCACGTCGAGATCGACCCCCAGGTCGCTGACGCCTTCTTCGAGGCGGTCGGGCCTGAAGGCATGCTCGAGAAGGGCGTACGCGTCACCCGCATGTCCGGCCGCCCCGCCATGACCGACGTTGTGCCTGAAGCGCCTCCTGCCCCGCGCCCTGCACCGCGTGCGCCGCGAGCCGCGCCGAAGTCGACCTGGTCGCCCATAGCGCCCGCCGCCGAAACCGTGGAGGCCGCCCCCGCCTTCGCCGAACGCCCCGCCCGCAAACCGCGCGAGGACTTCGAACGCAAGCCCTACGCGAAGGACGGCAAGAAGCCCGACTGGAAGAAGGGCCCCCGTACGGACGGGAAGCCCGACTACAAGCCGCGTGCGCCCGCGCAGGGCGCCCTGCAGGTCGACGTGGCGCCGGAGCCCCGCCCCGATGTCCGCCCCGCGGCTCGCACGGATGCCCGCCCCGAGCGCTCGGGCGGCAAGCCCGACTGGAAGAAAGGTCCGCCCAAGCCCGGCGGCAAGCCTGACTGGAAGACCAAGGGCAAACCGGCAGCCGCTTCTGCGGCCAAGCCCGGCGGCAAGCCGGACTGGAAGAAGAAACCGAAGCCCGCCGGCGGCGACAGCCGTCCCTCTCGCCCGGCTGCGGGCAAGCCCAAGGCAAAGTGGATCGTCAAGACCTAGCGCCTCCCGGACAGCATGGCGCCCACCCGGCGCGCCATGCCGCCCCAAGGCGGACCGATGTGCTCCAGCGCGTTGAAGGGGCCAGGGTCGTAGACGCCGCGCATGTGGCTGAAGCGGCGGAAGCCCCAGACGCCGTGGTAGGCCCCCTGGCCGCTGGCGCCCACCCCGCCAAACGGCAGCTCGTCCTGCGCAATGTGCATAAGCGTCCCGTTCAGCGTGACGCCTCCCGAGGTCGCGCCGGTGAGGATCTTGCGGCGCGTGCGGCCATCCTTCGTAAACGCGTAGAGGGCGAGGGGGCGTTCGCCCCTCCGGATGCGGGCCAGCGCCTCGTCGAGGTCACGGTAGCCGACGATGGGCAGCACCGGCCCGAAGATCTCCTCTGTCATCAGGAGCGAGGTCTCGGGCGGGTTGATCACGAGGGTGGGCGGGATCTTGCGCTGGTTGGAGGCGCCGGCGGCCTCCAGCTGGAGAACCCTGGCCCCGCTCTGGCGCGCTTCGTCGATCGCGTTGATGAGACGGGTGTGGTGACGGTCGGAGACGAGGGCGGAGTAGTCGTCATTGCCTGTTATCGTTGGATAGCTTCGCCGGGCGCGCTCCAGCACGGCTTCTGCGAGGCGGTCGACTGAGGCGGCGGGCGCGAGCACATAGTCCGGAGCGATGCAGGTCTGGCCGGCGTTGAGGAACTTGCCGAAGCTGATGCTGCGAGCGGCGGCTTCGATGTCGTAGTCCGGGGCGACGATGGTTGGGGACTTGCCGCCCAGTTCCAGCGTGAGGGGCGTGAGGTTGGGGGCCGCCGCCTCAGCGACCTTGCGACCGACTGCAGTGGAGCCGGTGAAGACGAGGTGGTCGAAGGGAAGGCGGGCGAAGGCCTGCGCTGCCTCGACGCCGCCCGTAACGACGGTGGCTTCTGCCGGATCGAACGTCCTGCCGATCATTTCGGCCAGCAGCGCCGAGAAGGCGGGTGTGAGCTCGGAGGGCTTCAGCATCACGCGGTTGCCTGCCGCCAGTGCGTCGATCATCGGGCCGGCCGAGAGCATCAGCGGGTAGTTCCAGGGAGAGATGATCCCGATGACGCCAAGGGGCTCGAAGCGGAGCCACGCCCGGCCCGGCCAGAAGGTGATCGATACGTCGCGGGGCTGGTCGCGCATCCAGCGTTTGAGGTTGTGGCGGGCGTGGCGGATGCCGGTCATGACCGGCATGATTTCCAGCAACCGCGTTTCATCCGGCGAGCGCACGCCGAAGTCCGCCGAAACGGCGGTGACGATCCGGTCGGCGTTGTCCGACACCATCGCGCGCAGGCGATCCAGCCGCTCGATCCGGACTTTCGCAGGCGGAGCCGGTTCGTCGCGCGAGCGCCTGTGCTGCAGGTCGAAGGCTGCGCGCACCGGATCAGCATGCACGGGGTCAGGCATCTGCAGATACTCCGGCTGAAGCGGGCTTTGACGGGCGGTCGCGAGGCAGGCCGGGCAGGTGCGCCTTGTCGGGGTTGGCGGCCATCCAGTCGCGCTTGATCTCTTCTGTTCGCGTGTGTGCGCCATCTGGCGACCAGCCGGGCGGGTTGATTGCGCGGGCGATCCAGCGCCAGGGGCGCAGGCCATCGCGTGCGCAGTCCCGGACCAGTCCGGCGAATTCGTGATAGGCGATGACCAGCGGGTTGTAGCTCTCGAGCGGCTTCACGATGCCGTAGACGACGGGCTCATCGTCGCTCTCCGCCACGAAGCTGCCGAACATCCTGTCCCAGACGATGAAGACGCCTGCGTAGTTGGCGTCGAGATAGCGCGGATTGGTTCCGTGGTGGACGCGGTGATGGCTCGGGGTGTTCATCACGGCTTCGAACCAGCCGGGCATGCGCCCGATGGCCTCGGTGTGGATCCAGTACTGGTAGACGAGGTTGAGGCCGCCCGCGAACGCCAGCACGGCGGGATGGAAGCCCAGGATCACCAGCGGAACGCTGACGAGAAACAGGCCGGTGAACGGGCCGAACCAGGGCTGCCGCAGCGCGGTCGTCAGGTTGTAGTGCGTCGAGGAATGGTGGGTGACGTGCTCCATCCAGAACCAGCGCACCCGGTGCATGAAGCGGTGCTTCCAGTAATAGACAAAGTCGTACGCCACAAAGGCGGCCACGATGCTCCACCACGTCACGGGCAGTTCGTAGAGCCGCCATTCCCACGCGAACATCAGGCCGGTGAAGCCGAGCGCGCCGACGATGAGATCGACCCCAACATTGCCAAGCCCCATCGAGATGGAGGCGAGGGCGTCCTTCGTCTCGTAGCGGCCGCGCGCAACGCCCCTCTTCACCGCCCACCATTCGAGAATGAAGGTGACGAGGAAAAAGGGGATCGCCACCAGTGTCGGAGACAGAAAGTTCGGCATGTTTCGCCCGGTGATTGTCGTTGGCGGCATGGGAGCACGGTGGCGGCAACTCGCCAACCGTCACGCTACGGAAGCTGAATTGGCGCAGGTGAGTGCAGGCCAAGAAGCGGAGCGGGGTCCGGACAGAGGGCGAGCCAGCGTTCGCGCTCGCTGCGCCGGCAGACGCCGGGGAAGTCGCCCTTCAGATCGCCCATGTCGAGGATGATCTGGAAATGCAGGTGGGGAGCCCAGCCGCCGTTTACCTCGCGCGTCCCCAGGGCGCCGATGCGTTGACCGGCTCTGATGGTTGCGCCTTCAGCGAGGCCGGTGAGGCTGTCACGACTGAGGTGGCCGTAGAGGGTGTGGAAGACGACACCGGGTTCGGGCTCGTGGCGCAGGATGAGGGTCGGACCGTAGTCTTCGGGTCTGGCATTGTCGGCGAAGGAGTGGACGCGAGCATCCAGTGGCGCGAACACGGCGGCGCCTGCTGGCGCAAAGACGTCGATGCCGAGGTGGACGGTACGCGGTTCATCGTCGCCCGGTGCGAACAGGGCTGAGGTGTAGTTGGAGCGGTCTTCGCCGTAGCCGCCTGCTCGTAGCGGCTGGCCGGGCAGGACGTCGGGATCGCCGAGTTGTCCGGGCTGGACAGAGCCGGACAGCAGGTCCGCGACGACTTCGATTGCCGGGCGTGGTGGATGCTGAAGCCAGCTCCGCGCTGTGTCTGCTTCGTGCACCTTGGTCGTCATCGATGGATTGCCCTGTCTGAACTCGAGTCTATCGCGCTTTGCCAACTGTATCACCCGGCTGGCGCAGGTTCTCGTCGGGACCGGCGCTCGCGCCGTCCGGTGTGCTGTTGTCTCGCCTCTCTTTTGCCGTTTCAGGCATAGGGAGGCCGGGGCGCGTGGAAACGCGCCATTGGTAGACAATTGCCAGCTTGCGCTGGCCGGTGCGTGTTCCCACGCGCCCCGCAGATCGGTTGCTGACCGGTGTGAGGATAGGATTTGACCGTGGTCCCGTCCTCCCGCCTTGCCGAAGCGAAGGCCGGAGCGACACGCCCGGTGTTTAGATCCACTCCCACATCCCGGACCGCTCGTGCAGGGGGCTTCCGATCCCACTGGACGCTCCGGTTCCATACCCGGAGCCAGATTTTCATGAGGCGTGGCGGGCGCCCTCCCGCCCTTCGCTTCCGCTTCGGGCGTTCGTCGTTCGAAACGCTCATCGCGTTTCGTTCGCTACGCTCACCACTCCTCACCCACGCCGACCGGCGCCTGTCGTTCCGGATCTCGGAGGCCTCCCGAAACCCTCCCATGACAGGCGCACGGAGAGATTACGGGATCCGGATGCCCGGTCGGATCAAAGGAATGGAATTTCTTCTCGGGAAGCGCCGCGAAAGGCCGCGTTTCTCGGGGCCGCGAGGAACCAGACGTCAGAAATCCTTCTTGGAGTCAGATTTCTAAGGTCGGATTCCCGCGTGCGCGGGAAGGCCGGACACTGGCGTGTGCGTTTCCAAGAGTGACGCCCAAGGTGTGGGAGACAAGGGTCTTGAGTCCTACACCCCAAACGCTCGGTCCGGACGCGCGAGTGTCTTTGCTCGTTAAGGAGCCGGCGGCGTCTTTGCGGGGTCCATCCAGCTGTAGAGGTACTGCGGAGGCGCGGGCAGGCTCGCATTTTCCGGTGCACGCGTGCGGCCCTCGGCCTGCGCTTTCGCGGCGGTGTAGATCATGGTGCGCGCGGCAGGCATGTCGCTGGCTTTCAGGCTTTGCGACCACAGGCTGGTGAGTTCATCGCGATAGGTCTTGTGGCCGAGCGTCATGCCGCCCGCCTTCACATTCGCCGCCCACGCCGCATCAATGGCCAGCGCGACCAGCTTTTCCATGGTTGGGGTCGATACATAGTCGGACGTGAACCAGTCCGTGCGGGGCGGCGCCTCACCGCGCTCGACCAGGACCTGCAGGATGAGGTCGTCGAGCCGGGCGGACGCTTCGCGTGTCCATACGACCTTGTCCCAGCCCTTGTTGAGGGCGTGGAACCGGTCGCCGTCGACGCGTGCGCGCTTCAGCTTTTCGAGCGCAGACGGCGCCTTGAGGCTGCGCTGTGCCGACGCCGTCAGCGCCGATGCGCGCTGGCCGAGCGCCCCCAAATGCGAGCCTTTGGCGAAGTCGGATTCGCAGGCTGCCACCGTGCGATCCAGCACGTTGAAGGCGCCAGCGTGGTCGCCCTTGTTCAGGACCCAGAAATAGGCGCGCTGCGCGTCGCCCGTTTCATGTTGTGAGCAGGCCCGCAGCGGCTCTCCCTGACCCGGCGGCATGTCTTCCGGCGCCAGTCGTCCGGCTTTCTGCTCCGCCGTGAACAGGAGATCGCGAACCCTGCTCTCGATTTCATAGAGATCGTCAAAGCCGAAGAGTTTCGACCCGCCAGACGCATCCGTGACGGTCACGGCGCCGCCGGACTTCAGGTTGGCCCACATCTGCCGGAACAGCTGGCGGGAGCGTACAAAGCGGTCGATTGCGACGTTCGGGTCCTGGCCCGCCAGAGCCGCCCAGCCGGTCGCGGCCGCCTTGAGCACGTAAGGGTTGGCCGGGCAGTCCGCAGCCAGCCGGTCCAGCCGGTCGCCGAGCGCGGCGACGTCTGCGGTTGCGGTTTTCGGGGCCGACTGCATCGCGGTAAAGGCGGTCTGGACGGCATCGGGTGGGCAGTCCGCGCGGGCGGGAAGCGCGGCGAATGCGATCGCGGCGACCAGTCCGCCCAGCACAGCCTTCATCGCCGCATCCTCCCCATGACCGCGTCGAGGGTATGGGAAGCCGTAGCCGCTCTCAAGCGGGCTGGATCAGTCGCGGTGGCTCAGACCTTGATGTCGAGGAGAGAGCCCAGCATGGCGTTCGCCGTGCGCATGACGGCGGCATTGGCCTCAAAGTCTGTCCGCGCCTGGATCGTCTCGATGACCGCCTCTTCCAGAGGGACGGACGATGCGCCCGAGGCGGACTGGGCGATATCGCTCGCCGCGCGGTCGAAGCGGCGGATCGCGCCCGTCATGCCTGCATAGGAAGTGTTGATCGCATCCATCCGCCGAGACTGGGCCAACCGGGTTAGAGCGGGCTTCCGGCGATCGAGAAAGTTTCCTGCAAAGTGTACCCGAAGGGAGCGTTTGGCTGAGGCCGGAGACGCCTTCAAGGGTCATTAACCTTGTGTCGTCACACAAATGTCACGTTACTGTCACACGGACGAGCATCCGCCGGCCTGGCGCGCCGGAGCGGACAAGAGACGATCAGGAACCTGCCATGACCCAGGGAGCCGCAACCCTCAATCGGCAATTTCTGTCCTGGATCGAGCGGTCACATCAGAAGGACAGCCAGTCGTGGGCGCCCGAGTCGACGCTCGGCCGCGCAATCGAAAACCGCCTGCTCCGCGAGTGGCTGGATTCGGGCTATCCGGACATCGAGCGGATACCCCGCGCCGAGTACGAGCAGCAGAAACGGGCGCTTCAGGTCGAGCTGCTGAAGATGCAGTCGTGGATCCGGCACACCGGGGCGCGCGTGGTCGTGTTTTTCGAAGGCCGGGACGCCGCGGGCAAGGGCGGCACGATCAAGCGTCTCATGGAGCATCTCAATCCAAGAGCCGCGCGGGTGGTGGCGCTGGACAAACCGTCCGAGGTCGAGCGCGGTCAGTGGTACTTCCAGCGCTATATCGAGCATCTGCCAACCGCCGGCGAGATCGTCTTCTTCGACCGGTCCTGGTACTCGCGGGCCGGCGTTGAACGGGTCATGGGGTTCTGCACCGAACAGGATGTGGAAGCCTTTCTGCCGCAGGCCGTCGAGATCGAGAGGAACCTGGCCGATTCCGGCACCATCCTCGTCAAGATCTGGCTGTCGGTCAGCCGGGAGGAACAGCGCCGCCGGTTCGAACGCCGCGCTCAGGACCCGCTGAAGCAATGGAAACTGTCGCCGATCGATCTGGCGTCCATCGAGCGTTTCGACGACTATTCGCGCGCCGAGCGCGACACCTTCATGCGTACGTCGACGCCACGCACGCCCTGGGTGGTGATCAAGTCAGACGACAAGAAGCGCGCCCGCCTGAATGTCATGCGCCATATCCTGCAGCGCATCGACTATGCGGGGCGGGATGAGGCTCTGGTTGGGGCTGTGGACGCTCCGCTGACGGCGGTCATCCGCTCGTTCTCGGGATAAATCACACCGGCCTCCATGGCGCGCGCCCGCCACAAGGAGATCAGAGAAACCGGTGCATGATATGCAGGCCGGCATAGCCGCCGCTGGGCAGCCGGAACGCGTCCGGCGACGTGCCGATGATCGCGAAGCCGAGATCCTGATAGAGTTTCACCGCACCGGTGTTGGTCGACACCACTGCGTTGAACTGGATGGCGCGGAAGCCGGCGTCACGCGCCTTGTCGAGCGTGTGCTCGACCAGCTTCCGGCCAATGCCCGATCCGCGCCGCTCGCTTGCGACCATGTAGCTGCCGTTGGCGACGTGGGCGCCGGGGCCGGGACGGACCGGCATGACCTTGCCGAAGCCCAGCAGCGTCCCGTCATCGTCCAGGGCGACGGCGGTGTAGGTGGGCTCGTCGATCCACTGCCGGCGGGCGTCCTCCTCGGCGAGGTCCGGCGGGTAGGCGTAGGTGTCGCCCGCTTCGGCAACGCTGCGGATCACGGGCCACATGGACGGCCAGTCGGCGGGTTCGAACGGGCGGATGATCATGGAAGCGCGCCGAGAGAGTTTGCTGGATCGAGTTCGGTGTAATGCACGGACACCTGACGCACACGGTCGCGCTGGTCGAACACCCGAATGCCGGGATGATGCGCGACAGTCAGCACGTCTGACGAAGTCCACCAGACCCTGACCATCGGGCCACCCCAACTTCCGCGAGGGCTGACCCCGTTGCGATCATCAGCGATGAACGTGTTGCCTCCTGATCGAGGTGTGTCGCGCGAGCCAATAATTGATATCTGCGTAGAGAACCCGGTCGTGGCGCCACAACCTCGCTGGTAGACGACTGCGACCCGCTTTCCATCAGGCGAGAGGACGCGTTCGCCCACGTTGTTTTCGCAAGCTTCCACCACCAATGCGAACCAGAAAGCCGCAACAAACACGAGCATCGCCGCAGTGCTCGCCGCCAGCATCAGCAACAACCGGACAGTGCGGCTTTCCATTCAGGCCTCAGTAGGCGGCAGGAGCCGGTGCGCTTGCCGGCAGGCCTTCGAGATACTTCTCGGCTTCAAGCGCAGCCATGCAGCCGAAGCCGGCGGCCGTCACGGCCTGGCGGAAGATGTCGTCGGTCACGTCGCCGGCGGCGAACACGCCGGGGATGTTGGTGACAGTCGAGCCCGGGACCGTCTTCAGGTAGCCGAGCTCGTCGGTGTCGAGCACGTCCTTGAAGAGC
>CAYOWK010000032.1:0-53602 GCA_964407665.1 uncultured Rhizobium sp. | reverse complement strand
CCTGGCTGATCGCCAGCGTGAGGCTGTCCATCACGCGGATGAAGGGAATGATGCCGGAGGTCTGCCCGTTCTGGCCGACCTTCTCGCCGATGGAGCGGACATGGCCCCAGTAGGTGCCGATGCCGCCGCCGTTGGAGGCCAGCCAGACGTTCTCGTTCCAGGTCTCAACGATGCCGTCGAGCGAGTCCGAGACGGTGTTCAGGAAGCAGGAGATGGGCAGGCCGCGATCGGCGCCGCCGTTCGACAGGACGGGCGTGGCCGGCATGAACCAGAGTTTGGAGATGTAGTCGTAGATCCGCTGGGCGTGCTCGGTGTCGTCGGCGTAGGCCGTGGCGACGCGGGCAAACATGCCCTGGAACGACTCGTCCGGGAGCAGATAGCGGTCTTCCAGCGTCTTCTTGCCGAAGTCGGTCAGCAGGGCGTCGCGGTCATGATCGACGCGCACCCCGTCGACGACCCGCAGCTGGGTTTGCGCCGTGGGGCGCCCACGCTGTTTCGCTCCCTTTTCCCGGGACGTTTTTTCAGCGGTTACGACGGCATCAGCGGACATTTACCCACTCTCTCCAGTCAAAAAGGCCCTTGACGACGGCTGAAAGCCGGCGACGAGGGGCTGCACGAGGCCCCAACTAGTGGTGTGGCGCCGCAGCCCTCGACGCTAGATATAGTGTGGCCACACGGTTACTGAGTGGTCAACGGCTTCGTGACGAATATATTTCCGTTCTCCACCGCGCACAGGTTAACGGCTTTCAAATTCCGTTAACCATTCGACTCAGATGCCTCCGAAATCCCTTGAATCCAAGGGGCGGCGGACGGCTTATCCGGAGGCTTCCGGACATATCCCCGGCCACATTTTCGTTGTGAGAAACGTCGGCTGCGGCGGCGCGCCGCGGCGTCCTGCAACCGTCGGCCTGTGGATCACCCCAACATGTTGTGGGTCCGGGCCGTGCAGGCCCGTACGCGCCCCCATTCCCGGCCGGCGACTCGCTGTTTCGAGCTACCCCTTCCGATTCCCGCAGGTTGCGGCTTAGAAGCGGAGTCGCCGATGCGCAGGGGACTCGCATGCCGCCAACCATCAACAACTACATGACCGCCGAAATGGAGGGCGACTTCGTCGTCTTCCTGACCGGCATGCGCATCAACAAGTGGTGGAAGGTGTGGAAGTGGCTGCCGGTGTTCATCGCCATGCCCCGGATGAACCAGGAACTGGCGAAGAATCCGGAGTTCGGCCTGCTGCACTACCGGAATCACGTCGGTTTCCCGAACCTGATGGTGGTGCAGTACTGGAAGTCGTTCGAGCACCTGCACGCCTACGCCACCAACAAGACCGCGACTCACCTGCCCGCCTGGCTGGCCCTCAACAAGGCCGTGGGGCTGAACGGCGACGTGGGCACCTGGCACGAGACCTATCTGGTGAAGGCCGGACAGTACGAGTGCCTCTATGTGAACATGCCCCGACACGGGCTGGGGAATGCTGGTACGCCCGCCGTGGCGAAGGGCTCGACCCGAACCGCCAAGGGCCGGCTGGGACTGGAAGGCAAGTCGGCTGTCGCCGCCGAATAGCGGCGAAAGCCGGCTCGTATTCTGCCCCCTAACGCCCGAAGCGGTCGATCACTTCCGTCAGCGCCATATGCCCCTGCAGGGCGCCGGAGCCGACCGGGGTCTCACCGTCCTCAAGCGCGATGGCGAACCGCACCGCTGGATCCCTCTCCAGCCGTCGCCGAATGGCCGCGAGTTTCGGCCAGCGGGTGATATCGGCGATCTGGTGATACTCCAGCCAGCGCGCAACGCCAGCCAAAAGAGCGTCCGCAAGCGTAGGCCGGTCACCTACGAGGTACGGACCGTCTCCGACCATGCCTTCCAGCTTGTCGTGCCGCTGTATCACGCCTTCGCGGCCAAAGCGTACCAGAGCCGCCTGGTAGCCCGGATCCGGCGTCTCAAGCTCCATAGCCACCCATAGCGGGGTGAAGGCGCCGGTGAAACCGGTGTTGAGGAAGGCCATCAGCTGATGCATGCGGTCTGCTTCGGGCGAGAGCGCCTCAAAGCTGATGCGGCGGTCAATGTCCCGCGCCTCCAGCCAGGCTGCAATCGCCATGGTTTCAGACAGCGGGCGGCCGTCGGCCGTGACAAGTACGGGTGTCTCGTGCCTGGCATTGAGGCGGGCGTAGGCTGGGTCGCGCATCTCGCCCAGCATGTCGACACGACATAAACGATAGGGCTGCCCCAACCATTCGAAGGCGGCGACCAGTCCCATCGATGTACCCGACGGGAAGCCGTAAACAAGGATCGGTTCCATATTCTTTTCCGTGATTTCGAGGATCACGCCGCGCAGCGAAACTGGAAACTAGGGTTCGGCCGCATCAAGTAAATCACGCACCTTTTTGTAACCGGACGGAACGTGGGCAATGAAAGACGTCGTTTCGAGCTGCCCCATCGAGGCCGCGATGCGGGTGCTCAGCGGCCGCTGGCCGACGCTGATGCTGTACTACCTCTCGGACGGGACAAAGCGGTTCAGCGACCTGAAGCGCGATAACCCGACCGTGTCCCACCGCATCCTGTCCCTGGAACTGCGCAAGCTCGAGGACGCTGGGCTGGTCCGCCGGACGGATTTTCCCGGCTATCCCCGACGGGTCGACTATGATCTGACCCCGTCAGGCCGCAGGCTGGTCCCCCTGATTGACGCCCTTGGCGACTGGTGGAGCGAAACCGAGGCCGATCGCGCCGCTTCAGTAGCGGAAGCTGCCTAGGTACGGCTCCAGCCTCACCGGATTGACCCGGCCGGTAGCGCCAAACCGCCCGCGTCCAGACCTGCTTCAGCTCACGGACGATCCGGTCTATCTGTAACCCTGCCTTCGGGAGGGGCTGATCATGCGCATCTTACGGAACGTACTTCTCGCCTCTGCGATGCTGGCGGCCCTGAGCTGTTCGACGCCCTCCGCCCCCGTCGCCGAAGCCGAGCCCGCGCCGCAACAGGGCCCGGCGACCCCGCCGGTTCCGGCGCCGGGATCAGCGCCCGAGATCTACATCCACGCCGGGCGAGTGCTTGCCGATCCGGCGAGCGGCCGGGTGCTGACCCAGCAGACCGTGCTGGTGCGCGGCGGCCGCATCGTCAGCATCACGCCGGGCTATGCCGATCCGGGCGGCGCCGAGGTGATCGACCTGAAGTCGGCATTTGTGCTGCCCGGGCTGATCGACAGCCACGTTCACCTGACCAGCGAGCTCAACGCCGACGACCGGCTCAACACATTCCTGAAAACCCAATCGGACGCCGCAATCGACGCGGCGGGCTTTGCGGTGAAGACCCTGCGCGCCGGCTTTACGACCGTGGCGGATCTGGGCGCGCCGCCCGAGTCGATCCTGGCGCTGCGCAGAGGGATTGCACGCGGCGTCGTTCCGGGACCGCGCATCATCGCCTCGGCTGGCGGGGTCAGCGTGCATGGCGGCCATGGCGACGCCAACGGCATGCCGCGCGCAATGGCGAACGTGCTGCGCTCGCCCGGCGTGTGCTCGGGCGCCGATGACTGCGCCCGCGCGGTGCGGGAAAGGGTGCGCGACGGGGCCGATATCATCAAGATCACCGCGACCGGCGGCGTGCTCTCGCAGACGGCGGCGGGTCTGGGCCAGCAGTTCACGGACGAGGAGCTGAAGGCGATCGTTCAGGCCGCGCACTCCATGGGCCGACGGGTGACGGCGCATGCGCATGGCGCGGACGGCATCAACTCCTTCCTGCGGGCGGGTGGCGATTCCATCGAGCATGGCACCTATGCCGACGCCGAATCCGCCAAGCTGTTCAAATCGTCCGGCGCCTATCTCGTCCCCACCCTGCTGGCGGGCGACTTCGTGGCGCGGGAGGCGGCCAAGCCCGACACCTTCATGACGCCGGCGACGCGCGACAAGGCGCTGACCGCCGGGCCGCTGATGCAGAACATGCTGCGCCGGATGCATGCGGCGGGCGTGAAGATCGCGTTTGGCACCGATACCGGCGTCTCGTTCCATGGCGACAACGCACAGGAGTTCGCGCTGATGGTGGGCGCCGGCATGACGCCGCTGGAGGCGATTGCCGCCGCCACGGTGAATGCTGCGGACCACTTCCAGCTCGGCCACGAGATCGGCTCGCTGGCGCCCGGCAAGGCGGCGGACATCATTGCGGTTGGCGGCGATCCGCTGGCCGATGTGCGCGAGCTGGAGAGCGTCGACTTCGTGATGAAGGGCGGCAAGGTGTTTGTGGACTGAGATTTTTGCTGTCCGCCCCGATTGCAACTGTAGGCCTGCGTCAGGGCGGGCCGTCCTGCGGGGATGAGGCGGGAGCCGCCTTGCGCTACAGGAGGAGACCCCCATGCGATTCATGATGCTGATGTACCCCGGCCCGGCGGCGGAGCTGGAAAAGGACCCGGTCGACGGCAATGAGGAGCTGCTGCATGCGATGGTCGCGTTCAACCAGCGCATGGTGGACGCCGGCGTGATGATCGCGGGCGACGGGCTGATGCCGACGAGCAAGGGCGCGCGGGTGCGGTATGGCGGGCGCGGATCGGTGACGGTGATCGACGGGCCGTTCACCGAGACCAAGGAAGTGCTGGGCGGCTACTGGCTGATCAACTGCGCGTCGCTGGCCGAGGCGGTGGACTGGGCGAAGCAGGCGCCCTGCCCGGCGGGCGAGATGATCGAGATCCGCCAGTGCTGGGAGCCGGAGGATTTCGGCCCGGATATCGCGGAGACAGAGCGGGCGCAGATCGAGCAGATGAAGCGGGGGTAGCTGGCAGCGGGCGTTGATAGGCCCCTCACCCCTGCCCCTCCCCACAAGGGGGAGGGGTTCTTCTCCTACAGATTCAGCAGCGCGGGGTCGCCGCCCTGGGCTGCGATGTTTTCGGTGACGGTGCGCTCGGTTGCGAAGCGCGCGACGTAGTGGGGGCCGCCGGCTTTGGGGCCGGTGCCGGAGAGGCCCGTGCCGCCGAAGGGCTGGACGCCGACGACGGCTCCGATGATGGAGCGGTTGATGTAGACGTTGCCCGCCCTCACGGAGCGCTTCACGTCGGCGATGAAGCTGTCGAGGCGGGAGTGGATGCCGAGCGTCAGGCCGTAGCCCTTGGCGGTGAGGCGGGCGCCTTCCTGTTCGATCTCTTCGGGGTCGTAGCGGATGACGTGGAGGATGGGGCCGAAGACCTCGCGGTCGATGTCGTCGAGCGAGGCGAGTTCGACGAGGGCGGGCCCGAAGAAGTGGCCGGCTTCCCGCAACGCGCCGGGGTCGCACTGGTAGTGGACGCGGGCGGAGGGCGGCAGGGTCTGCAGGTGCTGGTCGAGGGCGAACAGCGCCTCGGCGTCGATGACGGGGCCGACGTCGGTTGAGGGATCGGCGGGATCGCCCATGCGCAGCGTCTCCATCGCGCCCTTCAGCATGGCGATGATCCCGTCTGCTGTGTCGTGCGGCAGCATCAGGATGCGCAGGGCCGAGCAGCGCTGGCCGGCGGAGCGGAAGGCCGACATCACCACGTCGTCGACCACCTGTTCGGCGAGCGCGGTTGTGTCGACGAACATGGCGTTGAGGCCGCCGGTTTCCGCGATGAGCGGGGCAATGGGGCCGTCCTTTGCGGCGAGCGAGCGGTTGATCAGGCGGCCGACCTCGGTGGAGCCGGTGAAGGCGACGCCGCCACATGAAGGATGCGCCACCAGCTTCGCGCCGACATCGCCCTCGCCGGGAAGGAGGTGCAGCGCGTCGGCGGGCAAGCCTGCGGCGTGGAAGAGTTTGACGGCTTCGAACGCGGTCAGCGGCGTCTGTTCGGCTGGCTTGGCGATGACGGTGTTGCCGGCGGCGAGGGCTGCTGCGATCTGGCCGGTGAAGATGGCGAGGGGGAAGTTCCAGGGGGAGATGCAGACGAAGACGCCCCGCCCCATCAGCTCCAGCGCGTTGGTCTCGCCTGCGGGTCCGGGCAGCGGCGAGGCGCCGGCGAACTTCGCTTCGGCCTCGGCGGCGTAGTAGCGGCAGAAGTCGATGGCTTCGCGCACTTCGGAGACGCCGTCATCGGGCGTGCGCCCGCCTTCGCGGCTCAGGAGGGCGACGAAGCGGCCTGTCTCGCGTTCGAGCGCGTCGCCCATGGCGCGGAGGATTGCGGCGCGGGCGGGGCCGCCGCGTGCGTCCCAGTCGGGCTGGAAGTCGGACGCCGCCCTGAAGAACCCATCAATGACACCGTCCGAGCGACTGATATACACGGACCCAACAAGGCGGGTGGTGTCTGCAGGCGAGTAAATCGGCACGTTATACTCACCGCCACGAATTTGCTCTCCGCCACCAATACCCGACGCCACTATCGGGCCTGCTCCGTCGAGGGCGGCGACGGCTTCAGCGATAGTCATGCGCACGTCCTTCTGTGTGAGGTCGACGCCGGCGGAGTTGCGGCGGGAGGGGCCGAACAGCTCCGGCGGCGCGGGGATGCGCGGGTGGCGGCCCGGGGCGGCGGACAGCGCGGTGTAGGGATCGGTGGTGAGGCGTTCGGGGGGCACGTCCTCGTCGAGGAAGGCGTGGACGAAGGAGGTGTTCGCGCCGTTCTCCAAGAGGCGGCGGACCAGATAGGGCAAGAGATCCCTGTGGGCGCCGACGGGGGCGTAGACGCGGACGTTCCGCTCGCGGTCCGCGGCTGCGTAAAGGGCCGTACCCATGCCGTGCAGGCGCTGGAACTCATAATCGGTGCGGCCCGCACGGCGCGCCATCAGCTCGACGGCGGCGAGCGTGTGGGCGTTGTGGGTGGCGAATTGCGGGTAGATGGAGGGACCGGCCTGCAGGAGTGCGCTGGCGCAGGTGATGTAGGAAACGTCGGTGGCGGGCTTGGTGGTGAAGACCGGGAAGTCCGGGTTGCCTTCGGTCTGCGCGCGCTTGATCTCGGTGTCCCAGTAGGCGCCCTTCACGAGGCGGACCATCAGGCGGCGTTTGCTGTCGGCGGCGAGCTGCTTCAGCCAGCCTGCGGCGGCTTCCGAGCGCTTCTGGTAGCCCTGCAGGGCGAGGCCGAGGCCGGTCCAGGCGCCGAGCTCCGGTTCGCGCGCGAGGCGGTCGAGGAGCTGGAGGGAGAGGACGAGGCGGTCGGCCTCCTCGGCGTCCAGCGTCATGTGGATGTTGGCGGCGGCAGCCTGGACCGCCAGCTGCTTCAGCATGGGGTAGAGGTCGCGGTGGACGCGGTCGGCCTGGACAGCGCGATAGGCCGGGTGCAGCGCCGAGAGCTTTACGGAAACACCGGAGGCGGTTTCGGGGGTGGAGCCGGTGGCGGCCTGCCCCACTTCGCCGATGGCGTGGGCGTAGCTCTCGAAGTGGCGCTGGGCGTCGGCGAAGGTGCGCGCGCCCTCCCCCAGCATGTCGAAGGAGAAACCGGCGGCCTCGCCCTTGCGGACCTGCCGGGCGCCGCGCTGGAGCCCCTCCTTGATCGTGCGGCCCATGACGAACTGGGCGCCCATGATCCGCATCGCCTGCATCATGGCGGCGCGGATGACCGGCTCGCCCGCGTCGCGCACCAGCCGGGCCACGAAGGCCGACGGGTCGCCGCCGGCCTCGGGCGGCGGGCTGACAATGCGGCCGGTGAGCATCAGCCCCCAGGTTCCGGCGTTGACCAGGAAGCTGTCCGAATGGCCGAGATGGTCGCGCCAGTCGCCCGTGGCGATGGCCTCGGCAATCAGGGCGTCGGCGGTTTCGGGGTCTGGAACCCGCAGCAGGGCTTCAGCGAGGCACATGAGGGCCAACCCCTCGGGCGAGGACAGGCCGAATTCCTCGAGGAAGGTCTCGATGACGCCGGTGCGGCGCTTTTCGGTCCGTGCGCGGACGACAATTTCGCGGGCGCGGGTGCTGGCGGCGGTGCGTTCCGCTGCGTCGAGGGCCGGCGACGCCAGAAGCTCAGCTACCCGGGCGCCTTCGTCCCGGTGCTTGAGCGCATCCAGTTCCTCGAGGGCGAACTTCGAAGAGACAGGCATGGTAGGGCTCCGCTGCACGAGACGGTGGAATCGGCGCAGACTGATACTCTATCGATAGCTGGCGGGGACGGAAGGCAAGCTTGACGGAGCCGGGGCCGCGCCCCATTCCCGCAACAGACGCGCCCGTTCCGGGCGTAAATGACAGGTCCCATGACGAACCCGACGACAGACATGGCCGCTGCCCCGGACGATGCCGCGCCTGACGAGGACGCCGCCGCTCTTGCGGAGCCGCAGGAGATTCGCCCCAAGCGCATGCGCATCATGCTGGTGACCGACGCGTGGGAGCCTCAGGTCAACGGCGTGGTCCGCACCATGAAGCGCGTGATCGCCGAATGCGAGGCGATGGGGCACACTTGGGAGCTGATCACGCCGGACGGGTTCAAGACGATCCCGTTGCCCACCTATTCGGAGATCCGGCTGGCCTTCGGCGCCAAGGAAGTCATCGAGGAGCGGTTTCTGGAGTTCGAACCCGACGCGGTGCACATCGCGACCGAGGGACCGCTGGGCTGGGCTGCACGGGCGATCTGCCTGAAGCACAAGTTTCCCTACACCACGAGCTACCACACACGCTTTCCGGAGTACGTCGCCGCCCGCTTCTGGTTCCTGCCGGAGTGGATGGGCTACATGTACGTCCGCGAGTTCCACAAGTATTCGGGCCGGGTAATGGTGGCGACGCCGTCGATGCGCGACGAGCTGGCGGAGCACGGCTTCAAGAATATCGCGGCCTGGTCGCGCGGGGTCGATACCGACCAGTTCCATCCGGACAAGCGCAAGGAGGACGGCGGACCGTTCAAGGGCTTTGCGCGGCCGGTCTGGCTGAATGTCGGGCGGATCGCGGTCGAAAAGAACATCGAGGCCTTCCTTGAGACCGACCTGCCCGGCACCAAGGTGATCGTCGGCGACGGGCCACAGACCGAAGCGCTGAAGGCGAAGTATCCCGAGGCCAAATTCCTCGGCGTGAAGACCGGCGAGGAGCTGGGTGCCTGCTTCGCCAACGCCGACTGCTTCGTCTTCCCGAGCCTGACCGACACGTTCGGTCTGGTGATTCTCGAAGCCATGGCGGGCGGCACGCCTGTTGCCGGCTACGACGTGCCGGGCCCCCGCGACCTGATCCCGGGCTCGAACGCCGGAGCCATCCATGCCGACCTGCGCACGGCATGCCTCGAGGCGATCACGTGCTCGCGCGAGGTCTCCCGCGCCTATGCCGAGACGTATTCCTGGAAGGCTTGCGCGGAGCAGTTCATCAACAATCTCGAACCCCTGCCTGTGCCGGAGCGGCGGCGGTTCTGGAAACGCCTGGCGAAGCTGCGCCAGCACATCCGCTTCCGCCGCAAGAAAATCGCGCCGGTCGATGGAACTGCGCCGACAGACGGCAAGACGCCGGGCGGCTGACCGGGAGCCGGCCCCCAGGCCGGGGCAAGCGTTCGCGCGGGAAGCTTTACCGGCCAGCACTGCCGGACCTTCTGCGCCATTCGCCCGTCCGTTAGCACAATGATGGTGCGGGATTTGCATGATCATCCCCTTCAGCCGCCAAGAGCTGGACCAGGGGAAACGTCATGACCGTTCGCGCCGGCCTTGTGCTTGTCGCTGCACTGCTCCTTACGCCTGCGGTGCTGACCGCCGGCCAGTCGTGGCTGATGAGCCGCGAGGAAGTGTCCAGACCCGTATTGCTGCAGGGGCCGATTGTCGCCTTCAGGCAAACGGCGACCCAGGTCGAGGTTCGCCTCGATCGCTCGATCGCCCGGCCGGCTTCGGGCGCCATGCGCCTGAAAATTGTCGACCCGGCCAATCCGGGGTCAGATCCGCTTCAGATCGAGCTGGATCGCGGACAGACATTCGCGACCGCGAAGCTGCCAGAGCATCTGGCACGTGCCGGAATGCTGGGCGTCACAGTCGAAAACGTCCCGACACTGGCGTTGAAGTAAACGCCCCGGGCGACAGAAGAGTCCTCAGGGCCGCTCGGACATGACCTGCAGGGCGTGGACACGCTTTGCCTCGGACGCCCGGATGCCCGGCACCAGCGGGATCAGGCCCTTGTCCACCAGATAGCCTTCATCGCCCCAGGCGGCTTCGGACGCGAACGTCTTCACGAACTCGGCCAGCCCCGGCACGATTCCGACGTGAGCCTTCTTCACGTAGAAGAACAGCGAGCGCGAGATCGTGTAGTCGCCGGCCGCAATGCTGTCGAAGCTGGGCCGCACGCCGCCGACCTTGGCGGCGCGGATCTTGTCTTCATTCTGCAGCAGGAAGGAAAATCCGAAGACGCCGACCGCGTCCGGATTTTTCGACAGGCGCTGAACGATGGCCCCGTCATTCTCGCCAGCGTCGATCCACGCCCCATCCTCGCGGATGGAGTGGGCGATCTCCGTGAAGAGCGCGGCGTCGTCCTCGGCGATCTCCTGCAGGACCGGGAAGCTCTCCGCGCCGGGCGTCATCGCCAGCTCGAGGAAGGCGTCGCGCGTTCCTGACGACGGCGGCGGGCCGAAGACCTGGATCGGGATGTCGGGAAGGTCCGAGGAAATGTCTGACCAGCGCTTGTAGGGGTTCGGGACGAGGCGGCCGTTCACCGGCACCTCGCGCGCCAGCGCCATGAAGATCTGGGCCTTGGTGACGTCGAGCGGCTCGGCGCGCTTGGCGGTCGCGAGCACGATGCCGTCATAGCCGATCTGGACTTCCACGATCTCCGTGACGCCGTTGGCGTGGCAGACATCCCACTCCGAGCCCTTCATGCGGCGGGAGGAGTTTGCGATATCGGAGAAGGTCTGGCCGACGCCGTCGCAGAACAGCTTGATGCCGCCGCCGGAGCCGGTCGCCTCGACGATGGGCGTCTGGAAAGAGCTGGTTGCTCCGAACTGCTCGGCCACTGTCGTCGAGAACGGGAAGACCGTCGAGGATCCGACGATGCGGATTTCGCGGGCAATGGCGGGGGCGGCCAGGACTGCGGCTGCAACGATGCAGGCTGTAGCGCGACGGAAACCATGGTTGCGGAACATATCGACCCCGGATGCGGCGGTGCAGCGAACAGAAGCGTCGCAAACCCCTAATCAGGACTTGCGACGCTTCCGTGACAGCAATGACCTCTCCGCGTTTTCAGGGCTTCGGCTTGCCCCGCTCATCGACGATCTCGACCTGGCCCAGACCCAGAGCACGGACATCCGCCTCGATCTTCGCGCGATCTCCGACGACCACCCAGACGAGGTTGTCGCCCTGGAGGACGGAGCGGGCCGCGGCCGTCACTTCGGCTTCGGTCACGGCGTTGAAGCGTGTGGCGTAGGTCTTGAAGTAATCCGCCGGAAGGTCCTCGGAGAGGATGGACTGCAGGGACCCGGAGACAGCGCCGCCGGTCTCCCAGCGGCTCGCCAGACCGAGGACGGCGCTGCTCTTGGCGTTGGTGAGCTCCTCCGCCGAAGGCGGACGGCCGGCCAGCACCTCGGTCAGCTCCTTGCGGATCTCGGTGAGGGCGCCTTTGGTGGCGTCCGTCTGGACCGGCGCCGACAGCACGAACTGGCGGGGGCCGGGGCCGCCCGACACGCTGGTCCGGGCGCCGTAGGACCAGCCCTTGTCCTCCCGCAGGTTCATGTTGATGCGGCTGGTGAAGTTGCCGCCGAAGAGACCGTTGAAGGCGCGCTCAGCGAAGTCTTCGCCGGGTTTCGCGAGGGGCGGCAGGGCGCCGCTGACACGGATCACGGACTGGACCGAGCCGGGCCGGTCGACGATGTAGACCTTTGACTGCGCCGCGCGGGCGACGGCAGGCGTCGGGACGGCCTTGCCCGGCGCCGGTTTCCAGTCCGCGAAGGCGGCCTCCAGCTTCGGCTTGATCTCGGCCATACTGGTCGCGCCGACCACGACGATCGCCGCATTGTTGGGGCCGAACCAGTTGGCGTGGAAGGACGCCACATCGTCGCGCGTGATCGCCGCCACGTCCTCGGGCGTCACGACACGGCCATAGGGGTGGTCTTCGCCCCAGGTCTTCGCGGCGCCGACAATGCCCGCAATGCTGTTGGGCGAGGAGAAGGACTGGCGGATGCCCTGCACGCTCTGTTCCTGGAGACGCTTGAAGTCAGGCTCGCGGAAGGCCGGGTTGCGGATGACGTCGGCGTAGATGTCGAGCACGGGATCGAGGGTGGCCGTCAGCGACGACATGCCGACCGTAGTGGTCTCGCCCGCGTAGCCGGCGCCCACGGAGGCTCCGAGCTGGTCAAGCTGCTCGGCGATCTCGAGACCGGTGCGGTTTGCCGTTCCCTCGTCCAGCAGGTTCACCGACAGCGAGCCGACGCCGGATTTCAGTGTCGTGAAGTCGGGACCGTATCCGGTGTCCAGCAGCATGGTGATGTTCACCAGCGGCGCATCGCGGCGCTCGCTGAGCAGGACCTTCATGCCGTTCGACAGCGTGTCGGTCTGATAGTCCGGGAACACCGCCTCGGCGATGGTGGCCGGCATCGGCATGGCGCTGCGGTCGACGTCCTGTCCGCTGGCCGCGTAGGTGGGGAACGGCTTGACGGTCAGCGTGTAGGAGCCGCGCGTCAGCCATTTGCGGGAGATGTCAGACACCTGTTTCGGCGTGACAGCCTCGAGGCGGTCGACGGATTTCTTCCAGCCGTCGGGATCGCCCGTGTAGGTCTCCCAGGTCGCCAGCAGGCTGGACTTGGACGCGTTGCGTTCGAGCGTGTCGACGATGCCGCGCACCGTCTGGACCTTGACCTTGGAGAGCTCGGCGGCGGTCGGCCCCTCCTCCATCAGGCGGGACATCTCCTCGTCCACGACCTTTTCGATGTAGGCAAGATCGGCGTCCGGCTTGGCGGACACGATCACCATGAACTGTCCGGCGAGTTCGTCCTGGCTGTTGCCGACCGACACGTTGGTGGCGATCTGCTCGTCGTGCACAAGCCGTTTGGTGAGGCGGGCGTTCTTGTCGCCTGCCAGCGCGTAGGCAAAGACGTCGAGCGGCTCGCCGTCGGCGTTGCCGAGCTCCGGCACGTTCCAGACGCGATAGATGCGCGGCGCGGCGACGCGATCAAACATGACCTCGCGCTGGTTGTCGGCCAGCGCCGGAATCCAGGATTTCGGATGCGACAGCGGCGGCCCGGGCGGAATGGAGCCGAAATACTTCTCGACCTTGGCCTTCGCTTCTTCCGGCGTGATGTCTCCTGACAGGACCAGGATTGAGTTCGACGGGCCGTACCAGGTGCGGAACCAGTCCTGCACGTCCTGCAGGCTGGCGGCGTCGAGATCTTCCATCGAGCCGATGACCGAGTGGCCGTAGGGATGGTTTTCCGGGTAGGTGGCGGCAGTGATGCGGTCCCAGACGAGGCCATAGGGCTGGTTCTCGCTCTGGCGCTTCTCGTTCTTCACGACGCCGCGCTGTTCATCCAGCTTGGCCTGGTCGACCGCGCCGAGCAGGTGGCCCATCCGGTCGGACTCCAGCCACAGGATAGAGTCGAGCGCCTCGGTGGGGACCGTCTGGAAGTAGTTGGTGCGGTCGGTGTTCGTGGTGCCGTTCTGGTTGCTCGCGCCGATCTTCTGGGTCGCCTTGAAGAAGTCGTCGTTGAAGTTCTCGGAGCCGTTGAACATCAGGTGCTCGAACAGGTGGGCGAAGCCGGAGCGGCCCTTCGGCTCGTTCTTCGAGCCGACGTGATACCAGAGGTGGAACGTCACGGTCGGGGTGCGGTGATCCTCGTTGACGATCAGCGTCAGCCCGTTGGGGAGCACCATCTTGGTGTAGGGGATATCCAGATCCAGGGCTGCAAGATCGGCCATCACGCTGGCCGGCGGAGCCCCGGCGGCCGACTCAGGCGGGGTCGCACAGCCTGAGGCCGCCATCAGGGCGGCGGCCGACACCAGGCCCAGTGACAGGACACGGACATTTTTCCGCAGTTTCATTCGGTGCGACCTCGTCTTCGCCTGCCAGGCGCCGAACCGTCCGGCGCGCCCGTCAGCGCTTGTTTCCACTCGTTAATACGCACCCTAGGGGGCTGCATCGAACCGCGCAAACGGCGATGTCAAATTCGAGTCTCAACAAATCGGGGGCGGCGTCGAAACTCTTTGTTTACACGAGGGTTCTATCGCCCTATATCGCGAATGCCGGCGGACATCGGCTCGAGGCTCTGCGCCTTGATTCCACGTGGCGTCTGAACTTCCCAATTGCCTGTCAAAACAGGTTGGGGTTTGGATGACGTGTGCGGGTTGAGAGGCAGACTTAACGAGTTGAAAGCCCGTACTAACGCCGGATTGGGTTTAATTTATCAATCAGGGGGTGACGTGAAATGTTCACGTATCACACGCCCCTGGACCTGGTCCGGGATCGACTCCCAGAAGCCCCTGTCGCATGCGTGCGTCCAGGGCGGGTGTCTGTCGCTGCCGCCTGGTTCCAGGACAAGTTTCCGGGTGAAGTTCTGTACGCCGTAAAGGCGAACCCTTCACCGTGGGCGCTCGACGCCGTCTACGCCGCCGGTCAACGGTGGTTCGACGTTGCGTCGGAGAACGAGATCGAGCTGATCGCTTCGCGTTTCGCGGACGCCACGCTCGCGTTCATGCACCCCGTCAAATCCCGCAAGGTGATCGAGCGCGCGTACTTCCAGTACGGCGTGCGCATCTTCGCGCTCGACTGCGAAGCCGAGCTCGAGAAGATCGTCGCCGCCACGCAGCGCGCGGATGACCTCACGCTGGTCGTGCGCCTCGCCGTGTCTAACTCGGAAGCGGGTCTGCCGCTCACCGGCAAGTTCGGCGTGACCGAGGACGCAGCGCCCGAGCTTCTGCGCAAGGCGCGCGGCTATGCCTCCGAGCTGGGCGTGTCGTTCCACGTCGGCTCGCAGTGCATGAGCCCGTCGGCCTATCGCGATGCGATGGAGCTGGCGTCCGGCGTCATCCGCGAAGCGGGCGTCACGGTGGACGTGGTCGATGTCGGCGGCGGCTTCCCGTCCGCCTACCCGGGCATGACCCCTCCGGACCTGCAACTCTACATCGACGTCATCACCGAGTCGTTCGAGGACATGCCTGTCCTGCAGAACGCCGACCTGTGGTGCGAGCCCGGCCGTGCGCTGGTCGCTGAATCCACCTCGATCCTCGTCAAGGTCGAGCTGGTGAAGGACGGCGCGCTGCACATCAATGACGGCTCGTACGGCAACCTGTTCGATGCCGCCCACTGCAAGTGGCCCTTCCCCGTGAAGGCCCACCGTGCGGACGGCGCGTTCGAGGGCGGCGAGGCGGCTTACAAGCTCTACGGTCCGACCTGCGATTCCATCGATACGATGGCCGGCCCGTGGTACCTGCCTGCGGACATCCGCGAGGGCGACTACATCGAGATCGGCATGCTCGGCGCCTATGGCGTCGCCATGCAGACGCGCTTCAACGGCTTCGGCGCGACCGAGGACATCGAAGTGCAGGATGCGCCCTGGTCGACGATGTACGGCGAAGTCGCTGCGCCGAAACCGGCCGGCGTTGTTCTGCCCTTCCGCCGCCGCAAGGCGCGCAGCGGCCAGTAGGCCCGACCGAACAACTGAACCCAACGAGCGGGCCGCCCTTCACCGGGCGGCCCGTTTCGTTTGTGTTGTCGTCATGCCCGTCTTGCGGCCGGGCGCGGTCCCTGCTTCTTTCCGCGCGGGACCACGGAGGGACGACATGAGACGGATACTTGCGACTGGCGCGCTGCTGGCGTGCTGCGCCTGCTCGCCAACTGACACCGAAACGGCCGCGCCGGTTGCAACGCTGGAGGCTGAAGCGCCGGTGGCGACCGAGCCGGCGCCGCTGCAGGGCGCCGAACTGATCGAGCGGGGTGAATATCTCGTCATTGGCGCGGTGGGCTGCAATGACTGCCATACGGCGATGACACCGACCGGGCCGGACATGGCTCACCCGCTGCAGGGCGCCGACCTCGCCTTTGCGCCGATCGCAGACATGCCCTGGGCGCCCCATGCGCCGGCGCTGGCAGGCGGGCCGGCGGGCTATACCGAGGAGCAGTTCGTCAATTTCCTGTCGACTGGCGTCCGCCCGGATGGCTCGACCGCCAAGCCGCCGATGCCGCAATTCCGTCTCAACAGCGAGGATGCGCGTGCGGTCGTCGCGTTCATCCGCTCGCTGCCGGCGGGCGAGCCGGGCTGAGCTGGCCCGGCCGATCCGATCTGCGATCATGCAGGCCGCCCCTCGCCGGGCGGCCTGTTTCGTCTGGCGCCTTCGGCTCGACATCTTGTCCCGCCAGTTTCACCATGGGACGTCAGGCGTGGGAGACTGGACCATGAGATTCGTCGCATCCATGATCGCGGGCGCAGCGCTGCTGCTCGCCTGCTCGACGGCAGCGGATGCACCGGTGGACGCGGGGCCGACGGGGGGCGGAGACATGGTGAGCAAGTACACCCGGATCGAGGCGCAGCTTGAGCCGGCCGCGAAGGCTGTGGTGGAGGGCGTCAACGCCTTCTCGCTCGACCTCTACAAGTCGGTTTCGGCAAAGGGCGGCAACCAGTTCCTGTCGCCGGCCAGCGTGTCGCTGGCGATGGGGCTGGCCTATGGCGGCGCGCGAGGGACGACGGCGGAGGAGATCCGCACTGCCCTGCACTATCCGTCTGCGCCGGACGCCTTCCTGCCCGCTGCAGGACCCGTCCTGAAGTCGCTTGAGATCTTCGGCGAAGGCCGCGAACTGAAGGTCGCCAACGCCCTGTGGGCCGAGCAGACGCTGAAGCTGCAGCCAGACTATCTCGCGGCGGTCGACACGCACATGGGCGCGGGGCTGCGGCCGGTCGACTTCGCGAAGAAGTCCGACGCATCGCGCAAGGCGATCAACGGCTGGGTCGAGGACAGGACGAACGACCGCATCAAGGACCTGCTGCAGCCGGGCGATGTCAGCGCCGGTACGAAATCTGTTCTGGTGAACACCGTCTACTGGAAGGGCGACTGGGCAGTTCCCTTCGAGATGGAAGACACGCGGCCCAAGCCGTTCACGCCGCTGACGGGCCCTGTGAGGGACGTCCCGATGATGATGAACCGGGCCTGGTTCCAGACCGCTCAGCGCAACGGCGTGAAGGCGATCCAGATGGCCTATTCCGGCGCTGAGCTGTCTATGGTGGTGCTGCTGCCCGATGATCCGAAAGGGCTTCCGGCGCTGGAGGCGAAGCTGACGGCGAAGGAGCTGACTCGCTGGACGAAGGATCTGGACAACGCCTCGTCGCGCGAGACCATCCTTTGGCTGCCCAAGATACACATGGAAGCGCGTGCGAAGCTGAAGCCTGCGCTGCAGGGGCTAGGCGTGCGGACAGCCTTCAGCGACGCGGCGGACTTTTCGGGCGTCACCGGCGGACCGGACCTGAAGATCGACGAGGTGATCCACCAGACCTTCCTCGACGTCGACGAGAAAGGCACCGAGGCCGCCGCTGCAACCGCCGTCACGATGGTGGCGACCAGCGCCGCCCCGGGCCCGCCGCCTCCGCCGCCCTTCGAGTTCAAGGCGGACAAGCCGTTCCTCTTCATGCTGCGCGACATGCGCACCGGACTGGTGCTGTTCATCGGCCGGCATGTGGAGCCGACGAAGAGCTAACCTGCCAGCACTTCGCAAGGTGGTGCATTTTGCTCACGGCTTTCTCCGCGCTCGTCCCGACGAAAGTCGGGACCCAGGGCGAAGGGCGGTGTGAGCGATTGCGGGCCTGATGCCGCCCTTCTGCGCGAGGGTGGCGGCTGCGGCCCTGGATCCCGACTTTCGTCGGGATGAGCGCCTGGGGGCGGGGTTTCCCCCTCGCCGCAAGCTCGCTTGCCTTAAGGTCCGCCCTTCCCCGGCCCATAGATGATCCCGCCGCCGGAGGCGTAGGCTCGCAGCACCGCGACGCCTTCCTCGCGCAGCACGTCGCGCTCGAACGTGACGCCGCGTGCGAACATCTGGGCCTGGAGTTCGGTGCAGCCGGCGCCTTCGGAAAAGCCGATGGCTTCGGCGTCGTCGCGGCTGGCGGCGTAGACGATGCGTCGGATGCCGGACCAGTGCGTGGCGCCGAGGCACATGATGCAGGGCTCGCACGAGGTGAACAGCGTCGCCTCGCCCGGACCCCAGTGCTCGCGCCCGGCCAGCGCGATGGCGACGACCTCGGCGTGCAGGACCGGATTGCGGGAGGCCGTCACGCGGTTGACGCCCACCGAGACGATGCGACCGGTCGGCTCCTCGCGCACCAGCGCCCCGAAAGGCCCGCCGCCGTGCGCGATGTTCTCGCGCGCCAGCTCCAGCGCCAGCGCCATCGCGGCGGCGTCATCGGGCAGATGGCCGGGCCATCCGCGTGCGACGAGCCAGTCCGGGAGGCTGATTTCGGTTTTCAACGGAAGGGGTCCAAACCTGAAGGGTGAATGGATCGAAGTGAATGACGCCCCGCCACCGGGGGCAAGGCCATTCTCATGCATTCGACCGCACTGAGCCTGACAGCGCCGCTGGCAGTAAGCAAATAGCAATCCAGAACCGCCATCTTCGAGCATGTCGATGCGGATCCCGACCGTCGCACATGCCGCCATGGCTGCGCCTGCATGCCTGCTGGCTGGCTGCGTCTTCGCGGCGCCCACAGCTCAAGCCCAAACCTTTGGCGGCATTTCCGGCGCCCTGGTTGTCGGCCCCCTCGCCGGCAGCGGCGGCCCCTCCGCGCTCGATCGGGGGCTCGGAAAGCTGCGCGCGGACCAGGACAGCCTCTCGCTCGCGGCCGACGCCACGGTTGTCTGGGCGGGCGACGTGTCTGAACGCGTCCGGGCGGTTGCGTCCGTCGATATCGGGAGCGACAGCCAGCCTGCGGCAGGCCTTGGCGAGCTCTATCTGAAGTTCCGGCCGGACCTCAGCGACGCGTGGAAGGTCTCGGGCCGCGCCGGGCTGTTCTTTCCCCCGGTTTCCCTGGAGCACGATGGCGCGGACTGGTCTCTCAGCCGCACACTGACGCCTTCCGCAGCGAACACATGGATTGCGGAGGAGGTGAAAACGATTGGCGCCGAAGCGACGCTTCGTGGCGCCGTCGGCGAACAGCCCATCAGCATCACCGGCGCTGCTTTCGCCGGGAACGACACGTCGGGCGCGCTGCTCGCCTTTCGTGGCTGGGCGCTGCACGATGTGAGGGCGACCGTGGGCGGTACGTTTGCCCTGCCCGATGCGCCTGCGATGTTCGCGGGCACTCAGGCTGGCCGGACGCAACCGGTGCGGGAAGTCGATGACCGGGTTGGCGGCTACGGAAAAGTCGAATGGTCGCCTGCGGACAATCTGACCGTCAGCCTGTTCGGCTATGACAACAACGGAGACGAAACGAGCCTGGATGACGGCCACTACGCGTGGCGCACCCGCTTTGCGCAGGCGGGGATTCACTGGAGCGTTTCCGACGGCGCCGAGGTGCTGGTTCAGGCGATGACCGGAGAAACCGGCATGGGCGGACGTATCAATGGCCAGTCTCCAGCCAGCGTCGGCTTCATCACCGCCTATGGGCTTGTGTCCCAGGAGATCGGGAAGGCGACGGCTACGGTTCGACTGGACTATTTCGCCGTCAGCGACCGCACCTTCAAGGACCTCGACAACAACGGCGAAAACGGCTGGGCCGCCACGCTGGCGTGGATGCACCCTCTTTACGACCGCACCGATCTGGCGCTCGAAGGCATTCTGGCGAGCAGTGAGCGGCCTGACCGCCTGCGCTTCGGGCTCGACCGCGACCAGACAAGCGCGCAGGTGCGGATCGCACTTCGTGCGGGGTTTTAGCCTCAGGCGGCGACAGGCGAAAGCTCCAGGATAGGCCGTCGGTGATTGCCGGGCCCCTACCCCAACCGCTCCGCAAAATCGGAATACCCGAAGCGCTTCACGACCTCATAGCGCCCGTCCTCATGCAGGAGGGCGAGGTCTGGCAGGGGTGCGCCGTTGAAGGTGGTGTTCTTCACGAAGGAGTATTGCGCCATGTCCTCGAAGACGACGCGGTCGCCGGGTTGCAGCGGGGCGTCAAAGGAGTAGGCGCCGATGACGTCGCCGGTCATGCAGGTCTTGCCGCCGAGGATGTAGTCGTGGGCCTTCTCGCCCGGTGAGCCAGCGCCGGTGATGCGTGGGGTGTAGGGGACTTCGAGAACGTCCGGCATGTGGCAGGAGGCGGAGGCGTCCATGATCGCGAGATCGGCGCCGTTGCGGTGCAGGTCCACGACGGTCGAGACCATCCAGCCGGCGTCAACCACCAGGCCGCCGCCGGGCTCGATATAGGTTTCGACGCCGAACTCGCGTTTGAACGCCGCCAGCGCCGCGATCAGCTTCTCCACGTCATAGCCGGGCTTGTTGAGGAAGTGGCCGCCGCCGAAATTCACCGCTTTCACCTGGCGCACATAGTCGCCGAAGTCGCGGCCCACCTGTTCGATCAGGCCGGCCGAGCCGTCGTGGAAGCTCTCGCACAACGCGTGCGCATGCAGCGTGTGGACGCCCGACCAGTCGACGCTGGAGAGCTCGCCCGCGACTTCGCCGAAGCGGGAGTTGGGGGCGGTGGGGTTGTAGAGGTCGCCGCCCAGCGTGGCGTTGGAGAAGCCGGGATTGATGCGCAGGCCGATGGAGTGGCCCTGGGCTGCCGCCTTCTCGCGGTACTTCGCGAGCTGGCGCCCGGAGTTGAAGTAGACGTGGTGGGCGACGCCTTCGAGGCCCGCCAGTTCGTCGTCGGTGTAGGCGGGCGAATAGCAGTGGACTTCCTTGCCCTCACCCGGCGCGAACGTCTCGTGCGCCAACTTCGCTTCGTAGAGGCCGGAGGCCGTGGTGCCGTCGAGATACGGCGCCATGAAGGGGAACGCGGCGGGCATCGCGAAGGCCTTGGTGGCCAACAGCACCTTTGCGCCCGCCTCGCGGCGCACGCGGGCGGCTGTGGCCATGTTGGCCTTCAGCTTCGCAACATCAATGACGTAGGCGGGCGTGGCGATTCCGGCGGGAATGGCGTGGCTCATGTCAGGTCTCCCGCCTGTGCATCGGCGTTGCGCGCATTTAGAGGCAGGCGGGGTGCGGAACAAGGCGCACCTTGCCGTTGGCGGAAGGCTCTCTCAACAAAACGTGGCGGTCCCTGCGCTTGTGACACCGCCGGGTTCGGGGCAGTTTGGCGTATAAGAATGACAACAGAGCGAACCGGACGCACACACAGACGTGCGCCGTCCGCCGGGGAGACACTCATGACGCTGCACCCACCCGCACGGATGTCCGCGATTGCCGCAGTGCTGGCCGCTACCGCGCTGTGGTCCCCGCTGGCCGCCGCCCAGTCGGCCCCCGAGCCAGCAGCCTCCGCCACATGGCAGGCGCCGCGCACGTCGGCGGGAAAGCCTGATCTGCAGGGCGTCTGGTCCAACGCATCGGTGACCAAGCTGGAGCGGCCGGAGGGTTATCCCCTGGTGCTGACCCGGGAACAGGCCGACCAGATGGAGGGCAAGGACCTCTTCAACGTCCGCATGAAAACGCAGTCGTCCTTCGTCGATCCCAACGAGGGCAAGCCCGAAGCCGGCAAGCCCCTGCCCCCGGTCGGCAATTACGACGTCGCCTACACCGATCCGGGCGCCGCTGTGGCCAACATCAATGGCGAGCTGCGGTCGTCCTTCATCGTCTTCCCCGAGAACGGCAAGATGCCGGCGATGACCGAGGCGGGCCGCAAGCTGCGCGCCGCCACGCCGCGCCGCCGTGGCACCGGCTTCGACAACCCGGAGGAGCGCGGCCTATCCGAACGGTGCATCATCATCGGCAACGCGGGGCCCCCGCTGGGCCAGTATCTCTACAACAACAACTTCCAGATCGTGCAGACGCCCGACCACTTCATGCTGATGTCAGAGATGATCCACGACACCCGCATCGCCCGCATCGGCGGCGAGCACCGCAAGGACGGCGTCGAGCAGTGGATGGGGGACAGCGTCGCTCGCTGGGAGGGCGACACGCTGGTGGTGGAGACCCGCCACATCAACGCCGACCAGCGCACCGCGACGGGCATCTTCCTGTCGAAGGACGGCAGCATCACGGAGCGCTTCACCCGCATCTCCGACCGCCAGATCCTCTACGCCTTCGAGATCCACGATCCGGCAGTCTATTCCAGCGTCATCAAGGCGGAGATGCCGCTCGTGAAGCTGGATGCGCCGCTTTACGAATTTGCCTGCCACGAAGGCAATTACGGCATCCAGAATATCCTGTCGGGCGGCCGCAAGAACGACCGCGAGGGCAAGTCGCAGACGGGTGGCGAGAACCGGGGCGAGTAGCCGCTTCTGGCGGTGAGGTTGCTAATCTGCCGCCAAGGGCCCACGAGGGGCAGGCGCGCCGCCTTCGGGATGTCCCCGTGGCCCGCGCCTGGAGACTGCATGTCCACTCCCCCCAAGTCGTCCTCTTCGAAGCGCACACGCGAGGTGCGTGAGAAGAAGCCGACCGCCGCCCAGCTCGCGAGCGAAGCCAACCGCCGCCAGCAGATGGCGATCAACGCCAATGGCCGCCGGCCCGGCGACCGTGGATCGCTCACCGCGCCAAAAGAGTAGGAAGACACGAAAGACATACGGATGGATCGCCCGTGCTGGCGGCCCATCCGTACGCCTGTCCATTGCAGTCCGGTGCATTGCTATCGGATGAGACCGGGCGCATGGCTTGCGCGCGCGATTTGCGGATCATCCGCCGGTCTCGCGCGCACGAAAGGCCACCATCATGGCCGCCATCCCTCCTGAAAATCCGCATTCCGACGACCGCTACCGCGATGCGCGGAACACGATCGGCGAAGCTGACACCCGGTTCGGCATCCCCGCCCGGCACTGGAGCCATGTGTCCGAGATGGAGCAGGCCAGGCCAGATCCTGATCCCCGCGAGGCGCTGGTTGCAGAACGCGCGTCCGGTTGGCCTGCTGCGGCTTAAATGGGGTCCGGCGGTTGTAACGCCCCCCATCAGCCCCACCTTTGATTTGGGCGGCTTGGGGATCCTCCCTGATCCTCGCGCACATGAAAGGCCGCTTCCATGGCCGATTCCCCCATACATAAAGACGCTGCAGCCCCTTCGAGCGCCAACGCCCGGACTGCGGCGCAGATGCAGGCGGCTGCGGACGCCAACCATGCATCTCAACGCAGCAGCAAGCAGCAGCAGTCCGGCCAGGGCGGGCAGTCCCAGACCCAGGCTGGCGGAGTGACGCCCGAGGAGAAGCCCGCCACGCAGCAGTCAGCAGAGCTTCGGCGCACCCCTATCGGCCCGCCGCCTCCGCTCCAGAACCAGCACGACACCAAGCCCGCACCGAAGTAGCGAGGCGGCCCCCGGTCGATACGGATCGGGGGCCGTTTCGTTATTCTGCGGCGCGCGAGGGGTTTACATAGGCCGGCTCGTCAGGGACCGCCGCCTCAAGCGCCATCTCGCGCGCGGGGTTCACCATCGACCCGCCGTCCAGCACCGCGCCCGTGCGCCAGGCTCCGTAGAGGATGGCGAGGCTGCCCGCCGTCACCAGCACCACCAGCGACCACGGGAAGCTGAGACGCGGGCGCACGGCCAGCACGATGATCCCCCACATCACCAGCGCTGCGCCCAGGTTGAAGCCGAGTGCAGGCAGGACCGGCGGCGTGTCGTTCAGGAACATCCGGAACCAGCCCACCGTGAACAGGATGGCGGAGAACACCACAAGCAGCCCGATCCAGACGGCCTTGCGAACCGCCGATACATGTCCGCTTACGCGCACGGTCATTGGAGTTGTCTTCCTCAAGCAGGTGGACGCGTGCATCCTGCACGGCCCTTCTACCTGTTAAGGCGAGGAAACAGCCGATACCGGATCACGGCGCGGCGTCAGGGCTTGCGCCACTCCATCACCACGAACCACGGAACGCGCCGCTGCAGCGCGATCCAGGCGGGGTCGCCGCCGTCGGGCATCGGCTCGTCGAAGTGGGCCAGCTGGAGGCCGTTCGCCAGAAACGCCTGCATGTAGGCCGACAGCGGGCGGTGGAAGTTCTGGATGCGGATGCCGCGCCACTCCTCCCACTTGCTGCTCTCGTCCATGTAGTCATCGACGCCGAAATGGGAGCGGCCGCCGAACAGGTCGCGCACCCAGCGCGGGCCCGCCGTTGTCGCCATCGGCGTCAGGTTGGCGATCACCAGCGCGCCGCCGGGCGCGAGCACGCGCGCCATCTCCGCGATGGCGGTGCGGAAATCCGGAATGTCGATGAGGGAGAGGCAGCTGACGACGAGATCGAACGCAGCGTCCGCATAGGGCAGCGCCTCGGCGACGCCTTCGTCGTACTGGCTGTTGGTGTCCAGCGTCCGGGCATGCTCCAGCAGGGCGCGGGTGGGATCGATGCCGGTGGTCTCCGCCACGCCCCAGCTGCGCATCATCCGGCAGAGGCGCCCTTCCCCGCAGCCGACATCGAGCGCGCGGGCACGCCCACGCCCTTCGATGCGCTCGCGCATGCAGCGGTCGAGCACGTAGCGGCGGCCCTTGTCGCCATGCTCGCCCTGACTGGCGATCCATGCGCTTGCGGAGTCATCCCAGTCGCTCATGGCGTCACGTCCAGATCCTACTTCCAGCCGGGCGCCTGCCCGTCGACGGCCAGCGCGCGCTGGAAGCCGGGGCGGGCACGGCAGCGGTCGAGGTAGGCGCGCACGTTGGGGCCATAGCCGCCGCCAAGGCCGACCACCTCGTCGCCCAGCCAGAGCGCATAGCCGATGGCGATGTCGGCGATGGTGAAGCGTCCGCCGCAGAGCCACTCGCGACCCTCCAGCGCAGCTTCGACAGCCTTGAGCCGTCCGTAGAACCATTTCTCGTAGTCGTCCGCCGCCTGCGCCGCGCGGCGCTCGGGCGGCTCGAGCTGGCGGTAGCGCAGCACCAGCGTCTGCGGAAACGTCAGCGTGGCGTCGGAGAAGAACAGCCAGTTGAGAAAGGCCGGATAGTCGGCCTCGCCCGGCGTCAGCGCCAGCGGCGTCGGGCCGCAGGTGGTGGTGAGGTAAAGGCAGATGCCGGACGACTCCGTCATCCGGGCATCGCCGTCGATCATGAATGGAATGGTGCCGAGCGGATTGATCTCGAGATACTCGCGCGCCTTCGCACGGGGCGGAAACGGCAGGAACACCGGCTCATAAGCCAGCCCCATCTCCTCCAGAGCCCAGATCGGACGGAGCGAGCGGGCGCCCTGGCAGTGGTAAAGCTGGATCATGCTGTGGGGTCCTCGGGTGTCTCAGCCACACTATCCGCCTTATCGGCGTCACGTCATCCCGCACGAAGCCCGAAGGGCGTAGATGCGGGATCCGGAAACGACCACCTTCGCCCGCCGCCGGATCCCGCATCTACGGCGCTGCGCGCCTGCGTGCGGGATGACGGACAAACGCGACTCTGTGCTCTCGATTCGTCATCCGCCCGATGGTAGGCTCGCCCCATGAACATGCTGGTCCGCCCTCAAGCTCCGGAACGCATCCGCTTTACGCTGGACGACGTGCTGCACATGCAGGCGGAGGGGATGTTTGGCGATGGCGACGTGGAGCTGATCGAGGGGGAGATCTACGCCATGCCGGCCGAGGGGGACCTGCATCTTGAGTTGAAGGTCGAGCTGACCCGGTTTCTGATCCAGAACCTGGGAGCTGAGTTTGGCGTCGTTTGCGATGGCACATTGAAGCTGTCGGACACCAACTCCCCTGACCCGGACTTCTGGATATACAGCCGCGACGGGCGCCGGGCCTCCGAACAGCGCGGTCCGGACGTCCTGCTCCTGATCGAGATCGCGGTATCCTCGAAGGCCCACGACCTCGGCCTCAAGGCCCGCGTCTATCGCGAGCACGGCGTGCGCGAATACTGGGTGATCGAGCCCGAGGCGCGGGTGGTTCATGTCCACCGTCTCGATGGCGAATGGCCCGCTGCGCCGGTGGCGTTCGAGACGCCGCTGTTGCCGTCCCTGCTGACGGGCCTGGAGATCAGGCTGGCTGAGTTGCTGGTCTGACGCCCCACGAGCTGGCACTCCAGAAGCTGCGCAGCAGCTATCCGGAATCCAGACCGCCGCCGCCGGTCAGGCCAGGGTCACGACCACATGGGGCAGCAAGGCACAGTATCCATGGCGCTGCGTCGCCAGTTCAGGGCAACGGCCGTTTTCTTCAACTGAATTCGACATCCATGGAGGCAGCAAGCGTGGTCATGGCGGCCACATCCTCCTTCCTCATGCCTACCAGGTTCGACAGGAAGTGTGGCTCGCGAAAGAGTTCCGGTTCTAGCCGGGTCACGATGATTTCGTTCCGGCCCCAGCCCGTCGCGAACTCAATCACCTTCGATGAAAAGCGCCAGTGAGAGGAAGGTCGATCATCTATGATCTCAAAGCACAGAGAAGGAATGTATCCCCAGAGCAACTCGTCTGGCCAACGCGAAGTCCGCTGCACAAAATAGAATGGGCAGCCGCGTATGATCTTCAACGCATAGACACTGTAGAGACGGCCGGGTTGCGCTTCCCAGCTTGGCTCAGCGCCTGCGGGGAACATCAACTCAAGTTGTTCGCGGTGGACACCCGTCAGCAACAGCTCGGACAGGCGGTTAGAACGGCATATCGCCTTCATGCATCAGACCGCTCGCAGGCGGCCAACTGGTGTGTCGCCTGAGTAGCAGAATGGCGACCGAACTCAATCGAGGACTGGACGTGTTTGGAAAAGTCATTCCGGAAGCTGCGCAGCAGCTATCCGGAATCCAGTCCCCATCCATCGCCACTGGATTCCGGGTCGCGGCTTTGCCGCGCCCGGAATGACAGGTGTGGGGAACGTGAAGACTACGTCTTCACCGCGAACAGCTCTTTCTGGTCCGAGACCTTCAGGTCGATGACGTGCCACGGGAGGCCCTGTTTGGCGATCTCGTCCATGAACGGCTTGGACGGCAGCTGCTCCACGTTGAACACCCCGCCCTTCGCGGGCCAGTGGCCCTGGAAAAGCATCATGGCTCCGACGACGGGTGGCACGCCCGTGGTGTAGGAGACGGCCTGCGCGCTGACTTCCTTCCACGCCTCGGCGTGGTCGGAGACGTTGTAGATCATCGAACGCTTCGTCTTGCCGTTCTTCGTACCCTTGAAGATCACGCCGATGGACGTCTTGCCGGTGTAGTTCTCGCCGAGCGAGGACGGCGGCGGCAGGAGCTCCTTCAGGAACTCGATCGGGATCACCGGATTGCCCTTGTACATCACCGGATCGATGCGCGTCATGCCGACGCCGACCAGCACGTCGAGGTGCTTGATGTAGTTGTCGCCGAAGGTCATCCAGAAGCGGATCTGCTTCAGGCCCTTGATGTGCTTGACGAGGCTTTCCTCTTCCTCGTGGTAGATCAGGTAGGACTTGCGCGGGCCGACTTCGGGGTAGTCGACCATGCAGGAGATCGACAGCGGATCGATCTCGATCCACTTGCCTTCCTTCCAGTACTTGCCGCGCTGGGTCACCTCCCGGAGGTTGATCTCCGGGTTGAAGTTGGTGGCGAAGCCCTGACCGTGATCGCCGGCGTTGCAGTCGACGATGTCGATCGTCTCGATCTCGTCGAACAGGTATTCCTGCGCGTACTTGCAGTAGATGTTGGACTGGCCGGGGTCGAAGCCGCAACCGAGGATCGCCATGATCCCGGCTTCCTTGTACGGCTTGTGGTACGGCCACTGCCATTTGTACGTGAACTTGGCCTCGTCGCGCGGCTCGTAGTTGGCGGTGTCCATGTAGTGCACGCCAGCCTCAAGGCAGGCGTCCATGATCGGCAGATCCTGGTAGGGCAGCGCCATGTTGATGACGAGGTCCGGCTTGACCTTCTTCAGCAGCTTGACGGTCGCCTTGACGTCGTCGGCGTCGACCTGGGCGATGTCGATCGGCGTCTTGCAGAGCTTCTGGACCTTCTCGCAGCTTTCGATGCGGCGGGAGGCCAGCGTGATCGTCTTGAAGACGTCGCGGTTCATGGCGCATTTCTGCGCCGTGACCGAACCGGCGGCGCCCGCGCCGATGATGAGCACGTTGTCCATGTCGCTGAGACCCTTCTGAAGCTGATGCGGCGACGCGCGCTCGCCCTCGGATTCGCTTCCGGTACGCCGTGTCTAGCATCGCAATACGACGATTCAAGCACACTTTCGGGGCGCCGGACGCCACGGCGCCCCCGCATCTATCCACAGACAGGAACGCAACGCGGAGTTGCTGCGTTGAAGGCGTCGGTCCTAAAGTTAACGCGACCACATCAGGGAGATTCGACACCATGGCGCAGGGCGCTGCCCCGCATGCCGCCGCGACGGTTCGCAAGGCAGGCTTCCTTGCGCTCTGGGGCGTCGTGCTGCCGGCCGCTGTCTGGGCGGTGTCATTTGCAGTGTGCGTTCTGATCCAGCGTTCGGTGGCGCCTGGACTCAATCCGGCGCTCGCGGCGACGCTTGTGGTGGCGTCGTTCCTTGCCCACGCCGCGATCCTTCTCGACGGCGACCACGTCGCCGAGATGTTCCACGCGATCCGGTAGAGCTCGCTTTTCAGAACCTGCCCGACACCCGGATCGCCAGCGAGCGCGTGCCGTAGCCGCCGAATGCATCGCGGGTCTCGATGGTCGACAGGTTCGCCGGAACCGAACGATTTGGGGCGAACGCCTGAACCTCGCGCCGCTCGGCCGGCAAAAGCACATCGTTCAGCGTCGCGCGGATCACCAGTCCCTTGATCGCGGTGGTTTCGATGTAGAGATCGAGATTGGGATCCTGCCAGCCGGTCGTGCGCAGCTCGGCGCGCCGAAACACCTGCACATCATCGGCGCGCTCGTAGAGCAGCCCCCACAGCATCTTCAGGCCCGGAAGCGGCTGGCGGTAGTCGATGGAGTAGGACCACTCGGTCTCGTCCGAGAAGCGCCGGTCGAGCCCGGTCGTCGGATCGGTCACCGATGTCTCCTGCGCCAGTCCGCGCACGCGCAGCTCGCCGCCGGTCAGCCCGAGCCAGTCCATCGGCGCGGTCATGTCGAGCTTCACGCCTGTGCGTTCGCCGTCGCCCAGATTGCCCGGGCCATCGAAGACGCCGATCGGGATCTGGTCCTGCACGTCCTCGACACGGTCATGGAAGGCCGACAACACGACGGCGCCCTTGGGGCCCCAGCGGTGCTCCCAGTCCAGTTGCGCCCGCCACGTTTTCTCCGGCTCGAGGCCCGGATTGCCGACGCTAACGACGCCGTCGAACTCGGAGATGGCGCTGGCGAACTCGACGAAATCGAGCTGGGCGACATCGCGCTCCAGGAGGAGGCGGAACTGGCTTGGCCCGCTCGGGTCCCACGTCGCCTTCAGACGCGGTTTCACGTAGGTGAAGTCGCGCTCCTGCGCTGCGTCGCCGGTCTGGGTGATGGTCGACAGCTCGACGGCGACGCCCATCTCGACCGAGAGCCCGGGCGCGGCGCGCCAGACGTCCGCGATGTTGGCCTCGACGCGCTCTTCCTCGACGCGCGTGTTGGCGACGGGCAGCGGGCGCACGACAGGCCCTGCCCCGGTGTCGTCGGTAATGCCCAGACCGCTGTCGAGGAAGTTGAGCGCGCCCTCCAGTCCGATATCCATTGTATGCCCGGCGAAGGGCTGGAAGCCGAACGACGCCCGCCCGACATACTCGCCGCTCGATGCGGAGCGATCATTGACCGTTGTGCGCAACAGGCCCGCCGGCGTGTAGATGCGGACGGCCTCGTCCGAGCCGGTCTCCTTCAGCCGCGCCAGTCCCACCAGCTTGAACGAGGACGTGCCGGAGAAGCGGTGCTCCCAGTCGGCGCCGAGTTCACCCGCCCAGGAGGCGTCGCCTTCCATCTGGGTCGTCACCACTCGGCGGGGCGTGCCGGTCGGGCTGCGGACATCCGACAGCGTGTGCCGCCCGTCCTGCGATGGGGTCCACTGGCCATTGATGTTGAAGGTGTCGCGTCCGCCGAGCGCGAACGAGGCGCGGCTGCTCAGCTTGTATTCCCAGTAATTGCCCTGGACGTATTCGTCGGCCTGCTCGATCAGCGCGCCCGATGGCGAGCGCAGTTCCTTTTCGTACTCGATCCGGCCCCGGCGCGAGGGCTGGGCCTGCAGCGAGATGCTGACATTCGCCCCTCCCGCCCGGAAGCCGCTGTTGGCGACGAGCAGAGGGTTGATGGTGTTGCCGGGCTCCAGCAGGCTGGCCTGCGCCACGAAGGTGTTGGTGGCGCCGCCCTGGCGCGGCTTCAGCACGACGTCGGCGATCACGGACTCGCCGCGCATGTCCGCGGCGTCCGCCCCGCCCGTCCGCAGGTCTATGCGCAGCACGTCGCGCGCTGAAATCCGCGAGAGCTGTTCGGAGAGAGGAATCTTGGAGCTGGGCCGCTCGCCATTGATCAGGACGTTGCCGGCGGCGCCGGCGAGGCCGCGACGGTCCTCGCCGTCGCGCAGGGTGAAACCGGGCACGCGCTTGACCATATCTTCCGCAGTCACCGGATTTAACGGTGTGAAGAAGGCTGCTTCGAACGCCTGCTTCGCGCCGGCATCAGGCGCCGCTCCCTGCGCCGCTGCGTCAGGCAGCACAATGCAGCAGAGAGCGGCAGCGATGGCGCCGGCATGGGAAAGCTGCGCGAAGCGACGTGCGCTCCGGCGTTCGAAAATGGTCAAGGCTGAGTCCTCCCGCCCGCCCCTCTTTGCCGGGGGCGGTTCGCGTACAGGTTAGCCGCCGCTAATATGGAAGGCCAGTTACAGCTTCGCGATCAAGCTTGCACAGACCCGGCCCGTGTGGTCCGTTCCCGTCGCTCTGAAGGAGACAGAATCCATGATCGGCTACACCACCATCGGCACGAACGACCTTCCGAAGGCGCTGGCCTTCTACGACGCCGTGCTGGCCGATCTCGGCGGCAAGCGCGTGATGGAGATGCCGACCGGAAACACGCTCTACGGCTTCGCCAAGGGCGCGATGTTCGGCGTGTTCAATCCGCATGACGGCAAGAACCAGGTCTGTGGCAATGGCAACATGATCGCGCTGACGGCGGATTCGCAGGACAAGGTGAAGGCTGTGCACGCGAAGGCGCTGGCGCAGGGCGGCACGGACGAAGGCGCGCCGGGCACGCGCTTCGGCGCCTTCTACGGCGCCTATTTCCGCGACCTCGATGGCAACAAGATCTGCGTTTATCATATGGGGTGAAGAGAGGTCCGGCTTAGCCGGACGATCTGGTCCGGGGAACCAGATCGAGCGACGAACGCGCGAAGCGCAAGCGCAGGGCCGGGAGAGCAACGCTCACCAGCCCCAGCCACCTACTGGCCCTGCCTCTCGCCGACCCGTCCTTCGAGACGCCGCCTTACGGCGGCTCCTCAGGATGAGCCGGCTTCCTCCACGCGCCGGCCTCCCGCAGGTCCGCTACTTCGGAAACAGCGCATCCCGCAGGCGGCGGATGGACGACAGCTGGGCGTCGTTGGCGGGCGAGCCAAAGTTGGCGACCTCCTCCGCCATGCCGATGAGTTCCTCGCGCTGCTGATCGCCCAGCGCGGAGGTCCACAGCGGCAACAGGCGGCGGATGATGCCGTTGGTGTCGGGAACCTGTTGCGCCGCCCACGGGGCGAAGGACACCGCGTCGGCGATATCCTTCGGGGCCATCCGGCAGATCACCCGAAGCATCTCGGCGATGCGGGCTTCCAGCTGGGTTCCCGCGGGGCCCTTCAAGGCGGCCACGCTGTAGAGCAGGACTGCCGCCGCCGAGCCGGGATCCTCGACGCCAGCCAGAACCGAGGCCCCGGCCTTCGACTTGAAGCGATGCCGCGAGTAGGCGCCCTTTGCATGACCTGCGAGGTCGATCAGCGTGTCGGCGGCGTCGCGCACACGCTGGGCGCGCCACCACCAGAAGGCGGCGGCGCCAGCGATTGACACGATCAGCATGATGACAGGCATACGTCCCCCCCGGCGCTTGTCAGGGGCACAGTATTTGGCGGCGCGGGACGGGCGTCAAAGGGAATCCGCGTTCCCGGCGCGATCTGAAAGCAAAAAGGGCCGCCCCGGCTGGGACGGCCCTTCTGCTTGACCCGGTCAAGGGCGGATCAGTTGCCGGCGACGGCGGCCTGCTTGTGGGCAAGCGCGTCGAGGGCGGAGCGGGCTTCCCGGTCTTCGGAAACCGGAGCGCGTTCGGGACGTTCGGCGCGAACCTCGGCAGCAGCCGGGGCGCGTTCGCCATCGGGACGCCGGCGGCGGCCACGACGGCGGCTGCGGCCGCGGTCCTCGCCAGAGCCTTCGGCCTGTTCCTCGCCGTCGTCGTCACCCTGGGCGTCATCGGCCCGTGCCTCGGCGCCGCGGGACTCATTGCCCCGCGATTCGTTGCCACGGTTTTCGTTGCGCGGCTCGTGACGGACTTCGACCTTGTCGGCCTCGCCCTCGTCGTCGCCGTCGTCGGACATGTTGTCGTCCGAACGGCTGCCGTCGGCGGCGAGTTCCTCGTCGCGCTCTTCGTCACGGCCGTACTGGGCGTTGTCATGCTGCTGCATGCGCTGCTCGCGCGGCATCGTCGCGGAGAGGATGCGGAAGTAATGCTCGGCGTGCTGGAGCATGTTTTCGGATTTCACGCGGTCGCCGGACGACTGGGCGTCGCGGGAGTACTGCATGTATTTCTCATAAATCTGGGACGCACTGCCCCGGATCTTGACGTTGTCGGGGCCGTTGCTCTCAAAGGGCCGATTGCCCTGATTGCTGCCGCCACCGCCGCCGCCGCCGTTGCCGCCCGGCTTACGCCCGCGTCCCCGCTGACGCTTCATGACATCCATCCTGATAATATGCTGCGCCCTGGTTGGACGGTGTGGACCTGCAATTGCGCAGATTCTCCGGACGCTGGCGCCCCGGGTGCAATCACCCAGATCCCTGTCGCCTGCTGGTCCGTACTCGGAAACTAGCCTGTTTACCCCGGCCCGCCAAGCGACTTGGTGCTTTTTTTTGGCGGTGTCAGACGACCGCGCCCGGCGACCTGACCAGCACAACACGCCTGATTCCAACCAGATCCTCAAGAGCGCCGATCGCCGCAAGCCCGGCTGATCCGGCGATGTCGAGGATATCACCGGCCTGCCCCGCCCCCGCCTCCATCAGCAGCCAGCCGCCCGGAACCAGGAGGTCGCCCGCCAGGGCGCAGATCGCCCGATAGGTGTCCAGGCCGTCCTCACCGCCCGCCAGCGCCAGGACGGGATCGTGCTCACGCACCTCGCGGTCGAGACCCGGCACATCGCCAGCGGGAATGTAGGGCGGATTGGACACCACGATATCGAACCGGCCCAGAGGTATGGCGGCTTGCCAGCTGCCCTCAACGAACAACGCCCGGTCCCAGACGCCGAGATCGAGGGCGTTGCCGCGCGCAATCTCCAGCGCATCCGGCGACAGGTCGACGCCTGCGCCCGCTGCATCGGCCCGCTCGGCCAGAAGCGAGATCAGGATGCAGCCCGATCCGGTCCCCAGATCGAGCACCCGCCCCCCTTTCGGCAGACGCTCCAGCGCCGCCTCGACCAGGATTTCGGTATCGGGTCTCGGGTCCAGTACGGCGGGCGTCACGCGGAAGCGCCGCCCGTAAAACGCCCTCCAGCCCCGGATGCGGGAGACAGGCTCGCCAGCGGCGCGGCGTGCAACGCTGGCTTCGAACAGCGCCGCCTTGCCCGGATCGGCTGGCTGGTCCTCGATGGCCAGAACCGCGCCCGCATCGATCCCCAGCACGTCGCCCAGCAGCAGCCGCGCATCCCGCGCCGGCCCCTCGACGCCTGCCGCGCGCAGGCGGGCGGCGGCGGATCTGAGATGATCGCTCCAGCTCCTCATGATGCGCTACCCCCGCATCAGACGGTCTGAACCCCGGCCCCGACACCCACCTGCCCGCTCTCCACCACGGACAGATACGTCCCCAGCGTGACGCGGCCGAAGTGGGTGCGCAGCATCTCCACCATGTCGATATCGCAGACGCCGCTGTCGAGGTTCACATGCGTGGCCACGCAGCGCGTGATCGACTTGTTGACCTTCAGCCGGGCGCCGCCGGCCTGCAGACGCGCACCGGTTTCCAGCCCATCTTCCGCCCACGGCTCCCAGCCCTCCACATAGATGTTGGCGCGAAAGCGCAGCGGATCGACGGGCTGGCCGATCACCGCCTCAACCGCGCGTACGCTGGCGAGGTTGATGACCGACACCAGCCCCGCGTGGTTGTTGTCCATGAAACGGTGACCGTCCGGCGCCGTCAGCACCTTCAGCGGCGCGTCTGTCTCGCCGATGAAGGCCTGCAGAAATTTCGCGAGCGCCGTCCGCCCAGCCTCCTGGTTCAGCCTGACGTCGATGCCGAAGCCGTGCGCGTCGCCGATGTGGAACACGCCCGAGGCGTCATCGAGCCGGGTCCTCAGCCGCGCCAGCTCCGGATAGCGCGCCAGCACGGCGAATTTCATCTTCGAGACCCAGCGGGGGGCCGCCGGATCGAAACCCGACGGCCCGACCTCGACGGCGTAAGCGCGGTCGTTCGGGAAATAGTCGCCCTTCACCAGATCAACGGCAGGCAGCGGCTCAGGCGTGAGGCCCTTCACCGGATGGCGGAAGATGGAGGCGATGGTTCCCGAGAGGGGCGTGGCGCTGGTCATCGCCGCGATATGCGCGAAAGCAGCGAGCCTGACCAGATGAAACCAGCTCGCCTACACCACCGGAACAGACCCGCCATCGATGCGGACATCCACACCCGTGATGGTGGCGGCCTGCGGGGAGACCAGGAAGGCGATCAGGTTCGCCACTTCTGCCGGCGTGTTGGGGCGTCCAATGGGAATGCCGCCGACCGCCTCCATCAGCCCGCCGCGCGCCGTTGCATAGTCGGTGCCCGCATCCTTCGCCAGACGGTCGACAAGCGCGACGGAGGACTCCGTCTCCGTCCAGCCGGGCGAGACCCGCACGACGCGCACTCCTTTGGGCGCCAGCTCCTTGGACAGGCCCTTGGAATAGGCCGACAGCGCCGCCTTGGACGCAGCATATCCCAGCGTCGAATCCGGCACCGGCGACAGCGCCTGGATGGAAGAGACATGTACGATCACGCCCGCTCCCTGCTTCACCATCAGCGGCGCAAGCGCGCGATCCAGCCGGACGGCGGCGAAGAGGTTGAGGTTCAGCTCCTTCATCCACTCATCGTCACCAAGCGCGGCGTACCCGCCTGCGGGCGCCGACGAGCCGCCAAGCGAATGAACGATGATGTCGACGCCGCCCCAGCGCTCGAGCACGGCCTGCGCCGCGGTCTCGCATCCCTGCGCGCTCGTGAGATCGGCCCCGACAAAGGCGAGATCAGCATCGCCGCTCTCCGCCGGGGTACGCGCCACCGCGATCACCGAGGCGCCCTCTGCCCGCAGGCGGTCCGCCGTGGCGCGTCCGATGCCCCGGCTCGCACCGGTCACCAGCGCTCTCAGACCCTTCAGCTGTCCGGACATCAGCCGATCTCCAGCGACCGGATCTGGCCGTCCGCCACGCGGAAGGCGTGGTCCAGCATGATGGGCGTGCCAGGGAAATTGCCGCTGACCTTAACGGTGACCACCTGCACGTCGCCGCGCATTTCGGCTGAAACGACTGCGCTGGTGTGCTGGTACTTCGCCTTGCCTTCAGCCATCCAGGCTGCGATCGCCGCCCGACCCTGATGGATGTGCCTTTCGTCGCTGACCCGTCCGGCGGGATCGAACGCCCGGGCCGCAGCCTCGTAGTCGTTTACAGCTTCGGCGGCGTAGTAGGCCGCCACAGGGCCCTTGAGCTCCACGGTCATTTTCCATCTCCGTTGCAGATGGCATGGAGATGGCCTACCCGGACCAGATGGCAAGAACGGACGAAAAAGTGGGGGACGCACCTGCTGGTAAGGTCGACCAGACCACGCCCGACCGGCCTGCTGTTGACCGCAACGGCCTTCCCTACACGCCCGACAGCGCGGCGGCGGATGTCGAGGCTGCGCTGCGCGTGCTCGACGGGCGCTGGAAGCTGTCGATCCTGTTCCACCTCTTCGGCGGACGCGTCCTGCGCTTTTCGGATCTGGAACGCGCCATCCCCGCCATCTCCCAGAAGATGCTGGCCCAGCAGCTGCGCCAGCTGGAGACGGACGGCATGGTGCAGAGAACCGTCTTCCCGGAAGTGCCGCCGAGGGTGGAGTATTGTCTCACCGCATGGGGCGAGGCTGTCTGTCCGGCTCTCGACGCAATCCTGCAGTGGGCGGGCAAGCGACCGGACACGCCCGAGGGCGGCACGTGATTTCGGAGATGAAGCGTGGCCCGGATCTCACCCCCAGTGTCCGCGCCCACCGCCCCTCATGGGTGTGTCTTTCGTCGCGAGCTGCCCGTCGGGATCGAACGCCCGGGCGGCGGCCTCTGGGTCGTTTACGGTGGCGGAGGCTGAGTAGATGGCCAGAGGGTCCTTTAGCTCCAAAGTCATTTCCCATCTCCGTTGCAGGCGGATGGAGATGGCCTACCCGGGCCAGATGACAAGAACGGACGAACTCGAAGGATCCTGTTTTTGAGCCTTTTTGAGGAATTTATCTTATATTTTGGCGGCCAACTGATCTTTTATTGGTGGTGGGTAGATAAGACAAATATCCCGTCGCCGGCCACGATGAAATACGGCTCGTCGAGAGACAAGTCGATAGTGAAAATTTGTTTCATTTCCGGGGGCTTCACAGTTGCGAGCGCCATTTTCACGGAGTCTAGTCGCAGGATTTTGACGCTCATGCTTCTGGGAGGAAGCATCCAGTTATCTAGTATTTTTTTCGCGTACTACAAATCATATGTAAAGTGATGTCTCACGGCGCGCCTTTAGGCTGCATTTCAGGCGAAAGGGGGTACGCACCACTTGGCCAAGCCGACCGGACCACGCTCTCGACGCAATCCTGCAGGGGGGCGGCCAGGCGCCCGGACTGTCCCGCAGGCGGCTGACCTACCCCTGCTCCATCGCCGCCAGACGCTCGGCCTGATCCTCGGCGAGCAGGCGCTCGATGAGCTCGTCGAGCGCGTCGCCCGTAATCACCTTGTCGAGGTTGTAGAGCGTCAGGCCCTCCACGCGGTGGTCCGTCACGCGGCCTTGCGGGAAGTTGTAGGTGCGGATGCGCTCGGAGCGGTCGCCGGTGCCGACCTGCAGCTTGCGGGCTTCGGCGCGCGCCGAGTCCTTGGCGAAGCGCTCGGCCTCATAGAGGCGGATCTTCAGCTGCTCCATCGCCTTGCGGCGGTTCTCGTGCTGCGACTTCTCGGACGAGGTCACCACGATGCCGGACGGCATGTGGGTGATGCGCACGGCCGAGTCCGTCTTGTTGACGTGCTGGCCGCCCGCGCCGGACGAGCGGTAGGTGTCGATGCGGATGTCCTGGTCCCGAACCTCGATGTTCACCTCTTCCGGCACCGGCAGGATGGCGACGGTGGCGGCGGACGTGTGGATGCGGCCCTGCGCTTCGGTGGCGGGCACGCGCTGGACGCGGTGGACGCCGCTTTCGAACTTCATCCGGCCGAACACGCCATGGCCGCGCACCTCGGCGATGATCTCCTTGTAGCCGCCCGCGTCGCCCTCGGAGGCCGACACCAGCTCGACCTGCCAGCCCCGGTTCGAGGCGAAGCGCTGGTACATCCGGTAAAGGTCGCCCGCGAACAGGGCCGCCTCGTCGCCGCCCGTGCCGGCGCGCACTTCGAGGATGGCGCTGGCCTCGTCGTCCTCGTCCTTGGGCAGCAGCATCAGCTGCATGTCGCGTTCGGCGGCCGGCAGGCGGGCCTTGATCTCGCCGCGCTCCTCTTCGGCCATGGACCGGAGGTCCCGGTCGGCGGAGGGGTCCTCCATCATGGCTTCGGCTTCAGCGAGCTGGTTTCGCATCGCCAGAAGCGCCTTGGCGGCGTCCGCCACGGCTTTCAGCTCGGAGTGGTCCCGCGAGAGCTGGACGATCTCCTTGGGGTCGGTGGCGACGCCCATGCGCGCCTCGACCTGGTCGAAGCGTTCAATCATCTGGCGGAGGCGGGATTCGGAGAGTGCGGACATGGTGACGCCATATGGCGCGGAGCCCGCCCGAGGTCCAGTGGGGCAACCGGGGCCGCAAGGCCCAGAACGCCTTTGACGTTACGCACAGGCTTGCGTATCTGAAGGCCGTTCCGCACCAACCGCCCAAGAAACGGTCCAGGTTTGCCGCCAGATTCTGACCCGCCCAGCGGGTCCTACCCCAGCTTTCTGGAGGGCGGCGGCGAAATGGGCGCCCTGATGAGGGCCCACGACTGGACAACATCACCCCTTGGCGAACCAGGGAATTGGCCACAGGCGCTGCGGACAGCCGTCCGGCTGATGCTGACCTGCCGCCACCCGATGTTCATCTTCTGGGGACCGGATTTCGCCTGTCTCTACAATGACGCGTTCCGGCCCTCGATCGGCTCCGAACGCCATCCCGGGCTGCTGGGCCGGCCAGCCGCCGAATTCTGGGGCGAAATCTTCGACAGGATCGGACCGGAGCTGCGCCAGATCGTCTCTGGCGGACCATCGATCTGGCACGACGACGCTCTGGTCCCCATCGTCCGCAACGGCGTGCGCGAGAACGTCTACTGGACCTATTCCAACAGCCCGATCGACGACGAAACAGCGCCCGGCGGCATCGGCGGCGTCATGGCGATCTGCACCGAAACCACCAGCGCGGTGCTGTCATCCCACCGCCTCAGGGACAGCGAGGGGCGCCTGCGCTTCCTCGACGCCCTTTCCGGCGAGACATCCCGGCAGACGGACGCCGACGCGATTCTGGGCATCACGACCCGGATGACCGGCGAACACATGGACGTGGCGATCTGCGCCTACGCCGACATGGACGAGGACCAGGACGGCTTCACGATCCGCGGCGACTGGGCCTCCAAGGGCGCCCGCAGCATCGTCGGCCACTACTATCTGAGGCATTTCGGCCAGGCCGCGCTGGACCGGCTCAGAGCCGGAGAGATCTACGTCGTCCGGGACCGCGACGCCGAATTGCCGCCGGAGGTCGCCGCCTCCATGCGCGCCATCGGCGTGGCGGCGACCATGTGCGTCCCCCTGGTCAAGGCCGGACGGCTGACCGCCCTGATGGCGGTTCACGACAACAGGCCGCGGGAGTGGACAGACGCCGACGTGGCCCTGGTCCGCGAGATCACGGACAGGTCGTGGGCCCATATCGAGCGCGCGCGGGACGCAAGCGTGATGCGGGAAAGCGAACTGCGCTACAGAACGCTGTTCGACTCCATCGACGACGGGTTCTGCGTCATCGAATTTGTCGATGGCCCCCATGGTCCCCTCAGCGACTATATCCATATCGAGGCCAATCCTGCTTCAGCACACAACGTGGGCATGCCCGGCGTTCTGGGCAAAAGACTGCGCGAGCTGGTGGGCGAGGAGGCCGACGAATGGGTCGAACGTTACCGCAACGTGCTCCTGACAGGCTCACCCATCCGGTTCGAGCGTGAGCTTGAGGCCACCGGACGCTGGCTCGAGCTGGCCGCCTTCCGGGTGGAGCCGGCAAGCCGCAAACAGGTGGCGGTGTTGTTCAAGGATCTGACGGATCGCAAGCGCGCGGTCGACGCCCTTCGCTCGAGCGAGGAGAACTTCCGCATGCTGGCGCGCGCCATGCCGAACCAGGCATGGACCGCGCGGCCGGACGGGTTGCTCGACTGGTTCAACGCCCAGGTCTACGAGTTCAGCGGCGCCGACCAGGGCAGCCTGGATGGCCTGCACTGGAGCCAGATTGTGCACGAGGAAGACCTCGAGCGCGCAAGCTCACGCTGGGCGCACGCGATTGCGACCGGGGAAACCTATGAAACCGAGTTCCGGCTTCGCCGCGCCGACGGCGCGTGGCGCTGGCACCTTTCGCGCGCCGTACCCGTGCGCGACGATACGGATCGCATCATCCGGTGGATTGGCACGAACACCGATATCCACGACCAGAAGGAAGCCTCCGAGACGCTGGAGCGGCGCGTTCAGGAACGCACCGGACAGCTGATGCTCGCCGAGGAGCAACTGCGCCAGTCCCAGAAGATGGAGGCGGTCGGCCAGCTGACCGGCGGCATCGCACACGATTTCAACAACCTGCTGGGCGGCATCACCGGCAGCCTGGAGCTGCTCGAGAAGCGTCTGGCCGAGGGCCGGCACGACAGCGTGCAGCGCTACATCTCGGCCGCTCAGGACTCCGCCCGCCGGGCGGCCACGCTCACCCAGCGACTGCTCGCCTTCTCGCGCCGTCAGACGCTCGACCCGAAACCCATCGATGTGAACCGCCTCATCAGCGGCATCGAGGACATGATCCGCCGGTCGGTCGGCCCGACCATCGCCGTCGAGGTCGTTGGCGCCGGCGGCCTGTGGCCCACCAAGGTCGACGCCTCGCAGCTTGAGAATGCGGTGCTGAACCTGTGCATCAACGCCCGTGACGCCATGGCGCCCGAAGGCGGCCGCCTGACCATCGAGACCGCCAACCGATGGCTGGATTCCCGTTCGGCTCAGGAGCGCGAACTGCCGCCCGGCCAGTATGTCTCGATCTGCATCAGCGACACCGGAACCGGCATGACCCCGGAGGTCATCCAGCGCGCGTTCGACCCGTTCTTCACCACCAAGCCGATCGGCCAGGGCACCGGCCTCGGTCTTTCGATGGTTTACGGCTTCGTGCGCCAGTCCAAGGGACAGGTCCGGATCTATTCCGAGGTCGGCGAAGGCTCGATGATCTGCCTCTACCTGCCCCGCCATTTCGGCGAGCTGGAGGAGCCCAAACCCGTGCTGCAGGAGCCGGACGTCGAGCGCGGTTCCGGCGAGACGGTGCTGGTCGTGGATGACGAGCCCATCCTTCGCATGCTGATCGTCGATGTCCTCCTGGAGAACGGCTATCGCGCGCTTGAGGCCAGCGACGGACCAGCCGGTCTGGCGATCCTCGACTCCGGAGTGCGCGTCGACCTGCTGATCACCGATGTCGGCCTTCCCGGCGGCATGAACGGCCGGCAGGTCGCCGACGCCGCCCGCCGCAACCGGCCCGACCTCAAGGTGCTGTTCATCACCGGCTATGCCGAAAACGCCGTCGTCGGCAACGGCCACCTCGAGCCCGGCATGGAAGTGGTCACCAAGCCCTTCGCCGTCTCCGTTCTCGCCCAGCGCATCCGGGACCTGATCGAGCGCTGAGGCGGTCCGCCCTCACGCGTCTACGAAGTTGCCCGTCACATCCTCCAGAGCGAACCAGCCGCTGTCGCTGTCCGGAACCCCGGGAAAGTCGGCTGCCTTCAGCAACAACCACGTGCCGCGTTTCGAGATACGTCCCGGCGCATCGCCATCCGGCCCCTCCTCGCCGCTCGATCCGTCCGGCCAGACCTCCATCTCCTCATAGCACTGCTCGATCCAGCACCTCAGGACCATCCGCCCATCCATCACGACCTCGGCCCGCGTCCAGCCTGTTTCCGTCACCTGCAGGTGGATGGCGCCATCACCCCGGTCGCTGGTAAATGCGATCTCGGCGGCGCCCGCGCGTGTCTCGCTGACCAGCCAGGCCCGGCCGTTCGCCGCGACCCGGAAGTCTATCCCGCCCTTCAGCCAGCCCGTCAGCGCCCAGAACGGCCAGAACCGCGCATCCTCGAACGCAGTGCCTCCCTCCGTGGCGAACAGCCGGGCCAGACGCGGCGGCGGGGCGGGATCAGGATACGCAGTCATGCCTCGTCCGGACCATCACCCCTGCCAGCCGAACAGATGGGCGACGTTGCGCAGGGCGATCACGGCCAGCACCGCAGACGAGGTGACGAACACCAGAAAGCGATGCGGCACATAGTTTGTGGTGCACTGGATCAGCGAGTGGACGATGCGCAGCGCCACATAGCCCCACGCCAGCCCCACATTGAGCGGGTCCGCCAGACCGGTCAGGTGGCTGTAGACCGCCAGCGCGTAGAACACCGTCGGCTGCTCGTGGAGGTGATTGTAGTTGTCCGCGATCTGCGTGACGGACGTCGGCAGCGCATCGAGATCGCTTTTCCGCTTGAGCCGGCCGGCGACCAGCCCCGCCTTGTTCATCGCCGGAATGCGCGTGGCGTACATCCAGACGAAGATCACGAACGTCCACATGACCAGCGCAAGCACCGGCGTCAGCATCGAAGTCAGCATGGAAACCCCTCACAGTCAGCCGCCCCACACTAGCGGGCGGCGCCCCGCCCGCGCCAGCCCCGCGAAGGCCAGGCCGCCAGGAAAACAAACCGCTTGCTCCGGCAGGGCGATTGCGCGATCTGCGAGCTTCAAAATCCCGTACCCGATTTTCAGAACAGTCTGGAGACACCCAAATGAGCATTCGTTTCGACGGCCGGGTCGCCATCGTCACCGGCGGCGGCAACGGACTTGGCCGCCACCACTGCCTGCAGCTGGCCCAGCGCGGCGCAAAAGTGGTCGTCAACGACCTTGGCGGCTCGGTCGACGGCTCGGGCGGTTCGATCTCGGCGGCTGAGGGGGTGGCGGAGGAAATCCGCGCGGCAGGCGGCGAAGCCATCTCCAACGGCGCCGACATCACGAAGCTGGACCAGGTCGAGGACATGGTCGCCCAGGCCAAGGCCAAGTGGGGCCGCGTCGACATCCTGATCAACAACGCCGGCATCCTGCGCGACAAGACGTTCTCGAAGATGACGATGGACGACTTCCGCAAGGTGGTGGACGTCCACCTGTTCGGCACAGCCAACTGCACCAAGGCGGTCTGGGAGACGATGCGCGAGCAGAACTACGGCCGCATCATGCTGACGTCCTCGGCCTCGGGCATCTACGGCAATTTCGGCCAGTCCAACTATGGCGCCGCCAAGGCTGCGATGGTCGGCCTGATGAACGTGCTGCACCACGAGGGCGCCAAGACCAACATCCGCGTCAACACGCTCGCCCCGACCGCCGCAACGCGCATGCTGGAGGGCCTGATCCCGCCGCAGGTCGCCGAACTGATGGCGCCCGAACTGGTGACGCCGGGCGTCCTCTACCTCGTCAGCGAGGATGCGCCGTCCAAGACCATCCTCGGCGCGGGCGCCGGCTGCTTCTCGGTCGTCCACATCTACGAGACGCCGGCTGTGTTTGTCGGCGGAGCCAACGCCACAGTGGATGATGTCGCCGCGAACTGGGCGAAGATCACGAGCACAGAGGGCGAAGCGCCGATCGACGCCGCCTTCGGCCAGACCAACAAGTTCGTCGCCGGCGCGGCTGCAGCGCTGGGCGTCAAGCTGGGCTGACGCGACGCTTTAGGGAGCGGCGACGCCCGTGCTGGCGGCGCCGCTCCTGTTCCTGTCAGCATTCAGCCAGCGGTCGCAGAAGTCGAGCATGGCGTCCCAGTCCTTCGCACGGATGCCGTGGCCGCCCTCGCGGATGAACCAGTCCAGTTCACCGTGGGGGCCTTTTGCGCGCATGCCCGTCTGCGCGAGCCCCTTGGCGCCGAGCAGCTGATAGACGGGATGCGCGCCCACCGCTGCGCGGAACGACCCGTTGGGATCCGACCACACGTCCTTCCAGCCATTGCCGATCATCACAGGGCGCGGCGCAACCAGCGCCAGCAACTGGTGCTGGTCCACCGGGATGTCCGCTTCCCGATCCGAGTAGGTTGCGTAGGCCGGTGCGAACCAGAAGCCATAGCTGTCCGTGATCTGCTTCACTGTCTCGCCCGCAAAACTGCGCGTGAGGGTCGCCCCGCCCTTGCCGGACTGCAGCGGCAGGCTCGCCTCGATGCGCGGATCGAACGCCGCCGCCAGCAGCGCCGCCTTGCCCTGCCGGGAGTGGCCGAAGACCGCCGTGCGAGCGGGATCGAGGCGCGGATCGCGATCCAGCACATCGATGGCCCACGAGAACTCCGCAGCCCAGACGGCGATCGCCCCGTTCGGCTTGCGGCCCTCCGGAAGCAGTCTGCCCAGCCGTTCGAGACCTGCGGCGGCGCCGTCGGAACTGTCGGCGACCACCTCGCCCGGGAAGATCGTGGCCAGAGCATAGCCGCGCGACGTGATCTGCTCGACCGGCGCCTCGATGATGTACTTGCCGAAGATCAGCCGGATCGTGGCCGGCATCATCCCGTCATTGCGGCACGACACGCCATTGATCGGCTCGGACAGATCCTCCGAACCCAGCGCGCCAATATTGCCGCAGAAATTCTCCCAGATGATCACCGGTACGGGATTGTCCGCCGACGCGCCCTTCGGCCAGGCGATCGCCATCCGGAACGCTGCGGGCGCATCCCCGTCGCCCGCCACGACATCGATCTCCTCAAGCGGCCCCGCGCCCTTGAAGGCGGAAGACACCACGCGCCTGCCGGCCTCGCGGCCCTTCAGTTCGACCGGGACGGGTCCGTAGACATGCTCCTCGAATGCGGCCCTGAGCAAAGGCGCCCGGCGCTGCGTCCAGTCGTCGGCGGTGCGAACCGGCCCGTCGCCCCCAAACGCCGCGAGCACCTCGGGCGTCGCCGCTTCCTGCTTGCCGATGTTGGAGCTGGCTGTGTTGAGGCCCAGCGGCGTGCAGGCCGCCAGCACCAGGCCGGACGCCGCTATCGCCAGTCTCAAGGTTGCCGCCACGCCCATCCCCGTCCCCCGCCTACTCGGCTGCTGTCGTTTCCGCAGCTGCAGCCAGCGCCCGCAATTTCGCAGCGCGCGCCTCGACCTGTTCAACGATGTGGTCGAGCATGTCCGCGTTCGAAAGCTTGTGATCCGGGCGGCCCGACACATACATCATGCCCGCATCCTTGCCGCCGCCGGTGAAGCCGAGGTCGGTCATCGTCGCCTCGCCGGGGCCGTTCACGACGCAGCCGATGATCGACAGCGAGATCGGCTCCGAGATGTGCGCCAGCCGCTTTTCCAGCGCCTCGACGGTCCGGATCACGTCAAAGCCCTGCCGCGCGCAGGAGGGGCACGAGATGATGTTCACGCCGCGCGTTCGCAGGTTCAGCGACTTGAGGATATCGAAGCCGACCTTGATCTCTTCCTCGGGCTCGGCCGACAACGATACACGGATGGTGTCGCCGATCCCGGCCCAGAGCAGGCTGCCCATGCCGATGGACGATTTCACCGTGCCGGTGCGCAGGCCGCCCGCTTCGGTCACGCCCAGGTGCAGCGGCGCATCGGTTGCGTCCGCCAGCATGTGATAGGCGGCGACCGTCAGGAACGGGTCCGACGCCTTCACCGAGATCTTGTACTCGTGGAAGCCATTGTCATCGAGGATGCGCGCATGATCGAGCGCGCTCTCGACCATCGCCTCAGGGCAAGGCTCGCCATACTTCTCCAGCAGGTGACGCTCCAGCGATCCGCCGTTGACTCCGATGCGCATCGAGCAGCCATAGTCCCGCGCCGCCTGGATCACTTCCTTCACGCGGGAAGCGTTTCCGATGTTGCCCGGGTTGATGCGCAGGCACGCGGCGCCCGCCTTGGCCGCCTCTATCCCGCGCTTGTAATGGAAATGGATGTCCGCAACGAGCGGCACCTTCACCGCCTTCACGATCGTGGAGAACGCGGCAGTGGACTCTTCGTCCGGACAGGACACGCGGACGATGTCCGCTCCCGCCTCTTCCAGCCTCCGGATCTGGTCGATCGTCGCCTGGGCGTCCGACGTCGGCGTGTTCGTCATCGACTGGACGGTGATGGGGGCGTCGCCGCCCACCTCGACCGAGCCGACGCGGATCTTGCGCGACTTGCGCCGGACGATCGTCCGCCAGGGACGGATGTGGTTGATGTCGTTTCCGCTCATTCCACAAGCCTCATGCAGGAACCCTCCACGCTCCCCGACCGGTTCGCGCAGTCCGCTCCACACCGGAGATGGCCCGGCTTTCAGGCAAGGTAAAGACCAGCCGACACGACACGATCATGACATCCGCCACCCTCAGGGCTACGGCGGGGCTGCAGGATCGCGGCTAGTTGGCGTCCAGCGGATCGATGGCGGCGGCAGCCGGATCGGCCGCATGCGGCGGCGCGACGACCGCCGCAGCCGGCGGGGGCGCCACAGCCTCGGCGGGCGGCGTGACCGGAGGCTTGGGCCGCGGCCTGGGAGCTGCAGCCGCTGGCGATGCGCCGGGGGCTCCGGCGGCTGGCCCGGTGATCGGTGCAGCCGAATTGGCGTCGATCGGTGACGGCGCGAGGGCTTCCGGCGACGTCGGCAGGGGTTCGCGGGTCAGGGCGGCGTCTACGCTCTGGGCATAGACAGGGCCGCCGTTCGGGGCCAGCAGGCCCAGCGAAGCTTCGCCGAGACGCCATTCGAAGGCGCCGCCGTCGTTGGTTGTGACCGTCCAGCCAGCGCCAACGCGCGGCGGATAGTCTTCGCCGGGCTCAAAATAGCGGGCGAGGAACTTGGTGCCGTCAGCGCCGCGAATCTCGACGCGGGCGCGGCGCAGCGCCACGATCCGCAGCAGGGGTGCGGCCACGGACGGGCCGGCCGCCTCTTCAGGAGCAGCAGCCCCGGACGCGGCGACCTGCGTGGAGGCCTGCTCGCGCGAGCCTGTCGTTGTCGGTTGGTTGGTCTGGGTGACGAAGTAGTAACCGGCGGCGCCGAGGGCGACCACGACCGCAACACCGACCAGCGGTCCCACGATATTGGGTCTCGAAGGCGGGCCCATCGGCTCGACTTCGGTTTTCACCGGATCGGCGAGAATGGCGCACTCGGCCCGGTACTGGCCGAGAATTTCGTCGGGGTTCAGTTTCAGGTGACGCGCATAGGTGCGAATATGACCCTCGGCGTAGACCTTCGCGCCCAGCAGGCTCGGCGTCATGTCTTCGATGGCGCGCAGGTGGCTGAGCGTGACGCGGGTGTCCTTGGACACCTGCTCAAGGGTCAGGCCCAGATTTTCGCGGGCCTGCCGCAGCACGGCGCCAGCACGCATGGCCGGAGCGGTCCGGGTCGTACCGTCTTCGTTGAAATTGTCAGACACGACCCGAAGGTGCGGCGCAACCTTGCGGTGCGGCTTGCCGTCAGCTTCCGGCGACGCATCAACGGGCGCCGCGGGAGCGTCAGCTCCAGCGCGCACCTCAGGGGTGTCCCCGGAGGGAGTCGAGGGGATAGTTGGATCGTCCTTGGCCACGCCGCTCATCTGATTGTCCGGATGGGAACAGAATGATTAACTGGACACACTGTTCCGCATTATGCCCGCCGCCCCTAATGAAACATTACCAAACCTAGGCGGGCGCCGGTCCGGGTACAATCTATATTTGCACGCCAGCCTCAGCTGCGAGCCGGGAAATCTCATTCCGGAGCGAGGGTGACGGGCCGTCGAGTATCGCCTGCATCCCCGGCGCCAGCGCCTTGAAGTCCATCGACAGGATCATCTGCTTTACCGGCGCGATCCGCGCCGCCTGCATCGACAGCCTGCGATAGCCCAGCAGGAGCAGCGTGAACGCCTCGATCGGGCGCCCGGCGCTCTCCCCACAGACCGTGATCGGCAGCCCGGCGTCATCCGCCCGCTCGCGCATCCGCTTGAGCAGCTGCAGGGCGGGACGGGACAGGATGTCGTAGCGGGAGGAGACCCGCGCATTGTCGCGGTCGGTGGCGAAGAAGAACTGCATCAGGTCGTTGGTGCCGACCGACAGGAAGTCCGCCTTGCCCTTCAGCTCGCTGATCGCGAACGCCAGCGATGGCGTCTCGACCATGGCGCCCACGTACAGACGCTTCGGCACGTCGCGGCCGAACTTCACGGCCCATTCGATCTCGTTGTCGAGCAGGCGGCGCGCCGCCTCGAATTCGTCGACCGTGGTCACCATCGGGAACATCAGGCGAAGTTCGCGCCCGCCTGCCGCCCGGATCAGGGACCGCAACTGGCGGCGGAAGAAGTAGGGGTGATCCAGCGCCATCCGCAGCGCCCGCCAGCCCAGCGCCGGGTTTTCCTCCCGCTCGCGGCGGCCCATGAACGGCGCGATCTTGTCGCCGCCGAGATCGATGGTGCGGAACACGATGGGGCGGTCCCCCGCCCTGTCCATCGCATTCGAGTAGAAGGTCGACTGTTCCTCGACCCCCGGCATCGTCTCGGACGCCATGAACTGGAATTCGGTGCGGAACAGCCCGACGCCCTTGGCGCCGACCTGATCCAGGTGATCGAGGTCGAACGACAGCCCCGCGTTGATGAACAGCTCGACGTCCACGCCGTCGATGGAGCAGGCTGGCACATCGCGGAGCTTCGAAAGCTCGACCTGCCTCTGCTCCTTCAGGGCGATGCGCGCCTGGTAGGTCGAGATCATCTCGGCGTCGGGCCGGATGTGGACCATGCCCTGCTCGGCGTCGACGATGATCGTATCGCCCTCTTCAACCCGGTTCACGAGACCGCTGAGGCTGCCGATCGCCGGCACGCCCATGGCGCGCGCGACGATGGCCGCATGGGAGCCCGCGCCCGCCTCTTCCAGCAGGATGCCGGACAGGCCCGCTTCCCGGTATTCGATCAGGTCTGCGGGGCCCATCCGGCTGGCGATCAGGATCGACCCCGGCGGCGCCTCGCGATCATCTCCGCCATTGCCGCCGAGCTGCCGAAGCAGCCTGTTTTCAAGGTCTTCGAGATCGTGCAGGCGCTCACGCAGAATGCTGTCGCGGGCGCTTTCCATGCGGGCGCGGTGCTCGCGGCGGACGCGGTCGACAGCAGCCTCAGCCGACAGTCCGCTGCGCACCGCCTCGGTCAGACGCGATTCCCACGACGGATCGTGCGCGAACAGACGGTAAGTCTCCAGAACGTCCCGGCTTTCGCCAAACAGCACCGGCCCGGCGCGCGACAGCATCGAATCGATCGACTGGCGAAGCTCGGTCAGGGCCGCATTCAGCCGCCGCTCCTCGACTTCGGGATCGGCCGCAAACAGCCGGGCGGGCGGCACAACCGGATCGTAGAGGTGCGCCTTGCCGATCGAGAGGCCCTCGTTGAGCGTCCGCCCGGAGAGTTCGGCGGGCCGCGTCTGCCGCAGGTTGGCGCTCATGGCGTCGGCGGCGGAGGCGACCAGTTCCGCCAGCACCATGGCGATGGTCTGCAGCGCCTCGACTTCCTCGTCGTCGTAGGACCGCTCGGTCCTGTTCTGGACGACGAGCACGCCGAGCACCCTGCCCGTCCTGAGGATCGGCACGCCGAGGAACGAATGGAACGGATCTTCGCCGGTTTCCGGCCGGTAGGAGAAGCGCGGATGCGAGAAGGCGTCGGTGAGGCGCAGCGGCCGGGCGGTGGCGGACACAAGCCCGACCAGTCCCTCATTTTCCTTCATGCGCGTGCGGCCGACGGCTTCGGCTCGCAGGCCCTGAGTCGCCATCAGCAGCAGGGACTTGTCTTCACTGGACAGATAGATCGAGCAGACATCCGCCACCATCGTGTTGGCGATCAGCTCCACCACCCGGTCCAGACGGTTGGGGTCCTCGGCCTGGCTGGCCATCAACGCGCGCAGGCGGCTCAGCAACAGCCGCGCGCCGCCGCCGGACGCAGGCGGGCGCGACGGGCTTGCGCCCCGTTCCCCGGTCCTCGGGTCTGCTGGTCTTCCCCGGTCGCTCAAGGCCGCTCCAAACCCTCCCCAGCCCCCGGTACGCCCCTGTGGTGCGGCAATCAAGCGCGCCGCCCCACCTCGGGCCTACCCATCCGTCGCGTGCACGAAATCGCGCACGATTGCCGGGGAGCGCCCGGCGTCGGCTCTAGTCGTTGTCCAGTCCGTACGCCGTATGTAGGGCGCGGACCGCCAGCTCGGTATAGGAGGCGTCAATCAGAACCGAAATCTTGATTTCGGATGTCGAAATGACCTGAATGTTGATGCCTTTTGCGGCCAGCGCCTCGAACATGGTCTTGGCGACGCCGGCATGGCTGCGCATGCCCACGCCGATCACCGAGATCTTGGCGACATCCTTGGTCACATCCATCCGCTCGTAGCCGATGGTGTCCTTGTGCTGCTCCAGCACCTGGCGGGCATGGCTGGCGTCGCGCTCGGTCGTCGTGAACACGATGTTCTGACGGCCGGCCGACTTCGAGCTGGCCTGCACGATCATGTCGACGTTGACGCTCGCGTCGGCCAGCGCGCCGAAGATTTCCGCAGCGACACCCGGGTGGTCATCGACCCCCAGAAGAATGAACTTCGCCTCGTCGCGCGAATAGGCGACGCCGCTGACTACCTGCTTTTCCACGATCTGATCCTCGTCGCACACAAGCGTGCCGGTATTTGGCTTGGGAACAGCGCCCTCGAAACTCGAAAGCACCCGGACCGGCACGCGATGGTTCATGGCCAGCTCGACCGAACGCGTCTGGAGCACCTTGGCCCCCAGCGACGCCAGCTCGAGCATCTCTTCATACGAAATCTTGTCCAGTTTCCGGGCCTTGGGCACGATCCTGGGGTCGGTGGTGTAGACGCCATCGACGTCCGTATAGATGTCGCAGAGCCCGGCCTTCAGGGCCGCCGCCACGGCGACCGCAGAGGTATCCGAACCGCCCCGGCCGAGGGTCGAGATCCGGCCATCCGCATCGACGCCCTGGAAGCCCGCCACGCAGGCAATCTCGCCGGAATCGACGGACTTGCGGAACTCGTCGCCGTCAAACCCGATGATCCGTGCCTTTCCGTGCGCGTCATCCGTCTTCATGGTCAGCTGCCAGCCCAGCCAGGACCGCGCCCTGAGGCCCTTGCGGCGCAGGGCCAGCGCCAGCAGGCCGCAGGTCACCTGCTCCCCTGACGCAACGACCACGTCGTACTCGTCATCGAACAGCTCGCCCTGCAGATCCTCGCCGGCCGCGCCGCGCGCCCAGTCGACCAGCTGGTTGGTTGTGCCGGACATCGCCGAGACGACAACCGCCAGCCCTTTGGCCTCTTTCTGGCGCGCCGCCACGATATCGGCGACGTGCGCGATCCGCTCGAGGTTGGCGACGGACGTGCCGCCGAATTTGAGAACGAGACGTTCCATGACCTGACTGACCGACCTCTTCCGCCCTACCTACCCGCGCAGCCTGTTCCCAGACCGCCCATTCCGTAACGCCGCATTGACCGCGCCGCCTTATGCACCAACATGGTCCGGTACGCATCGCGTCCCAGGAAACCAGTCCGGTTCGGGACGTGATGGCGTGCTCACGTCCGTCGCGCAGACGCAATAAGCAAAGAATCGCCATGGGCAAGACCCTCGCACCCGACGACAGCATTCCCGAAGCCCCGAGCGTCGATCCCAAGGAGATCGAGAAGTTCCGGGCCATGGCCGCCGACTGGTGGTCGCCGACCGGAAAGTTCGCCCCGCTCCACAAGTTCAATCCCGTCCGGCTGGCTTATATCCGCGACCGGGCGGTTGCCCATTTCGGCCTGAACGGCGAGGCGCGCCGTCCGCTGGACGGCCTGCGCATCCTCGACGTCGGATGCGGCGGCGGACTGGTGTCAGAACCCCTGGCCCGGCTGGGGGCGTCCGTGACCGGGCTGGACGCCGGCGCCGCCAATATCAAGGCCGCCATCGTCCACGCCGAACAGGGCGGCGTCGCGGTCGACTACCGCGTCGGAGCCGTCGAGGGCCTGATGGCCGCCGGCGAGGCCCCCTATGACATGGTGCTGTCGCTCGAAGTGGTCGAGCACGTCCACGACCCCGCCCGCTTCCTGGCGGACTGCGCCAGCCTCGTCCGTCCGGGCGGGCTGATGCTGGTCGCAACCCTCAACCGCACCGCCAAGGCGTTTGCCCTCGCTATCGTCGGCGCCGAGCATGTCCTGCGCTGGCTGCCGCCCGGCACGCACGAGTGGTCGAAGTTCGTGACGCCCGAAGAAGCCCGGGCGGCGCTGGTCGGCGCCGGGCTCACGGTGGAACCCGCGATAGGGGTTTCGTATTCTCCTCTTGCGGACCGCTGGTCGATCTCGTCCGACACAGCGGTCAACTACATGCTGGCCTGCACGCGCGAGGCGGCGTGACTTCATAGAGATGGTATTCTCGCCTCCGAACTAGCCACGTCGATGGGCGTGCGGCGGGGCTCGGCTCGGAGTGGAGAAATGACTACGGCCCGGCAACCCAAGCGTCCGGCCTGTTTCACCCAGGGTCATTTCTTTGCGGGCGCTTGGCGCGGGGCGGGTGGTAATATCTGATACTCTCAGGCCGGCAGATCGAGCGGAATAGGCGCGATCATCTCTGGCGGCGTTCTAGTTTTAACGCTATCGTATCGCCGGGCAAGCGCGCGGGCCGAACCGAGGCGGGTGGCAGCGTCGCGATAGTCTAGGCACTAGTTCGGGCGATGCCCGCGTGAGCGAAAGACTTAGGCTTTGCCTTTTGGGGCAACGTGCCCGGATTTGGTTGTTTGCGGGTTGCTTTAGCGGTGTACTGGCTCATCTACGCGGCGAAAGCGGTCATCTCACTGTTTGCCGCGATGTGTACTGTCTATGTTGCGATGGTATACCTCCGCCTACATATAGTGAGCGCCCTATTGTTGACGCAGTTGGTGTGGCCTCCAGTTTGGAGGGGATTGTGGCCGAATGTTTGGGACCTCGCCCCAAATGATGATTTCGCCAATTCAAGAAACGCCTTCTTTGACAAATATTTTATATTTTATATTGTCGGTTGTTTGGTGATTGTGTTGTTTTTAGAGAATGCATTGCTGTAAGTTTTTGCGCCAATTGTCACGACCTTCGAGCGCAATCGCTTGTCGGTTTGATTTTTTGAGTACTTGCTCCCAAATCGGGAACCTCTCGCGCAAAGATGACGGTCGCGATGGATCTGGAGGATCCGCGACGAGCGCATGGACATCCGGCAGGTGGTCTATGACGAAGGCGAAGTACTGGACCTGGCGGCGCAAATGCGCAGGGTGCGGGACATGACGACCTCTGACCCTCCAGCGAATCCCCTCTCTCCGCCCCGTTCGGCGGACGCCCCGCTCTCCCCGGAGGAAGAGCGCGAATGGCTCACCCGGCACAAGGCGAAAACGTCTGAACCGGGCGACCGCTACGCCCGGCTTGAGGCGGCTGATCCCTTCGACGAACGGTTCAGCCGCCCGTCGATCAGCGAGACGCCGGGCACCGTCCTGCATTTCTGGTTCGGCCATTCGACACAGCACGCGGCCGGCATGACGGACCGCCAGGGCCTCTGGTTCTCGGGCGAGTATGATTTCGACGAACAGATCGCCCGGCGCTTTGCCGGGCTGCTGGCGGAGCTGGCGTCCGGCGGCGCTCGAAAATGGGCCGCCGAAGGTCCGCGCGAGCGTCTGGCCGCCGTTATCGTGCTGGACCAGTTCAGCCGCAACATGTTCCGAAACACCGCAGGCGCCTTCGAGAACGATCCTCTGGCGCGCCAGCTCACCCACGAGGCGCTGAAGCTCGGCGAGGACGGGCTGCTGCATCCGGTCGAGCGCTGGTTCCTCTACATGCCTCTGGAGCACTCCGAGGACATGGCCGACCAGAAGCTCAGCGTGAAGCTGTTCACCGCGCTGGCCGAGGATGCGCCGCCCGGCTACCGGCCGGCACTCGACAATGCGCTGGACTACGCAAAACGCCACGCCGCCGCCATCCGCCGCTTCGGCCGCTATCCCCACCGCAACGCCGTTCTGGGACGCACGACCACTCCGGAAGAAGCCGCCTGGCTCGAGAAGAACGGCGGGTTCTGAGGCTCAGCCGACCCGATGTGGCCTCCGATGTGGCCTGCGCCGCCTTGCCCGCTTGTGTGGGATACAACTCCCTTGTCTCCACACACCCGCGCCGCCTCTGGAAACGGACACGTAAGTGTCCGTGTTTCCCGCGCATGCGGGAAACCGGGCTTAACAGCCTGACCCAACACACAATTTCCCAGGTCTGGATCCTCGCATGCGCGAGGACCGCCGCCCTGCGGACCGCTTCCGACAAAGAAAAAGCAGCCATTTCATCCGACCGGGTATCCACGTCCCCCAATCTCTGCTCGCGCCTGTCATGGGAGGGTTCGGTAGCGCTCCGAAGCCATACGAACGACAGG
>CAYOWK010000031.1:33727-54026 GCA_964407665.1 uncultured Rhizobium sp. | reverse complement strand
CCCCGGCTATGATCTCACGCAGCGGCTCAAAGCGAACAAGTTCGACGCCATCAAGATGGTGAAGACAGGCGAAGCTTTCTACACGTCGATGGGTCTGCCTGCCCTGCCCGAGACCTTCTGGGAGCGCTCGCAGATCACACGGCCGCAGGACCGCGAAGTCGTCTGTCACGCATCGGCCTGGAACCTCGACTATGGCGACGACATCCGCATCAAGATGTGCACCGAGGTGAATGCGGAAGACTTCTCCACGGTCCACCACGAGCTGGGGCACAACTATTACCAGCGGGCGTACAACACTCAGGACATCATCTTCCAGGACGGCGCGCATGACGGCTTCCACGAGGCCATCGGTGATTTCATCGCCCTGTCGATCACGCCCGAATACCTCAAGCAGATCGGCCTGATCGACACGGTTCCGCCCGCGTCCGCCGATACCGGCCTCCTGATGAACCGCGCGCTCGAGAAGATCGCCTTCCTGCCGTTCGGGCTGATGGTCGACAAATGGCGCTGGCAGGTATTCCGCGGCGAGGTGAAGCCGGACGGCTACAACGAGGCGTGGTGGGCGCTGGCGAAACAGTATCAGGGCATCACGCCTCCCGGAGCACGGCCTGCCGACGCGTTCGATCCGGGGGCGAAATACCATGTCCCTGCGAACACGCCGTATCTGCGTTACTTCCTCTCCTTCGTGCTGCAGTTCCAGTTCCACAAGGCCGCGTGCGATCAGGCGGGCTGGACCGGCCCGCTGCATCGCTGCTCGATCTACGGGAACAAAGCGGTCGGCGAAAAATTCAATGCGATGCTGGAGATGGGATCGAGCAAGCCTTGGCCGGACGCTCTGGAGGCCTTCACGGGCACGCGAAAGATGAGCGCCGAGCCGATGGTGGAGTACTTTGCGCCTCTGACGGTGTGGCTGAAAGAGCAGAACAAGGGCCAGGATTGCGGCTGGTAGCGGTCGCAGAGGTTCGTTGGGACCGGTGTGAGCGCCGTCCGTGATGCTGTCGTTCTCCTCCTGAAGACGGGAGGACGGGGCGCGTGGAAACGCGCCGACTTGCATAAGCTGCCAGCGTTGCCGCTGGCCGGTTGCGTGTTCCCACGCGCCCCGTATCGGGCGTTTGTCCCGGCGGTTGGTGCGCACTTTTTAGTGCTCATCCCCGTCCCGGTGTCACGCGCATGAGCGCCGACGCCCATGGTCACCCCCGGTTTAGATCAATTCCGGGGACAGGTGTTTCAGACCACCGCTTGTGGCTGCCCGCTCGGGCTCGTCCTTCGAGACGCACGCATTCGCGTGCTCCTCAGGATGAGCCCTCGCGGGCGGCCGGAGCGGTGGTCCCCGCGCCGTCCGAGCCTCTGGCATTCGATGTTTCGGTGGCCACCGAACCCTCCCGTGCCAGACGCGAAGGGAGACTACGGGATGCGGATACCCGGTCGGATTGGAGGGGTGTTTTTTCTCTTCGGGAAGCGGCCCGCATGGCCGTGCTCCTTGCGTCCTTCGACAGGCTCAGGATGAGGCGCGAGGAGCCAGACTTTTCAAAACATGTGAGCGGTCAGACCGTTAAGTCTGGATTCCCGCCTGCGCGGGAAACACGGACAGCAAGCTGTCCGCTTCCAGAAGGAGCGTCCGGGTGTGGGATAGACTACACGTCTGTCCCACAGCTGGCGCTCGCGCGGCCGCCTCAGGCGTCCGCAAACCGGACGCTGTCGCCGCTGCGTTCGACGCGCGCGGACTTCAGGACACTGGTCCGGTAGTCAGCGGTCAGGACGTTGTCGACCGCAACAAAGTCGGACACGGCGCCGTCGCGGGTCAGTACGATGCGCACATAGCCCTGATGGAAGTTGTCGGTCCACACGACCTCGTCGAGCGTCTCGAAGGCGCGGTCCAGCTTTTCGGCCGTCGCGGGATCGAAGCCGCTCTCGACGAAATCGCCGGGCGAGGTGACGCCTGCCGTCCCGATCTCGACGCCCATGGGCCGGCCCTCGCCATCGGCCAGCGCATTCATCCAGAAGCTGTGGCTGTCGCCGGTCAGCACGACCAGATCGCTTGCCCCCGCTTCGCGGCAGAGCGCATAGAACGCCTCGCGCGCCGCCGGATAGCCGTCCCACGTATCGGAATAGAATGGCAGGCCGAACGTTCCCAGCATGCCGATGCGCTGCGCCGCCTCCAGCGATGTTCCGAGCGGCGGGGGGACAATGCCCATCTTGACCACGTCGGGGACCGGCATGCGCGCCATGGGTATGGCGTTGCCGATGAGACGCCAGGGCTGGCCGCCGGCGACGGAGGCCGCCATGGCCAGCTGGACCTCCTCGGCCTGCGCGGGCGAGATCATCGTCCGCGATGGATCGGCGATCACCGCCTTCAGCTCGTCCATGGCGCCCGGCTCGGCCACCCGGGCGATCCACTTCAGATAGTCGACCTGTTCGCCCCGCGCGCTGTGACGTGTTTCCATCGTCACAAGGGTTGCGAGATCGCCGAAAACGTAGGTGCGCCAGTATTCCTCGCGCGAACGGCCCTGCTCTGGCTCCCGGATCGGCATCCATTCGTAGTAGGCGCGGATAGCGTTTTCCCGGCGCTGGGCCCAGCCGCCTTCGGCGTCTGGCTGATGGTTCTGGGCGCCGCCGAGCCACGGGTTGTTGGCGCTCTCGTGATCGTCCCACAGCGTGATGAGCGGATGGGCGGCATGCATGGCCATGGAGCCTGCGTCGCGCTTGTACTGGGCGTGGCGCTGACGGTAATCCGTCAGGGAGACGATCTCGTTGGCCGGAATGTGGACGCGATTGATGGTCTTGCCCGTCTCGGCGCCCCACTCTTCCGCGCCGTATTCATAGATGTAGTCGCCGGTGTGCAGCACGAACTGGACGGCCGGGTCCTTCGCGATGGCGTCGTAGGCGTTGAAGAAGCCGAATGCGAAGTTGGAGCATGAGACCAGGGCAAGCCCGAGCTGTGCGGTAGCGCCAGCAGGCAGCGTGCGCGTGCGTCCGACGGGCGAGGTCTGGTCGCGGGCGATGAAGCGGTAGTGATAGACGATATCCGGCTTGAGCCCGGCGGGCGCGACCTTCACGGTGTAGTCGGTGTCGGGAAAGGCGCTCGCCTCGCCTGCTCCAATGATCTGTTCGAAGGCGGGATCGAGCGCCAGCTCCCAGCGCACCGGTTCGCGTTCGGCGGCACTCTCGACACGGGTCCAGATGACGAAGCCGTCGAAACGCGGATCGCCGCTGGCGACGCCATGCAGGAACACGGCGCCGGGCGCGGCGGACTCAGGCGGCTTGTCTTCCGAACAGGCCGCCGCCAAGGGAACCAGAAGGCCCGCGCCCAGGGCGCCGCGCCGCGTCAACTGGATGGTCATGCTCGCCGTCCCCGCCAGATCCCAGGATCAGGCCAGCGGCGGAAGAATCCGACGCCAGCCTGTCTGCTTTACGCCTTGCGTGTAGCGTAAGCCAGAAGTCCGCCGTCAGCATAAGTGCAACGGTGCGAGCACCGAGACCCGGGCTGCGAGGCTGGCGCGATGAAGCCGCCGCGGTGTGCCCGCCCGGCCACATACTGTCATCGTGCCGTCTCAGAATTCATGACGCAGGACTGACCTGACCGAAGGGCCGCGAGCGCGCCGCCGGGCCCCGCAAATCCACCATGCCGGACAGGTGTTTACCTTCCTGGACGACCCGGCGCGCCAGCGTCTCGATCACGCTGGCGAGAGCGGGCGCGCAGGACGGTCACTTCACCTCGACTGTCACAACGATTTGATGGCCCACACGCGGGCTTGTGCCCCCGTCACGTTGACCGATTTTCAAGCACAAGCATGTATCTGTAACGCAGCGTTCGATGGCCCATTGAGGCATCGGGCGCGTTTCGGACCACTTTTTGCGGGAAATCGCTTTCCCCGACCCAAAATAGTCACCAATGGGCCATAGCGGTGACCCGGCGGAGTCGCTGCAGCGTATGATGCCGCACCGGACCATTCCGACGGAATGTGCACAAAGAGCACGTTCCAATGTCGGTCCCGGTGGCCGGAGCAGAGTCTGCCGCACCAAGATATAGAGCCTGGAGTTCAATGCATGCGCATGACTGACCCGAAAGCCATCGCGGCCGTGGTTGCGGCTGTCGTTGTCGTGGGCGGCGGCGCCTACTGGCTCGGAACAAACGCCGGCTCAGGCTCGGCGGCTCCCAATGCGCAGATGGCGGGCGGGCCAGGCATGGGCGGCGGCCCGCGTGGGCCGGGTGGTCCCGGCGGACCGGGTGGCCCGGGCGGCCCCGGTCGTGGCGGACCCGCGATGGGCGTCGTGGTCGCCGAGGCGTCGACGCGCCAGTTCGTGTCGCGCGTGGAGTCGCTTGGAACCCTTGCGCCGCGCGAACAGGTTCAGCTGACCGCGAACGCAGCGGACCGGATCACCGGCGTCTTCTTCGAGGATGGCCAGAGGGTACGTCAGGGGGCCACGCTGATGACGCTGGTCAATGACGAGGAGAACGCCCTGCTGGCGTCCGCCCAGGCGACCTACAATGAAGCCAAGCGTCAGGTTGATCGCAACGAGCGCCTGTTCAAGGACGGCGCAGTCTCCAGCGTCGAGCTGGATCGCTCGCGCCGCGATCTCGAATCCTCGGCCGGACAGGTGAAGTCACTTGAGGCGCGACTGGCCGACCGGGTTCTCAAGGCTCCCTTCGGCGGCGTGCTGGGATTCCGGCAGGTCTCCAAGGGCGCGTACGTCTCGCCCGGGGCCGCGATCGCCACCCTGATCGACGATAGCGAGATGCGCCTCGAATTCGCCGTTCCCTCCATTCACGCGGTCGGACTCAAGACGGGGCTTCAGATCGAGGCGTCCACCCAGGACCTTCCCGGCAGCACATTCACCGGCACGCTGGACAGCGTCGACAACGCCATCGATTCCGTCACCCGCTCGGTGAAGGTTCGTGCGACCCTTCCGAACCGGAACGGCGTGCTGAAGTCGGGGATGTTCATGAACGTCACCCTGCAGTCCAGCGCCCGCGAGTCGCTCGCTGTCCCGGAAATCTCGGTGATAGCCGAAGGCGCCAAGACGTTCGTATTCGTCGTGGACGAGGCCCAGCAGCCGGCCGTGTCCAAGAAGGTCGAAGTGACGATCGGCGCCCGCGAGCGCGGCGTGGTCGAAGTGCTCGCTGGCCTCAACCGCGGCGATCTCGTGATTACGGACGGTGTGCTCAAGGTTCGCCCGGGCGGCTCTGTGAAAATCCAGTCGCGCGGTCCGGTGCCCGGAGCCCGCAGCGCAGATCCGCTTCTTGCCGCCGACGAACCCGCCGCTGGCACGGCAATGGGACGCTGATCCATGCTGCTCTCTGACATCTCGATCAAGCGCCCGGTCTTCGCTTCGGTTTTCGGGCTCCTGATCGTTGCGCTCGGAATCGTCTCCTTCTCGAGATTGTCGCTTCGTGAATATCCCGACATCGACCCGCCGATCGTCAACATCCGGACCAGCTATCCGGGCGCTTCGGCCAACATCGTCGAGACGCGGATCACCGAGATCATCGAGGACCGCATCGCCGGCGTCGAAGGCATCCGTTTCATAAACTCGACGTCCTCGGACGGTTCGTCGAACATCACGATCGAGTTCGACGTTTCAAGGGACATGGACTCCGCCGCCAACGACATCCGTGACCGGGTGTCGGGCGTTCTCGGGATGATCCCGCAGGAAGCCGATCCGCCAGACGTCCAGAAAGCCGACGCCGGCGAAGAGGTTGTGCTCTGGCTCAACCTGCAGAGTTCGACGCGCTCTCCCATCGAACTGACGGACTATGCCGAACGTTATCTGGTCGACCGGTTCGGCTCGATAGACGGCGTGGCGCGCGTCCAGCTGGGGGGAGCCCGGTCTCCGGCGATGCGAGTCTGGCTCGACCGCCAGGCGATGGCCGCCCGCGGCCTGACCGCAGCGGATATCGAGAACGCCGTCCGGACGGAGAACGTGGAGCTGCCGGCGGGAAGCCTGCAGTCCAGCGACCTGATCTTCACTGCGAGGATCGAACGCCCGTTCCAGACCGCCCAGGAATTCAACGAGCTCGTGGTCGCCAAGGGCGAAAACGGACAGGTCATCCGCCTGGGCGACGTCGCCCGCGTGGAGTTCGCGGCCGAAGAGGACCGCAACGTCTTCCGCGGCAATGGCCAGCAGATGATGGGTCTGGGCATCGTCAAGCAGTCGACGGCAAACGTCGTCTCGGTGGCGGCTGAAGCCCGTCAGCGTGCGGCCGAAGTCGCCGCCAACCTTCCCGAAGACATGAAGCTCGAGACCAACTTCGACGGATCGGTGTTCGTGAACGCCTCGATCAACGAGGTCTATCTCACGCTCGGCATCGCCGTCGTGCTTGTGGTCGGCATCATCTACGTCTTCCTCGGCAGCCTCCGGGCCACGATCATCCCGGCCGTCACAGTGCCGATCTCGCTGATTGCAGCCTTCTCCGTGCTCTACGCCATGGGCCTGTCCATCAACCTGCTGACGCTGCTCGCGCTGGTTATGGCGATCGGCCTTGTGGTCGACGACGCCATCGTCGTGCTGGAAAACATCCACCGCCGCATCGATGTCTATGGCGAAACGCCGCTGGTGGCTTCGATCCGCGGTACGCGACAGGTCGGCTTCGCCGTTGTGGCGACAACGCTCGTGCTGGTCTCGGTCTTCGTGCCGATCACCTTCATGGAAGGCCAGATGGGCCGCCTGTTCTCCGAGTTTGCCATCACAATGGCGGCGTCGGTGGCCTTCTCGATGCTGGTCGCGCTGACGATCTCCCCGATGCTGGCCTCGCGCCTTCTCAAGACGCGCGAAGAAGAACACAGAACCGCCGGCCGCCTCGCCAAGTTCGTCGAGCGCGCCACCGAAAGCATGTCGAAGGGCTATGGCAGCGTCTTCGATGCGACCGTCAAGCGGCCCATCGCCGTCGGCGTCTTCCTGCTTCTGTCGCTGGCCGGCACCTTCCTTCTCCTGAGGACGATCCCCGGCGAATACGTGCCGGAAGAAGACCGCGGCCAGTTCCAGATCATGATTTCCGGTCCGGAAGGCGCGTCCTTCGAGTACATGATGGTGCACCTCAACGAGATCGAATCCCGCCTGCTTCCGCTGGTCGGCAATGGCGAGATTGAACGGATCGTCGTTCGCGCCCCTGGCTTCGGCCCCGGCTCGTCGTTCAACAGCGGGTCGGTGCAGGTGAACCTGACCGAGTGGGGTCATCGCCGCGACGGCTTCGAGATCATGAACGAGATCAACGGCCGCATCCGCGACATCGCCGGCGTTCGCGCCTTTGCGACCATGCGCTCGGCCTTCCGCGGCGGCGGCCCGCAGATCCAGTTCGTGATCGGCGGCCCGTCCTACGAAACGCTCGTCGAGTGGCGCGATACGTTCGTGACTGCGCTCAACGAGAACAATCCGGGCGTCTCCAACATCGACTGGGACTTCAAGGAGACGCAGCAGCAGTACCGGATCATTCCGAACTACAATCGCGCCTCCGACCTTGGCGTTACCGTTCGCGAGATCGGCTCGACCCTGCAGACGATGCTTGGCTCCAAGCGGGTTGGCACCTTCATCCAGGATGGCGAGGAGCGTTACGTCGTCTTCGAGGGCGAGCGGACCGAGCAGGCGACACCCGCAGACATCGAGAATATCTATGTCCGCTCCAGCCGGACGCGCGAACTGATCCCTCTCTCGAACCTCGTCACGGTCGAGCCCATGGCGGACTCGCGCCGCCTCAACCGGTACAACCGGGTCCGGGCGATCACTGTCTCCGCGACGCTGGATGAGGGCGTCTCGCTCGGCGAAGCGCTGGACAGCATGGAAGCAACGGCGCGCAAGGTTCTGCCGGAAGAAGTCATCATCGACTACAAGGGCCAGTCGCTTGACTACAAGCGCGCCGGATCCTCGATCGTCTTTGTGTTCGGCTTCGGCCTGCTGGTGGTGTTCCTGGTGCTGGCTGCCCAGTTCGAAAGCTGGGTCCACCCGTTCGTCATCATGCTCTGTGTCCCGGCAACCGTCGGAGGCGGATTGCTGGGCCTCTGGCTGACCGGGAACACGCTGAACATCTACAGCCAGATTGGCCTGATCATGCTGGTGGGTCTGGCGGCCAAGAACGGCATCCTGATCGTCGAGTTCGCGAACCAGCTCCGAGACGACGGCAAGGAGTTCATGGCAGCGCTTCGGGAAGCCTCGATCACGCGTCTGCGCCCGATTCTGATGACCAGCCTGACAGCGGCCGTCGCCGCCGTGCCGCTGATCTTCAGCCACGGCGCGGGGGCCGAGACCCGGTCGGTGATCGGCGTCACCATCCTGTTCGGCGTCCTCACAGCCATGTTTGTCACCCTGGTGATCGTTCCGACGGCCTACGCCCTGCTCGCTCGCGGAACAGGCTCACCGCAGGATGTCGCACGGCGGCTGAAGAGCGAAGAGGCGGAAACGCCCGCTGGCGACCTGCAACCGGCCGAATAGAGGCGGCAGGCCTGCCAGCGGCAGCCTGCCGATTGGCCGTGTCGACAGGATTGTGCCCGGTCCGGGGACGTCCTGCCTTTCCAGCGCGCGCGGGCAGGCTATCGTGCCCGCACTGCATGGAGGGCTGAATGTTCACGATCGACCGCTTCATCGACGACTGCCGCGCGGCCATCGCAGGCGGTCAGCCCGCCGTTCGCGAGGTCGTGGAGCGGGCTTTTGCCGATCCAGGCGCTGTCGCCTCTGCGATGGCGGCGGATGCGCGCGGCGGACTGCATGCGCTTCACCGTTCCGGGACGCTGACGATTCTCAACGCTGTCTGGCCGCCGGGCATGGCCCTGCCCCCGCACAATCACCGGATGTTCGCTGTGATCGGGGTCTACGAGGGCCGGGAGGACAACATCTTCTGGCGGCGCAAGGACGGGACCATCGAGGCCGCGGGCGCACAGTCCCTGGGGCCGGGCGATGTGGCGACGCTGGGCCGCGACATCATCCATTCGGTCACCAACCCGCTGGCGGTCACCACGCGGGCGCTGCATGTCTATGGCGGTGATTTCTTCGCTCCGCCCGAGCCACGCTCGGACTGGGAGCACGCGACGCTGACAGAGCGTCCGTGGGACATCGAGCGCTCGCGCGCGGCCTTCCGGGAAGCGGAAGCCCGCGCGCGGCGCTGATCGTCAGACGGTTACTTCTTCAGGGCGCTACTTCTTCAGGGCGTCGTAGATCCACGCGCGGTTCTTGCGCTGGTATTCGGCCAGCAGGGCGCGGTCCTGGATGAAGAACGCCATGAACACGTCGTTCTTGGGATCGACCCAGAATTCCGTGCCTGCGATGCCGTTCCAGGAGAACGTGCCATTGCCGGGGCGCTGGACCTTGTCGTCCAGCACCAGCGAGAAGCCGAGGCCGAAGCCCATGCCGGCGCCAGGGAAGAACACGCCAGCCTTGCGGACGTCGGCTGTGGTCTCGTCCTGCCGCATGCGGGCAAGCGTTTCCGGCTTGATGATACGCACCCCCCGATACTCGCCGTCATTGGCCAGCATCAGCGTGAAGCGCAGATAGTCTTCCGGGGTCGAGGTGAGCCCGCCGCCGCCCTGTTTGAAGGGCGTGACGATGGTCGGGTCGTAGTAGAGTTCATCGCCGACGTGCTTGGACTGGGCGAAGCGCGCAGACTTCTCCTTCGGCTGGAAGAAGGCGGTGTCCGTCATGCCCAGCGGGCCGGTGACACGTTCCCTGACCGCCACATCCAGCGGCTTGCCGCTGGCGGCTTCGACGACGGCGCCGAGGACATCGGTGGAGCGGCTGTAGTTCCAGGCGGCGCCCGGTTCGGCGGTCAGCGGCAGCTTGGCGATCACCTGCTCGGCGTATTGCACGGGCGTGAGGTCGACGCGGGTTTCACCGCCGGCGGCGTACATCTTGCCCAGCGGCGAGTTGGGCTGGATGAACCCATAGATGATGCCGGACGTGTGGCTCATCAGGTGCCGGACCAGCATCGGCTTTTCGGCAGGCTTCAGTGTGCCGTCCTTCTGCATAACTTGCAAGTTCGCGAAGGCCGGGAGGTATTTCGAGACCGGATCATCGACGTTCAGCTTGCCGTCTTCCACCAGCGTCATGGCCGTCACGGAGACGATCGGCTTGGTCATCGAGAAGACGCGGAAGATCGTCTCGGAGCTCATCGGCGCCGTCTGGCCGGGGCCCTGGACACCGAAGCCTTCGTTGAAGACGACCTTGTCGCCATGACCGACGATCAGGTAGGCGCCGGGGATCTTGCCGCTGGCGACATCCGCCGCGAGAGCCTGGCGCGCCACATCGAGCTTCGCCGGATCGAAGCCTTCGGCTTCCGGCGTCGACATGACGATAGAGGACAGATCAGGCTGGGCCTTGTTTGCGCCTGCGCCGCTGGCGCAGCCCGCCACGGCCAGCATTGCGGCAAGGGCCGCGCCGGCCAGATAGCCGCGTCCATGAGTTCCGATACGATGTCGCACGCGAGTCCTCCCTTTGATCCGGCCTGCGCCGGCCAGTTGCGCCGACTTAGATCATGTTGGCGCGTTTGCGTCAGCCCCGGTTCGGGACCAGCGCCGCCGGGTGGACCGGCGCGCCTGATCTGCTAAGCCATGGATTGCGGTCCGCTCAAGGGTTGAGGATGGGGCAGAAGCAAACCTCGGATACCCGGATATTGCCCGGCGACCCGCTGCGCGAAGCCGTGCAGCTGCACCTTCTGCGCACCATCGGCGAGGCGGCGCCGGTCTTTACCGATACCGACGCCTGGGCAGGCGCCTCGCGAGAGGCCGGGCCGCCGGTTGACGTTCTGGTCTCCCCGCCGGAGGGCGAACGGCGGTTCGCCTATGTGTCCTCCTTCGGATGCTCGGTGAAACTGCTCCAGGCTCCGTCCTATCTGGAAAGCGGCCAGCGGCGCCGGGCCGAATTCGTGCTGGCGGCTCCCCAGCGCGGGGACGAGGCCGCCAACCGGCACATGCTGAACCTTGCCGCCAACACAGTGCGGCAGTTCGCCAAGCTCGTGCACCTGCAGCCGATCACGGTGGAGCTGGGCGAGACCGTGGCGTTCTCAGACGATCCCCAGCCCGTTTTCGAGGGCACCAGCCTGGTCGCCTTCGCCTTCATGGCGCCGAGGATTCCTGCTGACAGCTTCGGGCGCATGGCCTTCCGGGGCGGCGAGACCGTGGAATTCATCGCGCCGGTGCCCATCCACGCCGAAGAGCTGGCTTTCGCGCGCGAGAAAGGCCCCGCAGCCCTCAGCCGCGCACTCCTGGACGGCGGCGTGACCGAAATGCTCGATCTTTACCGCGGTCCTGTGCCAGCAGCGCGCCGGCCGTCCCGGCGCGGCCTGTTCGGCTGGATGCGATCGCTCTTCAGACCGGGGTAATCTGTCGCAAAATCATCGGCTTCCCGGCCCTTTCAATTTAGCGGGCGACCGCTAGATTGCGCCCCATACGGCACGATGCGGACGACAAGGCAGGGCAGACTCCATGGTCGAACTCACGCTTCCCCAGAACTCGAAGATCAAGGCCGGGAAGTCGTGGCCGAAGCCGCAGTCCGCGAAGAAAACCCGTACCTTCAAGATCTACCGCTATGATCCGGAGACGGGCCAGAACCCGCGCTGGGACACCTACACGATCGACATGTCCAAGGTGGGCCCGATGGTCCTCGACGTGCTGATCTACATCAAGAACGAGATCGACCCGACGCTGACTTTCCGGCGGTCCTGCCGCGAGGGTGTCTGTGGCTCCTGCGCCATGAACATTGGCGGCCGCAACACCATCGCCTGCACCAAGGGCCACGACGAATTCTCGGGCACGATTTCCATCGCGCCGCTGCCGGCCCAGCCCGTCCTCAAGGACCTTGTGCCGGACCTCAGCAATTTCTACGCGCAGCACACCTACGTGCAGCCCTACCTGAAGACCACGACGCCCGAGCCGCAGAAGGAATGGGGGCAGTCGGAAGGCGACCGCAAGAAGCTCGACGGCCTCTACGAGTGCATCATGTGCGCCTCGTGCTCGACGGCCTGCCCGAGCTACTGGTGGAATTCCGACAAGTTCCTCGGCCCCGCCGCCCTGCTCCAGGCCTATCGCTGGATCAGCGACAGCCGCGACGAGGCGACCGGCGAGCGTCTCGACGACCTCGAGGATCCGTTCAAGCTGTATCGCTGCCACACGATCATGAACTGCGCGCAGGTCTGCCCGAAGGGCCTGAACCCCGCCAAGGCCATCGCCGAAATCAAGAAGCTGATGGTCGAACGGGTGTCATGATCTCGTGACAGGAGGGCGCCACGGCTAAAGCCGCAGCGCCTGACGGAGCGTCTCCTCCAGGCCCAGTTTGCGGGGACCGGACATGTCGCTGTTCGAGAAATACCTGACCATCTGGGTCGGGCTTGCGATCGCCGCCGGAATTGCCGCGGGCCAGTTCTTTCCGTCGTTCTTCTCGGCCCTTGCAGCCCTGGAAGTTGCGAGCGTCAACATACCCGTCGCCTTTCTGATCTGGGCGATGATCATCCCGATGCTGGTCAAGATCGACTTCCGCGCACTCGGCGGCGTTGCGAAGCACTGGCGCGGCATCGGTGTGACGCTGTTCGTCAACTGGGCGGTCAAACCCTTCACGATGGCCCTTCTGGGCTGGCTGTTCATCGGCTTCCTGTTCAGGCCGCTGCTGCCTGCTGCGCAGATCGACAGCTACATTGCCGGCCTGATCCTGCTCGGCGCCGCGCCCTGTACGGCGATGGTGTTCGTATGGAGCAACCTGACCCGGGGCGACGCGCCCTTCACGCTGAGCCAGGTCGCGCTCAACGACACGATCATGGTGGTGGCCTTTGCACCGATTGTCGGGCTGCTGCTCGGGCTCTCCGCCATCATCGTTCCTTGGAACACGCTGCTGCTCTCGGTGGGGCTCTACATAATTGTCCCGGTTGTGATCTCGCAGGTCCTGCGGGCCATGCTGGTTCGCGGCGAAGGCGAGGGGCTCGACCGCTTTCTGGCGATTGTACAACCCGCGTCGATTGCGGCCCTGCTGGCCACCGTGGTGCTGCTGTTTGCCTTCCAGGGCGAACAGATCCTCGCGGAGCCGCTGGTGATCGGCCTGCTTGCCGTGCCGCTGATCCTGCAGACCTATTTCATCTTCGGGCTCGCCTACCTGCTCAACCGGCTTACCGGCGAGGCGCACTGCATAGCCGGTCCCTCAGCGCTGATCGGCGCCAGCAACTTCTTCGAGCTGGCGGTGGCGGCGGCCATCAGCCTGTTCGGCCTGAACTCCGGCGCCGCTCTCGCCACCGTCGTCGGCGTGCTGATCGAGGTGCCGGTGATGCTCACGCTGGTCGCCGTCGTGAACCGGTCGCGTGGATGGTATGAAACCGGCGTGACGGTGCGCCGGCGGATCGCCCTGGAGAAGACACCATGACCCCGCCCTTCCCGGTCGTCATCCATCATAACCCGAAGTGTGGAACATCCCGCAACGCACTGCTGATTGCAGAAGCTGCAGGCTACGCGCCGGTTGTCGTCGAGTATCTGTCTGAAGGTTGGTCACGCCCCCAGCTTCTCGCTCTGTTCGCCGCCGCTGGCCTTTCGCCGCGCGAGGCTCTGCGCGAGAAGGATTGGACGCCGGGGGACGGCGACCTGTCCGCTGCAGACGATGAAGCCCTTATCGCCGCAATGATCCGCCGCCCGGTGCTGGTGAACCGGCCGATTGTCGCCACTCCGAAAGGCGTGCGACTCTGCCGGCCGAGCGAGGCCGTGTTGGACCTGCTCGATCAATGGCCTGCGGGTCCGTTCGCCAAGGAGGATGGCGAGCTGGTGATCGACGCGGATGGCAGGCGTGTCTGACAGCTTCGGCCCGTTCCGCGCAGGGTGGACCACCGCTGAGGTCGAAGCGGTGATTGCAGCCGACAACCCCGCTGACCTCCTCCATGTCCCGATCCTCGTCTCGATGAACCCGCCCGACGCTGGCTGGGCGGAGTCCATCTGCGTCCGGCTGGCCGAGCACCCCGATCCTGTCGTGCGCGGCAACGCCATGCTCGGCTTCGGCCATCTCGCTCGCGTCACCGGCGAGCTCGACCGCAGGATTGTCCGGCCGCTGCTGAAGGCCGGGCTTGCCGACCCGGATGCGTATGTGCGCGGGCAGGCTGACGCCGGATGGTCCGATGTCCGGTTCTTCCTGAAATGGCGTTGAATGGGACGATCATGGCGGAAACGGACGAGTTTAGGTCCGTTTTGCGAACGCTATAGGGCCGCATTGAGAACTTTATTAAAGTTTGATTATTCACATACAAGGAAACACTAACGAGGCGAAACCGTTACTATCTCTATCAGACGTCCCCCCGCGCCACATTCGGCGAGAGGACGAAGGAGAGTGGAGATGTACGAGACCTACGCCCCGAAACCCCAGGGAAAGTTCGCTGGCGCAGTCGCCGCCGTCGCTCTGACGGCAAGTGCGGGCGCGGCTCTCGTGTTTGGAATGGCGATCGAGATCATCCCGACGCGCATCGTCAAGACGGAGATTGTGACGCTGCCGCCTGAGGACGAAGAGATCGCGCTGATCGAACCGGTAGCGGTCGACATTCCGGCTGATGTGACCCCGCTCGAGACGCTGATCACGACCGAGCTGCCGCCTCTGCCTGACTTCGAGGTTGAGCCGACGATCCTGGCCACGCCTGCCGTGGCGCCCCCGGCGGTCGGGTTTGCCGCGGGTGGTCCGACAAGCAGCCCTTCACTGCGGGGACGGAGCATCCCGCCCTACCCGCCAGCGTCGGTCCGGGCCGGCGAGCAGGGTGTCTCGACGATCGAAGTGTGCGTAAGCGCAAGCGGTCAGGTGACGTCGGCCCAGCTGGTGGAATCCAGCGGCCACCCGCGCCTGGATGAGGCTGCCCTGAACTGGCTGAAGACTGCGCGGTTCAACCCTGCGAAGAGCAACGGACGTACGACCGCAGTGTGCGGCTATCAGGTCGCCTACGAGTGGAACATCAAGAACGCGACCTGATACAACGTTCCTGACCCGAAAAGCAAAAGGCCCGCTCCGTGAGGAGCGGGCCTTTCTGTGTCTCGGTAACCGTAAGGCCTATTCGGCGCGCTTGGAGGCGCGCTCGGCGATACGGGCGCGTTTGCCGGTCAGGCCGCGCAGATAATACAGCTTGGCGCGGCGGACCTTGCCGCGGCGTTTGACTTCAATGCTGTCAACGATGGGCGAGAAGAGCGGGAACACGCGCTCGACGCCTTCGCCGAAGGAGAGTTTGCGGACCGTGAAGCTCTCCTGGAGGCCAGCGCCGCCGCGGGCGATGCAGACGCCTTCAAAGGCCTGGATCCGCTGGCGGTCGCCCTCGGAGATGCGGACGTTGACGCGCAGCGTGTCGCCCGGCTGGAAGTCGGGGAGCGTCTTGCCGCTGGAAACGCGGTCCATTTCCTCGCGGTCGAGGGTTTCGATAATGTTCGCCGCCATGGGTTATGCCTTATCGTCGCGCGGGCGCATTACGGACTGCTCGCGCCGGTCACGGAAAGCGGCGTATAAATCCGGTCTTCGGGCTTTCGTCAACTCCTCAGCCTGATTTCGGCGCCATTCCGCGATTTTTGCGTGGTTTCCCTCGAGCAGGACCGGGGGGATGGGGCGGTCTTCCCAGAGGGGGGGGCGGGTGTACTGGGGATGTTCCAGCAGGCCGGATTCAAAGCTTTCGTCCTCAAGCGATATGGAATTGCCCGCCACGCCCGGCAAGAGGCGGACGCAGGCTTCCACCATCGCCATGGCGGCGACCTCTCCTCCGGCGAGGACAAAGTCTCCCAGCGAGACCTCCTCCAGCCCCCGGGCCTCGATCACGCGTTCATCCAGCCCCTCGAAGCGGCCACAGAGGATGATGAGGCCGGGTCCTGCCGCCAGCTCCCGGACCCGGGCCTGGTTCAGCGCAGGGCCCCGGGGGGACATGTAGATGGCCGGACGGCCCGCCCGCTCGATGCTGTCGAGGGCCGCCGCTGTCACGTCGGCGCGCAGGACCATGCCTGCACCGCCGCCCGCGGGAGTGTCGTCGACGTTCCGGTGCTTTCCCAGCCCGAAGGTGCGGATATCGACGACATCCAGCGACCAGATATCCTTGCGGCGGGCGTTTCCGATGATGGAAACGTCGAGCATGCCGGGAAAGGCGTCCGGAAACAGCGTCAGGCAGGAAACCTGGTAGGTCATGGCCTCGCACCTAGCAGGAAGACAAAGCCGCGCAATAGGTGACACAGCCGCGTCGGCAGGCGCCTGGCCCTCCATCACCTTGTTATGACAGGCCCGCTCTTGGCGGTCCGGTCTGGCGCAGTCTAGCATTCGGCCATGAGATCCGCGCGCGTTCCTGTCCGTGCATGGCCCCTCCAGACGGCGTTTGGCCTTCTGGCCGTCCTCGCTGTGCTGGCCGTCTCCGGCTGCGAGAGCGTGCTGGCGGCCCGCGCCGCTGCAGCCCATCCCGTGCAGGGCCAGCTGGTCGAGGTCGAGCCCGGCCGCCGCATCCAGATGGACTGCCGGGGGACCGGTTCGCCCACCATCGTCTTCCAGTCCGGCGGCGATATGCTGGGGGCGCTGGCCTGGACCCCCGTGATGGAGGGCGCATCGCAGCAATCGCGCGCCTGCGCCTACAGCCGGGCCGGATACCTCTGGAGCGATCCCGACAGCGGCGCCTTCGAACCGGAGGACGTGGCGCATGATCTCCATGCGGCGCTGGCGGCGGCAGGCGAGAAACCGCCCTACCTGCTCGTCGGCCATTCGCGGGGCGGTCTCTACAACATGATATTTGCGGGGCTCTACCGCAGCGAGATCGCCGGGCTGGTGTTCGCCGACAGTTCGCACCCCGATCAGGAACGCAGGCTGGCGGCCGCTGGCGTGCCGACGGGCGATTATGTGACGCCCGCCGAGGAGCTGGCGCTGTCGCTGCGCTGGACGGGCCTTCTGCGGGCCGACGCCCGGCTGGACGCCTTGCAGGCGGCGGACGAGGTGAAGGCCTTCTATCCGAAGTCGGCGGCGGCGAACGCCCGCGAGGCCCGCAATCGCCACAGGATACTGGAGGTCGCCAGCCGGTTCCGCGACCTGCAGAACTGGCCGGTCGTGGTGCTGGCGCGCGAGCCGCCCGAGATCACTGCCGCCCGCCGCGCCGCCGATGCGCGCAACGGCTATCTTCTGGCCGCCGACGGCCTGGGCGACATCGAGGCGGCGCCGGCCGCCGAAACGGTCTGGCGCAGCCTTCAGGCGGATCTCGCCACCTGGTCGAGCCGGAGCCGGCTGCAGATCGTGCCGGACAGCAATCACGGCTTCTTCATGCACCGGCCCGAGGCGGTGCTGGACGCCATCCGCGAGGTGCTGGCCGCCGCCCGCGTCGAGCGGCGCGAGCCTATGCTGCCTCGCTGAGCGGCGCGTCCGTGCCCGACTTCTTCGTTGAACGATCGACGATCACGGCGGCCGCCATGTCCGCCGTCACGTTGCCCAGCGTGCGGAAGATGTCCGGGATGACTTCGACCGCGACGAGGATGGCAAGCAGGTCGATGGGCGCGCCCAGCGTCAGGCAGATCGGCGCGATGGAGGCGAAGAACGACACCTGGCCCGGCAGTCCGATGGACGAGACGCTGACAGCGAGCGCGACGAAGCCTGCGGCGACCATCTGCACGGCGCTGACCTCGATGCCGTGGATGTGGACCACGAACAGCGCCACGCCGAGATTGGCGACCGACGACGTGATACGGAAGATCGTGACCGCCAGCGGCAGCACCAGGTCGGCCACGCGCTCGCTGACGCCCAGCTGGTCGCGGCAGCGCGCCACCATGGCGGGCAGACAGGCGAGCGAGGATTGCGTCGAGACGGCCAGCGCCATCACGGGTCCGGCGGCGGCCAGGAAGCTGACGGGGCTCACCCGGCCCCAGATGACCGCAACCAGGACTGCGATCACGGTGATGCTGGCGGTGACGCCCGAGATGATCACGACATACTGCAGCAGCACGCCTGCCGCGCCGGCGCCGCTGTAGAGGCCGATGCCGAGCGCCAGGCCGAACACGCCCAGCGGGGCGAACATCAGCACCCAGCGGACGACCACCACCATCGTTTCGGCGATGGCGCGGAACAGGCTGACCAGCTGGATGCGCTGATCAGGCGGAAGCCGCGTGGCGGCGAAGGCAAAGACGATGGAGAACACGACGAGCTGCAGCACGCTGTCATTGGCCGCAGCCGAGATGACATTGCTGGGCGCCAGGGCCGCGATCCAGTCGGCGAAGGAGGGCGGTTGCGGCGTCTCGGTCGAGCCGGAGACCCCGGCGAGGAAACCGCGCGCGGCGTCTTCGGGCACAGGCCAGGCCGCGAGGATGGCGGGGAAGACCAGCAGCGCGAAGGTGGTGACAGCCGTCAGCAGGACGCCGAACACCCAGATCGCGCGCCCGGCGATGCGGCCTGTCGCAGCGGCGTTGGCGACGGAGGCGACGCCGGTCACCAGCAGCGCCACGATCAGGGGCACGACCGTCATCCGGAGAGCGTTGAGCCAGAGCCGGCCGACGCCTTCGACGATCTCGGCGGCAGGCCGCAGCGCCTCGCCGCCCGGTCCGCCCAGCCAGATACCGGCCGCGATGCCCGCCGCCAGCGCGACCAGCGTCGCGACACTCAACCACTTCATCATGCCGCCCGGCCCCTTGTTGTTGTGCGCAAGGCTAGCAGGGTTGGCGGAGATGCCAATTGCCGTAAGAGGCGGGGGGGCGCGGTCTTTCCTCTGTCGCGGGCGGCAGTACGTGGCTGAATCACCGTTACCCCCACCCGCCAGCGCTTCGCGCTGCCGACCTCCCCCGCTCGGGGGAGGTGGCCCCCGTTGCGCCGTCTGTAACCCCACGCGCGAAATCTTCTTCGGACCGGCGCGGGCGCCGTCCGTGATGCTGTCTTCTCCCCCTGAAGACAGGAGGCCGGGGCGCGTGGAAACGCGCCATTGGTAGACAATTGCCAGCGTCGCCGCTGGCCGGTGCGTGTTCCCACGCGCCCCGCAGGTCGGTTGCTGACCGGTGTGAGGATAGGATTTGACCGTAGTCCCGTCCTCCCGCCTTGCCGAGGCGAAGGCCGGAGCGACACGCCCGGTATTTAGACCCACTCCCACATCCCGGACCGCTCGTGCAGAGGGCTTCCGATCCCTCTGGACGCTCCGGTTCCATACCCGGAGCCAGATTTTCAGGGGCGCCCCCCCGACCGCCTGCTTCGCCCCGAAGCCCGGCGGCCCGTCCTTCGAGACGCCATCCCGGACTGTGTCCGTGATGGCTCCTCAGGATGAGCCGCCTGGAGCTGGCGGAAGTTGCAGACGGACAGGGCGTCTCCCGCCACGCCGACCGGCGCCTGTCGTTCGTGTGGCTTCGGAGCGCTACCGAACCCTCCCATGACAGGCGCGAGGGGGAGTCTAGGGGCGTCTGAGTGCTGTGGGATGAAATGGGCGATTTTTCTTTGCTCGAAGCGGCCTGCAAGGCCGCGTTCCTCGCGATGGCGAGGTTCCAGACTTTGGAAATTGTGTGTGGGGTCAATCTTTTAAGTCTGGTTTCCCGCGTACGCGGGAAACACGGACACTTGCGTGTCCGCTTTCAGAAGCGGCGTCTGAGTGTGGGAGACAAGGGCGCCATGTCCCACACCCGGCGCTGTCAGCCCCATGCGTTTGCGCCCGCCGATACGCTGCGAGCCGATGGAGAGCATGATCCCGGACGGCTCTGGCCATTGCATCTGGCGCGGGTCAGCGGTCTGTGGTCATGCGTGGATCCTGTCCAGCGAGAGAGCGCGATGATCGAGCACCTGAAATCCGAACACCTGATGACGATGCATCTGAATGTGGCCTTCGACCGGGCCCGGCAGATCGGCGCCGTGCCGCTCGGGCGGCGGGGGATCTATCCGGTGGATGGAGGGCGGTTCGAGGGCGCGCGTCTGCGGGGCAAGGTTCTGGGTGACGGGATCGACTGGGTGACGTGGCGGTCCGACAAGTCGATGGTGATCGATGTCCGCCTGGCGCTGGAAACCGATGACGGCGCCCTGATCGCCATGTCCTATACTGGGCTGAGCTACCAGCGCACGGAGGAAGCGCGCGCCGCGTTCAAGGCCGGCGCGGTCGCCCCCTACGAGGACACCTACATCCGCACGACGCCGCGCTTCGAGACGAGCGATCCGCGCTATGACTGGCTGAACCGGGTCGTCGCGGTCGCCAACGGCCACACGGGGCCGCAGGGGCCGATGTATGAGGTCTTCGAGATAGTCTGACGACGATGCGCCGGACCGCCCGTGCGGCCGCCGCGCGGGGCGCGTCGGCGTTCGTCCGTCAAATCGCGATGCGATTTGCGCCTTCGGCGCCCTTCCTCTTCCCGGCCGCCGCGCGGGGCGCGTCGGCGTTCGTCCGTCAAATCGCGATGCGATTTGC
>CAYOWK010000031.1:0-33627 GCA_964407665.1 uncultured Rhizobium sp. | reverse complement strand
GCCTTCGGCGCCCTTCCTCACCCACCCATAAGTTCGCGGCCGAGGTATTGCTGGGAGCCGATGGAGAGCATCGTCTTGCGCTGCTCGCTGCGCGGGTCGTTTTCCACGCGGACCGTTTCATCCAGCATCATCGTGGGGCGGGTCTGGCCGTTGTATTTCGGCCAGTTGATCATGCCCGAATGATTGGGGTCGCCATCCCGCGCGAACGAGGCCCAGGCCGCGCTCATCGTGTCGGCGAGCTTCTGCGCGGCGGGTGTCGGCTGGCCGCCGATGGAGACCGCCTTGTCGAGATTGCCGAAGACGAACGGGATCTCGGAGGCGTGGGGCACGTGATAGCGGCCGCCCTCCACGGGGGTCTCGCGATAGAAGGCGTAGTAGAAGGCCGGAGCCCTGCCCTGCGCCGCCTTGCGCTCGGCCTGGATGGTGCTGTCGAGGAAGTAGCCGCGATCCGTGCCCGCCATGTAGAGGATCTCGTCGTTGCGGGCGCCGGGATAGAGCCGCTTGTACATCGCGGTGACCGGCGCGATCTGGTTTTCCGGGAGCCACGGTTTCAGGCGCTGGGCGAGGTCGGCGTCGCTGAGATTTACGATGGCTGCGTTGCCGCCGAGGAAGACCGACTGCTCCGTGCGGTTCGTGCCGATGATCATGGGCACGTTCGCGGACATGGCGGGAGAGGCGGGGTCGAACGGGTGCGCCGGCATGGACGGCGTGCCCACGACGGGGCGGAACTGACCGGTTCCGGCCGTGGCCTGCTGAACCTGCGCCAGCAGGGCGGCGGGGTCTGCCTGCAGCAGCTTCGAGGCGTCGGACTTTGCGAGCCCCAGACCTTTCAGGAGCTTTTCGGTCCGCTCCATCGCGACTGCCTGCGTGTCGACCGTGAGCTGCGATCCGGACTGCACCACCGCGCGGTGGAAGAGGCCCTGCGCCGGGGGCGTCGCCAGCAGGCAGGACACCTTTCGGCCGCCGCCGGATTCGCCGAAGATCAGAACGCGCGAGGGGTCGCCGCCGAAGGACGCGATGTTCTCCTTCACCCACTTCAGGGCCTGCACGCAGTCGAGCAGCCCGACCATCGAGGAATCGGCGTAGTCGGCGCCGAGCAGGCCATCGAGATAGAGGTAGCCGAACACGTTGAGGCGGTGGTTGATCGTGACGACGACCACGTCCTGCTTGCGGGCCATGTTGACGCCGTCATACCAGGTCGAGGCGCCCGACCCAGCCGAGAAGCCGCCGCCGTGCAGCCAGACCAGAACCGGGCGCTTCGAATTGTCGAGGCCCGGCGTCCAGACGTTCAGGGAGAGACAGTCCTCGCTGGGCGAACCGCCAGGGGAGTTGTTGATCAGGCGGCGCGGCGTTGCATCGGCCAGGGTGTTGTCGGGCGTCACCTCCGGCGTCGGCGCCATCGAGGCGCCCTGGGGGGCGTAGGGACCGAAGGCTGTGGTTTCCTTCACGCCGGCCCAGGCGACGGCCGGGCGAGGCGCCATGAAGCGGTGCGGCGGCGCGGTGGTAGCGCCGTAGGGCACGCCCTTGAAGACGTGGACGCCCTGCTCGGAGGCTCCCTTCACCTTGCCGGCGGACGTTTCGACAATGCCGCTGGCGTTGGCGCGGGCGCCGGTGGTGGAGCACGCCGCCAGCAGGCCGCCGGCGAGGGCCGTCTGCAGGATAAGACGACGGTTGAGAATGAGACCGGACATGCGCGTTACCCCGTGATTTTCTGTTGTTGGGGGCAAGTCACCGCAATTCCGGGCTGATGGCTAGGGGCGGCTGGATCATATTTCCGGACTTCACCGTCAGGGGTGACGGGTAGCGCGACCTACCGCGCCTTCTTCTTGCGCTCGTGGAGCTGGGCCTCGACGTGGGCGCGCAGGACGGTGTTGATCTGGTCGACGCCGCCGCCTTCGGGGGACTGGAACCAGCCGAGCACCTCAGGATCCAGGCGTATCCTTACCGCCTTGCGGCCGAGGGAGGGATAGAGCGGCCTTGCCGAGGACCAGAAGTCCGGGCCGAGACTGGCGCGGGAGGGCGCGGTTTCCAGGGTGTAGTCCGGCATTTGGCGGCACCGCTTGAGGGACCGCCGCACGATAGAGGCGCTCATCGTCGGGACTCGCCCGCCAGGCCGACACGATGCGCCGCCGCTGGCCGCGCAGGGCCGTTACGACGACCAGGAAGTAGCCGTTCACATGGCCGATAGCGATGCGGCGCTTCTCGCCCATGAACTGGCGGTTGTCCTCGCGCTCCAGAACGGGGGATTCGAACATCCGGGCGGCGCGGACGAAGTCCACCCCGTGGTCGGACAGATTGTCCTGCCTTGCCCGCTCGTCCCACTCGAACATCCACGCCTCTGAAGCCTCCTCCGGCCTTTTTTGCACGGGGGGCGGAGGGTTGGCGAGCCACGTCGCGCATAAGGGGATTTACGCGGGATCGCCCATCTCGACGGCGAACCCCGCCTGCACCGAATTGCGGATGACGGAGACCTCGCGGGCGTGGGCGATGAGGGCGGCGCCGTCCGAGCCGTCGGCCATCTCCAGCCGGGGCGTCATCCGGGCGGAGGTGACGACGCGCGGGGCGCCGCCGAATTCCAGCGTCACCTCGATGGTCAGGGAGCGGATTTCGGCGCCCGCGGCATGGGCCGTTGACCGGAGATCATTGGCGAAGCAGCCGCCGATGGCGAAGGCCAGCAGCTGGCCGCCGTTGAAGCCCATGCCCTTCCCGCCATCCTTGCCCGGCGGCCGGTCGGCGATCACCGAATGGGAGCCGGACGGGCCGTCGATCACCGTGCCAAGGGCGGCCTCCGTGCCGTCGATGGAGCGGTAGAGGATGGTGGTGGCCATGGGGCGTGCTCCGTAAAGGCTGCTGCCAGCCCTGTGTCACCAGCTGGCGGAATGGTTCTGGGCCGAACGGCGGCGTTCGTCCATTCTGTCGGGAAACGGGAGAGGCGACATGCTGACAGGTGGATGCCATTGCGGGGCGGTGCGGTATGAGGCGGAGGAGACGCCGCAGCGGCACGCGATCTGCTGCTGTACGGACTGCCGGCGGTCGGCGGGCGCGCCGATGGTGGCGTGGGCGGTCTACCGGCAGGGCGAGGTGCGGGTGGCGAAGGGCCAGCCCAAGGAGCGGGCGTCGTCGGAGCATGGCCTGCGCTCGTTCTGCCCGGACTGTGGCACGGGGCTGTTCTATGTCAGCGAGACCTACCTGCCCGGCATGATCGATCTGCAGACCGCCACGCTGGACGAGCCGGACCGGATCCTGCCGCCGCAGGCCGTGGTGCAGACGTCGGAGCGGATCGGCTGGGCGGAGCACATCCACACCCTGCCCGCTTTTCCACGCTATCCGGGTCAGTGAGGTTTTTTGCTCAGCCCAGCTTTGACAGGCTCTGTGAGGTGATGCCGGCGATGCGGGTGACGCCGGTCTGGCGCATGGTTGCGGCCAGCTCCTCGTCGATCAGGCGCAGCGCGGCTGCAACGCCCTCCTCGCCAAACGCGCCGAGACCCCAGACATAGGGGCGCCCGATGCAAACGGCGGCTGCGCCAAGAGCGAGCGCCTTGAACACGTCCGTGCCGCGCCGGATGCCGCCGTCGATCAGGATCGGCATGCGCGTGTTCACGGCGGCGGCGATCTCCGGCAGCACGTCGAGCGTGCCGACAAGGCTTTCTTCCGCGCGCCCGCCATGGTTGGAGATGATGATGCCGTCGAGGCCGCGCTTCACGGCGATCTCGGCGTCTTCTGCCGTCATCACGCCCTTGATGAGCAGGCGCTTGTCTGTCGTGTCGCGAAGACGGGCGATGTAGTCCCAGGTCAGCGCGGAACTGTTCGGCGAGAAAAGGCCGGCCGTGTCGATGCCGTCGAACATTCTCTTTCGCGAGAAATCATAGCCGCCGCCCTGCCGGTGACAGGTCGAGCATTCGCGGGTGTCGGCGCGCGCGCCGAGGGCCTGCGTCTCGCGGCGCATGCCGCCGCCTGTAAGATCGACGGTGAGCACAATGGCGCCCGCATCCGCCGCATCGGCGCGCCTTACGATTTTCAGGCCGACATCTTCCGGACGGTTGGTAGTATAGAGCTGCTGCCACACTTCCCCGCCATGCGCGCTCATCACCTCTTCAAGCGAGACCGTCGTCAGGCCGGACAGGATCTGCAGCGCCTTGCGCTTGCCGGCTGCGCGCGCGACGGCGGCTTCCCCCTCGGCGTGGAAGGCGCGCTGGCTCGACACGGGCGACAGGATGACCGGCGAGCCGAGTGTCTTGCCGAACAGGGTGGTGGAAAGATCGACCCGGCTGACGTCGATGAGGCGGCGTGCGCGCAGGCCCCACGCATTGAAGGCGTCCCGGTTGGACTGGAGCGTGCGGTCGTCGAGGACGCCCCCGGAGAGATAGCCGAAATGCGCCGGCGGCACAGTGCGTCTGGCGATGGTTTCGAGTTCGAAGACGTTGAGGACGTCGCCTGCGCTGATGATGTCGGACGCAATGCGCTGCTGCGCCCAGGCCGGACCGGAACCGGCGAGGGAGGCGAGCGGCGAAGCGGCAAGGTAACGCAAGAAGCGCCGGCGCGTGGCCGCTGTGTCACCCACGTGTCTCTCCCCCGGGTGCGAATGGCGCCCGGGGGAAGACTAGGCTCGGGGCCTCAGGATCACAACCTGCAGGTTCCGCTTGCGGCGACCGGCTAGCGCGGCGCCATGCGCAGGGCGCCGTCGAGGCGGACGCACTCGCCGTTGAAATAGCCGTTGCGGATCATCTCCATCGCCAGCGCGGCATATTCGGCCGGCTCGCCGAGGCGCTTCGGGTAGGGCACGCCCGCCGACAGCGCGGCCTTCACATTGTCCGGCAGGCTGGCCAGCAGCGGCGTGTTGAACAGGCCCGGCATGATCGTGTTGATGCGGACGCCTTCGGAGGAGAGGTCGCGGGCGATGGGGAGGGTCATGCCGACCACGCCGCCCTTGGAGGCAGCATAGGCGGCCTGCCCGATCTGGCCGTCCTCGGCGGCGATGGAGGCGGTGCAGACGATGGCGCCGCGATCGCCGTCCGCCATCGGATCGAGCGAGAGCATTCCGGCGGAGGCATGGGCCACGCAGCGGAAGGTGCCGATCAGGTTGATCTGGATGATCTTCTCGAAGGCGGCCAGCGAGTGGGCCTTGATCTCTCCGGTATCCTTCGCGCGCGAGGCGGTCTTGGCGCCGACGCCGGTGCCGGCGCAGCAGACCAGTACGCGTTCCTGGCCGTGGGCGGCGCGGGCCTTCGCGAAGCCCTCGAGGACGGACGCTTCGTCGGTGACGTTCACCTTGCAGAACAGCGCGCCGGAGGCTTCGGCCTCGGCCTGCCCTGCCGCCTCGTTCATGTCGAAGATGGCGACCTTTGCGCCATGGGCGCGCAGGGCGCGGACCGTCGCCTGGCCGAGGCCGGAGGCGCCGCCCGTGACGATGGCGGAGATGGAGCTGTCGATCTGCATGCGCGGTTTCCTCTTACGCTATGCCGTGACGCTGGCATGGTTCGCGGAAGAGTTCACGCCCTGACGCGAGGCGAGTCAGCGTTGCTGGGCCATGACCAGATTTGGCGGCTTGAAGCCGGGAAAGGCCTCCTCCGCCGGCATCCAGTCCGGCAGGATGTAGAACATCCCGCCCTTTTCGGCGAAGACCGGCTGGACGAGGCCTGTGTAGAAGGTCTCCGAGACGTTGATGCAGCCGTGCGTGATGCGGTTGTCTTCCACCGTTGGCGAGGCGAGCCGCTTCTTGCGCTGCTCGCCGATGGTGGTGTCGCTGACCGGGTGGATGGAGATGGCGCTTTCGAAATCAACCCACAGCACGCGCTGGCCGCCTGCAGCCGGGCCATAGGCGCCGTAATAGCCGCCGGCGGGCGTGGTGCGGTGGTTCATCGGGATGTCCCGCAGCTCGCGGTCGACGACGCCCTGGGCTGTGAGGTCGCCCACGGAGGAGCCGATGAGGACGGGCGCCAGACCCTGAAGGCGGCCCTTCCCGTCGAAGACGAGCACCTGGGCTGCGGCCTTGTCGATGACGGCGAACGGGCGGCCCAGATTGTCTTTCGTGGCGATGACCCAGGCGGCGAGATCGACGCTGATTTCCGAGACGGGCTGGCCGGGATCAACCTCGTCGAGTGTCGCCTTGGCGTCGGCGAAGGCGGCGGGCGCGACGGACGCGGCGCCGACGAGACTTGCCGCGATTGCGAGGGCGCGGATCGCGCTGCCGGATATGCGTTTCGCCCCAACGGTCATGATGCAATGTCCTCGGTTCGACCAGGCCCTTCATGGAGGCGCCTCCGGCAGGCAAGCGCCAGCCGGAGGGCTCCAGATTGGTCAGACAGGACGCCGGGGCAAGCCCGGCGACTGCCAATACCCGAACTAGCCGCGCGGCGTGCGCGTGGCGGCCTGCGTTTCCATCGTGTCGATCCGGCTGTTGATCTGGTCGATACGCTGGTTGGCGTTGCGGGCTTCGGTGGCGGCTTGCGTCGCCGACTGGTTCGCGCCCTCGGCGCTCTGGGCGGCGGCCTGGACGCGCTGGTCGATCTGGTCGAGGCGCGAATTGACCGGCATCATGGCCTCTTCCATGTCGGCCTTGGTAGCGCAGGCCGAGACGAAGAGAGCGGCGAGAGAGGCGGCGGCGAGGACTTTGAGAGTTCCGGCGCGGGACTTGATCATGTTGGGATTCCTTGTTGGGGGCTGGGGCATGGCGCAACAGCCGTGCTTCGAGACCGAACTGGCCGGTGTGCCGGCTCGATCAGGACGAATCCCCTAACGCCGGGGGTGACATGCTGTTCCGATTACAAAGGGGTAGGGTTCCGGGAGTCGGGCCGGGGGACCGCCCGGTGAAGCCGGGTGGCGGTCCAGCCAATCCCCCACAAAGCCAGTGCTGACGAACGTCATCCGCTCTGGCATAGGATGGCGCAAAGAGGACAGCACACCCCATGAAACAGTCGCCCATCCGCAGGCTCCGCCGTGACCGCTCGCGTCTGGTCCAGGACCTTGCGCTGGCCAATGCCGGCGGCGGCGACAAGGCCAAGGCCGCCGAGATCGAGGCGCAGATCAAGGAACTCGACCGCGAGATCGCCGAGATCGTCGCGGCGCGTGGCGATTCAGAGTGATCTGATCGAACAGGAGCGGGGGGACGATGAGCGGTTCGGACGAGGTTGACGCCTATCTGGCCCGGCTCCCCGCTGACCAGCGCGCCGTGCTGGAGGACCTTCGCCGCCTGCTGACATCGCTGCTGCCCGGTCATGTCGAGTGCATGAGCTATGCGATGCCGGGGTTCCGGCAGCCGGGCAAGAAGGGAAAGATGGTTGCGGGCTACGCCGCCTTCGCCCGCCACCTCGGCCTCTATCCCCATTCCGGCTCGATCATTCCGGCGCTGGCGGATGCGTGCGCGGGGTTCAAAACATCCAAGTCGGGCGTGCTGTTCACGCCGGAGGCGCCGCTGCCTGCGGCGCTGGTGGAGCGGATTGTGCGGGCGCGGGAAGTGGAGATCGGGGGGTGACTGTTGTGCGCGCTCCGGACAGTTCGTCCGGGCGCCCACAGTTGTCATTCCGGGCAGGTCCGCAGGACCGTAGAGCCGGAATCCAGCGCTGGCCCGAAACGGATGCTGGGGTCTCGCCCCATCAGGTGCGCCTGGGAACCTGAGACCAGTGCAATACCGATAGACTCTGGATTCCGGGTCTGCGGTCCTTTGGACCTTCGCCCGGAATGACAGCATCATTGGTTGAACATCGGGACTGTCATTCCGGCCAAGCGAAGCGCGAGCCGGAATCCAGTACCGCCCCCACCGTTTAGGGCGGGATGTGGCCGCATTGGCTGCGCGCGGGATGGCGAGACTGGTGGCATGCCGATGGACTCTGGATTCCGGGTCTCCGCCCCTTCGGGACTGCGCCCGGAATGACAAGGGACTAGGGCCGCGTCAGATCAATGACGGCTCCAGGCAGGAGCGACTCGTAGAGATCGTCCCAGTTCGGGTTTGCCGCCTCGATCAGCTCCAGCTTCCACTTTCGCTGCCAGCCCTTGATCTGCGTTTCGCGCTGGATCGCCACGTGGACGTCCTCGTGGGGTTCGTACCAGACGAGCACTTTCACGTCGTATTTCGAGGTGAAACCTTCGAAGTGGCAGGTCCGGTGCTGCCAGACGCGCTGCACGAGATCGCTGGTCATGCCGCAATAGAGCGTGCCGTTGCGCTGTGAGGCCATCAGGTAGACGTGGTAGGTTTTCATGCCGCCCCCCGAGACAGATTGAACGCCACATATGTCATTCCGGGCAAGCGAAGCGCGACCCGGAATCCAGTTCCGCCCTGCCGACCGACTCTGGATTCCGGGTCTGCGGTCCTACGGACCTTCGCCCGGAATGACAGCCTCGTTTGTGAAAACAAGTGAGCGGGTCATCCCGGCCACGCAAAGCGCAAGCCGGAATGACAGCGATCGTGTCGCGCTTGACCGCTCCGTCCCGCTCCCCTACTCCCGCGCGCTTCCTGACGCCTCGCGAATGACAGCGGGCGCACACATGACGATCCGGATGGGGTTCGACCCCCCGGCGGATCCACGGAGAGTGACTTGTCCCGAAAACAGAAGATACGTGGCCGGCCGGTCAATGGCTGGCTTGTCCTCGACAAGCCCGAGGAAGTGACGTCCACGCAGGCCGTGGGCATCTGCCGCCGGGTGTTCGACGCGCAGAAATGCGGCCATGGCGGCACGCTGGACCCGCTGGCCTCCGGCATCCTGCCCATCGCGTTCGGCGAGGCGACCAAGACGGTCGGCTACGTCATGGAGTCGGACAAGGACTACGTGTTCACCATCCGCTGGGGCTCCTCCACTACCACGCAGGACCGCGAGGGCTCGGTGACGGGCACGTCCGACGTGCGGCCCACGCGCGAGGCCATCGAGGAGGCCCTGAAGGGCTTCATCGGCGAGATCCAGCAGGTTCCGCCGCAGTTTTCGGCCATCAAGGTAAACGGCGAGCGCGCCTATGACCTCGCGCGCGAGGGCGAAGTTGTCGAGCTGGAGGCCCGCACCGTGACGGTGTTCGAGGCGCGGCTGGTGGACTGCCCCACCGAGGACCTGGCCGTGATCTTCGTGCGGTGCGGAAAAGGCTTCTATATCCGGGCTCTGGTGCGCGATCTGGCCACCGCGCTGGGGGCCGAGGGGCATGTGGCGGCGTTGCGCCGGACCCGCGTGGGCGCCTTCCGAGAAGCCGATGCAATCGCCCTTTCAATTCTGGACGAAATGAGCGATAAGGCCGCGCTGGACGCCAAGCTCGTCCCCATCGAGACCGCGCTGGACGACATCCCGGCGCTGGCCGTTCGTGGGGAAGAGGCGTCCAGGCTCAGGCAGGGCCGCGATATTGTCCTCCTGCCCCATCAGGTCGAGGCGTTTCGGGAGATGCGCCGTCCCCGTGTTGTCAACGGGGAGGATGCCTCCCGCATTTGTCTGGCCACCCTGCAAGGGGATGGGGAACGAGGTGCGGTCATAGCCCTGGGCGAAGTCCGCGCGGGCCGGTTCACCCCGATCCGCGTTTTCAACAACAGCTAGCTCAAGGAGCCCGATGTCGATGACGCCCCAAATGAAGGCCGAACTCATCAAGAAGTACGCCCGCGCCGAAGGCGACACCGGTTCGCCGGAAGTCCAGGTCGCGATCCTCTCCGGACGGATCAACCACCTGACGGACCACTTCAAGGAACACAAGAAAGACAACCACTCGCGCCGCGGACTCCTGAAAATGGTGTCCCAGCGCCGCCGGTTGCTGGACTATCTGAAGTCCAGGGATCTGGGCCGCTACAAGGCCCTGATCGAAGACCTGGGGCTGCGCCGCTAGGGCGAGCCCGAAATACCCGCCGGGTCCAAGGGGACCCGGCGGTTTTCGTTTGAGGAAAGAGAAAGACCAAGATGTTTGATATCAAGAAGGTCACGATCGACTGGGCCGGACGGCCGCTGACGCTCGAGACCGGCCGCATGGCGCGGCAAGCCGACGGCGCCGTTCTGGCGACCTATGGCGAGACCAGCGTGCTGGCGGCTGTCGTGTTCGCGAAGAAGGCCAAGGAAGGCCAGGACTTCTTCCCGCTCACCGTGAACTACCAGGAAAAATACTACGCGGCGGGCCGCGTGCCCGGCGGCTTCTTCAAGCGCGAAGGCCGCCCGACGGAAAAAGAGACGCTGACGTCGCGCCTCATCGACCGCCCGATCCGCCCGCTGTTCGCCGAAGGCTTCAAGAACGAAGTCCAGGTGACCATCAACGTGCTGTCCTATGACGGCGAGAACGATCCCGACATCCTCGGCATGATCGCCTCCTCCGCCGCCCTCGTGATCTCCGGCGCGCCGTTCCGCGGCCCGATCGCCGCCGCCCGCGTCGGCTACAAGGACGGCCAATACGTCATCAACCCGACGCTCGAGGAAATGAACGACTTCCAGCTCGACCTCGTCGTCGCCGGCACCACCGAAGGCGTGATGATGGTCGAATCCGAAGCCAAGGAGCTTTCGGAAGACGTCATGCTCGGCGCCGTGAAAGCCGGCCATGACAGCTTCCAGGCCGTCATCGAGGCGATCATCGCGCTGGCCGAACAGGCCGCGAAAGAGCCGTTCGAGTTCGAAAGCCCCGACCACTCCGCCCTGCTCGCTTCCATCCAGAAGCTGGTCGGCGCGGACCTGTCGAAAGCCTACAAGATCCAGCAGAAGGCCGACCGCTACGCCGCCGTCGGCGAGGCCCGCTCGAAGGCCGCAGCTGTGCTGGTGAAGTCGGAAGCCAATCCGGACGGCGCCGATCCGCTGGTCTTCAAGGAGCAGTTCAAGGAAGCCGAAGCGAAGGTCGTGCGCGGGGACATCATCCGCACCGGCGAGCGCATCGACGGCCGCAAGCTCGACCAGGTTCGCCAGATCGTGTCGGAAGTCGGCGTCCTGCCGCGCACGCACGGTTCGGCGCTGTTCACCCGCGGCGAAACGCAGGCGCTCTGCGTCGCGACGCTGGGCACGGCGGAAGACGAGCAGTGGATCGACGGCCTCGAAGGCAACAAGAAGTCGAAGTTCATGCTGCACTACAACTTCCCGCACTTCTCGGTTGGCGAGACGGGCCGTTCGGGCGGCCCCGGCCGTCGCGAGATCGGCCACGGCAAGCTGGCCTGGCGCGCGGTGAAGGCCGTTCTGCCGAAGCCGGAGGACTTCCCCTACACCCTGCGCGTCGTGTCCGAGATCTTCGAGTCCAACGGCTCGTCGTCGATGGCGACGGTGTGCGGTTCGTCGCTGGCTCTCATGGACGCCGGCGTGCCGATCACGCGCCCCGTCTCGGGCATCGCGATGGGCCTCATCAAGGATGAGGAAGGCATTGCGGTTCTCTCCGACATCCTCGGCGACGAGGACCACCTCGGCGACATGGACTTCAAGGTCGCCGGTACGGATGCGGGCGTCACCTCGCTCCAGATGGACCTGAAGATCGACAGCGTCACCTTCGACATCATGAAGACCGCGCTCGACCAGGCCAAGGGCGGCCGCATGCACATCCTCCACGAGATGAGCAAGGCGCTGACCTCGGCCCGCGCCGAAGTCTCGGGCAACGCCCCGCGCGTCGAAACGATGAAGGTTCCGGTCGACAAGATCCGGGACATCATCGGCACCGGCGGCAAGGTGATCCGCGAGATCGTCGAGAAGACCGGCGCGAAGATCAACGTCGAGGACGACGGCACGGTGAAGATCTCCGCTGTCCAGCAGGAGGCCATCGAGGCCGCCCGCAAGTGGATCCACTCGCTGACGGCGGAGCCGGAAATCGGCGCCATCTACGAAGGCAAGGTCGTCAAGGTCATGGACTTCGGCGCCTTCGTGAACTTCTTCGGCGCCAAGGACGGCCTCGTCCACGTCTCGCAACTTGCGAAGGAGCGGGTGGAATCGCCTGCCTCCATCGTCAAGGAAGGCGACATGGTGAAGGTCAAGCTCCTGGGCTTCGATGACCGCGGCAAGGTCAAGCTGTCGATGAAGGTTGTCGACCAGGCCACCGGCCAGGAAATCCCGCGCGCCGAAGGCGAGCCGGAAGAGGAAGACACCGGCGGCGACCGCCCGCGCCGCGAGCGCAGCGATCGCGGCGGCGGCCGCGGCCGCGGCCCGCGCCGCGACTAGGCGTTCGTCGTGAACTGAAGACAGAGGCGGCCGCTGCAGCGATGCAGCGGTCGTTTTCGTTCTGCGCGAGGCGGCCGGACCGCGACGTCCGACCGTCGCTGGACCGCAACAGCAGGACGGGAAATGACGCTACGCCAAGCCCGGACGCGGGTTGTCGCATGACCTTTACGTAAACGACGCAAAAGCATCATCGACCGGGCCTATCGCGAGCCATTGCCGCCTCCCCGCGGCCAGGGACCCTTCGCCATGTTCAGACCGATCTTCAAACCAGGCCTACTCGCGACTTCCGCCGCCATCGCTCTCGGATGCGGCGGCGCCGCCGCCCACGCCCAGGAGGCCGCTCCGGCCGCTGCGACCACTCAGGACGGCGGCATCCGCATCGTCGTGACCGCACAGACCGTCGAGCAGGACCTGATTGACGTGCCGATCAACATCGCGGTGGCCGACCAGGCCCAGCTGGACCTGCTGGGGACCGACGACATAGAGCAGTACGCCGACTTCGTGCCCGGCCTCGAAGTGCAGGCGCAGAGCCTGAACACGTCCAGCTATTCGCTGCGCGGCGTGACGTCGGACGGCGGCCGGCCGCGCGTGGCGATCTTCGAGAACGGCGTGTCGATCGGCTCCCCGCGCTTCGGCGCCAACACCGCCATGTTCGACCTTGAGCGAATCGAGGTGGTCAAGGGCCCGCAGGCGACGCTGTTCGGACAGGGCGCCCTGGTGGGCGGCATCAACCTTCTGCAGAAGCGCGCCTCGTTCGCCGGCACCGAAGGCTATGTGAAGCTGGATGGCGGCGAGTACGACTATGTCCGGGCCGAGCTTGGCCAGAATTTCGCGATCAGCGACACGATGGCGGTGCGGTTTGCAGGCCTCGTGAAGAACCGCAAGGGCTATGTCGACAACGTCTCCAACGGGCCGGACCTGATGGGTCAGGACACGACCGCCCTGCGCGCGGCGTTCGCCTGGGAGCCGGCCGACACGCTGCGGTTCGACCTCTGGGTCAACCGGCAGGAGGATGACTCCACCGGCACGCAGTTCAAGTCGGGCGTCTTCCCGGCGACGGGCGGCGACACCAACCCCTTCGCCTTCACCTCCAACAACATCACGCCCGAGCAGGAGCGCGACAAGCTGGGCGCCGACCGTGAGCTCAACTCGCAGACGGCCCGGGTGATCTGGGAGATGACGGACGACTGGACGCTGACCTCGATCAGCGCGCACCGGTATCTTGAGAACCGCGAGGCGTTCGACTCTGACGGCGCCGATTTCTCGCTGCTGCAGTTCACCTCATGGGACAAGGCCCACGTCTGGAGCCAGGAACTGCGCGCCAACTTTGACAATGGCGGACCGGTTCGCGGCTTCTTCGGCGCCAACTACTACACGCAGGACGCCTCCACGCGGCTGCGGCTGGTGACGGACGAAGCCCGGGCCCAGGCCTTCCTCTCGCAGCAGATCCTGGCCGGCATCAACGCACAGCTTCCCGCCGGCGCGCCGCGCTTCACGATCGCCTCCCTCGAAGCAACGCTGGGCGCCCTCGGCGTTCCTGGCGCCGCCAACTTTGACAACATCGCAAACCCGCTGCCGGTATCCGCCATCATCCTGCTCACCCAGCGCCGGCTCGTTCCGCTGACCGGGCGCCATGTCGAGGAATCCGACGACGGCGGCGAGCAGACCAGCAAGGACATTTTCGGGGACCTGACCTGGGACATCACGGAGCGTCTCTCCGTGACCGGCGGCCTGCGCTACACGCGGGACGAGCTCTACTCGGACCACCTGTCCTATCTGGTGCGCGGCAACGCGGCCCTCGGCGGCGTCCGTAACGGCGTGACTGGCGGCACGACGCTGGTGACGCCCGATACGATGGGCGTTCCGGACGCACGCAGCTACGACACCGATGGCGAACTGACCTGGCGCTTCAACGCGGCCTACCGCATCAGCGACGGCCTGAACTCGTGGGTGTCCGTCGGTCGCGGCCGCCGTCCGCCCTCGCTCTCGACCAACACCGCCGATCCGACCGGCTATCAGGTCGTCGAGCAGGAGATCTACGACAACGTCGAAGCCGGCCTCTCCGGCGTGTTCTTCGACAATCGCCTGCAGGCGACGGCGTCGGCCTACTACGGCCAGTACAAGGACTTCCAGACCACCCGCTTTGACGTGAGCCAGGGTTCGTTTGTCACCGAGAACTCGGGCAACGCCACGTCCTACGGCTTCGAGTTCGACGGCCGCTTCGAGGTTGCGGACTGGCTGAACGTGTTCGGCACCTACGCCTACACGCTGTCGGAGTACGACGACGAGGACGACGACGGGAACGCGCTGGAGTTCGCCGGCAACCGCTTCCGCCTGACGCCGGAGAACTCGTTCTCCATCGCTGCCGATATCCACCTGCCGGTGGGGGACGAGGGCGAGGTCTTCTTCGTACCGAGCTACACCTGGAAGGACGACGTCTTCTTCGAGGACGACAACGATCCGTGGGAGTTCCAGGAGGCCTTCGGCCTCGTGAACTTCAAGGTCGGCTACGAGCACAACGGCGGACAGTGGGGCATGAGCCTCTATGTCGAGAACGCGCTCGACGAGGAATTCCTGATCGACGCGGGCAACACCGGCGGCGACTTCGGCATCCCGACCTACATCCGCGGCACGCCGCGCATGATCGGCGCCGGATTCCAGGTCAAGTACTAGAGCCGGATCGCCTCTGGCGGACTCGCGAAGCGATCCCGTCAGAGGCGCAGTCTCTCTCTGATCAGGCTCCAGAGAGACTCGTCAGCGCGGCAGGCCGACATACCAGTCGGCCTGAAGCCGGGCGACCACGAGGCCGCTGTCGTCCGTCAGCTCGATCTCGAGCGGCACGGATGTTGACGGCTTCAGGACCAGCGCCGCGAGGATGTCCTCGCGCGTGCGTCCGGCGACGGCGCGGGCCGTTATCGCGCCGCGTGCGGGCTTCAGGAAGCGGATCGACATCTCGCGGGCCAGCAGGGTGAGACGCGCGGCGTCCGGCCCCATCAGGCGCGTCATGCAGGTTCCGGCGGCGACCTCGCCCACCGAGAACAGGGCGCCGCCATGCACCGTGCCCAGGAAGTTATGCAGGCCGCCATCGTCCGGCAGGCGGGTGACGCCGTGGCCGGTGTCTGCGTCGTGGATCTCGAGGCCGATGCGATCATGGAAGGGCGATACGCGGCGGGCCACGGCTGTGTCGGTTTCGCTCATGCCCTGCCCTATCTGGCTCTTCAGAAACAGACGGGGCCACGCCATCGCAGGCGCGGCCCCGAAAACACGCTGATAGGTCAGACCGGGGTCAGCGGTCGAGGGACGCCAGGTCGCGGGGGGCGGGCAGACCGCGACCGGTGCGATCCATATGCAGGATCGCAACATCGGTGCGTCCGCTGCGGGCGATGACCTGGTCGACCAGATCGTTCGCGCACGCACGGTTGGCGGCCGCCATGTGCAGGGCGGAGCGCCCGCCCGACTCGCATGCGCGCCGGGCCTGACGGAGGACAGCTGCATAGACGGTGTTTGCGGGCGCGGAGCGGTCGATGGAGAAGGTGGCCGCGAAGGTCTCGCGCGACGCCTCGGCTTGAGCGGCGGGGAGTCCGGCGCCGGCGGCCATCAGGGCGATGGCGATGAAGCATGTACGTTTCATGGGGGGGCATCCGTATCGGTTATCACAGCCGTCTTCTCGCGGCTGCGCGGCCGGTCTGGCGCTGTTCGATGACGGTTCGGCCCCGATTCCAGTGTCAGTAACATGAATTGTTCCTGACACGGCGATGACGGCGTGGCGCCTCTGCCGGCAGGATCCGGGGCCAGCGACCGAACGCACAGCCCAGACATGGTCGGGGCCGCACCATTGCTGGTGCGGCCCCGCCGTCTGCCCTTATGGACGCTTCAAAAGCGCCTCTAGCGTGGTGCTCTAGCGGGACGCGATCTGCGTCGCGTTGTCCTGCAGGCGGGCATATTCGGAAGACGACTGGAAGACCTGCGACAGGGCCGGCGCATCGATGTTGCGGACGACTTCGGCCATCACGTCGGCCTTGCAGGTGCGGTCGACAAAACGCATCGCCGAGGGCGCGTCATGGCGGCAGGCCGTCGAGGCGGCGTTGGAGAGCTTGCGGTACACTTCGCGAGCTCCGGCGTCGGTGCTGGCGGCGCCCTTCTGGTACTCGAAGCGCATCGAGACGTCAGCGGTGGTGATGGTGGTCGTTTCGGCCAGGGCGGGAGCGGCAAAGGCAGCGGCCGCAACGGCGGAGACGATGAAGAGACGGGTGGGGCTGGTCATCCTGCATGGTCCTGTTCTGGAAGCAGCTTCGACCCTCTGGTGGCTCAAAGGCCGGATCGTAAGCCGCCTGATTGTTTGGCGGTTCTGGCTGGGCGGCGCGGCTCTGTGTCCGCGTCCGGTTCGTCCGGGAGACGAAGATGACCCGGCCAACACCCCGAAAATGACTGCGTCAGGTCAAAATGGCAATATGCAAAGTGTGTAAGTCGCAAGATATTTTCGCAAACACTGGTCAATACTTGAGCATTTCGTCCGAATACTGACGATGTCACAAGACTGTATTTCTTCCGTACCCTGATGAGATATCTACGACCTGCACGTGCACCTGCCGCGCACTGGGCACAAAATCTTCCCGTTTTTCAGAGCCGTGAATACACGAACGCCCCCGCTCCCGGGGGAGCGGAGGCGCAAGGTTTCTGCTTCAGCCGGCGATCCGGATCAGGCCGCGAGCGCGCCGGTGAGACGCTTCGTGATGATCTCGTGCGCTTCGGCCATGATGCGGTCGATGAGCTCTTTCACAGTCGGCACGTCGTGGATCAGGCCCGCGACCATGCCGCACGACCAGCCGCCGGCTTCCATGTCGCCGTCCCGGAAGATCTTCGGGTAGACGCCGCTGACCTGCTCGATGATGTCCTCGAACTTCACGTTCGCGCCCTTTTCGCGCTCCATCTCCAGGATCTTCTCGACGCCGGCATTGTAGAGCACGCGCTCGGTGTTGCGCAGCGGGCGCATGATGAGACGGGTGTCGAGTTCGCTGGCCTTCACCAGCGCATCCTTGACGTTCTGGTGGACGGGGGCGTCCTTCGTGGCGATGAAGCGGGTGCCCATGTTCATGCCCTCGGCGCCGAGCGCCATCGCGGCGACCAGCGAGCGGCCATCCGCCATGCCGCCCGAGGCGACGAACGGGATCTTCAGCTCCTCGGCGGCGCGCGGCAGCAGGATGAAGTTGGGCACATCGTCCTCGCCCGGGTGTCCGCCGCACTCGAAACCATCGACGGAGACCGCATCGCAACCGACCGCCTCGGCCTTCAGCGAGTGGCGCACGGAGGTGCATTTGTGGATGACCTTCACGCCGGCTTCCTTGAAGGCGGGCATGACCTTGGACGGGTTGTTGCCGGCGGTCTCGACGATCCTGATTCCGCTTTCGATGATGGCGCGCACGAAGCCCGGATAGTCGGGCGGCACGACGGCGGGCAGGAAGGTGAGGTTCACGCCGAAGGGCTTGTCGGTCATCTCGCGGCAGCGCGCGATCTCGGCGCGCAGACCCTCCGGCGTGCGCTGGGTGAGGCCGGTGATGATTCCGAGGCCCCCGGCGTTGGAGACGGCCGCCGCCATCTCTGCGAAGCCGACATAGTGCATGCCGCCCTGGATGATCGGATGCTCGATGCCGAAGAGATCTGTGATGCGGGTCTTCATGGGCGCGTTCCCTGAGGCTGTTTGACAGTGTCTGGCGAAATCCGGTCCCGTAGATTGCGCGGGAACGTCCGGCGCGCAAGCCGGTCGGATCGACCACCCCCGGCGAGCCCGCTCCAGAACAAACCTACTCCGCCTTGCCCGGCCGGTAGTCGCGCGTGGCTTCCGCCAGCACGCCTTCCAGCGTCATCGGCGGCTGCTTGAACTGCTTCTCCGCGAACAGCGGAGACTGGTCCGCATAGTGCGGCGACGCCGGGTCCTTCGTCGCGGAGCCGAACTGGTGGATGGTGTCGATGCGGTAGGAGCCGTCCGGCGCCCAGTCGATCAGCTGCACGTAGGTGTCGCCGTTGACGGCGCACCGGTGATCCTGCGCGGCGAGATCGCCGGCGGCATAGATCGCCCGCAGCGTGTCCGGCCCGCCATCCGTCGGCCAGCGCTTGTCGCCCCGGCAGACCTTGCTGATCTGCCCCCACTCGGGATCGATCCGGCCATAGGTCGCCTGCAGCTGCGCGGCAGCCGCCTTGAGGGCTTCGGCTGCGGCCTCCACGGCCACGTCACCGTGCATCTGCGGCCCCATCGTCGCCTGCCCCGTGAGGATCGCGAGCGCGGCGTGGCGGTTCGCGCGGCCCACCTTCCCGTCCCACTGCGCCAGCATGTCCAGCGCCGCCTGCAGGTCCGCGTCGCCCTGCCCGCCGCGCGCCAGCAGCGCCGCAGTCATCTTCCGGACCTGCGAGTCCGGCGCGTACTCCTCGTCCATCTTGTAGGTGATGAACTCTTCCCGCGTGATCGATGTGTCGGAGCCGTAGAGGATCTGTGCGCGCAGGCCGCGATTGGTCACCAGCGTGTCCAGGCCGAACTCGGCGGGATAATCCCCGCCCTTCGGGCTGTCCTCAGGGGACGAGGTCAGCAGCGGGCTGTGGTTGGCGCTGACGACATAGCCCGATGCGGGATCGAACACGGCCGGCAGGTTCTCGACCGGCGTGCGCCCCTTCCACAGGGTTTCGGAGACGTCGCCGGGCAGGATCTTCTTGCGGTCCCAGCCCGGCTCGCGCGCCGGCATCTGGGCGTTCCAGACATAGCCGATATGGCCCTGTCTGTCGGCGAGCACATAGTTGACCGAGGGGATGGCGTTGTAGCTGACCTGGGCGGCGCGCCACTCGGCCACCGACTTCGCCATGTTCATCGCCAGATACTGGTCGAGATGGCGCACCTCGCCATCGCCCGCATAGCTCAGCGCGAAGACGCCGCGGTCGGTCTTGTAGGCGGGCCCGTGTTCGGTCCGGTAGCCCTCGCGCGTCACCGGGAGGCTGAAGGGGCCCCAGAGCTTGACCCGGAACTTGAGCGGGGTGACGGCGATGTCGCGCCACTCGCCGTCCATCCGGTATTTGCGCGGCTTCTCGGGGTCGTCGACCGTCAGCAGGAAGACGTCCGACAGATCCGGCGCGTTGACCGTGGCGGCCCAGCCCATGTTGGGCCCGACGCCGGCCAGCATCAGCGGAGAGCCGGGGAAGAGGCCGCCGACAAGGTCGATACCCTCATCGGACTTCAGGCGCGCCTCGTACCACGAGACGGTCCCTGCATAGGGCTGGTGGGCGTTGACCCAGAGCCGGGTGTGGCCGTCGGCGGCGCGGGAGGGCGCCACGGCGATGGCGTTCGAGCCCAGCTCGTTGTCGGCTGTCGTCCCGAGATAGGCGGCGCGCGCAGAGCGTACGGACAGGTCGATCGGCCCCTCTCCGCGCAGCACGCCGACCAGCTCGCGGTCGAGCCCGTAGAAGAAGACCGGACGATTGGCGAAACCGGCGACCATGTCCTGCCCGCGCACAGGCGCCGTGCGTCCGCAGCCGGTGCCTGCGTTCTCCACGCACCAGAGATTGAGGCCGGCGGCGTAGGCCTCGGCGACCGCGCGTGCAGCCGGGCTGACGGTTTCGGCGTATTCCGCCTCGATCCGCTGGATGTTGCCGAGCGACAGCATCAGGAAGTCGGAGGCCGCGCCCTTCTCGCCCTGGACCTGCGCAAGCGTTCCGCGGTTCTGCAGGATCACTTCCTCAATATTCGCCCAGTCGTCTTCGGCGTGGGCGTAGGCGAGGCCGAAGGCTACGTCGGCATTGCGGGCGCCATAGACGTGCGGAACGCCGAAGCGATCCCGGATCACGCGGACATCGTACGCGGCGGCAGCCTCCCGCACTGCGGCAGGGTCGAGCGCCGCGCCTCCCGGCGTCCAGAGATACGCGCCTGCTCCGGCGGCCCCGATCACGACCAGCGCGCCGAGACCGGCGAGACCCCACTGCCAGACTTTCATGGTCTCAACCCTGTTCTCGTGCGGCTGCATGGCAGCCTGTTGAAGCGCGCTCGTCAGGAGCCTTCGGCAGGCATGGCCGCGATCCAGTCGCGGATGAGGGCAAGACCAGCCTCGTCGGTAGTGGAGCGGCCCAGCTCCGGCATCATCACACCGGGCTCGGTCGAAGCGGTGCGGTGAACGAGGATAGACCGGTCCGGCGCGCCGGGGTCGATGACGAAGAGCTTGTCGCCGGCGCCGCGACCGGCGGCGACCGGCCGCTTCAGCACGCCCCAGCCTGTGGGATCGGTCTCGTTGAAGCGCAGGAACAGTCCGGAGTTGGACGCGCCGCCCGTCGCGTTGTGGCAGTGGGCGCAGTTGATATCCAACCAGGCGCGGGCGCGGTCTCCGAGCGGCTGGCTGACGTCGAAGGCTGCGGGAACGGCGGGGGCGGCCTCCGGCGCAGGCGCGCCGGCGAGGATGCCGCGCGCGGTCCAGTCGGCGATCTGGTTCACGCCGGCCGGGCCGTCATGGTTGAGGTTGCGCGCAGCCGGGCCGATGGGCGTCAGCGCCCGGCCCGCCGCATGGCAGGTCTTGCACTGGTTGCGGTTCGGCACGTGGTAGTCGATCGACAGCGCCTCGCCCGAAGGCGAGATCGTGCCGATCGTCTCGCGCTTGCCCACGGGTGCGTACGTCGCCTCGGTCTGCTCGGCGTTCCAGACATAGGGCAGCGCCACCCACTCGTCCGCCTTGCGGATCAGCAGGCGGGTTTCGATATAGCGCTCGCCCTGATCGGGCTGCCGCATGTCGGGCGCAAAGGCGAATGTCTTCACAAGAACGGAGCCAACCGGAAAGTCGAAGACCCCCTCGGCATTGTATTGTGCAGTCTTTCCGTTCGGCACGTAGACCAGACGGTGCTTGGCGGCGTGGTCGGAGAACAGCGGGTTGACGAGGTCGTACGGCGTGACGCCTTCGGCGGGCGCCCGGGCAGCGGCATCGGTGAAGAGACCGTAGTCCGAAAGCTTCGGCGCAGGAGCCTCCGCGAGGATGGCCTTCATGTCGGGGCCGGATGGCGTGGGCGAACAGGCGGCGAGGAAGAGCGCGAAGACGCCAAGGGCAGACATCAGCTTTGGCCACCCCCCTCCCCCACGTGGGTAGGGGGTTACCCCTCTGAACGCGTGATGTGCGGTCAAGCGCTAGGCTCCCCCCTCCGGCAACACCACGGCTGCGGGCTCTTCGATGTCATGCAGGGGCGGGCGATCCATGGAGGGATTGGCCTTTTCCATGTCCGGCGGCGTGATCCCGAGGCCGAGGTTCACGAAGGTGATGTCCTCCGGCTCCTTCACAACGATGCGGAGGGTTTCCGACGTTTCGCCATAGGCGGTGACGCCGTCCCAGACGATGTCCGGCAGGCTGCCGCCAATCGCAGCCGCGAGCGGCGCGAGGCGTCCAGCCGGGGCGTTGCCGCCGGCGCCATAGGTGTTGTCGCGGATGACGATGTCGCGCGGCAACGGGTTATAGGCCGTGTCGGTGAACGGGTAGGAGTAGCCGATCACCATCACATGCGCGGTGCCATTGCCCTCCAGCGTGTTGCCGAAGACGTGGACGTTGCGGTTCGCCATCAGCATCACGCCAGTGCCGGTCGGGACGTTGGCGACGATGTTGCCGGGCGGGGCGAAGTTAGGCGTGTCGTTGTTGATGATACGGTTGTTGAAGATGCGTGTGGAGTGGCCGCCCTTGATGGGCAGGTCCGGCAGGTCGAACACCAGGATGCCGCCGGTGTTGTGCTGGGCCAGGTTGTCGTGGACATCGGCGCGGGTCGAGTTCTCGATCTCGATGCCGGCGACGTTGTATTCGGCGGTCGAGTTGCGCACGATGATGTTGTCCGACTGGCCGACATAGATGCCCGCGTCGGATGCGCCGCGCACCGTGACGCCGTCGATCAGGACGTTCTTCGATTCCACCGGATAGACGCCGTAGGCGCCGTTCTCGGCTTTCGGGCCGCCGGTCCACTCAACCGTCAGGTTCACGAAGCTGATGCCGTCGGAGCCCTTCGACTTGATGCCGTCGCCCTTCGAGTCCTGCATGGTGAGGTCGGACACGACAACCTTGTCGGACGTGATGAGCAGGCCTTCGCCGGCGCCGGTCTGGCCCTTGAAGGACAGGATGGTGGCGCCCTGCCCCGCACCCTTGATCTTCACATTGTCCACGTCGAGCGAAAGGCCATCGGTGAACGCGAAGGTTCCCGCGCCAATCTCGATCGTGTCGCCCGGCTTCGCCTCGATCAGGCGCTGCTGGAGCTGGGCGTAGGCCTCAGGCCCGGGCTGGATGGCGGAAGGCGCGGCCGCCTGCTCCGCCGGCGTGCAAGCGGCAAACATGACACCGGCCAGGCCGGCAATCGCAACCATCCGCATGAGCGGTCTCCCCTGTGTGCCCCTGGCCGGCCGCAGCCGGTTTCCGGGCGTCTCTTATCGTTGGCGTCAACGGTCGAGACAGGGGCGACGCTTGTCAAGCTCACGCAGCGGCAGACTGGCTTGCCCGATGGGAATAACGGCGCCTGCACAGGGTTGCCCCCGTACAGGCGCTGCTGCCTCAGAAGGCGAAGTTCAGCTTGCCGTAGACGAACCGGCCCGAATAGCCGAACGGCGAGTAGGTGGAGAACGGCGTGTTGGCCGTTCCGTTCAGCCCGATCGGCGTTTCGGTGGGATACTCGTCGAACACGTTGTCAGCCCCGACTGCGACGGTGACGTGCTGGTTGAAGTCGTAGCGCACTTCAAGGTCCATCAGCGTCTTGGGGTCCAGCGTGAAGTCCAGCGCCTGGTTGGACTGCGGAACAAGCACTTCGCCGTACCGCACGATCCGCGTGGTGGCCGAGACGGGTCCCATCGCCCAGTTGAGGCCGAGCGAATACTTGTCCTTCGGCGTGCCTTCCTCGAACGTGGCGACGTTCAGGCGGCTGAAAAGGACAGGCGCGGGGCTGAGCGCCGACAGCACCGGGATGCTGGGAACGCGCGTGACTTTCGTCTCGTTGTAGTTGGCGCCGAAGGTGGCGTCGAAGTCGCCGATGGGCGAGGACGGGAAGCGGTAGGAAGCCACCAGTTCGACGCCGGTCGTCTCGGTGTCGACGCCGTTGAGGAAGAAGCGTCCGCCGCCCGCGCCGATGAAGCCCTGGCTGGTCAGGAACGTACGCACGTTTGCAGCCGTCAGGTTCTCGGACAGCACGATGCGGTCTTCAAGGTCGATGCGGTAGGCGTCGAGCGTGACGTTCAGACGATCCAGCCGGAAGACGGCGCCAAGCGAGTAGTTGACGGACTTCTCGGCGTCGAGCGGCTGTGCGCCCAGCGCGATGGCGACAGGATCGTCCACCGGGAAGGTGGTGATGTCGAACGGCACGCCGTTGATGAAGTTGGTGGATGTCGTGCGGAAGTACTGCTGCTGGAGCGAGGGCGCCCGGAAGCCGTTCTGCACCGAACCGCGCACGGCGAGGTTGTCGGTGAAGTCGTAGCGCGCGGAGACCTTGCCGGTCACCGTCTCACCGAAATCCGAGTAGCTTTCAGCACGCACAGCCGCCGACAGCAGGAAGGCTTCTGTCACATTGGCTTCGAGGTCCAGGTATGCGCCAACTGCATCCCGGTCTTCCGCCAGTTCATCCGCCGGACGGAATCCGGGGAACACCTGCGCGCCCGAGGCTGTCGGGCTGCCGTTCGGCAGTAGCACGCCGCCGTTGTTGTAGCTTCCCGGCTCGCCTGCAAAGATCTCGTACCGCTCGCGGCGGAGTTCGACGCCCGCAGCCACGTTCAGCGGCGAAGCAAGGCCAACCTCGTACTGGTTCACGCCCGACGCGTTGACGATGAACTGGCTGTACTGGAAGCCGCCTGCATCGAAGCTGGTGGGAGAGGCAGCGCCGAGCGACCGGTTCAGCGTATCGCTGATGGTGAACTCCATCTTGTTGGCGCCGAACCCGGCCGACACGTCCATGTCCCAGCCGCCCAGCGCAAAACGCGAGCCCGCAGTCAGGGCGCTGTCGGTGACCTCCGGATTGATCTTGGGCAGGAAGCCGTCCGGATAGATGCTGATCGTGTTGCGGTCATCGAGCGCGCGGCGGAAGAAGCCGGCCGATGTCGCATCGCGATACTGGTAGCTGCCCCATCCATAGAGCTCCACGCCGTCGCCGAGGTCGTATCCGGCATTGCCGAACAGCGTGTACTGGTCGAGGTCCGGTTCGCCCGTCCAGGCGTTCCAGCGGTTGTAGGTCGCCTCGCGCGGATCGAATGCGCCGGACACGAGCGGGTAGTTCTGGCGCGTGTCGTAACCGGAGCGCTCGGAATGGTCCTGCTGCTTGTACTCGCCGGTGATCGTCAGGAAGCCGTCCTCGCCGAGCCCGATGCCCTTCCAGCCGGACACAGTCAGCAGCTGGCCGTCCTCGACATCCCGCTCTATGCGCGAGGGGACCGTGATCGGCAGACCCGCCGGCGGCGTGGCGACCGGGACCTCATAGGTCGACTTGCGGAAGCCATAGGAGGTGTTGATGCCGCCGCCGCTGGCCGCTTCGCGCAGGCGGACGTTGATCACGCCGGCGATGGCGTCGGAGCCGTACTGGGCGGATGCGCCGTCGCGCAGGACTTCGATAGCGGAGATGGCCGCAGCCGGGATGGTGTTCATGTCAACGGCGGACGATCCCCGTCCGATGGAGCCGTTGACGTTCACCAGCGCGGCGGAGTGGCGGCGCTTGGAGTTGACCAGGACCAGCGTCTGGTCCGGGGCAAGGCCGCGCAGCGCCGCTGGCCGGACCGTGTCGGTGCCGTCAGTCAGGGCTGGCCTGGGAAAGTTGAAGGACGGCAGCGTGACAGCGAGCGCCTGGTTGATCTCGGTAACGCCGAGCCGCTGGAGCGCCTCGCCCTGGACGACATCGACCGGAACAGCAGTGTCGAGCGAGGACCGGTCCTCGACGCGCGTGCCCGTGACGATAATTGTCTCGCCGCTCGCCGGAGCCTGCTGGGCCAGAGCTGGAACGGCCGTCAGAATGGAGACGCTGGCCAGCAGAATGAGCTTGGTCATGGAACGCATGGGGCACCCTTCCCTTGTTTTATTTTGGGGAAGGATCGGACTCCCGGCCGTCCGTGTACAGATGGAACGGCGCGCGAACGCGCGCCGAGGTGCATTTCAGGGAGGGTGCGACCTGAACGCTACAGCGCCTTCGCGCAGGGCGGGAGAACGGGCCCGGAGACGTTGCGGCGCCCGCCCGCCGGCTTTCGCTACGGCAGGCAGGCGCCGACGTCAGGTCTAGTTGGTCAGTGCCCAGACGATCAGGCCCGTGGCGGCGGCGACGAGCAGGATTTCGCCATCGACGTCCACATAGTGGTGGCCATGGCGAGGGGCCGGCAGCCGGTAACGGTGGTAGTCGTCGATGACCACGTAGTGCGAATGCCGGGGGATGTAGCCGCCGCGATGCCAGCGTGGCGCGTAGTCATAGTGGCCGCGCGGCCAAGCATAGCGCCAGTCGTTGCGCTGGTCAGCGCGGTAGCCGTCGCGATAGCCGTCACGATAGGCATAGCGCTGGTCGCGGCGGTCATCTCGCCAGTCGTCGCGCCAGTCATCGCGGCGATCATCTCGCCAGTCACGATGGTCGTCGCGGCGATCATCCCGGCGGTGGTCGCGACGGTCGTCCCGGCGATCGTCATGCCGGCGCCATTCCCGGTTGTCGCGATCATGCCGTCCGCCCGGCGGGTCGGCGAAGGCGGGCGCTGCGGCCGACATGACAAGCAGTCCGGCGAGCAGCGAGTAGGCGATCTTTCTCATGTCGATCTCTCTCCCTGAGATACTTCCAACGCCCCAGACAAACATGTCCTGCATGAACGGACGGACAACCAGCTATTCATCTTCCTGCAGCCCTGACCGGTACGGCTCCGGCCCGCACCTTCCCTTGGACCGGCGCCTGGACCCGCAGCGACTCCGGTACCTGCAGGCCGCGACATCCTGTGACGGAACGGACGGGCTCGCCTGCCGTTGCGCAACTGAATCGATCAGGACAACCGTGCCGTGCGCTTTGTAATCGTTGAAGATGAAATGCTGATTGCCCTGGAGGTCCAGAACCTGCTGGAGGATCTCGACCATGAAGTGGTCGGGATAGCCTCTGATGCAGCGTCTGCCCGCGCGCTGTCGGCGTCCGGCGCCGATTTCGCCATTGTCGACGTCAACCTGCGCGACGGGGCTACCGGCAGGGACATCGCCGCAGAGCTCGCCCGTCAGGGCATATCCATACTGTTCGTGACGGCTCATCCCGCATTGCTGACCCAGCGGATCGAGGGCGCCATTGGGGTCCTCCCCAAGCCGCTGGCCAATGAGGAGATGGAGCAGGCTGTCCGGTATATCACGGCGGTGCGCGCGGGGATGTCTCCGCCTCCGCCCCCGGCAAGACTGAGGGCTTTCGCGTAACCTCAGCCTGAGCAGTTTGGGGGCCGGAGCCGTCTCAGGCGGCGTCGCGGCCCTCGAAGACACTGCGGGCGGCTGCGATCCAGTCCTCGATCTGGTCGATGGCCGGCGGCTCGGCGCCGCGCAGGAGCCGTTGACCATCATTCGTGTCAGCAAATTCCGCCACGGCGTCGAAGAGCGTTTCGGCGTCAGCGTCCGCAAGATCGTCAGCGGTGTAGATCCCCGCTCCGACCAGCAACTGCGCCGCTGAACCCGACAGATCGGGCACCGTGCAGGCAAGCAGGGCCTGCGCCTGCCAGTCGCGTATGACCTGCGCGTTGATGTGGCTGGCCTTGATGCGCTTGGCGGCTTCCTGCGGCGACACCGCCAGCAGATCCCCCACTGTCTTCACGCCGATGACGCTGAGCCGGCTTGCCGTCTTGGGCCCGATGGAGGGCGCGTCGACGACGGCGTCCTCGGGCGTCAGGCGCAGGCGGAGCGCCCGCGTATCCGCGTCGTCTTCGCCGTCGGTGTCCGCGTCGAATTCGGCTTCATCCGCCTGCGGCGCGGTTTCCACCGCCCTCAGAACGGCAGGGGCTGCAACCGGGGCCGGCTCTGCGCGGACCGGCGCGGGTTCGACCGGCTGGACGAGTTCGAGCGGTTCGAGATCGTTCGAGGCGTCGGCCGGCGTAGGCGTCCTGACAACGACCTTCGCGGGTTTGACCGGCTTGACCTTCTTGGTGATCCGCGGCGCGGCGCCTTCGCCATTCGCCGTCCCCGTCTCGCGCGGCCATGCGCAGTCGAGGTTCGACAGGGGCGTCTTGAGAACTTCCTCGGCGTGGAGCGCCCGGATGGTCCTGTCGTCTTCCGACAGGGTCTCGCGCACCTTGCCGGTCTTGCGGAACTCCTCGTACTGGGCGGCGACGATCTTGCGATCCTCGGCGTTATCCAGCTTCTTCAGGAGCGCGCTGACAGGCTGCTTCACATACGCAAAGACCGTGTCCAGGGTCAGGTTCACGTGCGGCGGTACCGCTTCCGATTCCTCGATGGCGCGATCGAGAATCCGCGCCAGCATGACCGAGGCATAGGCCAGCAGATCCGCCGTGATGTCCTTGAGTTCCTGGTCGAGACCTTCGACAGGGCGCTTGGCGCCGACCGCGAAATCGTAGTGGTCGATGAAGGTGTGGTAGTGCCGGTTCGAGTACCGGGCGCCCGCCTTCACCATCTGCTCCAGCCAGTCATCGCCATCCGGGACTTCGATGTCCGGCGCCTCGCGATCCTGCTCGATGATCAGGTTGAGTTCGGGGAACGCGCACGAGAGCGACCATTCGACGGCGCGGTGGATGACGCCTTCTTCCTCGGTCTGGCCGGTGTGGAAGGGCTGGACAGGGTCGACGACGTAATGGCTCATCACGCCCGCGCTGTAGGCTGCGTGCTTCCAGTCGCCGTCCTTGAGGGCGCGGACCGTCCGTCGATACCATTCGCGCGCAGCGGCAGGCGCGCCGCCCCAGTCGTTCTCGCCGACATGAAGAACATGGTTCTTGAAGTCCTTGAAGACCGCGTCGGGCGCCTTGGCGCCCTCGAGGTAACTGTCCTGGTGCTTCAGGAAGACGTCGCGCCAGTGCGCTCCGTCAAGATCGCGCAGGTGCGTCAATGCCATCACGGCCAGGCGGTGATGGTTGGACCGGCACACCGAATTGAGGACCAGCCGGTAGTAAACCGACATCGCGCGCCTCCTTAAGGATTCGCAACCATATCGGAGCTGTTTCGGTAAAGGCGGCGTTAACAATCAGCCCCCTTCCGGTCATTCGAAGGGTTTACGGCGTTAACCAAGTTGACAGACGCGACAGCGAGGCGGTCAGTCTGCCTGCGATCCTCAAACAGACCGGGCGGCCACATGACAACGATCTCGACACTCGACGCCGCCGCCCGGGCATGGGCTATCGTATGCCTGTCGGACGGCAGACTCGTCCCCCTGGAAGAACGTCGCTTCCTGTCCTTCGCAGCCGCCGAACCCGCCTTCTCGGATATGGCGCCGGCCGATGCGGCCGCGGCCTGGCTGCGCGCCTACAACGCCGTGTCCGGTGGTCCGGATTACTCGAAAGCCCTGCCGGATATCGCGAACGCCGTCGCCGGCTCTGTCGCTGCGCCAGCCGCAATCATGCGTGCTGCGCAAGCCGCCCTCATCGCGGACCGGTTCGAAGCCCCGCAGGAGACCGGCGCGATCCAGGCGATCGCCGCCGCTCTCGGACTGGACCCCGCCCGGTACTAGAGTTCCGCCCGCTTCCACGCGGCCGCAATATCCTGAACGAACCGCTCGTACTCCCGCGCCTTTGCGTCCGCATCGGGCAGGCGCAGAAGGTGGGACGGATGGACGGTGATGCGCACGAGTGCGCCGCCGGTCTCGATGTCCTGACCACGAAGCGACGCGATCGACGCCGTCTGTCCGAGCAGCCCCCGCGCTGCCGAAGCGCCCAGTCCGAGGATCACCTTCGGCTGGACCAGCTGGCGCTCGAGGTCCAGCCACCAGCGGCAGGCGTCGATCTCGCTGGCGTTCGGCTTTGAATGGATGCGCCGCTTGCCGCGCGGTTCGAACTTGAAGTGCTTCACGGCATTGGTGATGAACACCTTCTCGCGCTCGACGCCCGCCTGCTGCAGCGCCTTGTCCAGCAGCTGGCCGGCAGGTCCAACGAATGCGCGGCCTGCGAGGTCCTCCTGATCGCCAGGCTGTTCGCCCACGATCATCAGCTGCGCTGTCGCAGGCCCCTCCCCCGCCACGCCCTGTGTCGCATCGCGATGAAGCGGGCAGCGTCGGCACCCGTCCACTGCGGCCTTCATCGCGCCCAGCGCCGGCGCGCCATTCTCATGCGGGCTGACGGGTAATGCGGGACGCACCTTGTCGGCGAGGCTGTTGCGCTCCGTCACGGCGTTGGAGCGCATCTCGTTCACCCGTGCGCTGGCTCCCGCTGTCAGGGCGGGAATGAGCCGCGCTTCCGGCAGGTTCCGCCAGTAGTGTTTCGGCATGTGCTGCTGCATGGACTTCACCTTCAGCCGCGCCGGATTGAAGATGGCCGCGTAGTAGCTCCGCCACTGGTCCTCGATGGCGTCTGCCTGTGGCGCATCCTCGCGGCGGGCGCCTTCGCCGAAGGACAGGTCCTGCCCGATCCAGAAGGCGCTGCGGTCCGGCGTCAGGATCGCCCAGTCCATGCCCGTGAAGCGGCGAACAAAGAAGCCCGCCGTCAGTTCGACGATGCGGTGCTGCGGTTCGAACCACGCGCCAAAACGCTCCCGCATGCCCGATGCCGTCGCCTGCTCGTCCACTTTCCGGAAGCGGACGAAGGCGTGCATCTTGTGCTCGTCCCGGCGAATGGTCTTGTCGCGGTCGCGCAGCCACATGACGTCGTCATCGACGGGATTGGACAAGAGCTGCCGGTCGTCCTGCAGCCGACAGAGGATGCGGTAGAGGCGCGAAAACCGTTCTGCGTCGCGATGGCAGAGAACCCGCTCTGCAGCCTCGACGAACTGCGGGTTCGCGAACACGACGCGCTGCTCGTGCAGGTCGCCGGGCGGGGCAGCATCCGTGAAGAGACTGCCGGTCTGGCCGGGCGGCGACCAGTCGACGGCGTGCGGCTCAACCCCCGCCGCGCAGAGCCTGCGGGCGGCGTCGCGCCACGCGCCGAAGTCGGTATGCGACGCCAGCTGAATGCGGATCACGCGAACAGGTCCAGCTGGCGGGGCGGCGGAGCAAGTCGAGCGCCCAGATCGGCGGCGTCGGTCAGTCCGCCCGGCGTCCAGTCTGCGGTCTGCACAAAGGCGCGCAGGGTCCGCACCGACCGCGCCAGCTTGGCGATGTCGTCCAGACGCAGCCGCGTGTGTCTCCGGGCCTGGATGAGACGTTCAACGGATTTCACGCCCAGCCCGGGCACGCGCAACAGCATCTCGCGTGGCGCAGTGTTTACATCGAGCGGGAAGAGATCACGACAACGCAGGGCCCACGCCAGCTTGGGGTCGATGGCGAGATCGAGCATGCCCGTCCCGGCCGTATCCAGTATCTCGGCCTGCTCGAACCCGTAGAACCGCATCAGCCAGTCCGCCTGATAGAGGCGGTGTTCCCGCATCAGGGGCGGCTTGAGCGGCGGCAGGTCGGACGAGGCGTCGGGGATGGGGCTGTAGGCCGAGTAGTAGACGCGCCGCAGACCATAGCCCGCATAGAGCGTCGAGGATGATTTGAGGATGTCGCTATCACTCGACGCATCCGCGCCGACGATCATCTGCGTCGACTGCCCGGCTGGCGCAAACCTTGGGGGAGCCGCGCGGCGGCGCGAGGCCTCGGCGTCCTTCCGGTCGTCGATGCGCAGCTTCACGCCCGCCATCGCCTTGCGAATCACGGGCGCCGATTTCTCCGGAGCATAGGCGTCGAGGCTCTCGTCGGTCGGCAGTTCGACGTTGATCGACAGGCGGTCCGCATACCGCCCTGCCCGCTCGATCAGCTCGGGCGAGGCTTCCGGGATCGTCTTGAGGTGGATGTAGCCCGCGAACTGGTGGTCCTCGCGCAGGCTGCGGGCGACCTCCACCATCCGCTCCATGGTGTAGTCGGCGGACTGGATGATGCCAGAGGAGAGGAACAGGCCCTCGATGTAGTTGCGCTTGTAGAAGTCGAGGGTGAGATCGACGACCTCCTTCGGGGTGAACCGCGCCCGCTCCACATTCGAGGACGCGCGGTTCACGCAGTACCGGCAGTCGAAGATGCAGAAGTTCGTCAGCAGGATCTTCAGCAGCGAGATGCACCGCCCGTCCGGCGCATAGGAATGACAGATCCCCATGCCCTCGGTTGAGCCAATGGCGCCCGACCCCAGCGAGTTCCGCTTCGTCGAGCCGGACGACGCGCACGAGGCGTCGTACTTCGCCGCGTCCGCGAGGATTTTCAGCTTGTCGATCAGGGTGCGCTGCGCCATCCGGGCAGGCTAGCACTCGGAACAAAAGAAGAACATATCATGAGATAGGTTCAGAGTGTCACGGGCGCCGGCGCGCCAGCCTGTCGATCACACGCACCACGTCGCTCTGCCGTCCGGCGTCCATCTTGCGGAGCACGCTCTTGAGCTGGACGCGCACCGTCTCCCGCGAGACCTTCCGGCCCGTAGCGATCTCGGCAAGGCTGTCGCCTGCCGACAGACGCACCGCGACGTCGGCCTCCGCGGCCGAAAGATCGAACAACCGGATCAGATCTTCCGCAGCTGCGGCGCCCTTCCGGTCGAGATCAACAAGCACCAGAAGCAGGCGGGCGCCGGGAAACACGTCCAGCCCCAGGCCCCGCACTGCCAGCGGCTGTACCGAAACCGGCTTCCGGCCATCGGCCCTCCGGATGACGGCGCCTTGAGGCGCCTCGCCATCCAAGCGCCCCGAAGCGAATGCGGCGAGACGGGCAAGCTCCTGCATGCTCCCGGAATGGCGCGCCCAGAGAGCTCCGCCGCGAATGCCGAAATCCTCTCCGAACATCGCGGCCGCCGAAGGCGTCACCTGGATCGCGCGGCCGCTGTCATCAAGAAGGATCGAGGGCAGACCTGCGGCGGCAAGACCTTCGGCCATCCCCGCGGCTCGCCATTCGCGCATGCCGCGCGCCATCAGGGCCGCCCGCTTGGCGTGCGGGATGAAGCTGCGGATGAGGCTCGCCTCCTCCGGCCGGACAGGTCCGCCTTCCTGCCCGCGAGCCAGCGAGAATATCCAGTCCGCGCCTGCGATGCTGGAGCGCCAGCCTGCGAACCAGGCCATCTTCTTTGGAACATACAGCTCATGGAAGATCGTCGATCTGCGGCGCTGTTCCTCAGGCGTGACGACATGGTCGAGATAGAGCTCGTCAATCCCGGCAAGGCCGACCGTGGGCGCCCGGTAGTCGACCTCGATCCACCCTTCGCGGGTATAGGTCTGCAAGCCATCCATCGCGTGCGCCGCTGCGATGTACTCAGGTCGATCGAGCGCGGAATGAACAAGGGCGAAGTGATCGAAACCGAGCGCCCGGCCCGCGCTCTCCATCGCATCCGCAAACGAGACCGGCGTGAGGACTGCGTCATCGAGCGCAGCGACAGCCTGGACAAGCATCGGGGTGGTCATCACGAACGGATCCGCACAACAACGACCTGTATTCAGAGCTCGCGCCCGGATGTCAGGTCCTCTGCACGTTAACCCGTTTGGTGGATGCGGCAACCCGCAGTCCAGGCGTACGGAATGATCTGACGGGGGACGGGCCTTGCCGATCATCAGCGCCAGACGGCGTTGAATGGCCAGTGCGGGCGATGAGGCATGCCAGACATGACTGGGGGCGCCAGTTGCCTGACGCCCCCACGTCGTCAGCCCTGGGTTGGGGGGACGGGCCTTCGACGCGCGTTTTCTCTGATATGCCGACGACCGGGTCAATGCGTGTTTGCGCCCGAATGTCCCCTGTCACGCAAGGTTGTTTCGGAAACCTGTGATTTTCCCGGATCAATCAGGGAACAAACTGTAACGTCAGTTTCGCTGACTCATTGACGGAAAACCTGCAGGCTGGCGCGTGGACGCGCAGAGCCAGTGTCACTCAGACAGAGGCCCACTTGCGAAGCAGATTGTGGTAGGCGGCCGTCAGCTTCAGCACGGCCGAATGATCGTCGCCGAGGCTCTGCCGCGTCTCCAGGATCGCCCTGTCCAGTTGCCACATCAGGGTGCGGGCTCCGTCGTCCGCCACCATCGACTGGATCCAGAAGAAAGACGCCCAGCGGCTGCCGCGCGTGACCGGCTCGACACGATGCAGGCTGGTTGACGGGTAGAGCACCATGTCCCCCGCCGCGAACTTGACCGACTGGGTTCCGAAGGTGTCCTCGATCACCAGTTCGCCGCCGTCATAGTCCTCAGGGCCGGAGAGGAAGAGCGTCGCCGACAGGTCGGTTCGCACGCGGATGTTGGGACCCGGAATGAACCGGATCGCATTGTCGACATGCGCGCCGAAACTCATGCCCGTGTCATAACGGTTGAACAGCGGCGGAAAGACCCTGAGCGGGAGGGCGGCCGCGTTGAAGTCGTTGTTCGTTCCGAGCGCCCGCAGGATCACGTCGCCCAGAGCCCGCGCTTCCGGCGCCGTCTCTGGAACCTGCAGGTTGTGCTTGGCGCGCGCCGACTGGACGCCCGCCGTTACCTTGCCGTCGACCCACTGCGTCTCCTCCAGC
>CAYOWK010000030.1:0-54131 GCA_964407665.1 uncultured Rhizobium sp. | reverse complement strand
GCTCGAACTCTACGGCGCGCCCGACATCGACGCCCGCGCTGTCATCGCCGAGATGCAGAGCTTCGCGCCGCAATGGCTGAATGGCTGCCGCCTGCGCGAGACATGGTTCGAGCCGACCTTCCACAAGCACGCCGGCAAGCTCTGCTCCGGGGTCATGATCCACACCGAAGACACGGCCTACTACGACCACGCCGCCTTCAAGCCCTGGCGCATCCAGGCGCTGGGCTTCAAGGCCATCCGCCGCCTCTACCCCGACTACCCGATCTGGCGCGGCCTCGACTTCAAGTACGAATACACCAACGGCCACCTCGCCATCGACGTCATCAACGGCGGCCCGGGCCTGCGCGAATGGGTGGACGATGCTTCGTCAGAGGCGGGCGATCTCGATGCGATCACCACGCCGGATGAGGCGGCCTGGGAGGTCCAGCGGCGGGCGCATCTGCTGTATTGAGACTATACGTCATTGACGTATAATTCATGTTCGATTAGGTTGGGGAACTAACGGTGCGGACGGTCGTCGAGACGGCGGAGTTTCTCCGTCGCGCCTCAGATGCAGGTCTGTCGGACGTTGATCGTCGAGAACTCGTCGATCTGCTGGCAGAGAATCCGGAGACCGGGGTCTCGCTTGGCGGCGGCCTCCGCAAGATGAGGTTTGCGCGGCAGGGAGAAGGCAAAAGCGGCGGCTTTCGGGTGATCCACTTCTACCGGCTGCCGAACCAGCCTGTCTTCCTGCTGACCGTCTTCACCAAGAACGAACAGGCGAACATCTCCCGGAAAGAGCAGGCCCTGCTTATCCAGCTTTGCGATGAGATCGCCAGGACCTACGGAGACGGGACATGACCAAAGCCTACGACAGCATACGGCAAGGTCTGGAAGAAGCTCTGGCTCACGCCAAGGGCCGCGAGACCGGCGCAAAGGTTCACGTCTTCGATGTGCCGGAACCCGATGTCGCCGCCATCCGGAAGAAATCTGGCCTGTCCCAGACCGAGTTCGCGCGCAGCATCGGCGTCGCAGTCGGCACGCTGCGAGGATGGGAGCAACACCGGCGGCGACCCGAAGGACCGGCGCGGGTTCTTCTGGCTCTGATCGATCGCCGTCCGTCCATCGTCCGGGAGGAATTGCTGGAGCCGTAGTCGGCCCCTCGCACTAACCATCCACCCGCAACTCCGGCACGTCGCCGAAGTCCTTGCGCTCCATCATGATCGTCGTCGCGCGGCAGACGGCGGCCGGGGTGATAGTGCGGACGTCCGACTTGGCGTACTGAACACGGCTAAGGGGGGAACCGATGTGGCTTCCAGTCTTTCTGTTTCTGCTGTGCCTGTCGTTAAGCTCGCTTGCGGCTTGGGCGGCGGCACGTGTCGCAGGTGTTGCACTAACGTCGGTTGTCGTTGCTGCTCTGGCCACTGCCAGCGCTGCATACGTTCAGTACAACCTGCTCCAGTGGTATGATCCGCGCGTTTTTGTATTCGCAGGGCTCTGGTACGGCGCCATGCCAGCCTGCGTTCTCCTCAGCCTGATCCGAGCCTTTCGCCAGCGCAACTGGAGAGCTGCGCTTCCCGTGCTGGCTCCTGCCCTGGCTGCTGGCATTCTCGCGTCCGGCGCCTTCCCCGTGAGTGTGGACCGAGACTTCCAGCTGCGCCGAAGCTCGCGTGAGCAAGTGGTCGATCTCGTGAAACAGCGAGTCGTCACACCAGACAGCGGCTCCCAACAGGTCGCTACTCTTCCAGGAAGCTTTCCCGTCGTAGCCTGCTGTGGAAACAAAATCCTGATCCTGGGTGACGGACCCAAGCTCGCGTTCCCGACCGAGCTGGGATTCGAGCTGTTCATGGGTGTGGTCTACGCGCCGGACGATGATCCGCTCACGCTCTTCGATGGCGCGGGGCGCATCGAGAAAAACTTCGGCGACCACTGGTACTATGTCGTGGGGGACTAGCCCTGAACGAGGGCTAGTGCACTCCCGCGATGGTCACGCCCTACCGCTCGACCAGGACGCCGATCGTGCCCCAGACGATCACGTAGACGAAGAACACAAAGCCATTGAACATCGAGATGCCGCCACCCGGAGGAATGCTCTGCGCGTCGAGAAGCGACATCAGCTGCGGCAACGTCGCGCCCGCGAAGTAGTAGGCGCCGAGCCCCACCAGAATGCCCGAGGCAAAGGAGACGCCGCGCATGACGAGGCCCGCGCGCTGGGCGATCAGGACCCACGACTGGAAGCCGCCGACGAAAAGCGAAAGCACGACCACAAAGCCGATCTTTGCCTCGAACGGCACCTGCGTCAGAAAATGCAGCGGCTGAAACAGAAGAAAGCAGGCCAGCCCCTGCGCGAACTGCGTCAGCAGGAAGACATCGATGTTGCGGCCAAAGAAAGCCAGCTGCCGCTTCGTTGAATCCATCTGGTCCGGCTTCGTCGCCTTGACGTTGCCCGCGGCCCTCAGGCGGGCGTGAACGGCGCGGACAAGCGACTCCCATTCGGCCGTCGTTTCTCCCCACCGCTTGAACCGGATCGTCTGCAGCTCTCCAAAGCCCACGGGCGTCTGCACGTCGCCGATTGCGACCGGGATCAGGATGGAGCGGTCGTTGGCGCGGCTGGCCTCGTCCTTGACGAAGCGGCTGGCGACCGAAGCCTCCGACCAGATCACGATGACGCACGAGGCGTTGGCGATCGTCTGGTCGATCTGCTCGCGGAAGTTGTCGCCGCCGATCAGGTCATGATCCCACCAGACAGACAGCCCGTCGGCGATGAGAGCGTCCGCCAGAAGCCGGGCCTTGGGCGCATCTTCACGCGCATAGGAAATGAAGACATCCGCCATGACCCGCGCCCCTCCGCCGTTCGTCCCACGCCATATAGCCACGTTCCGCCCGCGCGTCCCGTTCGTTGCCGCAGCGGGGTGCCGCCAGCGCACGAATTCTCCCGGCGGGCGACCAATTTTGCCGTGGGGCGCCTTTCGTACCGCTTTCAGGCGCCCTACCCCTGACAGGGCAACGGCACACCACACCAACCGGAGACAACCATGTTCTCGCACGTCATGCTCGGCACAAACGACGCCGAGCGTTCCAAGGCTTTCTATGACGCCCTGCTCGCCACCCTGGATGTGCCGGCGGGGTTTGTAGACAAGCACCCCGACAAGACCCGCGTCTTCTGGCGCACCAAGACCGGCGTGTTTGGCGTGTCCACGCCCATCGACGGCCAGCCAGCGACATGCGCCAACGGCTCCACCATCGGCTTCGCCTGCGACAGCCCTGAGAAGGTCAACGCCTGGCATGCAGCAGGCCTTGCCGCAGGCGGCACGGCCATCGAGGACCCGCCGGGCCTGCGCCCCGGTCCCTCCGGCTTCTACCTCGCCTACCTGCGCGATCCCGACGGCAACAAGCTTTGCGCGATGCACCGCACCAAATAGGCCTTGCGCCACAGATTTCCAGACGTAATCCCGGACGCGGCCCAAAGCCGCGATCCGGGATTTTCTTCATGACGTCCTCCGCCGAACCCTTCCTCCGCCCCGTCGGCGACGCCTTCCAGCCGCTGGACATGGCGCGCGGCTTCTGGGGACCGAACGACAATCTCCACGCCCGCGTAATGATCGGCCTGTTCGCCCGCGAGTTCGAGCGGCTCTATGGCGAGCCGGACCTGCAGCCCGCACGCCTGACGGTGGATCTCTACAAGCTGCCGGACCTGTCGCCGATCTCGGTCACGACACGCCTGATCCGGCAGGGTGGCCGGATCAAGGTGATCGAGGGCGAGATGTTTTCCTCCGGCCAGTCCATCGCCCGCGCGTCGTGCCAGCTGCTACGCCGTACCCAGCAGCCGGAGGGCCGGATCTGGTCGCCGCCGCCCTGGGGCGCGCCGCCGCCGGATCAGGTCCAGCCGCCTGAGAAGCCCTTCACCCCGCGCTGGGACATGAAGCCCATCGGCAACGATGCGGTGGGCGACGCCCCGCGCCGCACCTGGCTGCGCGAGATCCGCCCGCTTGTTGACGGCGAGGCCTACACGCCCTTCGTCCGCATCGCGACCGGCGTGGACTACACCAGCCCCGTCTCGAATGCGGGCGCCAACGGGCTCGACTTCATCAACTCGGACGTGACGCTCTATCTGCACCGCGCACCGGTCAGCGAATGGATCGGCTACGAGGTGACCGCCCACCAGAGCCGCGACGGCGTCGCCATCGGCCAGTGCACGCTGCACGACATCGAGGGCGCCGTCGGATTTTCATCCTGCGCGGCGCTCGCCCAGCGCCGGCGCTGACGCCATTCCGACCCAAAAGAAAACCCCTCCTGCCGTCACCGGCTGGAGGGGCGTCTTTCTTCGAGCTGCTCGCGCAGCTCTCTCCTAGAATTGCTTGCGCAGTCCGACCTCAAACGTCCGGCCCAACGGGTTACCGATGAACGGGTCGTAGCTGTACTGTTGCTGCGTGAACGGCGGCTCTTCATCCGTGAGATTTTCGACGGAGAAGTTCAGGGTGAAATCCTCGTCGAACGGCAACGTGTACTGATAGTACAGGTTGTGGGTGATGAAGTCGTCAATCTGCCGGAACGGGCTCGTCGCCGCGAACCGGTCATCTTCCACGCCCTGGATATAGCGCAGCTGATAACGGAGGTTGTGGTTCTCCAGCGCGTAGTTGGCGGTCGCATTCGCGCGCCACTCCGACACGATGTCGCCGTCCCTCGAATAGTTCGAGAAACCGAGCGCATCGACGGCGGGCGACAGCACGATACCATTCAGCGAGAACGCCGAGACGTCATAACTGAGCACATTGGTGCCGTTGACGCCCAGCGTCAGATCGCCGGGCCCCGCCGAGAACGCATACTGGATGTCGACGTCGACGCCCGAGGTCTCCGCGCCAGGTCCGTTGCCGCGAACCGACCGGATCGAGGTCACGTCATTGCCGACTGTGACACCCTGCGTGCAGCCCGTCGCGCCCTGCCCACCGAGGAAGGTGATGCGATCGATGAGCGCGGCCGAGCAGTTGATGGGGTTGTTCACCCCGGGGGTGGCGACGAAGACGGTGTTCAGGATCTGGTTATGGCTGACGGTCTTGATCTCGTCCTGAATTTTGAAGCTGAAATAGTCGAACGAGGCGCGCAACGTGCCGTCCAGAGGCAGCCCGTCGAAGTTGAAGATGAGACCGAAATTGCCCACCTCAGCCGTTTCCGGCTGGACGCCGGACAGGGTCTCGGTCTGCACGTTGAGGTATTTGTTGCCCGCGTTGGCGATCAGCGAAAGGCCGGAGGTCACCTCGCCCGGAACGAAGGTGGACGGCACCGAAGCGTAGTTGGTGCCGAACGATCCGCGCACCGCAAGCCAGTCGAACGGGTCCCACTTGCCCGCGACCTTGTAGACGGTTGCGCCAAGGCTCGAGCGCGGGAACTCCTCGCGGCGGACGGCCAGCTGGAAGCTCAACCGGTCAAGGACAGGCAGGCTGGCTTCAGCGAAGTAGGAGTATTGCTGCTGGTCGGTCTTGGTCTGCTCGTCCGAGCCGAAGAAGAAGTACGCAGCCTCACCCGTCGGCGGACAACCCTGATCGCCCGGACGCTGTCCCGGCCACTGGCAGGGGAACGATCGCGGGTCGAGATACTGGCTGCTGGTGGATTCGCGACCTTCAGCCTGGCGCCACTGGGCGCCGGCCGCCCAGCCGATCGGACCGCCCGGCAGTTCGAACGCGGCGACCGTGCCATTGACCAGGGCGTCGATCGTCAGGTTCTGGTTCTGGTCTTCCGACTGGCGGTCGTCATAGAGCCATTGCGCCAGCTCCGGCGAGATCTCGTTGCCGGCGATATAGCGCGGATTTGGAGTTCCGAAGGTGGCGTTCGCGGCATAGCTCGACGAGAACGGGTTGAGATACTGGCACCCATTCCGGCCCGCCGCAGCGGCGTTCTGTGTGCCGATGGTGGCATAGAAGGCGTTCAGCATGTTTGACTGCTCGGCCCCGGTAAGGCGGCCGTCGCGGTTGGTGTCGAAGGTCGCCGTCGTCAGCGCGGTCCAGTTATCTGGCGTCAGGTCGGGGGCGTTGCAGTTCGGACCGCCGAAGCCGTTGAGAGCCTGCTGCACCTTGAAGGCGACGATGTCCGGAAGCGTGCTGTCCACGGTGGCAAGGTTGTAGGCCGCCGAGACTTTCCAGCTGTCGAGCCAGCCATGCGTCCAGTCGCCAAACTCACCGTCGAGAGCGCCGACAACGTTCCAGTTCTCCAGCTGGGTCGTTGGCGTTGTGCCCTCGCCCGGAGCAAAGCCGGGCGTCCCGCTGGGTCCGAAGAAGATCGACAGGAACTGGTCCGCCGACGTGATCAGCGGCAGAACAGCCGGATTTATCTGAGAGGCGTTCTGGGTGAGGAAGCTGTTGAAGTAGGGGTTGGTCCTCGGCACACGGTACTGGAAGGCGGTGCCCGACAGGGGCGAGGCGCCGACATTGGCCTGGTAAGAGGCCACGGTGCCGATCGCGGGCGCATCGGATTTGCCATAGCTGACCTGCCCGGTGAACTTGAGCGAGTCCGACAGGTCGTTCGTGACCTGTGCGTAGCCCCGGATCTGGTTGACCTCGTCGACCAGATTGTAGGTGTGGATGGCGTAGTTCCACCAGCAGACCGGTATGCCGCTGAGTGTCGTGTAGACCCCGGTCACAGGCCCGGTGCTGGCTTCGCACTCGGACTGCGAGAAGTCCCGGACAATGCCAGCCTGCCCGTTGGCGGGCAGACCTGGCAGGCCTGTCGGCACGTTGAGGATGTACGATCCGTAGTTGTGATACGGGGCCCAGGGCGTGTTGTTTTCCGAGAACTCCCGGACCGCCCAGTCACGCTCCTTGATATCCAGCTCGCTGCGGTGGCCGTACTCCAGCGAGAACATCAGGTTGCCGGTGTCGAAGTTTTTCCCCCACAGCGCAGCGACGTTGTAGTCGCCATCCGAACCATCGACGGCCTTGAATTCCCCGTCGACAAGGAAGCCGTCGAAATTGTCACGCGTGATGAAGTTGACGACGCCGCCGGTTGCGTCGGCGCCGTAGATCACGGCCCCGCCGTCTTTCAGGATCTCCGTCCGCGCCAACGCGATGTTGGGGATCATGTTGACGTTCTCGGAGAAACGCCGCCCGTTCAGGATGGTCAGAGACCGGCCGCCTCCAAGGCCGCGCAGGTTGAGCGTCGCCGAGCCGATCCCGCCATAGCCGGCCTGGAACTGGTTCGTTTCGCCAACGGTCGAGCCGACCACACTCAGCGACTTCAGGAATTCCAGACCCGTGGGGCTGCCCGTCTTGGCGGCCTCTTCAGCTGTGAAGACCTCAACCGGCAATGCCGCCGACTCCACCGCGCCGACGATGTTGGAGCCCGTGACCACGATGCGCTCTGTCTGCGCACGCCGGCTTGCGGCGTCCGCTGTTGCCACCTGATCGGCGCCCGATTGCTGACTTTGCTGAGGCCCGGCCTCGGTGTTCACCGGGACGGTCTGCTGTGCGAAGGCCGCGCCGGAAAGCGTCGCCACAGCGAGCGCCCAAACGGACACACCTCTCCTGATCCTTGACATCTTTTTCCTCCCTCTGGCTGCGGATGTTGCTCTCGAAGGGGCGCTTCGGGCTCCGCTGAGGGAGAGACTGACGTTGGCGCCGGCATCGTGAAATCGGCGCCGCGACGATAGGCCATAGGTGTCAGACCGGACCTGACGCAGCGGGCCCAAACGGAACCGCACGTAAATGTGATCGCGTGGGAGACGGGTTTGTAAGTCGCCTTACTAATCGGAATATACAGGATTAAATGCGCCGCGCGCGACCTGAGGATTCTTCTGCCTTTGCGACCACCAGGGTCTGGGCGCGCCACTCCCTGCAGTCCATCGGCGGAAGCGGAACGGCGCGACAGGGTCGCGAAGCGCGCTCGTAAAGCTGCCTCAGGCGCCCGTCCAGACAGCGGGCTGCAACGCTGGCGCCCGTGATCAGGCGGACCGAAAGACTTTGTCCGGTACGGCCTGCTTCAGACGTGCAGTCAGGGGCAGTTCGACCCTCTTGTGAAGGATCACTCCCACCACAACAGCAAGCGTGAAAGCGCACGCCGCGGCGATCGTCAGCACAACGACCGACCCGGCGGGCGCTGCCTTGTTGACGACCCAGACCACCACCTCGACCACCAGCTGGTGGCAAAGATAGATGGCGTAGCTGGCCGCTCCAAGCAGCAGGACAAAGCGGCTGCGCGCCACCACGCCTGCCCTCTCCAGCAGGAGTGCGCCGCCGACCAGCGCAACCGCAGGCCCGCCGAAGGCGATCATGCGCAGCGCGAAGTCTTCATTCATGCGGTGTCCCAGGAGCTGACCCGCGACCGCCAGCGCGACGACTCCAGCGCCGACCAGGCCCCAACCCATCACACCTGCCCAACGTCCGGGACTCAGGGGCTGGCGATAAAGGAGCGCTAGCACTCCTCCTGCGACAAACTCGAGCGTGATCGGACGGAAATAGAACTGCATCGGATAGGGAAGATCGGGCGCCAGCCTGAGGATCATCCACGTCATGACAAAATAGGCGGAGAGCGCGGCCAGCGCGGCGACCTGCGAGCGCAGAAAGAACGTCAGCCCGAACAGCCCGTAGAAGTACATCTCGAAGATGAGCGTCCAGCCGACATCGATGATGGGGTAAAAGTCGCCGTCCGCCCGGATGTCCGGCAGGAACAGCAGATCGGCGACAATGTCTTCGGCGCTGATCTTCATCACGCCCGCAGGATGCAGGCCCATGACAACGAGCACTGCCACCGCCATGGTCGCCAACCAGTACAGCGGCGCAATTCGCAACGCCCTGTCGGTCCAGAAACGATACACGGAGCGGCCGCCGTGCCGCGTCGTGTGGAACATTATGAAGCCAGAGATGACGAAGAAGATATCGACGCCCGCACGACCATGAAAGCCCAGCAGCGGCATGCCCATCTGCAGATGCAACTGGGTCTGCAGGTGGTGCCAGACGACAATCAGCGCCGCCAGGCAACGCAGCACCTGAATGTTGTTGACCATGGCCCGACGCCCCATTTCCATAGTCGTAAATCAGCTACTGTGCATGTAAGGCGCCATACAGCGAAGCCGCGACCGCAACTCGCCTGTTCTGTGATGTCTTCAAGGTTTCCTGCCCGGTCCCCATGATGGAATGGGACAACGCGGTATCGCGGTTTGAGCTTGATCCAGTCGAGTTCAGCGCCCACAACCCTCGCCTACGCCCGCACAGACGGCGCACGGGAGGACTTTCATGCTTCGCAGGTTCATGGCGGCGTCCGCGCTGACGATCAGTCTCGTCTCGGCTCCGGCATTCGCACAGTTCACGCCTCCCGCGCCGACGCCGGAACAGCTCGCCGCATCCTTTGCAGAAGACCAGCTGTCGGATGAAAAGTGCGGCATCCCCAGGAACGCTGCGGACGATTATCGTCCTGCAGCCATGTTCCCGGACCAGACCCGCGCCACGCGCGTTTCCGGCGCGCAGGCCTTCACCGTCGAGACCGTTGCGGCCGGGCTGGCCCATCCCTTCGCGCTCGCCTTCCTGCCCAACGGCAAGATGATGGTCAGCATTCGCGCCGGCGGACTACAGATCGTCGACAAGGCTGGAAAGGTCTCCGCGCCTGTCACCGGAACGCCAGCCGTCGACAACACCATCCGCGTCGCCGGCATGAACGACCTGATCCTCGACAAGGGGTTCAAGAAGAACCGCACCGTCTATCTCAGCTACACGACAAAGTCCGAGACCGGCCCCGGCACGGTCGGGCGGATCGTCAGCGCGAAGCTGTCGAAGGATGAAACGGCGCTGACTGACATCAAGGTGCTGAAAGAAGGGTCGATGATCCCTCGCCGCATCGCCCAGATGAAGGACGGCACGCTGCTGATCCTGACGGCGGACATCCTCCCCGGCTACCGCAACGCCCAGGACCTCGCGAGCCCGAACGGCAAGGTGCTGCGCATCAACACGGACGGCTCGATCCCGAAGGACAACCCCTTCGTGTCCACCGCAGGCGCCGATGCGTCGGTCTACGCGCTTGGTTTCCGTGACGCGCAGGGCATCGCCTTCGATCCGAAGACGAAGAAGCCCTGGATCATCGAGAACCACCCGCGCGGCGGCGACGAGCTCAACCTCATCGAGCCCGGCAAGAACTACGGCTTCCCACTGATCTCCTACGGGCGCGACAATGACGGCAAGCTGCTGAACGGCGGCAAGACCGCTCAGGACGGGCTCGAACAGCCTGTCTACTTCTGGACGCCCTCCGTGGCCTTCTCCGGCATGGCCTTCTACACGGGCGCCAAGCTCAAGGGCTGGAAGGGCGACGCCTTCATGGGCGGCCTCTCCGGCAAGCAGCTTGTACGTCTCGACATGAAAGACGGCCGTGTGGTCGGCGAGGAGAAGCTCCTTCGCGACCAGTGCAAACGCATCCGCGACGTCCGCCAGGGTCCGGACGGCCTGCTCTACGTCATCACCGACGAAGACAACGGCGAAATCCTGCGCATCAAGCCGTCGAAGAAGTAATCTCCTCCGTGCGCCAGCCATGATCCGTTTCCTGTCCGGCAGCACGCAGATCGGGTAGCCGCGAGGACTACGATCCAGGTCCGAGCGAGATCCTGCTGAGGCGCCGCAGCGGCGCCACTGGACACGCGCGCGAAAGAGGAGAACCATCGCGCCAGCTGCGGCTCAGGGACGGATGGACATGAGCACTTTCACGATCAACGGGAAACCCTTCACGGCGGAGGTCGAAGCCGACACGCCGCTGCTCTGGGTCATACGCGACGAAGCCAATCTTACCGGCACCAAGTTTGGCTGCGGCATCGGCATGTGCGGGTCCTGCACCGTCCACATCGGCGGACAGGCCGTGCGCGCCTGCATCACCCCCGTCAGCGCGGCTGAAGGCGCGGAGATCACCACCATCGAAGGACTTGATCCCAACGGCGCGCACCCGGTGCAGAAAGCCTGGCAGGAACTTCAGGTGCCCCAGTGCGGCTACTGCCAGTCTGGCCAGATCATGCAGGCGGCAGCTGTCCTGAAGGACAATCCCGACATCACAGACGACCAGATCGACCAGATGATGACCGGCAATCTCTGCCGCTGCATGACCTACACGCGCATCCGCGCCGCAGTCCGCCAGGCAGCCACCGCGATGAAGGGGGCCTGAGCCATGATCCGCAACCACAACGCACCCCAGAACACCCCCATCCTCAACCGCCGGGGCTTCCTCATCGCGACGGCCGGCGCCGGCGTCGCCTTCAGCTTCCTCACCGCCTGCACCCAGACCGGCGATCCGAACGCCCCGGCGTTCGAACCCACGCAGTGGTTCTCGATCGACGCCGCAGGCATTGTGACAGTCAACGTGATCCGCGCCGAGATGGGCCAGCACGTCGGCACCGCGCTCGCACGCATCCTCGCGGACGAACTCGAGACGCCGTGGGAGAAAGTCAGGATCAACCACGTCGACAGCGATCCGAAGTGGGGCCTGATGGTGACGGGCGGCAGCTGGTCCGTCTGGCAGTCCTATCCGCTCTACAGCCAGGCTGGAGCCGCAGGCCGCGCCGCCCTGATCGAGGCGGGCGCTGCCGCCCTCAAGGTCGACGCCGCAACGTGCTCGGCCGTGAATGGAGAGATTGTCTCAGGCAGCAAGAAGATCTCGTACGCCGATATCGTGCGCAAAGGCGGGCTCTCCAAAACCTATACGCCTGAAGAGTTGGCGGCTTTCACGCTGAAGCCGGTGTCGGATCGCAAGCTCATCGGCAAACCTGTCACCGCGCTCGACGTTGTCGAGAAGACCACTGGCGCCGCGGTCTACGGAATCGACGCGAAGGTTGAGGGCATGGTCTACGGCTGCCCGATCCTGCCCCCGACCCGCAACGGCTCGCAGGTCAACTACGTGATGGATGCGCCCGCCAAGGAGATCAAAGGCTACATCGAGACGGTGATCCTGAAGGACCCGTCCAACACCGTTCCCGGCTGGGCCATGGTGATCGCCGACAGCTGGTACGCCGCCCAGAAGGCCGCACGCGCCATCACGCTGGAATACACGCCCGGCCCAACGACCGAAGTCTCGGAGAAGGACCTTCAGGACCACGCAGCCAAGCTGATCGCTGACCCAAACACCGGATCCGTCCTCCCCCTCGGCAACACAGACACCGCGCCAGCCTTCCGCGCCGCGGCCTCCTCCCTCGATGCGACCTATTCCACTGCGACCGCCCTGCACTTCCAGATGGAGCCCCTGAACGCGCTTGCCTTCGAGAAGGACGGCAAGTGGGAGATCCACACCGGCAACCAGTGGCAGAGCCTCGTCCTGCCGTGGCTGGCCGCCGCGCTTGAGGTTCCCGAGACCAGCATCGTCATGAAGACCTACCGTCTCGGCGGCGGCTTCGGACGGCGGCTCAACGGCGACTATGCCGTCGGCGCGGCCCTCGCCTCCAAGGCCATCGGCAAGCCGGTCAAAATGGTGATGACCCGCGAAGACGATGTGCGCTTCGACTCCGTCCGCTCGCCCTCGCTCCAGAAGATGCGCATGGCGTTCGACAAGGACGGCAATGTCACCGGCATGGAGCAGCATGTCGCCGCTGGCTGGCCGACGCTCGTGATGGCGCCGTTCTTCATGCCGAAAGGCGAGAAGGATGTGCCCTTCGATCCCTTCGCCATCAGCGGCGCAAACCACTGGTACGCCGTCGGCGCCCACAAGGTCCGCGCGATCTCGAACGATCTCGCCAACGCGACCTTCCGGCCGGGCTGGCTGCGCTCCGTGGGCCCCGGCTTCACGAACTGGGCCCTGGAAAGCTTCATGGACGAGGCCGCCCACAAGCTGAAGATGGACCCGGTCGCCTTCCGCCTGAAGCTGCTGACGGCTGAAGGCGCGAACGCCGGCTCCTCACCCAACTCTGTCGGTGGGGCGTCGCGCCAGGCCAACGTCGTCCGCCTCGCCGCCGAGAAAGCCGGCTGGGGTAGCCAGCTCCCGGCGGGGACCGGCCTCGGCATCGCCACCAGCTTCGGGCAGGAACGCGACATGCCGACCTGGGTCGCGTGCGTGGCGCGGGTCAATGTCGACCGGGCAACCGGCGCCGTGAAGGTCGAGAAGCTGACCGTCGTCACGGATGCCGGAACGATCGTCGATCCGGACGGCGCCCGAGCGCAGACAGAAGGCGCCTCGCTCTGGGGCCTGTCGCTGGCGCTGCACGAAGGCACGGCCTTCGAGAACGGCAACGTCAAGGACCTCAACCTCGGCGCCTATACACCGCTCCGCCTGGCCGACGTTCCCGAGCTCGACATCTCCTTCGTGGACAGCCCGGAGGCTCCGGTCGGCCTTGGCGAACCGGCCACCACAGTGGTCGGCCCCGCCATCGGCAACGCCATATTCAACGCGGTTGGCGCCCGGCTCCGGCATATCCCGATCAACGCCGCTGCAGTGAAAGCTGCGATGGCCTGAACGGGGACGGCTTGACGACCGGCGGCGTGCCCGACTATCTGCGCGCCATGCCGGTCCGCATCGCCCCCGCGAGCTATTATCGCCCCGCCTTCTAGCGGGCGACGCGAACTGTGCGTGCCCGCCCTTCCGGCGGCGACACGCTCGACAATCGGCCCGCCTCCGGACAATAAGACCCACCCGTCCAGGAGACTTCACGTGTCGCTCGAAGAATTCCAGCCAAAGTCTTCATTTCTCAGGGAAATGATCGGCCGCGGCCACGTCTACCAGATGACGGACGCCGAGGGCCTGGACGCCTACTGCCAGTCGGGCACGCCCGTCGCCTACATCGGCTTCGACTGCACGGCGAAGTCGCTGCACGTGGGGTCTCTCGTCCAGATCATGAACCTGCGCCGCCTCCAGCAGGCGGGCGGCAAGCCCATCGTGCTGATGGGCGGCGGCACCACGAAGGTGGGCGACCCCACCGACAAGGAAAAGTCGCGCCCGATCCTGACGGTCGAGGAAATCGCGGCCAACATGGCCCTGATCAAGACCAACTTCGAGCCGTTCCTGACGTTCGCCCCGGAGGGCGCTCCGTTCGACCCCATGTCGACCGACGCCGTGATGATCGACAACGCCGAGTGGCTCGACCAGCTCAACTACATCGCGTTCCTGCGCGACTACGGCAAACACTTCACGATCAACAAGATGATCGCCCAGGAGACGGTCGCGCGCCGCCTGCGCAACGAGGAGCCCTACACCTTCCTCGAATTCAACTACATGCTGCTGCAGGCCTACGACTTCCTCGAGCTGGCCCGTTCGCGCCAGTGCCGCATCCAGCTCGGCGGCTCCGACCAGTGGGGCAACATCGTCAACGGCATCGACCTTGCGCGCCGCATCGCGGATGTTCCCTGCTACGGCGTCACCACGCCGCTGATCACCACAGCGTCTGGCGGCAAGATGGGCAAGACCGCGCAGGGCGCCGTCTGGCTCAACCCGGAGATGCGCAGCCCGTTCGAGTACTGGCAATTCTGGCGCAACACCGAGGACGGCGACGTCGGCAAGTTCCTGCGCCTGTTCACCGACATTCCGCTGGACGAAATCGCCGAGCTGGAAAAGGTCGAAGGCGCGGCCATCAACGAGGTGAAGAAGCGCCTGGCAGACGAATGCACCACCCTGCTCCACGGAGCCGGAGCCGCCGCAGAAGCCCGCAGCACGGCCGAAGCGACCTTCGAGAAGGGCGTCACGTCCGCTGACCTCCCGACGGTCGAATTCTCGTGGGGCGACGGCGACACCCGCACCGCCGAGTCTCTGGTGAAGGACGCCGGCTTCGCCACCTCTATGGGCGACGCCCGGCGCCTCATTCAGGGCGGCGGTGCGTCCATCAACGACGCAAAGCCGGCAGTGGGTCAGACCTACGCGCGCGGCGACGTCCTGCCCGACCTCGGCGCCTTCAAGGTTCAGAAGGGCAAGAAGTCCATCGTCCTGCTCAAGCCGGTCTGAAACAGGGACAACCGCCATGCGCCTCTCCCGGGAGTATGTCGGCTTGCAGGTGCACTTCGCGGAGGAGATGGCGCGCAAGTCCGGTCGCGCCATCTCCGACACGCTGCTCCAGTGCACCAACATCCACCGCCGGATCGGCCTTGGACGGCCGGGCGAACCGCCCTACGCGCCTGAATGGCTGGCCCTGATGGACGGCGTCGACACGCTCACCCACGAGCAGCGCGTCGAGCGCATGTTCGGCGCACTCGACGCCATCCCCGATGGCGCGGAGGTCCTGACGCCCGGCCGGATCCAGTTCGGCTGCTTCGCCTGCGAGGCGCCGGACGAAAACGGCGGCGTGCGCATCCACTTCGGCAATCGCGAAACCAGCGCCATCGGCGGACCGCTCCACAACACCCGCATCGAAGCCCGCAAAGCCGAGCTTCGCGCCATGTTCGGGTGGCTCGCCGAGCGCCACCCCGAAGCACGCCACGTCCTCGGCGGCTCTTGGCTCTACAATCTCGAAGCCTATCGTCGCCTGTTCCCGCCCGCGTTCGGCGCCTCGCGCCAGTACGACCCAACCTTCAAGCGCCAGAATGGCCTCTCGACCTGGGGCCAGTTCATCCGCCACGACGGTTCGATCCGTCCGGATGTGCGTGACGCCTTCCTAGCAGCCCTGCCCGGCCTGGAGCCGGACAATCCCTTCGGCCCGTTCCCGTACAAGGTGCTGTTCACGCAGGCGCCGATATCGGACTTCCAGCGCATCTACGTTCTGTGAGACTTGGAAGCAGCGACTAGTCACAAACGAAGGCCTACTGGCCGCCTTGCACCAGTCGCACCTCGATAATCCGGCCTTCGATGCTGGCGAGGGGGAGATATCCGGGGCCGTCAAGCTGCGCACGGCTGTCTGCGCTTGCGTCCCGGCAGTCACCCATCAGGAAGACCGTGCCATCGGGCGTCTGGAAAACGGGCGTGTTGTCCAGCAGCGCGTTGTCTCCCGATTCCTCAATCAGAATGCTCTCCGCTGCGCCCGGCAATCTCTGGCGGTAGATCAACACCGGGAACCGCTGCGGACCGCCGCGCTTGACCATTCTGGTTTCAATCAGGGTCCGCACAACCAGCTCACCATTGATGTAGAGCTGCCCTACCTTGACTTGCACTGTGTCCCCACCAACTCCGGCAATTCGTGCAATCAGTCGGCGGCCATCGGGATGCCGATAGACCACCGCATCGCCACGCGACGGCGCGCGGTGCTTGTAGGCATTTCGATCAATCGCAAATTTGTCGCCGACAGACATGTTCGGCTCCATGCTCTCACCGGCAATCGTGACAACAGGAACATGGATGGAGGGTCCCGCACCGGATTGGTATCCGGCGACCAGAAACATCAGGCTAAGTGAAGCCCCAGCTAAACTCGACACGTCCATGCAAGCCCCCCGCTTCCGGGGCGAACCCTAACACTTTGGGCGGGTAACGCTCAATTCGCGCTGGCCCCACCGCCAGCGTCCGCCGTCGTCGGGATCTCAGCCGGGTTTTCAAATATCCGCCGCAGCACCCCGGGCGTCACCGCCGCCAGCGGATTGATCGATACCCGCGCAGCACTGAGGTCGCCCCTCACCGAATAGATCGGAGCGAACAGTCCCTCGCCCTGCCGTGAGACAAACAGGTCGCCGATGATGGGCAGTTCGCCCAGCGCCGAGTTCATGCCGAACGAGGGCACCAGCACGCCATCGAGGCTCAGCTGTCCGGACTTCGCATCGAACCAGCCGCGAGACGTAAGACCCATGGCCGGACCGGATGCGCGCAGGCCTGGCAGGTCAATCCTCCCGCCCGCCATCCGCATCGGCGCATCAATGCGCGTGAACAGCACGCCGTCTCCATTGAGAATGTCCGATATCCCGCGCAGCGATGCGACCGACAGCAGCTGCGCCAGCAGCGGAGCTTCCCGGATGCGCACATCCGTCATCGCCAGATTCGCGTCGCCCTGACCGTCAAGGAACCGCCCATCGAACGACAGCGCGCCGCCCGTGAAGTAGCCTGTGTTGAGAAGCACACGCGCCGCGAAGCCCGCGTCGTCCGATGTCAGCTGGATCTTCTGCGCCTTGCCGTCCGGCCGCATGGCGACCCGCATGTACTTGCCGGGCGCGATGAGCCCACTGATGTCTGCGCGCTGCGGACCGAACGGATTGATGTTCGTCGACATCTTCACGTCGGTGAGGTCTGCGTCATCGCGGAGGCGTAGCCGGTCCGTCGTCAGCGTGATGTCGAACGCGCCTTCATTGTCGGGATGGTCGGCGGCGCTGCTGCTGGCGGAAGCCGCCCCGCTCGAGCCTGACATGTTCAGCAGGCTGTCCATCCACGGACGCGCATCGAACAGCGGGCCATTCAGCGCCACCAGATAGCCGCCATTGGTCCGCTGGCTGACCGTCCCGCGAAGATCAATGCTGTCGCGAGCGAACAGACGCTCGATCCGGGCGGACTGCATGCTGCCGGACGGAGCCAGCCGGGCATCGCCGGTCAGCTCCAGCCCCTCGCCCTTTATGTCGGCCGTCACCGTCGCGCCGCCCCCCGCCACGCGGCTGTATCGCAAGGCGCCCTTCGCCGGGCTGTCGTAGGCCTTGCCCCAGCCAAATTCCTGCATCTGGATCGCTGCGTGAGTCAGATCGAGATCGGCCTCGAACGACTCGAAATCCCGTCCCTTTCCGCGGGCGCGCAGCACAACATCAGCCTCGCCCTGCATGAAGTTTCTCGCCGCGATGCCGAGGGCATTGAGAAAATCGGGGGTCACCTTCGCGCTGGCCGTAAGCTGTGATCCCCCTGCTGCGCCGGACTTGGTGGCCAGGGTCTCTTTCCATTCGAACACGACCGGGGCCGCTCCGAACTTTCCGGCGCCGCCAATCGAGACGTCCGTCTCGGTCACCTTGACGCTCACATTGGAGCTGCTCAGCCCGAAGCCTGCCGCAAGGTCCGGAAGCGCCGCGTCGCGGAAGCGGCCCGAGATCGTATAGCGGACCGGAGCGTCCTCGCCCCTGTTCGTGATCGGCTGGATGATCTCGACATCCACGCCGCCCGACCCATGCATCCCGTCGATGTTCAGGCCGTATGTCTCCCCGAGCTTGAGCGGCGTCGCGTCCAGCGCCTGCATCATCGGCCTGAGGTCGCCATGGCCCGAAGCCGTGACGCGGATCGACTCGCCGGCCGGGGCAAAGCGCGGGATAACCACCTTGCCCTCGTCCACGATCCACTCGCGCATCTGGCCCTGGCTGATGTCCACCGACAGGCTGTTGCCTTTCAGATGTCCGACACCGACCGCGCCAGTGACGGGCGGGAAGCCCTCCAGATATCCGATGGTCGCGTCCTTGACCCAGAAGTCGAGCGACAGATGCTCGTCCGGCAGGAACCCTCCGGCGTTTGCGCCTGGCGGCCAGTCCACGCGGAAGACAGCGCGCGTCGCCTGCCCGGCCGTGATGTTCGTCTTCACCCAGTCGCGGGCGAGCGAACCAACGCCGACCGGCCAGAAATCCGTGACCTGGTCAGGCGTCGCGGCGCCCTTGCCCTCGGCTTCAAGCTTGAGCCCTACCTGACGCTGGCCGTCCTCGCCCTGCGCCAGCCAGACTTCGCCCGACGCCACGGCAGTCATGCGGCCAGTCACCGCCTCCAGCCTGTCCACGACAAGCTTCGTTCCCGCCCCAGCCAGGGTGCCTTCAAGCTGGATCGAACCGAACGGCCATGGATTCTCGAATACCGGAACAAGATTGAAGGTCGCCGGACCGCTGCTCAGACTGAAGGGAATGTCACGCGCTTCGCCCGCCGCCATCATGGCGGACAGGTCCACCATTCCCTGGAACTCGCCGGTGAGCCGGTCAGAAGCGACCTTGAGACTTTCGACATTCAGCCGCCGCGTCTCCGGATCGTACCCCGCGTTGAGCGCCAGATCCTGGACCCGCACAGCGAGACCGCCCGCGCTGAACGAGCCCGAGACGTCCGACAGTTCAACGCGCGAACCCTGCAGCCCCCCCGCCTCGGTCGCTTCCGCCGAAATGGTCAGGTTGGCCGGTTTGTCGAATGTGACGACAGAGCCGAACCCCATCATCCGGGCGAACACCACCGGGTTCACGCCTTCCAGCGCCAGCTTGCCCTTGGCCGTGCTGACCGCCCCGTCAGACTCGATGCCGATCTGCACCCGGTTGGCGCCGACATCCGCCGCGAGACGCATGTCGAGCGACAGCGAGACGCCGCCCGCTCCGGCGCGCCACTGGCCATTGACCGGGTAGGCGCTCCAGTTCGACGCCGTCTTCCTGTCGCGGACATCCATCCGGAAATCGACAAGGTCGACCCGTTCGAACGAACCCGCGTCGATACCAGCCCGGATCGGCGTCGCCAGGGTGGTCCAGTTGAGATCCTTCACAGGGTCGAAGGGCTTCTCCCCGGGCGTGGGCTCCTTGAGCAGGACAATGCTCGCCAGCGTCCAGACGCCGTCCTGGCTGCGATCAACGTTCGCCTGCCCGTTCTCCATCCTGAGACGGCGCGTCTTGATCTTCCCCGACAGCAGGGCGCTGGCGTCCAGAGCGATGACTGCCCGCTCCGCCTTGAACTCGATGCGGCCTTCGTCGTCCTTCGCGACCAGCTCACGCGCCGCGGCTTCCACTCGACCGGTCGTCCGCGACCATTCCAGCGCAAGGGATTTCAACTCGACAGGCTTGCCGCCCCGCGCATCGCCGAGTGACCGTTCCACCTGCGGCCGGATGAACTCCAGATCGATCGGCCCCTGCGACAGCCTCCATGCAAGGAAGCCCGCGCCGGCGAGCACCGCGAACACCAGAAAGGCGACCGTCTCGAAGATCAGAAGCCGGGGCGAAACTCTCAAGGCGACCGCCTCCGGCGCCTATCAGCGGCCGCACCGGCCCGCCCGCGAACGCCAGCGGGTCCGCCAAGGCATGCTCCGGCGTGGACGCAGCCAGCAGGGCGCTTCACGTTGCGGGGCAAACGGCGATACACCTTGACCTTGCACTTCCCCGGCGAGCCGGAACTCAGGACACACCACTTTGACACACATCCCCGGCGAGGGCGATCAGGCCCCCGACTTCACGCTGCCCGCTACCGGCGGGCAACCCTTCGTACTGTCTGCGATGCGCGGACGCCGAGTCGTGCTGTTCTTCTATCCGAAGGACAATACGCCAGCATGTACCAAGGAAGCGTTGGCGTTCAGCAGTTCGGCAGCCAGATTTGGCGCCCGGAAGACGACTGTGATCGGCATCTCGCGTGACAGCCTCGCCTCGCACGAGCGCTATGCCGCCAAGCAGGACCTCAAAGTCCGGCTCGCTTCGGACGAAGACGGGGCCGTCTGCGAGGCGTACGGGGTCTGGACGGAAAAGAAGCTCTACGGCCGCGTCTACATGGGGATCGAGCGGTCGACCTTCCTGATCGACGCCGACGGGGTGATTCGCCGGGTCTGGAGCAAGGTTCGGGTCGAAGGCCACGCCGAAGAGGTGCTAGCAGCGCTCGCCTGACAGGCGACCAAAGCGCGCAGGCGCAGCAAAAGCCTTCATGATCGTTTAAACTCCGCGAGTTAACTTTCATAAAATGCACAGGCTGGGGGTTCGCTCAGCGCGAAATGTGAGTTATCCATGTGTCAGCCGGGCAACAGGGGGCTGGATTTGGCTCGGCGCGTGAAACCTTTTGATCGGGCGGCGTGAATGGCGATCAACCTCCAGTTTTCTCGCGCAAAAGAAGCTTTCGCCAAGGCCTTTCCCGAACGTCAGATCTACCATCGCAGCGGCGGATCGATCCGCTACGTCTCGATTTCGCCGTGGCGGCAGGCGATGCTGGCTGGCGTTGGGACAGTCGTCGTAGGCTGGTGCCTGTTTGCGACCGCAAGCGTTCTTCTCCGCGGCCCTGATGGCGCGGGCGGCGACTCCTCTGACCGCAAGGTTGCTCGCTTCGAACGCGAACTGAAGCAGGCCCGCGCCGGCGAGGCGATCGCCCTGTCCCTGCTCGAGAAGCGCACCGGCGAGTTCGAGCGCCATCTCGAGGAAGCCGAACAGCGCCACTCCACCCTGAAACTGCTGCTGGCTCACCTGCAGGGCAGCGACGCCGCGCAGGCCGTGGTCATGAAGGGCGACGACGCCTCGGTGCTCGTTGACGCGACGATTGAGGAAGCCGACGCCCGCCAGGGTCGTCCCGACGAGTTCGCCATGGCGGCAAACGATGTCGCCGGCTTCCGCGCCCGCTTCAGCGGCTTGCTCGAACAACAGACAACCTTCCTCGACGCTGCCGAAGACGAAGCCGTCAGCCGCGCCGAACGCGCACGCGGTGTCATAAGCCTCACCGGCGTGCAGGTCTCCCGCGTGATGGACCAGCCCGGCGTCGGGGGACCGCTTGTCGAAATCGGCTCGCTGACCTCCGGTGGCGGCACGGACGAAGACGGTTTCGAGACACGGGTCCTCGAAGTCGCCGCCCGCCTGCAGGAAGCCAACCTGTATGAGCAGCTGATACATGCATTGCCGCTTGGCGCGCCTCTAGCGACGCCCTACCGTGAAACATCCGGTTTTGGTTTCAGGTCCGACCCGTTCACCCGCCGCACGGCGTGGCACGACGGTGCAGACTTTGGCGCCTACTGGGGCGCGCCCGTCCAGTCTACGGCGCCCGGCAAGGTCAGCTTTGCGGGCGTGAAGTCGGGGTACGGTCGCGTCGTCGAGATTGACCACGGTCTCGGGTTCAAAACGCGCTATGCGCACCTGAACTCGATCACCGTGAAGGCCGGCACTGACATTGCAATCGGTCAGAAAGTCGGGACGATGGGTTCGACGGGCCGAAGCACGGGCCCGCACCTGCACTACGAAGTTTTTTTCCGGGGCAAGGCGTACGACCCCATCCGGTTTTTGAGGGCTGGCAAGCATGTTCACGAGGGGTAAGACACCTGAGCCGCAACCCGCACCGGTTGCAGCTCCCAAGCCGATGGCTCCGGAAGCTCCAAAGCGTCCCGCCCTGCCCCCGCGCGCGGGTCCGTCTATCATCAGCGGCGACGTGAAACTGGTCGGCAAGCTGGTCTCGCAGGGCGACCTCGACATCAACGGCCACATCGAGGGCGACGTTCGCGCCGCCACTCTGACCATCGGTGAGACGGGCGCCGTCAAAGGTGAAGTCATCGCCGAAACCGTCATCGTGAAGGGCAGCGTCGAGGGCCGCATCCGTGGCCGCAAGGTTCAGCTCTGCACCGGCGCGAAAGTCCGCGGCGACATCTTCCACGCCTCGCTCGCCATCGAGCCGAACGCGATCTTCGAAGGCGCCGTCAAACACGACCAGGACCCGATGGCCGACAAGCCGGGCGTTCCTCCGCAGGTCTGAGACCTGGGACCAGAATCAGAAAAGGGCCGCGCATCGCGCGGCCCTTTTTTTGTCTGGGGATCAGGGCTGACCGGTCAGGCCCGCCCGCTCACCACCAGCGATCCGGCCGCGCCGTGAAGCCGGCCGCCCGCTCGATCTCCGCGCCGACCTTGAAGCAGGCCGCCTCGTCCAGCGCCTTGCCGATCACCTGCAGGCCAAGCGGCAAACCGTTGGAATCAATCCCCGCCGGAACCGAGATCGCAGGCAGGCCCGCAAGGTTCGCGGTCACGGTGAAGATGTCATTTAGGTACATCTCGAGCGGGTCGCCCGAGGTCTCGCCATAGGCAAACGCCGCAGACGGCGTGGTGGGCGCAAGCAGCGCATCGACGGTCTCGAACGCCTTCTCGAAATCATCGAGGATCCGCGTCCGCACCTTCTGCGCCCGCAGGTAGTATGCGTCGTAATACCCGGCCGACAGCACGTAGGTGCCGATCAGCAGGCGGCGCTGCACTTCTTTGCCGAAGCCCGTGGCGCGCGTCTGCTCGTAGGTGTCGGTCAGCGAACCCGAGCCGGACACCCGTGCGCCGTACCGCATGCCGTCATAGCGGGCGAGGTTCGAGGAAGCCTCGGCCGGCGCCACAATGTAGTAGGCCGGAAGCGCATACTTGGTGTGCGGCAGGCTGACCTCGACGACCTCGGCGCCAGCCGCCTTCAGCCACTCGATGCCCTGTTGCCAGAGCTTCTCGATCTCGTCCGGCATGCCGTCGACGCGGTATTCCTTGGGCACGCCGATCTTCATGCCCTTCACGGACTGGCCAACCGACTTCGTCCACTGCGGCACGGGGATGTCGAGGCAGGTCGAGTCCTTCGGATCGGACGAGCACATCACTTCCAGCATCAGCGCCGAATCCATGACGGTCTTCGCCAGCGGCCCCGCCTGGTCCAGCGACGAAGCGAACGCCACCATCCCATAGCGGCTGGCGCGGCCATAGGTGGGCTTGATGCCGACAATCCCGGTGAACGCCGCCGGCTGGCGGATCGAACCACCGGTATCGGACGCGGTCGCGGCAAGGCAGAGATCCGCCGCGACAGCCGTCGCCGAGCCGCCCGACGATCCACCGGCGGTCAGGTTCGCGTTCGAATTCTTGCGGCGCCAGGGCGAGGCCGGCGGCCCGAAGCGCGATGTCTCGTTGCTGCTGCCCATGGCGAACTCGTCCATGTTCAGCTTGCCGAGCATCACGGCGCCCTGGTCCCAGAGGTTCTGGGTCACGGTCGATTCATACTGCGGCGTGAATTCGCCGAGGATGTTCGAACACGCCGTGGTGCGGACGCCCTGCGTGCAGAACAGGTCCTTGATGCCGAGCGGCGCGCCTTCGAGCTTGCCGCCCTGCCCCTTCGCGAGGTTCGCGTCGGCGGCCTTCGCCTGCTCCCGCGCCTTCTCGGGCGTCACCACCACATAGGCGTTGAGGTGCGGGTTCGAGCCCTCGATCTCGGACAGGAACGCGTCGGTGATTTCAACCGACGAGAACTGCTTCGATTTCAGTCCCTCGACTGCGTCCGTCAGGGTGAGTTGCGTCAGCTTGGTCATCGGATGGGCCAATCAGGAGAAGCTCGGGCGCATGTCGTGCCCATATTCAGCAAAGAGTTCCAGCGCGCGGTCGAAACCGATCCCGTCGCGCTGCTCGGCGATGAAGGGATGATCAGGCTTGTTGTCCGGCTGGTCGCCATGGATCAGCAGGACCGGCGGCGCGCCGTCCGCCGTCTGGAACGACGTCCCCATCAGGTTCACGGTGTCCGGATAGCCGCCAATGCGGTTGACCAGCCGGGCCGGAGCCTGCGCGCCGTCCTTCAGCGTGTTCGTCCGGACCGCCATCACATACCCCTCGAAGTCCGAGCGGTTGAGGGCCGCCCACGCGGTGTAGGTGAAGGACCAGGGCGCGGCGCCCGCCATCTGGAGCGGCAGGCGCACCCGCACGGAAAACCACTTGCCGTCCCAGACGCAGAAGTTCTGGGAGAGGAAATTGCCCTCCATCACGACGTCAATGTCGGGGGCATAGTCCGTGGACAGCGGCCAGCCGATCGGAACCAGCAGGTTGATCGGAAACAGCCCCTTGTGGGTCTGGCCGCACGAGCAGGCGACGCCTTCCTCGTTGAAGCGGATCCAGCGCGGATCGTCCTTAACGGATGCGACGTCGGCCATTACTCAACCACCTTCGGAACCACGAAGAAGCCGTCCTCGGTGCGGGGCGCGTTGGCCAGCACCCGCTCGCGGATATTGCCGTCCGTGACCTCGTCGGCCCGCATCGGCAGGGTCATCGGAACGGGGGTGGTGAGAGGCTCGACGCCCTCGACATCGACCTCGTTGAGCTGCTCGATCCAGGCGAGAATCCCGTTCAGCTCGCCCGCCAGGGGCTCCAGCCTGTCTTCGGGCACGGCGATCCGGGCGAGCCGGGCCACTTTCCGTACGGTTTCCTTGTCGACGCTCATGGTTCGAACCTGAATTCTGTCCAGAGCCTGCCCTAAACGGCCTCGCCTTTCGCGGCAAGCCGATTGGCGTTATGGCCGGGCGATGCCTCTTCTGTCCCTCGACCAGCTGCCCCGCTCCGGCGCCCTTCTCGGGCTCGATCCCGGCACGACCACCATCGGGGTCGCCGCCTGCGATCCGATCCGCATGATCGCCAGCCCGCTCGAAACCATCGAGAAGGGCCGCAAGCTGGCTCCCTCGCTCGACCGCCTGTTCCAGCTCTATGACGGCCGCTCGTGCACCGGCATCGTCATGGGCCACCCGATCAACATGGACGGCACCGAGGGGCCCCGCGCGCAGTCAGCCCGGGCGCTGGCGCGCAACATTATTGAGCGGCGGGACATTCCGGTGGCCCTCTGGGACGAACGCCTCTCCACAGCGGCTGTGGAAAGGATGTTGATCGCCGGCGACGCCAGCCGCGCCCGCCGTGGAGAGATTGTGGATAAACTCGCCGCCGCCTGGATCCTGCAAGGCGCCATAGACCGCCTCTCCTCCCTCAAGTGACCCCCTCCCAAGAAGCCGAAGCATGACCAGCGTAGTTGCGGCCCTCGCGCCGATCTTTCTCACCATTCTCGTCGGCTGGGGCGCCCGGGTCTCCAACATTGTCCCGGCCGCCGCGTGGGGCGGCGCCAACAAGCTCGCCTACAACGTCCTGGGTCCGGCCTGGATGGTGCTGGAGGTTTCGCAGGCCCGGCTTTCGATGCAGGAGGCGACCTTCCTCGGCGCGGGTCTCGCCGCCTTTCTCGCCATGGGGGCCTGTGGATTTCTTCTGCTGCCGCTGTCCGGGGATAACCGCCACACCTTCGCCAGCGCCCATCAGGGCGCGACCCGCTGGAACGCCTTCGCGCTGCTGGGCGCATCGGGCGCCCTGCTCGGCCCCGAATCGACCGGCCTTGTGGCCCTAATCATGGGGCCGGCCATCCCCATCGTGAACGTCATGGTGGTGTCGGTCCACGCCCGCTGGGGCACGGGCCAGAACCCCAGCCTCCGCGGCATTCTCGTCTCGCTGGCCAAGAACCCGATGGTTCTCGCCTGCGTCGCCGGGCTCCTGATCAACTTCTCCGGCTACCGTTTCACCGGCTGGGCGGGCGACACGATGAACATCGTGGGCCGGGGCGCGCTCGGCGTCACCCTGATGTGCGTCGGCGCCGGCCTCGACCTCAAGGCCATCGGCTCGCGACCGGGCCTCATGTCCGCCGCCGTCGTCGTCAAGCTGGTGCTGGGCCCCGCCGTCTTCATCGGCATGGGCCTGCTGTTCGGCCTGAACGGCGTGGCCCTCGCCACCCTGGCCCTTATCGGCGCCTCGCCCTCGCCGCCTGCCGCCTACACCCTCACCCGCGAAATGGGCGGCGACCCCACCTTCATGGCCGGGCACATCACCGCGACAACGATCTTGTCGGCGCTGGCGATCCCGGCGGCGGTCGCGATTGCGCTGGCGTTGAGCGGTTGAATAGGGTCACGCCCATGCGTGATCAACCGAGCAACCTGCCCCGACTCGATCAGTTTCGCTCTTTGCCTTCGTTCAGCGAGCGACCTGCCTCGATCCGGATAGGGTCGTCGTAAGCCATGTATCGCGGCACGAGCCGGAGTCCGCCGGATGCAGTCTGGGTTATCGTTCCGACAAGTACGAGTTGTTCGAACATGCCAGGCGCGGCCTCCCGCGAGCAGCTTGTCCCCCTCCGCTGAACTTCAATCGTTGCACCTTCGTAGGCTCCGACAAGAACGCGTTTGACTTTGTACTTTGGCAACTGACGTCCGCGTCTCTGGACGTTTTGCACGAAATCGCTGAGGTCGATTTCGATGGCCACTTCGCCTGGCAGGAGCACCGGCTGCCGAAACCAGAGCATATACGTCTCGGCATGCGGTCCGGGACACGCGGCGGCCGGAGCTGCGGCGAAAAACTGGAGAGCAACTGATCCGGCCAATACGAACGCCTTCAGCACCCAGAACCTCCGACGCCAAACCACTTGGCCGCGTAGACGATAGCACGGAAGCCACACCATGGCATGACGCGCGCTGGCTGCGTTCGCCCAAACAGGCGCGCCCCCCGGGGGAGGCGGCGTTTCTCGACCCTCCCCCCAACCTTGCCACCCCCGCCTGCATCCGCTATCCCGCCCAAAATCGAGGGCAACGGTCCATGGCGGATTTCGCCTACTCCTTTCCGCACCGGCATCTTCTGGGCATCGAAGGCCTGAATCGGCTCGATATCGAGCAGCTCCTCGATCTCGGCGACCGCTACGTCGATCTCAACCGCCAGCGCGAGAAGCACGCCGACGTTCTCGCCGGGCGCACGCTGATCAACCTGTTCTTCGAGAACTCCACCCGCACCCAGTCCTCCTTCGAGATCGCGGGCCGCCGCCTCGGCGCCGATGTGATCAACATGTCGGTCATGACCTCGTCCCTGAAGAAGGGCGAGACGCTGGTCGACACCGCCATGACCCTCAACGCCATGCGGCCGGACCTTCTGGTGATCCGCCATGGCTCGTCCGGGGCCGTGAAGCTGCTCTCGCGGAAGGTGGACTGCGCCGTCATCAACGCCGGCGACGGCACCCACGAACACCCCACCCAGGCCCTGCTCGACGCCCTCACCATCCGCCGCCGTGTCGGAGACCTCGGCGGCCTGCGCATCGCCATCTGCGGCGACATCCTTCACAGCCGCGTCGCCCGCTCCAACGTCGCCCTGCTCAACGTCATGGGCGCCGAAGTGCGCCTGATCGCCCCCAAAACCCTGACCCCGCCCGGCGCCGCCGACTGGGGCGCCGAGGTCTTCACCGACATGCGCAAGGGCCTCGACGGCTGCGACGTGGTGATGATGCTCCGGCTGCAGCAGGAGCGCATGGACGGCGCCTATCTGCCCTCCGCGCGCGAGTTCTTCCACTTCTACGGGCTCGACGCCGACAAGCTCTCCTACGCCAAGCCCGCCGCCTTCGTGATGCACCCCGGCCCGATGAACCGCGGCGTCGAAATCGAAAGCTCCATCGCCGATCACCCGACCCGCTCCCTGATCACCGAACAGGTCGAGATGGGCGTCGCCATGCGCATGGCGGTGCTCGAAACCCTCGCGAAGAACGCGCCGGACATGCGGGCGAAAAACTCATGAGCGGCAAGACCGTCATCTACAACGCCCGCCTGATCGACCCGGCCACGGGCCGCGACGAGACCGGCGGCCTGGTTATCGAGGCCGACCGCATCACCGCCGTCGGCCCGGAGGTCGACCGCTACGCCCCCGGCGCCGAGAAGATCGACGCCAACGGCCTCGTGCTCGCGCCGGGCCTCATCGACCTCCGCGTCAAGACGGGCGAACCCGGCGCCGAGAATAAGGAGACGCTGCAGACCGCCTCCGAAGCCGCAGCCGCAGGCGGCGTCACCTCCTTCGTGATGATGCCGGACACCGACCCGGTCATCGACACCGTCGCTCTGGTCGACTTTCTGCAACGCCGCTCGCGCGGCACCGCCAAGGTGAAGGTCTATCCTGCCGGAGGCCTCACGCTGGGCCTCGAAGGCAAGAAGATGAGCGAGATCGGCCTCATCCAGGAAGCCGGCGCCTGCCTCTTCACCAATGGCGACCTGCCGGTCTCCGACGCGGGCGTCATGCGCCGCGCCATGCAATACGCCTCATCCTTTGATGCGCTGATTGCCTCGCGCCCAGAAACCATCGCCCTCACCGCCAACACCGTGATGAACGCCGGCGCCTTCGCGGCCCGCCTTGGTCTGCGCGGCGCGCCGCCCGAAGCCGAATGGATCGCGCTCGCCCGCGACCTCACCCTGGCCGAGACCACCGGCTCGCGCCTGCTGGTCGACTGCATCTCGACGGGCCGCTCGCTGGCCGCCGTGGAAGAGGCGCGCTCGCGCGGCGTCCGTGCCTACTGCTCGGTGGCGGCCTTCTCCCTGTTCTTCAACGAGCTCGATGTCGGCGACTACCTCACCTACTGCAAGGTCCGCCCGCCCTTCCGCGCCGAGACAGACCGCGCCGCCCTGATCGACGGGCTCCGGCGCGGCGCCATCGACGCTGTCGTCTCCGCCCATGATCCGCAACCGCCCGAGGACAAGCGCCTGCCCATCGCGGACGCCGCCTTCGGCGCCATCGGCCTCGAAACGCTGCTTCCGGCCCTCACCAGCCTCGTGGCCGCCGAGCAGCTCACCCTGCTGGAAGCGCTGCGCCCGGTCACCTGCGGCCCCGCCGACCTGCTGGGTCTCAAGCAGGGCCGCCTCAAGCGCGACGCCCCGGCGGACCTCGTCCTCTTCGACCCCAACGCCCCGTGGCAGTGCGTCGGCAAGAAGCTCCGCTCGCGCTCCAAGAACTCCCCCTTCGACGGCCGCCGCCTCGAAGGCCGCGTCGAGCGCACATGGGTCAGCGGCGAGGTCGTGTTTGCCCGCACCCCGGACCCGCGCTGATGGACACGCGGACGGCTCGCTGGGCTGATCAGGTTGGAAGCGCGATGCAGGTCGCGTCAAGAACTCGGCGCCGCCAAATCTGCACAGCCGGACGCGCCCGAACGAGTTACGCCGCCCGGCCCGCGCAAGGGACACCGACACGCCGATGATCGACTTCTTCACCCAGAACATGCCCGTCATCGCCGCCATGGCGGTCTTCGGATACCTGCTTGGCTCCATTCCGTTCGGCCTCGTGATCACAAGGCTCGCCGGCCTTGGCGACATCCGCGACATCGGCTCGGGCAACATCGGCGCAACCAACGTCCTGCGTACGGGCCGCAAGGATCTGGCGCTGGCGACCCTCCTGCTCGACGCCGGCAAGGCAGGTCTCGCCTTCTTCGCCGGACAGCTGATCAACCGCGAGCACCCTCTGGCCTTCGACTTTGGCTTCATCGCGGGCGTCAGCGCCTTCTTCGGGCACTGCTTCCCGGTCTGGCTGAAGTTCAAGGGCGGCAAGGGCGTCGCGACTTTCGTGGGCCTGCTCCTGTCCGCGATGTGGCCCGTCGGCCTCGCCTTCGGAGGCGCATGGCTGCTGACCGCCGCGATCTTCCGGATGTCGTCCCTCGCCGCACTGGTCGGAGCGATCATCGCTCCGGCGGTCGCCTGGCGCATCGGCTACGGCCCGCTGGAGGTCCGCCTCCTGATCGTCCTCACCCTCCTGATCTTCTACCTCCACCGCGCCAACATCGCCCGCCTGCTTGCAGGCAAGGAGCCGAAGATGGGCGGGAAGAAAAAGTCCGACGACGCCTCTTCCCCGCCTGCAAGTCCATCCTGATAGTCATCACATCCGGGGGGACTGATGAATCGCCGAACACTCACAGACGCCGAGCGCGCCGACTGGCTGCGCCTCAGCCGCAGCGCCGGCGTCGGTCCCATCACCTTCTTCGAGCTTCTCGACCGCTACGGTTCAGCCGCCGCCGCCCTCGAAGCCCTGCCCGGCCTCGTCAAGCAGTCGGGCGCCTCCCGTCAGCTCGTCGCGCCCTCTACAAGTCAGGCCACCCGCGAGATCGAAGCCGCAGCCCGCATCGGCGCGCGCTTCATCGCAGCCTGCGAGCCCGATTACCCGCCGGCCCTCGCCGCCATTCCCGGCCCGCCGCCCCTGATCTGCGCACTCGGCGACATCGCGCTTGCGGAACGGCCGTCCATCGCCCTGGTCGGAGCCCGCAACGCCTCCGCCGTCGGCCGCAAGATGGCGCGCGACCTCGCCCACGATCTCGGACGCCTGGGCTATGTGGTCGTCTCGGGTCTTGCCCGCGGCGTCGATGGCGAGGCCCACGAAGCCGCGCTCGCCACCGGAACCATCGCGGTCATCGCGGGCGGCATCGACCAGATCTACCCGCCCCAGCACGCCGACCTCTACAAGGCCATCGCGGCGCGCGGCTGCATCATCAGCGAGCAACCCTTCGGCTACGTCGCCCAGGCCCGCGACTTCCCCAAACGCAACCGCATCATCTCCGGCCTCTCCCTCGCGGTCGTCGTCGTCGAGGCGGCGGAAAAGTCCGGCAGCCTGATCACCGCCCGCATGGCGCTCGAACAGGGACGCGAGGTCATGGCCGTCCCCGGCTCGCCACTCGACGCCCGCGCGAAGGGCTCCAACCGGCTCATCAAGCAAGGCGCGGCGCTGATCGAAACCGTCGACGATATCCTCCGCGCCGTCTCGCCGCTTCCGCCGCCGTCCCTGTTCGAACCGGAGGCTGAACCCTTCCACGACCTCCACGGCGGAGGCATTCCAGTCGACATCCTGCGCTCGGTTCGCGACGCGCTCAGCCCGACGCCGACGCCCGTCGCGGAGATCGTTCGGGCGTCCGGCGCGCCCCATCGCCTTGTTCTTGCTGCACTTGCTGAGCTGGAACTGGCTGGCGAGGTGATCACGCATGTCGGCGGACTGGCCAGTCTGGCGGTCTGAAACGGCCCGTTCATGCCTTGAATTGACATTCCGGGTTCATGAAACCACCTTCCGCCCCGCTTTATACCTCCCCGAACCAAGAGAATTGCTGAACCAGCATGCAGGTTGTCGTCGTCGAGTCCCCCGGCAAGGTTAAGTCCATCAACAAGTATCTGGGATCCGGATACAAGGTGATGGCGTCCTACGGCCACATCCGCGACCTGCCGTCCAAGGACGGTTCGGTCAAACCCGACGACGACTTCGCGATGCTGTGGGACATCGACGTAAAGTCCTCCAAGCACGTCAAGGCCATCGCCGACGCCATGAAGGACGCCGACGGCCTGATTCTCGCGACCGACCCTGATCGCGAGGGAGAGGCGATTTCCTGGCACGTGCTCGAGGCGCTCAACCAGCGCCGCGTCCTCAAGGGCAAGCCGGTCCAGCGAGTCACCTTCAACGCCATCACCAAGAAGGCCGTCACCGAGGCGATCCAGCATCCCCGCCAGATCGACCAGCAGCTTGTGGACGCCTACCTCGCCCGCCGCGCGCTCGACTATCTCGTGGGCTTCAACCTCTCGCCGGTTCTCTGGCGCAAGCTCCCGGGCTCGCGCTCGGCCGGCCGCGTGCAGTCCGTCGCCCTGCGCATCATCGTCGACCGCGAGTTCGAGATCGAGACCTTCAAGGCCGAGGAATACTGGCAGATCAAGACCGAGCTGGAGACGCCTGCCGGGCGGTTCGAGGCGCGCCTGACCGAACTCGACGGCAAGAAGCTCCAGAAGTTCTCGCTGCCCAACGGCGACCTCGCAGCCGCAGCGCTCGCCGCCGTCCGCGCCGGCCAGTACCGCGTCGCCTCCGTCGAGGCCAAGCCGCTCAAGCGCAACCCGCCGCCGCCGTTCACCACCTCCACCCTGCAGCAGGAAGCCGCGCGCAAGCTCGGCTTCTCCGCCAGCCGCACGATGCAGGTCGCCCAGAAGCTCTATGAAGGCGTGATGCTCGGCGGCGAACAGGTCGGCCTGATCACCTACATGCGTACCGACGGCGTCCAGATGGCCGAGGAAGCCTATCACGCCGCCCGCAGCGTGATCGGTCGCCTGTACGGGAATCCGTACATGCCGGATGCGCCCCGCCGTTATACCTCCAAGGCCAAGAACGCCCAGGAAGCGCACGAAGCCGTCCGCCCGACCGAGTTCTCGCGCCTGCCGTCCGACCTCAGCCTCGATCCGGACATGGCCCGCCTCTACGAACTCGTCTGGAAGCGCGCCGTCGCCAGCCAGATGGAGGCCGCCACCCTCGAACGCACCACCGTCGAGATCCCCTCGTCCGACGGCCGCGTAGGCCTGCGCGCGACCGGCCAGGTCGTGAAGTTCGACGGCTTCTTCAAGCTTTATCAGGAAGGCCGCGACGACACTGACGATGAAGACGGCGGTCGCCTGCCCCCCATCGCCGAGGGCGATAAGCCGAAGCTGGTCGACGCCGTCTCCAGCCAGCACTTCACAGAGCCGCCGCCGCGCTTCTCGGAAGCCTCGCTGGTCAAGCGTCTGGAAGAACTCGGCATCGGCCGCCCCTCGACCTACGCCTCCACCCTGTCGACGCTGATCGACCGCGAATACGTTAAGCTCGAACAGAAGCGCTTCATGCCGGAGGACAAGGGCCGCCTCGTCACCATCTTCCTCGAGAAGTTCTTCTCCAAATTCGTCGAGTACGACTTCACCGCCGGCCTCGAAGAGAAGCTCGACCTCGTGTCCGACGGCAAGCTGGCCTGGAAGGACTTCCTGCGCGAGTTCTGGAACGACTTCCACGGCCACATCGAAGGCGTCGCGGAACTGCGCGTCTCCAACGTCATCGACGCCATCAATGAAGTGATGGAGCCGCACATCTTCCCGCCCAAGGTCGGCGAGAATGGCGAGGCTCTCAACCCGCGCGCCTGCCCCACCTGCGGCGCCGGTCAGCTCAGCCTCAAGCTCGGACGCTTTGGCGCCTTCATCGGCTGCTCGAACTATCCCGAGTGCAAATACACGCGTCCCTTCGGCGCGGAAAAAGCTGGCGCGGAAAACGCCATCCCGTCCGAAGGCAAGGCGCTTGGCCTCGATCCCGCATCGAACCTCGAAGTCACCCTGCGCGCGGGCCGCTTCGGCCCCTACGTCCAGCTCGGCGAAGGCGACAAGCCCAAGCGCTCGTCGATCCCGAAAGGCTGGTCGCTGGATGAACTCGGTCTCGAAGGCGCCCTCAAGCTCCTCATGCTGCCGCGCGAAGTCGGCATGCACCCGGAGGATGGCGAGCCCATCATCGCCAACCTCGGGCGCTATGGACCCTACGTCCAGCACCTGAAGACCTACGCCAACCTGCCCGACCCGAACGACGTGTTCGAGATCGGCCTCAACCGCGCCGTGACCATCATCGCCGAGAAACGCGCGAACCCGGGCCGTGGCCGCACAGCCGCCGCCCCGCTCCGCGAACTCGGCGCCCACACCGATGGCGAACCGATCCGCCTTTATTCTGGCCGGTTTGGTCCCTATCTCAAGCACGGCGAGATCAACGCCAACATTCCGCGTGGCGCCGATCCGGCGTCCGTAACGCTGGAACAGGCGATCGAGATCGTGAACGCCCGCGCGCTGGCGGCTCCTGCCAAGGGCAAGAAGAAGCCAGCCGCCAAGGCAAAAGCCAAAGCTCCTGCGAAGGCAAAGGCCGAGAAGGCCGACAAGCCCGCAGTCGCAAAAGCTGCAAAGAAACCAGCCAAGAAGGCCGCAGCAAAGAAGCCTTCGTCAAAGACGAAGGCGGCGGCCACTGAACAGGAAGACGCATGACGAACCCTCCCTCCAGCCACCCGCCGACGCGGGCAAGCGTGCTGGAGTTTCTGAACCGCCATCCCGAACTCGGGTCCAAGCGCGATATCGCGCGCGGGCTCAACATCGGGCTCGAACACAAATCCGAACTCCGCCGCATCCTGCAGGGCCTTGAGGCGGAAGGCGCCCTGGTCCGAACCGGCAAGCGCGCCTTCACCCAGGCCGAAGCGCCACCGCCCACCGGCGTCATCGTCATCGAGCGTATCGACAGCGACGGCGAGCCCATCGGCCGCTCCTCGGGCCGCGAAGGCGCCTACGGCCCCGACATCCTCTACGCCGGCGCGCTTGGGCGTTCTCGCCCCATCTCCCTCGGGATCGGCGAGAAGGCGCTCTGCCGGATCGACCAGCTGCCCGACGGCACATGGCGCGCCCGCGCCATCAAGAAGCTCGACGCCGAACCCACCGCCACGCAGGTCGGCGTCTACCGCGCCAACAAGTATGGCGGCGTCGTCGAACCCACGTCCCGCAAAGAGAAGAACGACTTCATCATCGAGCGCCCGGACAGCCGCGGCGCCGTCGATGGCGATCTCGTGCGCATCATGCAGAAGGCCGGCAAGGCCTATGGCCCCCGCCGCGCCAGCGTCGTGGAAGTGCTCGGACGATCCGACGATCCGCGCGCCGCCTCGATCATCGCGATGCACACCCATGGCGTGCCGGACGAATTCCCCGAGATCGTCCTGAAGGAAGCCGAAAGCGCTGAGCCGCTGAAGGCTCCCCGCGACGACCTCACGGCCATCCCCCTCATCACCATCGACCCGGAAGACGCGCGCGACCATGACGACGCCGTCTGGGCCGAACCGCACGGCAAGGGCTGGCGCGTCCTCGTCGCCATCGCCGATGTCTCGGCCTATGTCCGCCACGGCACGCACCTCGACCGCGAGGCGTTCCGGCGCGGCAACTCCACCTACTTCCCCGACCGCGTCTCGCCGATGCTGCCCGAGCATCTCTCGGCAGACCTTTGCTCGCTGAAGGAAGGCGAGCTGCGCGAGACGATGGCGGTCGAGATGATCTTCGCTGCCGACGGCCGCAAGACCTCCCACCGCTTCATCCGCGGCCGCATGCGCTCCGCCGCCAAGCTCTCCTACCGCGAGGCGCAGGACGCCATCGACGGCCATCCGACCGACAAGACCCGCCCCCTCCTGGAGCATGTCCTCGAGCCGCTCTGGGCCGCCTATCGCTGTCTGGGAAAGGCTCGTCAGCAACGCGAGCCGCTGGAACTCGACCTGCCGGAACGCCGCGTGCGCATCGGCGAGGACGGGAAGATTTCATCCATCACGCTGCGCGAGCGCTTCGACGCTCACAAGCTGATTGAAGAGTTCATGATCCAGGCGAACGTCTGCGCCGCGCAGACGCTCAACGAGAAGCGGATGAAGCAGGTCTTCCGGGTCCACGAGGAGCCGACCGACGTCAAGCTGGCCGCCCTCGCCAATTACCTGCCGACACTCGGCCTCAAATGGTCGAAGACGACGGAGGCCACCGGCGCCGCCTTCAACCGGCTGCTGTCCGACATCAAGGGCCACGAGAACGAGCACGCCATCCACGAGATGGTGCTGCGCTCGCAGGCGCAGGCGCGCTACTCGCCGGAGAACCTCGGCCACTTCGGCCTCAACCTCGCCGAGTACGCGCACTTCACCTCGCCCATCCGCCGCTATTCAGACCTCATCATCCACCGCGCCCTCATCCGCGCGCTGGACCTCGGACCCGACGGCCTCACCGATCAGGAGCTGGCCTCGCTCGAAGAGATCGCCGAGCACGTGACGATGACCGAGCGCCGCTCGATGGCCGCCGAGCGTGACGCCACCGACCGCTACCTCGCCTACTTCATGGCCGAGCATGTCGGCGCCACCTTCGAAGGCCGCGTCGCCGGCGTCACCCGCGCGGGTCTCTTCATCAAGCTGTCGGACACCGGGGCGGACGGCTTCTCGCCCGCCGCCCGCCTCTCCGACGAATACTGGATCTTCGACGAGCCCCACGCGGCCCTCGTCGGCCAGCGCACCGGCAAGCGCTACGAGATGGGCATGCCCGTCGAAGTGAAGCTGCTCGAGGCGACACCGCTCACCGGCGGTCTCCTGTTCGGCATGGTCACCCCGCCCCGCGCCGCCCGCCGCGACCTCAAGCAGCCTGCCATGGAAGCCCGCGCCCCCTCCGGCCGCCGCGGCGGCCCCGGTGGCCGCCCCTCCGGAGGCAAACCCTCCGGCGGCCGCCCGCCCTCTGCAGGCAAATCCAGCTACGGCAAGAACGCCAAGAAGAAGCGGTAGGTGCTCCATCCACCGGCCCAGCATTGAGCTCCGCTCATCCCGACGAAAGTCGGGATGAGCGGTGAGCGGGCGCGGGCCCACCTCTCCACCCGGTAACATCACCCCTTCCCCAGCGTTACATCGCGTACAAGGCGCCTTCGCCGCATTGCCCTGTGCGCCGCGTCGCGCCAGACTCGGCGCATCATGACAAAATCCGTGTTCGATCCCGACAATGACGCCTCGCAGAATCGCGTGGACATCAACAACGCCCTCGGCGAGACCGACGCCATCGCCATTGAAGCCGCCCTCGCCGGCGAAGAGCCGCCGGTCCCGCGCGACGCCGCCACGCTGATCCTCTACCGCCTCGACGACGACGCTCCGCGCATCCTGATGGGCTGCCGCTCGGCGGGCCACGTCTTCATGCCCAACAAGTATGTCTTCCCCGGCGGCCGAGTGGACGACGAGGACGCCGACGTCCCCTCGCTCTCGGAACTCCGCGAGGAGGAAGAAGCCGCCATCCGTATCGGCGCCGAACGCCCGATCCGCGCCTTCCCGATGACCGCCGTGCGCGAGACCTTCGAGGAGACCGGCCTCATCGTCGGCAAGCCCGGCGACGTCACATCCGCCGTGCCGCCCTCGTGGGCCGACTTCTACGCCCACGGCGCGCTGCCCTGCGTGCGCTCGTTCTCGTTCCTCGGCCGCGCCATAACGCCTCCGATGCGCATCAAGCGCTTCGACGCGCGCTTCTTCATGGCCGACGCCACCGCCTGCCTGATCGACGACCGCCCCCCGGTCGATGGCCGCGAGCTTGCCGACCTGCGCTGGTTCACCCTGAAAGAAGCTGGCGAGCTCGATCTGCCGAACGTCACCCGCTACGTGATCTCCGAGGTCGAGCAGCGCCTAGTGAACAAGGCCGCCAACCGCCCCTTCTTCCTGCGCTGGTCTCCCGAGGGGTCGGTGCGCGAGAGGCTGTAGCCCCTACACCTCCACAAACCGCCCCTCATACGTCACCGGAAAGTTCACCGACCGGGCGATGAAGCACACCTTGTGGATCTCGTGATGGATGGCCTCCGCCCGCTCCAGATCCGCGCCAGCTTTCACATGGATCACCGGCCGCAGCACAGCGCTGACAAACCGCCCCGCGCCATCGGGCGTCGTCTCGCCCATCCCCTCCGGCGTGTCGGCATAGCCGGTCACCACAATCCCCGCGACCGCCGCCAGGTGCAGATACCAGAGCATGTGGCACGCCGAGAGCGCCGAGATCAGCATGTCCTCCGGGTTGTGCAGGGTAGGGTCGCCCCCCAGCATCGGGTCGTTGGAGCAGGCGATCACCGGCTTGCCAGGCGTGCGCACCTCCCACGTCCGGTCATAGGCGCGATAGGCCGACGTTCCCGTCCCGCGATTCCCCGTCCAGACAATTTCAGCGGTGAATGGGTGATGTTTCGCCGCCATGAATCGCTCCTGTCACGTTTTCTGGCCGTATGACCCTGAAAAAGCACGCAGAAACGGGCTATTGACTTAGTCCGCCCGCTTCGTGTTTATGCGCGTTCCGATTTACCCTCCGACGAGACGTCTCGCCATGGCCAAACCCGCAACAATCAAGATTCGCCTGAATTCGACGGCGGACACCGGTTTCTTCTACGTCACGAAGAAGAACCCGCGCACGAAGACTGAGAAGATGGTGCTGAAGAAGTACGATCCGGTCGTTCGCAAGCACGTCGATTTCAAGGAAGGCAAGATCAAGTAGCGCCGCCCGTCCGGACGCGTTGCGATCCGGCTGGCGCCTCTGATCTGGTCTGAACTATGCTGAGGCCCGGAAGCCCTGCTTCCGGGCTTTCTCGTATGCGGAGCTGCCAATGAACACGCGTCCCTTCAGCCTGCCCTCGGCCGCCCTGATCCGCCTCGCCGGCTGGGGTCTCGTCGCCGCCCTGCTCGCGGCGCCGCTGATCGCCATGCAGGTCACCAGCGAAGTCAATTGGACCATGTTCGACTTCGCCGCTGCAGGCGTGTTGCTGGTGGGGGCTGGCGCGCTGCTCGAACTGGCCGCCCGGAAGCTCCGCAAACCGGTCCACATGGTCGTCGCTGCCGGGATCGTAACGCTGGCCGTCGGCCTGATCTGGGCGCAGGGCGCTGTCGGCATTTTCTAGCCCGGCGCACTCAGCGTCCTCCGCGCCTAGGCTGGCAGGTTGATGTCCAGCTGGGGTGACCGGATTGCCCGTCAGGGTGTGGGACATCCTGCGCTTTTCACCACCACCTGAGCGCCGCTGCTGGAAACGGACAGCTTGCTGTCCGTGTTTCCCGCGCACGCGGGAATCCAGACTTAACAGTCTGACCTCAAACGTGATTTCCGAAGTCTAGATCCTCGCAGCCACGACGACCACGGCCCCCGTGGGCCGTTTCCAGAATGCTGGTCCGACCAGATTGAACCCGACCGGGTATTCACCTGCCGCAATCTCCCCTCGCGTCTGGCAAGGGAGGGTTCGGTGGCCACCGAAACATCGAATGCCAGCCGCACGGACGGCGCGGCGACCATCGCTTCACCGTCTGGTCGGCTCATCCTGAGGAGCCGTTTACGATCTGCAAGGATCGCGGACGGCGTCCCTCACCCTGAGCAGCCGCCGTAAGGCGGCGTGTCGAAGGGGAAGGACGAGCCCGAGTGAGCGGCCGCAAGCGGCGGTCTGAAACACCTGTCCCCGCGATCGAAGCGGGGGTGACCATGGAGGATCGGTCCCTGATGCGCGCGTCACCGGGATGCGGACCGGGGCCTAACAGGCTCCGTCGACGTCACCGGGCCAAACGTCCGATACGGGGCGCGTGCCGAGCCGGATCGGTTTTGGCGCGTCGCGCCAAAACCGTGAATCCGTCTCGATTTAAAGGACGGGCGTGATTCACGGTCCTGGCCAAAACCAGGACCGATCACGCCCGGACGCACCGGCCAGCGGCAACGCTGGCACATAGACGACCTAAGGCGCGTTTCCACGCGCCCCGTCCTCCTGTCTTCAGGCAGGGGAGCGACAGCATCACGGACGACGTCAGCGCCGGTCCGGACGACGCATCGGGCCTCGCGCCAAACGATCCGCCCTGCCCCAAAAAGCAAAGGCCGGCTCGATGGAGCCGGCCTTCACAGTCGAAACCGATGCGACCTTTACTCGGCCCCATCCGGAAGCGCGTAGCCGATCACCCAACCGCCCTGATCGTCCGTCGGCTTGGCGTCCGCCGCACGCGGATAGACGAAGCCGGGGTTCGGGATCGAGGCCACCACATACTGCTTGCCGTCTTTCGGAGCGACATAGGTGATGGGGGTCGAGTTGGCCGTGCCCGGCATCTTGGCTTTCCAGAGGATCTTGCCCGTCCGCACATCAACCGCACGGATGGTCGAGTCCATCGAGCCAACCTGGAAGATCAGGCCGCCGCGGGTCGTCATCGTGCCGCCGTAGATCGGCGTGCCGACGTCGATCGGAAGGCCGAGGCCGATCCCGAACGGTCCCATCTGCTCCACGGTGCCGATCGGCTTGCTCCACAGCAGCTTGTTCGTGTTCAGGTCGATTACGGCAAGTTTGCCATAGGGCGGCTCGAAGCAGGGCACGCCGGTCACGATATCGGTGAACGGGATCGCCCAGTTCGACATGAAGGGCTCGGTCATGCCGTAGCGCGGCGTGGCCGGGTCCCATGCGCCCTGGGCCGTATACGGCGCGCGTTGCGGACGCGGAGCCTGCGGCGCAGCAGCCGGCGGAGGCGTCGGGGCCGGCGTGGCATGGTCATCGCCTGCAGGCTTGGGAGCCTTGGCGGCTTCGGCCTGAGCAGCGGCCATGCGCTTGGCGAACATCGCCTTGCGCTCGTCTTCGCTGATCATGGTGATGCGGTTGCCCATCAGCATGGGCTGCGCGATCAGCAGGCCGTTGTCGGCGTCGACCGAAACGCTCGGCCAGTTGAAGCCGCCGGCGTTGCCAGGGTACTGGAACGTGCCGCCCCAGGTGGGTTCGCCATTGCCGCCGCCGCCGCGCATGGGAGGCGTGAAGTGCCCCTCATAGCGCATCTTCTTGTACTCGATGCGGCAGTAGAGCTGATCCAGCGGCGTCAGGCCCCACATGTCCTTCTCGTAGCGGTGCGGCCGGAAGTTCGGCAGCGCCGAGAAGGGCTGGGTGGCGGTCACGAAGTCGCCGTCGACCGTTCCCTGCGGCACCTTGCACTCGCCGCCCGGCAGGGCTGCAGAGCCATCCTCGCAGGTCGTGGCCGGCCACACCGGAACGCCGGTGCGGCGATCCAGGACGAAGATCTCGCCGCGCTTGGTCGCCTGGGCGACGGCGGGGATACGCTGACCGTCCTTGGTGATGTCGACCAGAACCGGTTGGGCCGGCGCGTCATAGTCCCAGATGTCGTGGTGGACGTTCTGGTAGACCCAGCGCATCTGGCCGGTCGCAGCATCGATGGCCACGGTCGCCGCCGAGAACTTCTCGTCGAACTCACGGCGCTTGCCGCCGAAATAGTCCGGCGAGGCGTTGCCGGTCGGCGCGTAGACCAGGTTCAGATCGGGGTCATAGGCGGTGTTGGTCCAGATGTTGGGCGTGCCGCGCGTGAACTCGCCGCCCTCGTCCGGCAGGCCGTTGTAGCCGACATTGCCCATGTCCCAGGCCCACGAGAAGGCGCCGGTCACAACGTTGTAGGCGCGCAGGACGCCGGACACGTTGCCCAGTTCCTGGTTGTCGGTCACCCAGCCGCCCACGACGACGTTGTCACCCGCGATCAGAGGAGCAGACGTCGCCATGTACTCGCCCGGCGGATGTTCGCCGAGGCCGGACTTGAGGCTGATTTCGCCCTCGACCCCGAAGTCGCGGCAGCGAAGCCCGGTCAGGGCGTCCAGTGCGATGACGCGAGCGTCGGTGGTGTTGGTGATGATGCGCTTGGCGCACTGGCCGACCGAGTCTGCCTGGCCCTCGTGATAGCCAAGGCCGCGGCAGGTCCGGGCGAAGGTGCTGGCGCCCGAGAGATCGCCGTTGCGGGCGCCCGGCACGTTGGCCTTCGGATCGTTCTTCCAGCGCTCCACGCCAGTGGAGGCGTCCAGCGCAATGACGACGTTGCCGGCGGTGCAGACGTAAACCAGTTCGCCGACCTGCAGCGGCGTGTTCTTGAAGTCGAACGGAACGCCGGTGCGGTAGCGCCAGACTTCCTTGAGCTGACCGACATTCTTCGTGTTGATCTGCGTGACTTCGGAGAAGCGCGTGCCCTTCGACGAATTGCCATAGTGCCGCCAGTCCTGAACCGCAGGCGCGCCCTCGGCCACAGCCTGTGTCGTGCCTTCCAGCACCGGCCCGCGCTGCAGACCGCCGACGATCAGCAGGATTGCGCCAGCAGCAATGCCGCCGCCGACCCAGAGTGCGCCACCGTCGACATGGGTCTCTTCACCCTTGCGCATCGCCGCGCGGTGCCAGGGGGTCAGGAACCACAGGCCGACGCCCATCCAGGCCGCGAGCCTCGGCAGCAGCGCCAGAAGGTCGAGGCCGGACTCGAACACCGACCAGACGACGGTCGCCGCCAGAATCATGGCGTAAAGCCGGGGACCCCATTCACTGCGCAGAACCAGCAGGATCGCGACGGCCGCCAGCGCCCCGCCCGAAAGAGCGTAGTACCAGCTACCGCCCAGCCCGATCAGCTGGATGCCATAGTAAACGAGGTAGACGGCTATAGCCGCCAGAAAAGCGGCGAACAGCCACTGCAAAACACGTGAAATCACGACATTCCCTCCCGGCGCGCCGTCTCATCGACCAACCCGGTCGTGGCGGCGCTCAATCCGGAGCGGACGTTACAGCTTTGACGCGCGGGGCGCCAGCCGCCCTCTTGCGGGAAGTTCCCGCCCCTCGCTCACCAATTCGGGAGCGGCCGTCTCGGACTCGCGCGTCAGTAGAACGGGCGCATCGGCTGGGCTTCGTGCTCGGCGTAGGTGGTCGTGTCGTCCGCCTCCACCATCCGCACCTCGTAGCCCCACAGGTCGGCCAGGTGCTGAAGCACCTTCTCGGCGTCCTTGGCCTCAAGCGTCACCCCGTCAGCCACCGAATGCCGCAGCATCAGGCAGCGGTCGCCGGACAGGTCCACGTCAACGATCTGGATGTCCGGGTCGCGCCGCGCCACGTCGTACTGGCGCGCCAGCGCCCGGCGCACATTGCGATAGCCGCGCTCGTCATGGATCGCCGCGACAATCATTTCCTCTTCCTCGTCCTGGTCGTCGACGATGTGGAACAGGCCCATCTTGCGGATCACATGCGGCGACAGGAACTGCGAGATGACGCTCTCGTCCCTGTAATTCGCCCACACGTCGCGCAGCACGGCGTAGGCGTCGCCCTTGCCCGCGATATCGGGGAACCACTCGCGATCCTCCGGCGTCGGCTCCGTCACGATGCGTTCGATGTCCGACATCATCGCAAAGCCCAGCGCGTACGGGTTGATCCCCGAATAGCGGCGGTCGTTGAAGTCCGGCTGCATTACGACGCTGGTGTGCGAGTGCAGGAACTCCAGATAAGAGCCGTCCGAGATCTGCCCTTTCTCGTGCAGGCGGGTCATGATCCGGTGGTGCGTGAAGGTCGCGCAGCCCTCGTTCATCATCTTCGTCTGCCGCTGCGGATAGAAGTACTGCGCAATCAGACGGATGATGCGCAGGATCTCCCGCTGCCACGGCGCAAGCCTCGGCGCCGTCTTCTCCAGGAAGTAGAGGATATTCTCCTCCGGCAGCTTCAGCATTGCCCGCCGGCGGTCTTCCTCGGTCTTGCGCTTGGCCTTGTTCGCCGTCTTGGGAACGGTCCGCCACAGGTCGTTGAACATTGCCTCGGTATGCTCGCGCCGCACCTGCTCGCGCCGCTGCTCGGTCTTCAGGTCCATCGAGCGCTTGCCCGGATAGCGATGGATGCCGTGGCTCTGAAGCGCATGCGCCGCATCGATGAGACGCTCGACCGCCTCGACGCCATAGCGCTCCTCACACTTGGCGATGAACGACTTGGCGAACGCCAGATAGTCGTTGATCCCGCCCGCGTCGGTCCACTGCTGGAAGACATAGTTGTTCTTGAAGAAGTGGTTGTGGCCCATCGCGGCGTGCGCGATCACCAGCGTCTGCATCGTCGCGGAGTTCTCCTCCATGATGTAGCAGATGCAGGGGTCGGAGTTGATGACGATCTCGTAGGCCAGCCCCTGCCAGCCCTTGCGGTAGAGCGCTTCGTTGCGCGCGAAATCCTTGCCGAAGCTCCAGTGCTTGTAGAACAGCGGCATGCCGACGCTCGAATAGGCGTCCAGCATCTGCTCCGACGTGATGACCTCGATCTGCGTGCGATAGGTGCTCAGCCCCATCTCGCCTTCGCCGATCGCAGTGACGGCCTCGGATATCCGGCCAATCGTGTCGAAGTCCCAGTCCGGGCCGTCGAACAGCAGCCGGGACTCGGGCGGCGTTTCCGCCAGTGTCTTGCTCCGGCGAACCTTGCGCATGGGATCGGTTGAAGCGGCCATACCGTACCTTACCCTTCCGCAGAAACGTTTGCGCGCTTCTCGAACAGTTCTCGGAACACCGGATAGATATCGCGGCGATGGCTCACCTTGCGCATCGCCATGCGCTTGTCCGATCCCGCCACCAGTTCGTAGGCCCGCCAGAGCGAGGTCGGCTCGCGGCGCGCGAAACCATCGTCGCTGGCATGCGATACTTCGAGGAACGCATAGTACTGGCACAGCGGCAGGATGCCGGTCTTCAGCAGCGCGGTGGCCGTCGGATTGTCCATCGGCAGGTTGTCGCCGTCAGACACCTGCGCGCCATAGATGTTCCACTGGTTGGCCGGATAACGGTCCTGGATGATCTTCGCCATCTCCTCCAGCGCGGTCGAGACCACCGTCCCGCCCGACTCGCGGCTGTTGAAGAACGCCTCTTCATCCACCTCCTTGGCCTCGTGGGTATGACGGATGAACACCACATCCACGCGCTTGTAGCGGCGCTTCAGGAACAGGTAGAGCAGCGAGAAGAACCGCTTGCCCAGATCCTTCATGTGCTCGTCCATCGAGCCGGACACGTCCATCAGGCAGAACATCACGGCCTTCGCGACCGGCTGGGGCGTCTGCTCGAACCTGCGGTAGCGCAGATCGATCGGGTCGATGAACGGCACCAGCCGCATCCGCCGGCGCACCGCCTCAAGCGCCTCCTTCGCCTCAATCAGGCCTGAGGCGTCGCCGCCCTCGCTCTCCAACTCGGCGATCTTCGCCTCAAGCCCCGCGATCTCCTCGCCGCGGGGCCGCCCCAGCGCAATCCGCCGCGACAGCGAGTTGCGCATGGTGCGCGAGATGGACAGCGCGGAAGGCGAGCCGGACGACTTGTACCCCGCCCGCTTCGGCTCCGGCTCCTCCAGCCCCAGCACCTGCCTCTTGGCCAGATCCGGCAGCTCCAGATCCTCAAGGAACAGATCAAGGAATTCGTCTTCCGACAGCGCAAAGGTGAAATCGTCCTCCCCCTCGCCGCCATCCCCCGGCCCGCCGCCGCCCTCACCCCCATCCGGCCGCGCAATCCGGTCATCCGAGACATACTTCTTGTTGCCGGGCAGCACGTACTCGCGCTTCCCGCCCTCCGAGCCGCGCCTCAGCACCGGCTCGCGGACGCCGTCAGCGGGAACGGTTATCTCGCCGCCCTTGTCCACGTCCTTGATGGACCGCTTCCCGGCCGCATCCTTGACGGCGCGCCGCACGAGCGCACGGGCCCGCCGGATGAAGCGCTGGCGGTTCGCCAGCGACTTCCCGCCCGTGTCCCGGCGACGGTCAATGACGTACATCGGCGCCTCAGCTGGACTGCTTCACCCGCATGTACCATTCCACAAGACGGCGGACCTGGCGTTCGGTGTAACCACGCGCAACCATGCGCTGCACGAACTCGTCGTGCTTCTTCTCGCTTTCGGAGTCCTTCTTGGACCCGAACGAAATCACCGGCAGCAGGTCCTCGACCTGGCTGAACATGCGCCGCTCGATGACTTCCCGGATCTTCTCGTAGCTCGTCCAACTCGGGTTCTTGCCCTTGTTGTTGGCGCGCGCCCGCAGCGTGAACTTCACCACCTCGTTCCGGAAATCCTTCGGATTGGCGATGCCCGCCGGCTTCTCGATCTTCGACAACTCCTGGTTCAGGAGCTCACGGTCGAGCAGTTGACCGGTATCGGGATCCTTGAAGTCCTGGTCCTCGATCCAGGCGTCGGCGTAGTCGACATAGCGGTCGAACAGGTTCTGGCCGTAGTCGGAATAGCTCTCCAGATAGGCTTTCTGGATTTCGTGGCCGATGAACTCCGCATAGCGCGGCGCCAGCTCGGCCTTGATGTACTCCAGATACTGCGCCTCGGTATCGTCCGGGAACTGCTCGCGCTTGATGGCCTGCTCCAGCACGTACATCAGGTGGACAGGGTCCGCGGCCACCTCCTCGGTATCGTAGTTGAACGTGGCCGACAGCGCCTTGAACGCGAAGCGCGTCGAGATGCCCTCCATCCCCTCGTCGACGCCAGCGGCATCCCGGTATTCCTGCAGCGTGCGAGCCTTCGGATCGACCTCCTTGAGGCTCTCCCCGTCATAGACCCGCATCTTGGCGTACTGGTTCGAGTTCTCGTGCTGCTTCAGCCGCGACAGCACGGCGAACCGCGCAAGCATCTCGAGCGTCCCCGGCGCACACGGGGCCGCAGCCAGTTCGGAGTGCCGGACGAGCTTCTCGTAGATCCGCGTCTCTTCGGTCAGCCGCAGGCAGTACGGAACCTTGATCACGTAGATCCGGTCGATGAAGGCCTCGTTGGACTTGTTGTTCTTGAACGTGCGCCACTCGGCCTCGTTCGAGTGCGCCATCACGATGCCGGTATAGGGAATCGCGCCGATGTTCTCGGAGCCGACATAGTTGCCCTCCTGCGTCGCCGTCAGCAGCGGGTGCAGCATCTTGATCGGCGCCTTGAACATCTCGACGAACTCGAGAACGCCCTGGTTGGCGCGGTTCAGGCCGCCCGAATAGGAGTAGGCGTCCGGATCGTTCTGCGAGTGCATCTCCAGCATCCGGATGTCGATCTTGCCGACCAGCGAGGAGACATCCTGGTTGTTCTCGTCGCCCGGCTCGGTCTTGGCCACGCCGATCTGGCGGAGGCGTGAGGGATTGATCTTCGCCACCTTGAACTTGGTGATATCGCCGCCGAACTCGTCCAGCCGCTTCAGCGCCCAGGGGCTCATGAGCCCCGAAAGACGGCGGCGCGGAATGCCGTACTCCTTGGTCAGCAGCTCGCCCTGCGTATCGGGATCGAACAGCGCCAGCGGGCTCTCGAAGACCGGGCTCAGATGATCACCCGCCTTCAGCACATAGATGGGATGCACTTCCATCAGCGCCTTGATGCGCTCGGCCAGGGACGACTTGCCGCCGCCGACTGGCCCCAGAAGATAAAGGATCTGCTTGCGTTCCTCGAGGCCCTGGGCCCCCTGGCGGAAGAACGCCACGATCCGTTCGATCGTCTCTTCCATACCGTAGAACTCGGCGAAGGGCGGATAGACCCGGATGGTGCGGTTGGCGAAAATGCGGCCGAGCCGGTTGTCCTTGGAGGTGTCCACCATCGCTGGCTCGCCGATTGCGGCCAGAAGCCGCTCGTGCGGGCCGGCGTACATCAGGGGATCCTTCCGGCACCCCTCCAGATACTCGGCCAGGGAAAGCACCGTCTCACGGCGGCTTTCAAAAGCCTTGGTGTAGCTGTCGAAGAGATCGCGCGACATTGTGGCTCCCTTTGGCATGGCGCCGTCGGCGCCCGGCCTTGAATGCTATCAGTCCTTGTACGCTCCCTCTCCCGATCGACCTTGAACCGGCGCCGGTCCCGCGTTTGCGCGTCGCCGGCAAGTTCGGTCCAGGCTCCCGACCCGGGAGGACCTGCCCCATATGAAATGTCGTTCTGCCTCGCGGCGAATTCCAGTGCCCGACTGCGTCGCTGTCTGTGTTCAGACGAAGCAGTCGAAGCAGAAGATAGCAGAGATTTCGACACAGTCCTCCCTGATCCGGCAGGAATTGATCGACGGCGCGCAGTGCGGTCTCGTCGCAGTCGCAGCTTTGTTCGGGCGCTTAGCGGGGCAGCACTCAATACTACGGCGCCTGCCGGAGCGCGGATCAACATCGCAACGGCAGCAGCCCGTATGTACAATGCCGGCAGACTTCTCCGAGCCTGACGGGCGCTGCGGCGCACGGAAGGCCACGCGCTCGCCTGCGCGCTCACCGAAGCCACCAGCGTGTCTGGGCGTACCTCAGTACGATCGAAAGCTTGCGGCCAGCGGACAGCCGACAAGCCAGCGCCTAGTCGATATCCTCGACCACGCCTTCGCTGCCGTTGATCTTCTGGGACAGCGCCGCCGACAGGAAGGCGTCGAGATCGCCGTCCAGCACGCCCTGGCTGTCGGACGTTTCCACACCCGTGCGCAGGTCCTTCACCATCTGGTATGGCTGCAGCACATACGAGCGGATCTGCCGTCCCCAGCCAATCTCGCTCTTCGAGTCGGCCTCGGCCTGGGCGGCGTCCTCCCGGATCTTGAGCTCACGCTCATAGAGCCGGGCGCGCAGCATGTCCCAGACGATGGCCCGGTTCTTGTGCTGCGACCGGTCCTGCTGGCTCTGCACCACGATGCCTGTGGGCATGTGGGTCAGGCGCACAGCCGAGTCGGTCTTGTTGACGTGCTGTCCGCCGGCGCCCGAGGCGCGATACGTGTCGACCCGCACGTCCTTCTCGTTGATCTCGACCTCGATGGTGTCGTCGATCACGGGATAAACCCAGACCGACGCAAAGCTGGTATGTCGGCGGGCGTTGGAATCGTACGGCGAGATCCGGACCAGCCGGTGGACGCCGCTCTCGCTTTTCAGCCAGCCGTAGGCGCTGTCGCCCTTGATCAGCAGGGTTGCCGACTTGATCCCGGCTTCCTCGCCGTCGTGCTCGTCGATCTCTTCCAGCTTGTAGCCGTGGGCGTTGGCCCAGCGGACATACATGCGGCGCAGCATGGAGGCCCAGTCCTGACTCTCGGTTCCCCCCGCCCCTGCATGGATTTCCACATAACAGTCGTTGCCGTCGACTTCGCCCGAAAGCAGAGCCTGCAGCTCAGCAGCCTTGGCCTTTTCGACGGCGGCGCGAATCTGGGTCTCGACTTCGGCGAACATCGCCTTGTCGCCTTCCATCTCTGCCAGCTCGTAAAGCTCGACAGCGTCGCGAGCCTCGCCCTCAAGCGACGTGACCGCTGCCATCCCGCTTTCCAGCCGGTTGCGCTCGCGCATCAGCGCCTGCGCCTTGACAGGATCGTTCCAGAAATTGGCCCCTTCGGAGAGGGCGTTCAGTTCGGCGAGACGTTTTTCGGCGACGTCCCAGTCAAAGACGCCTCCTTAGCAGACTCACTGTCTGCTTGATGGAATCCACCATGGTCTGGAGTTCTGGCGTCATGTGTCCTGCGCGGCCGGAGAGTGCTGTCGATCAATCGATCACAACGCCCGTCTAGAAGATGCCGTCCTTGATCGTCAATTCTTCTGCTGGCGCATCCGGCTGCTCCGGCTGCGGGACCGGCTGACCGGTTACCGGATCGATCGCCGGCGGAGCGGCCGGATCAAACGGAGACGGGACGCCTGCCGCATTCGGATCGCCAACCACCGGCGCACTGACAGCTTCGTCTCCCGCAAAGACCTGACTGTAGTCGACGCTGTAGCCATCGTCGCCACCTGCGGCGCAACGCTCAGTAGGCTCGGTTCCAGGCTTGAAGGCCTCGAGGATAACAAGCCGGGTGTCGGGACCCGGGAGGCAACCCGAGTCGGCGTCGATTTCCACAAGCCGGACGCCGGAGGGGATACGGAACGGCAGGGCCGGCCGGTCCTTCAGCGCAGCCATCATGAAGTCACGGAAGATCGGAGCAGCCGCGCGCCCGCCGCTCTCGCCTTCGCCCATCTTCTTGGGGGTGTCGTAGCCGATCCAGACCGAAACCACGAGGTCGGGGCTGAACCCCACGGTCCACGCGTCGACATAGTCGTTGGTGGTGCCGGTCTTGGCGGCGATGGGCTTGCCGACCGAACGGACAGTCGTCGCTGTGCCGCGGATAACCACCCCCTCGAGGATCGAGACCATCTGATAGGCGGTTACAGGATCGATCACCTGCTCGCGGTTATCGGCCAGTTGCGGCGGCTGCAGTCCTGACTGCCAGTCGGCCACGCACGCATCACAGGGCCGGGCGTCGCTCTTGAAGATGGTCTCGCCGTACCGGTTCTGAATACGGTCAAACAGGACCGGCGTGACGCGCTTTCCGCCATTGACCAGCTCGGCATAGGCCATCGCCATACGCATCGGCGTGGTCTCGCCCGCGCCCAGCGACATGGCCTCATACGCCGGAAGCTTGTCGTAGATGCCGGTCCGCTCGCCGATCTCGGACATCTTGTCGAAGCCCATGTCCTGCGCGAGGCGCACCGTCATGGCGTTCCGCGACTTCTCGATGCCGAGGCGCAGAGTGGAAAGCCCGTAGAACTGCTCGGAATAGTTGGAGGGCTTGTAGCATTTGTCCTGGTTCGGATCGCAGGAGACATAGGGCGCGTCGAGAACACGGCTCGCTGGCGTCCAGCCGTTCTCCATGGCCGCCAGATAGACAAACGGCTTGAACGACGAGCCCGGCTGACGCATCGCCTGTACTGCGCGGTTGTACTGGCTGAGGCCGAAGGAATAACCGCCCGACATGGCGAGCACACGGCCGGTGTGGGGGTCCATGGCGACAATCGCGCCCTGAACCTGCGGGATCTGGCGCAGCCGCCATGGCGACTTGGCCGAAGGCGCTTTCGTTCCGGCGTAGTCGGTCAGAACCTGCACCGTTACATCAGGGGTCGGACGCTTCGAGACCAGAATGACATCGCCGGTCTGGAGGCCCTTCTTGCCCTTGCGGTCGAAACGGGCGGCCCACTTCACGTCGTCGGACGCAAGGGTTCCGGTCTCGCCGTCGGCCAGCCCGAGTTTGATGTTCTCGCCAGCAGACGTGACAATCGCGAGCTGCCAGTCATTTCCAGCCCCGGCGACCTTTTTCTTGCCGCTCTCGCTTCCCGCGAAAGTCTTCAGTTGCTCGGCAATGGCTTCGGCGCCCTTGGCGGGATCGAGCGTTTCGAGGGGACCGCGCCATCCGTAACGGCGGTCAAAGGTCTCTAGCCCGGCCTGCAGGGTGGTCTGGGCGGCAAGCTGCAGGTTGGTGTCGAGGGTCGAACGGATCGAAAGTCCGCCCTCATAGAAAGCCTTTGTGGCTTCCTTCTCGCTGCCAAACCCGTCGAGCTTGTCTTCCTTGCCCAGCTTGAGAATGTCGCGACGCAGCTCTTCAACGTAATAGGCCGACGCTTGGTTTTCTTCGGTGTTGAGCCGCGAGACGGTCGTCAGCGGCTCGGCCTGGGCCGCTTCCGCCGCCACCTTGTCCACATAGCCGTTGGCGACCATGCGCCCAAGCACCCAGTTCCGGCGCTCCACGGCGGCCTCGGGGTGGTTGTACGGGTTCACGCGCGACGGGGACTGCGGCAACGCGGCCAACAGCGCACACTCAGCAAGCGTCAGTTCCGACAGCGACTTGCCAAAGTAATTCAGCGATGCGGCGCCGACGCCATACGAACGTCCACCCAGGTAGATCTCATTCAGATAAAGCTCGAGGATCTGGTGCTTGGTGAAGCGCTCCTCCAGCCGCCCGGCCAGAACCGCTTCCTTCATCTTGCGGATGATAGAACGCTCGTTTCCCACCAGCATGTTCTTGACGGTCTGCTGCGTGATCGTCGAGCCGCCGGTCATGCGTCGGCCACGGACCGCGTTGCCGACTGTGCCTCGAAACATGCCCCAGTAGTCGATCCCCGAATGCTCGAAGAACGACTTGTCCTCGGCGCTGATGAAGGCCTGGATCAGCTGATCCGGAAGCTCTGCCGACGGCACGTAAATGCGATGCTGGCTGGCGAACTCCGCCACCAGCTTGCCGTCACCCGCATGGACCCGGCTGGTGATCGGCGGCTCGTAATTCTCAAGGTCCTTTGGAGACGGCAGGTCCTGCGTGACCACAAGGAACAGGATTCCGACGGCCACGACGCCAAGAGCGACGAATGCGCCCGCGCCAATGAGAATTTTCTTGATCATAAGGTAAGGCCGTCTCGCCGCAGCAACTCGACCCCGAGCCCCGGGATCCGGAGCCGAGGAATCAGGGATCAATGCGGAGACTTTATGACCGCTCTGCTCAGGACGGTCGAGCCGATTTGCCAGACGCAAAGAACGTATCGATTGCCTTGATCACTCCGGCCGTCAGCTTTTTTCGCTGGGCTACCGACTTCAGATTGGATTCATCCGCTGAATTGGTCATGAAACCCATCTCCAGCAGCACGGCCGGCACATCGGGGTTTAGTAGCACGTAAAGCCCCTTGCGGCGATGGGTGTTCTGCAGGGTCGGCCAACCCTCCGCCACCAGCGAGGGAACCAGCATCTCGGCAAAACGCGAAGACTGGTTCTTGGTCTCGCGCTGGACCAGATCCGCGAGGATGGCGTTCACCTCCGTGGGTCGGGACTTGTCCGCCTCCACCGCCAGCACCCAGTCGTTCTGTTTCTTGGCGCCCTCGATACGCTTTTCGCCTTCCGGCGACAGCGTGTAGACGGAGGCCCCCCGCGTCTCGTTCTTTCCGCCAGCGTCCGCATGCAGCGAAATGAACAGGTCCGCTTCGAGCGCCCGGGCCCTTGTAACGCGATCCTCGAGCTCGATGAATATGTCCCCGGTACGGGTGAGCGCCACATCGTACCGGCCGGTTTTCCGCAGTCCTTCGGCCAACTCCTCGGCTGCGGCCAGCGTGATGTCCTTCTCGCGCGTGCCATTCGGGGAGAGGGCGCCGGGATCCTTGCCGCCATGGCCCGGGTCGATCACGATCAGCCGCCGCTTGCCGGGCTGCCGGACCGGCTCGACCGGCGTCGCCCGCACTGAGGCGGCCACGGGGGTGGGCTTTGTATCGGCCTTAAGGTCAAGAACGATGGAGTACCCTCCGCCGCCGGCGCGCAGGCTGGCTGCCCGCGTCTCCGCAACCCGGGCCGGCCCGCTCAGGTCCAGCACCAGCCGGGAGGATGTCGCCGTGCTGTGGGCGTACCGGTAGGACGCGACGAGCCCGGCGCCCTTCCCGGCCCCGGCCTCAGCCGTCAGCCCATCGATGGACCACCGCACGAGCGGCAGGTCCACGATGACGCGGGGCGGACCGTCCTTGAGAGAAAAGGCTCTATATTCCAGTGCCTTGTCGGATAGGATCGACACACGGACGCCGCCCGATACCGTTTCGATCCGGACATCCGTCACCCGTCCCTTGATCTGCGCCGACGCCACCGGCGCAAGGCAAAGCCAGATCATTGAAAGCGCGAAGGTTAGGGCAGCAAACTGCCGCATGAGGGCCCCGGAATTCTGTCGACTACCGGGGTAGCGGCACGATATTAATCATTGGTTCCGGCTTCTGTGTCTTTGTAGACGCATTCCGCTTGTGCGGACTCGCGGGAACGCATAGCTTCCGCGCAGCCTAATCGTCCGCTACGGCGCCACGTGAAACGAATCGTGCCGTATGGACGTGCAGCCGGTAATCAGCATCTCCGGAGACATTGACAGGTCTTCCGGCAGGGACGTGCGATGAGCGCGAATTCGCGAATTTCAGCTTTGGATTCCGGACGCTGGGCCTCGCCCGTCAGCGCCTTCAGACTTTGGCCGTCGAGCTGCGCGTTTGCGCGCGCCGTCGGCCCATCAGACCAAGAGGTTTATGTGTATGAGCAAGTTAATGCTTATCGACGCAACGCACCCGGAGGAAACCCGGGTCGCCGTCGTCGCCAACGGCCAGATTGAAGATTTCGATTTCGAAGCCAGAAACAAGCGCCAGCTCCGGGGCAACATCTATCTAGCCAAGGTTACGCGGGTCGAGCCGTCGCTTCAGGCGGCGTTCGTCGAGTATGGCGGCAACCGGCACGGATTTCTCGCTTTCGGCGAGATTCACCCCGACTACTACCAGATCCCCAAGGAAGACCGTGACGCGTTGCTCGCCGAGGCCGCAGCCGTCGAAGACGATGACGAGGACGACACGCCAGAAACGCCCCACGCCTCCGAGGCCGATGGCGAAGGCGGCGAGTCCGGCGACACCCAGTCGTCCGCCGAAACCGACGACGAAGAGGAAGAAGAGGACGACGGCGCCGACGAGGCGGCCTCCCGCCGCCGCGCCGCCCTCTTCCAGCGCAAGTACAAGATCCAGGAAGTCATCCGCCGCCGCCAGGTGATGCTGATCCAGGTCGTCAAGGAAGAGCGCGGCAACAAGGGCGCCGCCCTCACCACCTACCTGTCGCTCGCCGGCCGCTACTGCGTGCTGATGCCGAACACCTCCCGCGCGGGCGGCGTTTCGCGCAAGATCACCAATTCGGCCGACCGCAAGCGCCTGAAATCGATCTGCGCCGAGTTCGACATTCCGCGCGGCGCCGGACTGATTGTCCGCACCGCCGGCGCAAAACGCACCAAGACCGAGATCCGCCGCGACTTCGAATACCTGACCAAGCTCTGGCAGCAGATCGTCTCGCGCACGATGGAATCCATGGCGCCCGCCCTCATCCATGAGGAAGGACACCTCGTTCTCCGGGCCGTCCGCGACCTCTACGACAAGGATGTCCAGCAGATCATCGTCGACGGCGACGAGGCCCACCGCGAAGCCAAGACCTTCGTCGAGATGCTGATGCCTGCGCATGCCCGCAAGGTCGTCAAGCACGAGAGCGGCCCGCCGCTCTTCGTCGCCACAGGCGTCGAGGACCAGCTCGAGAACATCTTCTCGCCGACCGTTCGCCTCCCCTCGGGTGGCTACATCGTGATCAACCAGACCGAAGCGCTCGTCGCAATCGACGTGAACTCCGGCAAGTCGACCCGCGAGCGCAACGTCGAATCCACCGCAGTTCGCACCAACCTCGAGGCGGCCAGTGAAGCCTGCCGCCAGATGCGCCTGCGCGACCTCGCCGGCCTGATCGTCATCGACTTCATCGACATGGAAGAGCGCAAGAACAACGCCGCCG
>CAYOWK010000029.1:0-54175 GCA_964407665.1 uncultured Rhizobium sp. | reverse complement strand
GGGTGGAGCCCGTCGCCATTCACGATGACGCCGGCTTGCGCCATGGCGCCGATGAAGGTGGTCCAGGCTCCCCAGTAAGCACCGGCATGCACCGGATCATTGCGCTTGGCGAACTCTTCGGCCGGCTCAGTCAGAAGCAGCATGTACTGCATGGTTCAGGTCCTTGTGGTGACAGATTATGGATGGAGGGCGATTACGACGCCATTGTCATTTCTGATCGTGGCTCGGCGCCCGGGCGACCAGTCGCCCGGCCTCGCCAGAGGTGGCGGCTCTGGCCGATCCTGCTTCGGTGAGCGGGGCGGCGGCAGTAGCGATCAGAAATGGTCCAAGGCGGCTCATGGCGGCTCCTGTCCCGAGACGGAGCCCATCCCCGTTTCATGACAGCATGAGCCGCGAGCGAGCCGCGTTTCGACATTCGCCCGTCAGATTTTCGAAAAAAAAGAGTGCGGGACAGGCAGGGCCGCGTTTGCCGCGTTCGCGTCGAGACGCATGCAAAGGGCCAGACTCACGCAAAGGGGATGAGCCGCAAGCGACTCATCCCCCTTCAGTGCAGACGTATGCCTGCCAGGCTGCAGAAGCCTCGCAGACCGCCAGGGCGGTCTAGCTGCAGGTGTAGCTGGCCATGCGGTCGTGTTCGTTCGTGGGCGTCACGCGGTCGAGCGTGGCCGTCTTGCCCTGGTCGGCGCAGAGCTTGGTCGCGAGTTCGGTGGCCTCGGTCAGGCGGCCTTCCTTGAAGGTCATGCTCAGGCCTGCAGGGCTCAGGGAGACGACCTTCGGGTCGTTGCGCTGGGCGATGCTCGTGCAGCCCGCAGAGGCAAGCGACGCCGCGAGGACGAGAGCGGTCAGTTTGATGGTCATGGGAAGCGTCTTTCTTCTGGCGCCCGCCACACTGCACAAGCGTAGACCTGCGACTGTCCGCGACCAGATGGCCGTCAACGGTCGGTCTGAGAGGTTGCAAGCGGCTGGGGCCTAGACGCCGGAGCGGCGGCTATCACAGGTAAACACTGCCGCAGCGGCAAAGGTTCCGGCGACAGCCGGACAATTCCCCGCCGGAGCTGGGCCCAATGCCTCCGGCGCGGCGGAGGTGGTTGCAGAATGCGGTGTTCCGCCCCATTTGGCAGTCGTTCCCCAGCCATGCTAGCAGCCGAGCCCATGACCGCCATTCTCCTGTCTCCTGCCGACCCCATGGGCGAGCGCGACGATTTCGTCGCGGCGTTCCAGATCGAGGATGCGCCCGTCCGGGGCCGAATCACCCGTCTGGGCGAAGGCACCATCGACGCCATTCTCAAGCGCCATGACTACCCGCGCTGGGCTGCTCACCTGCTGGGCGAGGCTGTCACGCTTGCGACGCTGGTTTGCGCGTCCCTCAAGTTCGATGGGCGGGTCATCGTGCAGGCGCAGGGCGAAGGCCCCGTGTCGCTGCTGGTGGCCGAGGCCCGAACCGATGGCGGGCTGCGCGGCTACATGAAGCTCGACCGCGACAAGTGGGCCAATCTCGACCGCATCAACAAGGGCGCCCGGCCGCACGTGCCGCAGGTGCTCGGCCGCGGCGTGCTGGCTATGCTGCTGGCGCCCAATGATCCGGACGGGACGCCCTACCAGGGCATCGTGCCGCTGACCGGCGCGACGCTGGCGGACTGCGCCGAAATGTACTTCGCCCAGTCCGAGCAGATCCCGACGCGGGTGCGTCTCGCCGTCGGCGAGCTGTCCGAGCCGGGCGGCACGAAAAGCTGGCGGGCGGGCGGGGCGCTGATCCAGCAGGTCGCCGAGGATGACGCCCGCGGCGAGACCGGCGAGGCGTGGGACAATGCGCGCGCCCTGTTCGACACCATCGCGGATGTCGAGCTGGCCGATCCAGACCTGTCATCGGGCCGTCTGCTCTATCGCCTGTTCCACGAGAACGGCGTGCGGCTGGAGACACCGCAGGCGCTGGACGATCGCTGCACCTGCTCGCAGGAGCGGCTGGTCAACACGCTGGTCAGCCTGCCGAAGGACGAGGTCGCCACCCTGGTTGAGGACGATGGCTGCATCGCGGCTGACTGTCAGTTCTGCAACCGGCTCTACCGGATCCCGCTCGCCGAGGTGGAAGCGGCCCGTTAGCGTTAATCCTGACGGCGGTCTTAACGGTCGGGCAATCGCGGCGTCCTACACACGTGGGGGCGGCGCGTGGCCCGATGGTCCCCGCTGTTGCAGGAGTGTTCGGCTTGTCCATGCTGATGCAAGCCCAGACCCATCTGACCGCGCGGCTAGTGGGTCAGCCGATACCGCCCATACATCTGGGTCAGTCGATTGATGGCCACCTGATTGCGCGCCCGGCCTCGGAGTTTCTCGCACGCGGCCGGGCGTTCGTGGCCGGAGCCCCGGGGGCCTTCACGCCGATCTGTTCGCTGAAGCACATTCCGAACCTGGTCAACAACGCCGACAATCTCAGGGCGGCCGGCGTAGATGCGCTCTACTGTATCGTGACGAGCGACCCCTTTTCGCTTGCTGCCTGGGCCCGCCTTGTCGATCCCGAGGGCAAGGTCCGCTTCCTCTCGGATGGAAACCTGCAGTTCGCCCGCTCGCTCGGACTGACGAGCCGCGAGGAGTCGCTGTTCATGGGTGAGCGGTCGATGCGCTATGCGCTGACGGTGCGGGACGGCGTAATCCAGTCCGCGAAGGCCGAATGTTCCGTGCTGGACTTCAGCTGCACCGCCGTCGGTGAGGTGCTCGAGCTGGACTGACGCGTCCGTCGAGCCTGGTGCCCTCAGTTCGGGGCTCGCAGGTCGTACGGGCTGTCGAGCGCGAACATCGGGATGTGCGCAACGATTGCGCCGCCGTTTTCATCTTCCAGCCGGTAGGTTCCCTGCATGACGCCGGAGGGAACGGTCAGCGGCGCGCCTGAGGCGTATTCAAAGCTCCCGCCGGGCTTCAGAACTGGCTGCTGGCCGACGACGCCGGCCCCGTTCACTTCCTGCACACGGCCTTCGCAGTCCGTGATCCGCCAGTAGCGCGTCTTGAGCTGGAGGGTGCGCTCGCCGCGGTTCTCGATCTGGACACGGTAGGACCACATGAAGCGATGGTCCTCGGGCGAGCTTTCCTCGTCCATGAAGGACGGCGCGACGCGCACGATCACGCCGTCGGTCTCCGCTTCGTACGGGTAGTCCTCCAGCATCACGCGACTCCCAGAGCTGATCGCAATCCGGATGAGGCATCCTGATTGCGTGTATCCGCTCTATTTCAAAAGCGTAGAGACCGATTCAGCCCCCACGCTGATTCAGCTTGATGGCATCGGGCTCTAGTCCCCGGTAAACCGCTATGGAAACAAGACGGCGCGCGCAAGCCTGATTGCCTGCGCGCGCCGGTGTTGCGAGCGATTCGGATGTTACTGGGCGGCGGGCTTCTGGACGAAGTCGCCTTCGATCAGGACGGTGATTTCGTCCCCGATCATGCCCTGCATGGCCGTCGAGCCGAAATCCGAGCGCTTGAAGACGCCGGTGGCGGAGAAGCCGATAGCCGGAGCCTTGGTGAAGGGGTGGCTGTCGGTTTCGCCCGCAAGCTCGACGTCGAGCGTGACCGGTTTCGTGACGCCCAGAAGGGTGAGGTCACCGGTCACCTTCGCAGTGCGCTCGCCGGTCACTTCGGTGGAGGTCGAGGCGAAGGAGATCGTGGGGAATTCGCCGCCGTTGAGGAAGTTGGTGGAGTTGGCGAGGTCGTCGTCCCACGACGCAAAGCGGCTCTGGGGGTGCGTGCCCTTGTAGTCGCCGGCGAAGTTCGCGGCGACGTCGGAGGCTTTGACCGTGGCGACGACTTTCGAATTGGCGATGTTGGCCGGGTCGAGCGTCACGGTGGCGTCGAAGGTCCTGAACTTGGCGGTGTAGTCGGCGAGGCCGAGGTGCTGCAGCTTCCAGGTGATGCTGGAGTGCGTCGGATCGGCGACGTATTCGCCGGCGGGCGCCGTGATGGCGACCGGAACCGGAGCGGCGGGCGCGGCCGGCGCTGCGGTTTCAGCGGCGGGAGCGGTTTCGGTCGACGGCGAGCATGCCGCCAGCGAGGCGATCAGCGCGAGGCTGACGCCGGCAAGAAGGGTCTTCATCGGGTGCGTCCTTGTTCGTTGCGAGGACCGCCGCCCGCGCGATACGCGGCTGCCCGGCGGCCTCATGCAATCCATATATATATTTGTTGCGAATGCAACAAGTGTCTTTGGGCCGCGTGCGTCAGAATGTCAGCGCCTGGTCGAGATCGTCCGTGAGATCGCGGACGTCCTCCAGGCCCACGGAAACCCGCACCCAGCTGTCGTCGAGACCGATGGAGGCGCGTTCCTCGTCCGTCAGCGTGCGGTGAGTGGTGGTCGCCGGGTGGGTCGCCAGCGTCTTGCTGTCTCCAAGGTTGTTGGAGATGTCGACAAGCTGCAGGCGGTTCAAGGCTTTGAAAGCCGCCGCCTGGCCGCCTTTCAGGGAAATCGCCAGCAGCGATCCGCCGCCGTCCGGCATCTGGGCGGCGTGGATGTTGTGATGCGGATGATCGCTGCGGCCGGGATAGCGCACGGACCGCACAGCGGGATGACTTGCGAGATGGTCGGCGATGACGCGCGCATTGTCGCTCATCCTGCGGACGCGCAGGTCGAGCGTCTCGAGGCCCTTGAGGAGCACCCAGGCGTTGAACGGCGACATCGAGGGTCCAGTGTGCCGGTAGTGCGGCTGGATCTCGTCCTCGATGGCCTTCTTGCGGCCGAGGATCGCTCCGCCCAGCACGCGGCCCTGACCGTCCATGTGCTTGGTGGCGGAATAGACGACCCAGTCGGCGCCGAATTCCAGCGGCCGCTGCAGGATGGGGGAGGCGAAGACGTTGTCGACGATCATCTCGCCGCCGGCGGCGTGGGTGAGGTCGGCGACGGCCCTGAGGTCGACCGCGTCGAGCAGCGGATTGGAGGGGGTCTCGACCAGCGTGAAGCGGCATGGCTTCGAGAGCGCGCGCTCCCAGTCGCCGGTATCAGACCCGTCGACCCAGTCAACCTGGACGCCCATTTTCGGCATCACGTTCTTCAGGATCCAGATGCAGGACGAGAACAGCGCGCGCGGGGCGACGATGCGGTCGCCGGGCTTGATGGGGGCGACCAGCATGGTGTGGATGGCGGCCATGCCGCTGGCGGTGGCGCGGCAGTCCTCGGCGCCCTCCAGCAGGGCAAGGCGCTCCTCGAACATGCGGACTGTGGGGTTGGCGTAGCGCGAATAGATGTAGCCGGGCGCGTTTCCAGCCATCCGCTCGGACTGCTCCTCGGGGCTGTCGTAGACGAAGCCGGAATTGAGGAAGAGCGCCTCGGACGTCTCGCCGTGGTGCGAGCGCGTCAGGCCTCCGCGCACCAGCTGCGTCGCCGGCCGCCAGGATGTCTTGTCGCGCTTCTGGGTGTCGTCGGCCATGCCTGTCCGGAGCCTCTTCAATGCTGGCAACGATCTAGGCTCAATCGCCGCCATGGGCCAGTGGCGGTTTTCTGCACGACCCATGAGGAATTCTGACTGGAATCGCCGCCTTCCGGGGCGCCGTGGCGGCTGGTATCAGCGTATCCGGAGGCGATCCTGCATGATTCTGATTGGCCAGTACGACAGCCCCTTCGTGCGGCGCGTGGCTATTGCGCTGAAAGTCTATGGCCTAGCGTTCGAGCATCGCCCGTGGTCGACGTTTGGAGACGCGGAGAAGGTGGCGGAGTTCAACCCGCTGCGCCGTGTACCCACCCTGGTGCTGGACGATGGCGAGGTGCTGATCGAGAGCATGGCCATTCTCGACGCGCTGGACGAGATGGTGGGGCCGGAGCGGGCGCTGTCTCCGCGATCCGGCCCGCAGCGGCGCCGGGCCATGAAGGTGTGCGCGCTGGCCAGCGGCGCGGCCGACAAGGCGGTCTCGCTGGTCTATGAGCGCGCCGTGCATGGCCGGGTGACGCCGATGTGGGAGGCGCGCTGCGAGGCGCAGATCCGCGCGGTGCTCGACTTGCTGGAGACGGATCGCGCGGCCCATGACAGCGAATGGTGGATGGGCGCCCAGATGAGCCATGCCGACATCATGGTCGCCGCTGTTCTTCGCTTCATCGGCGAGGCGCACGGCGCACGCTTCCAGATCGCGGGCTGGCCGTCGCTCGCGGCCCATGCCATCCGGTGCGAGGCGATGGAGCTGTTCGCTGAAACCAGCCAGCGGTTCATCGGTCCTGCTGAAGCGATGTCCGGAGACCAGCCATGAGCACGGCAAAAGACCTTCCGCTCGGCGTGCTGCCAGACCGTGAGCTGAAGGCGCTTGTCGCCTCGCGCGCGATTGCGGCGGAGCAGGGGATCGAGCCGGACCAGGTTCAGCCCGCCTCACTCGACCTGCGGCTCGGCGATGTGGCGTACCGGCTGCGGTCGTCCTTCCTGCCGGGCGCCAGCACGGTGGCCGAGCGGCTGGACGGCAGTCTGCTGATGCACACGCTGGACCTGACGCGCGGGGCGGTGCTGGAGACGGGCTGTGTCTATCTCGTGCCGCTGCAGGAGACTCTGGCCCTGCCGCCGGACCTGTCGGCGGCGGCCAACCCGAAAAGCTCGACCGGGCGTATCGACGTGTTCGTGCGGTCTGTCTGCGATCACGCCCGTGCGTTCGACGCCGTGCCGGCCGGATACGCCGGCCCGCTCTACGCCGAGATCAGCCCGCGCACGTTTTCGGTGCTGGCGCGCAAGGGCGACCGGCTGCTGCAATTGCGCGCGCGTCGCGGACCGCAGACGGCGGTGCGCGACATGACCTTCAGCCTCGACCTGCATCCGACCGCGAATGGCGTAGTTGGCTATCGCGCCAAGCGGCACTCGGGCGTGATCGACCTCAAGTCGATCGGCACGCACGGCGTCGATGACTACTGGGAGCCCGTGCGCGCCCGCAACGGCCGCATCGTGCTCGATCCCGGCGAGTTCTACATTCTGGCATCGAAGGAGGCGATCGTGATCCCAGTCAACGAGGCCGCCGAGATGGCCCCGATAGCGCCCGAGCTGGGCGAGTTCCGGGCCCACTATGCCGGCTTTTTCGATCCCGGGTTCGGGGTGAACCAGAAGGTCGGAAAGGCCGTGCTGGAGGTGCGATCGCGCGACGTGCCCTTCATTCTCGAGGATTGCCAGCCGGTTGGGCGCCTGGTCTTCGAGAAGATGACAGCGCCGCCGGATGTGCCTTACGGCGCTGCAGGCTCCTATGCGACCTACCAGGGTCAAGGCCTGAAGCTGTCCAAGTATTTCGTACCTGTTGGCGGTTGAGGCCGTTTGCGCCGGCCGCCCGGTCGTGTGAGGCCGTTACAAAATGATACAGGCCGGCCAAACCCGGCACATGAATCACGCGTAGAGGGGTGCGATCCACTTCCCGGAGCCTTCATGCGGTTTTCCCGTCGCGATCTACTGACCGGTGTGACGGGCGCGGGGCTGGCTGTTGCATCGGGTGCGTGCATGCAGATGCGCGCCGCGGCCCAGAGGGCCAGCTACTCGCCGCAGACGGGCGCTTACGCAGCTGCGGCGGCGTACTCGGCCGAACGGCGGGGCGTCTCGATGCTGGTGATGCGGGACGGACAGACGCTGTTCGAGGACTATCCCGAACCGGGCGGGCCGGACGCTGGCTGGGAGCTCGCCTCCGGCACGAAAAGCTTCACGGGAATCATGGCGGCGTGCGCCTCCGCCGACGGCCTGCTGAAAATCGACGAGCTGGCCTCGAAGACCATCACCGAGTGGAAGGGCGATCCGCGCCGCAGCCGTATCACCCTTCGCCATCTGCTGACGCTGACATCTGGCCTCGCAATCGACAGTCCCACGGCGCGTCCCGAGCCCTATGCAGACGCCGTGCGCGCCGCCGCCGCCAGCGATCCCGGCGCCGTGTTCAAGTACGGGCCGACGCCGTTCCAGTGCTTTGGCGAGATCATGGTGCGCAAGCTGAAGGCGGCGGGCCAGTCGACGGAACTGGTCGGCTGGATGCAGAAGCGCATCTTCGATCCCATCGGCGTGGCGCCCACGACGTGGCGGCGCGGGGCGGACGACAATCCGTTCCTGCCGCAGGGCGCGCATTTCAGCGCCCGCAACTGGGCGAAGTTCGGCCAGTGGGTTCTGGACGGTGGAAAAGGCGCCGACCCCGCCGTGATGGATGCCCTGTTTACGCCGTCCGCCGCCAATCCCGGCTATGGCCTGTCGTGGTGGCTGCTGCGTCCGGGGATCATCGGGCCGGGTCCGCGCGCAGGCGTTGACGAGGCCTCGCTGGGGCCGGAGGCGCTGAAGCAGGACATCGTTATGGCGGCGGGCGCAGGTCACCAGCGGCTCTATCTGATCCGCTCGAAGCGGCTGGTGGTCGTCCGCCAGGCCAACCGCATCCTGGAAGGCATGCGCCCCCGCGCGGTGCAGTTCGAGGACGGCGCGTTCCTGAAGCTGTTGCCGGGGTGATCGACAGCGCCTGAACCTCAATGCCAAGCGACCACGACTTTTTGTAAGGGTCGCTTGACACAATTGGCGTGTCATGTTTCCTTGTCATGAAGACAAGGAGACTTGATATGACCGAGGCTGAGACAAGGGATCAACCGGGCCGGCTCGGCGCCACGTTCTGGGCGCTGTGGGCGCTCGGCTTGTTCATTGCGGTGGTCGCGATGGTCGCCGTGCTGGCCTACGTGAAGACCCGGATGGACGGGATGCCTGGGACCATTGCGGGCGGCGCAGCCGTGATCGGCTTTACCCTGCTGCTGGTCGGCATCGCGCAGACGCCGCACCGCATCATGGTCGCTCGCGGGATGGAGCGCCCGGCCAGCAAGGCGATCCAGCGCTATCTGCGCCGCTTCCTGCCGGCCATGTTCGGCTATGTGGTCCTGCTGCTGGCGGCGGTCTCTGTGTGGAACACCTATGAGCCGACCGGACCGCTGGCCTGGGCCATTGCCATCGCGCCGGCCCTGCCGGTCCTGCTGTCGGTGCGCGCCATAGGCCTGCTGAACAAGGAAGAGACCGACGAATTCCAGCGCGCGTGCCTGTCGTATTCCTATCGCTGGGCGACCATGGCGACGCTGTCGGTGTGCTCGGTCTACGGCTTCCTCGACATGTTCGGCCTGGTCCCGCACGTCGAGCTGTGGGCGGCCTTCCCGATCTGGGCGCTGGCCCTGGTTCCCGGGCGCCTGATGGCGAAACGCGAGTTCGGCTGAGACACATGAAGAACCGCATCCGCGTGCTCCGCGCCGAACGGAGCTGGAGCCAGGCCGATCTTGCCGAACGGCTCGACGTGTCCAGGCAGTCCATCAACGCCATCGAGACGGGGAAGTACGATCCCTCGCTGCCGCTGGCCTTCCGGATCGCCCGTCTGTTCGGGCTGACGATCGAGCAGGTCTTCGACGACGAATTCGCCGCCGCCGCCGAGTAATCTGTCACCCGCCGCGCCTGCTGGCGAGCACCCCTACGTTCAGCAAACGGCCGCCTCCAGTTCCAACTGGCCGGCCACAAAAGGGAAGGGCGTGTCCATGCTTCGCAAATTCCGCACAGGCGCTGCCGGTCCGACACTAGGCGTCGTGATCGCCATCGCAACGGCTCTGTGGGTGGCGTTGTCATCCGGCGCACAGGCCGGGTAGAGCATGATTGGAGACGGATTCACGACATTGGTTGGATCGCGATGCGATTCCACCAATGTCGATCCGGCTCTAACGCCTACATCCGCTTCATGGCGGCGGCGCGGGCCGCCTCGTAGCGGATCTCGCTCCAGGCGGCTTCTTCCACCTGCCGCTTTGGAGCGATCCAGCCGCCGCCGACGCAGATCACATTGGGCAGGGCGAGGTAGCTTTCCACCAGATCGAAGCCGATGCCGCCGGTGGGGCAGAACTTCACGTCGGCAAACGGGCCGTGCAGGGCGTCCAGCATCTTGCGGCCGCCGGCCTGTTCGGCGGGGAAGAACTTGAAGCGGTTCAGCCCGAGGGACAGGCCGGCCATGATCTCGGTGGGCGTGGCGACCCCCGGCAGGATCGGGATGTGCGCCTTCGCGGCGGCGGCGACCGTTTCAGCCGACAGCCCAGGCGTGACGATGAACTGGGCGCCCGCCAGAGCCGCGCGCTCGGCCTGTGCAGGCGTCAGCACGGTGCCTGCGCCGACGATGGCGCCCGGCACATTGGCCATGGCCCGGATGACGTCGAGCGCAGCGGGCGTGCGCAGCGTGACTTCCAGAACCGGGAGCCCCTGCGCGACCAGCGCCTCGGCCAGCGGGACGGCGCGCTCGAGCGTCTCCACGGTCAGCACGGGGATCACCGGCTGGCGATGCATGATGTCGTCGATGGACATGGGCGTGGTCATGACGTCTGTCTCCCCATCAGCGCAAAGATACCTCCCCCGGCTTCGGGGTCGAGCGCCGCCGCCCGGAACGGGGCGAACAGCTCGCGGCCCCAGCCCGCTTCGGAAGGCGGGGTGAGTGCGGTGGGCCGTGCGGCGAGCACGTGCGCCTCCACCTTCAAGTCCAGACGGCCGGTGTCGGAGTTGAGTTCGATCAAGTCGCCATCCATCACGCGCGCCAGCGGGCCGCCATCGTCGGCGCCGGGCTTGACGTGAATGGCGGCTGGCACGGCGCCCGATGCACCGGACATGCGTCCGTCCGTGACGAGGGCGACGCGATAGCCCTTGTTCTGCAGGGCGGTGAGGGAGGGCGTCAGCTTGTGCAGCTCCGGCATGCCGTTGGCGCGCGGGCCCTGGAAGCGGACAATGGCGACCACGTCGCGGTTGAGGTCGCCACGCTTGAAGGCGTCGAGGAAGGCCTCCTGCGTGTCGAATACGGCGGCGGGCGCCTCGATGATGCGGCGGTCAGGCGGAACCGACGAGACCTTGATGACGCCTCGCCCCAGCGTGCCGTCGACGAGACGCAGCCCGCCCTCGCGCTCGAACGGGTCGGTTCCGGGGCGCAGGATGGTTTCGTCCAGAGACCGCTCGGGGGCAGGGCGCCAGGCGAGCGTTTCGCCGTCCATCCACGGTTCCATCGTGTAGGCGGCAAGGCCCGTGCCTGCATTGGTCAGGGTGTCGGGGTGCAGGAGGCCGAGCGCCAGAAGCTCGCGGGTGAGGAAGCCCATGCCGCCGGCTGCGTGGAACATGTTCACGTCGGCGGGGCCGTTGGGATAGACGCGGGCCAGCAGCGGCGTGGCGTGCGAGATCTCGGCGAAATCCTGCCAGTCGATGACGATGCCCGCCGCTGCCGCCATCGCCGGAATATGGAGCGCGTGGTTGGTGGAGCCGCCGGTCGCCATCAGACCCACCAGCGCGTTGACGAAGGCGCGTTCATCCAGGATGTGCGCGAACGGGCGGTCGCGGCTGGCGGCCAGCTCGATGCAGCGGCGGGCCGAGGCGCGCACCAGCGCGTCGCGCAGCGGCGTGCCGGGATTGATGAAGGCGGTGCCGGGGATGTGCACCCCCATCAGCTCCATCATCATCTGGTTGGAGTTGGCGGTGCCGTAGAAAGTGCAGGTGCCCGCGCTGTGATAGCTCGCGGCCTCGGCCTCCAGCAGCTCCTCGCGCGTGGCGACGCCCAGCGCGAAGCGCTCGCGCACGGCGGCCTTCTGCTTGTTGGGGATGCCGGATGGCATCGGTCCGGCCGGGGAGAAAATGATCGGCAGATGGCCGAACGAGAGGGCGCCGATGACGAGGCCCGGCACGATCTTGTCGCACGTGCCCAGCATCAGGCTGGCGTCGAACGCTTCGTGGCTGAGGGCGACGGCGGTAGAGAGCGCGATGACGTCGCGCGAGAACAGCGACAGCTCCATGCCGGGGCGGCCCTGCGTGACGCCATCGCACATGGCGGGCACGCCGCCGGCGACCTGAGCCGTGCCGCCCGCCTTGCGGGCCTCGTCGCGGATGATGTCGGGGTAGTCCTTGAAGGGCTGATGCGCGCTCAGCATGTCGTTGTAGGAGGTGACGATGCCGATATTGGCGGCGCGTCCCCGCATCATCAGCTTGTCGCCCAGAGGTTGCGCTGCAAAGGCGTGGGCGAGGTTGCCGCAGGAGAGGTGCGACCGGTCCGGCCCCGAGTTCCGGGCAGCCTCGATGCGGGCGAGATAGGCCGTGCGCGTGGGCCGGCTGCGCTCGACGATGCGGGCGGTGACGTCTGCGATGACGGGGTGCAGGGGGATCATGATCGAGCCTTGCGAGTCTTCGGCCTGGGCGTGGATGGTCTGTGTCGCCCCTTTGCGTGACAGGGGCAAGGCGGAGAGGGCAGGGGCGCCTTGCAACGGCGCAGGCGCCGGGCTGGCGCCTTATGTCAGATCCGGGCCGGGACCCAGGTACGCGCAGGCGTTCAAGGCGCCCAGAAGGTATGAACCGGCGTCTTCTTCTGCGCGAGCAGGTGGCGGACCGGGGACGTTCCGCGGCCTTCCTTTGCCTCGTTGAAGATGTTCAGTTTCTCCTGTCCCATGAACAGGAGGATGATACGGCGAGAAGAGAGAATGCCGTGCATCGTGAGGCTGAGACGGTCGGCCGAGCCGGCGGCGCCGTGGGCATGGACGCCGCACAGCTTCTTCTCGAAATCAGGATCCGAACCGGTGTCGAATCCTTCTGCGCCGGGGATGAGAGAGGCGATGTGCCCGTCCGGCCCCATGCCAAGCAGGCAGATGTCGAACGGGAACAGCGGCGCAAGGCGGCGCTCGGTCGTGGCGGCGGCGGCGGCGGGCCGCGCGTGGTTGGTCTTGAAGGGCACGAACGTCGCCTCGGCGGCGCGGCGGCGGATGAGCTGGTCGCGGATGAGGTATTCGTTGGAGGCGGGGTCTTCCGGCGACACCCAGCGCTCGTCCGTGACGGTCAGGCTGACCTTCTCCCAGGGCGCGGGAAGGTTGGACAGGATCTCGTAGACCGGGCCGGGAGTCGTGCCGCCGGCCAGCGCCATCGACGCCTTGCGGCGCTTCTTCACAGCTACGGTCAGGTTTTCGCAGATGTCGGTCGCGAGGGCGGTGAACAGCTTCCGGCGCTCGGTGAACCGTGTCTCCTCAATGGTCATCTGCAGTCGCTCATCTGGGCGGGCTCATGATCTCGGGTCTTATTCCTGCCAGTTGTGTCCGTTGCGCTCTGTCAGCGCGAAGGCGCCTGCAGGCCCCCATGTTCCGGCGGCATAGGGGGCGGGCTTCATGCCAATACGGTTCCAGCCTTCCATGATGCGGTCGATCCAGAGCCAGGCGGCCTCGGCCTCGTCGCGCCGCACGAAGAGCGTGGAGTTGTTGGTGATGGCCTCCAGCATCAGGCGCTCATAGGCGATGCGGCGGCGGGCCTGGCCCTTGAAGGCGTCCAGCAGGCTGAGGTTCAGCGACAGCGGCTGCAGCTGGTATTCGCCCAGCGTCGGCGTCTTGTTCATGATGAGGAGGGAGACGTCCTCCTCAGGCTGCAGCCGGATGGTGAGCCGGTTGGCGGTGAGGTGGGTGGAGCCGAAGATGGAGTGCGGCACGTCGCGGAACTGGACGACGATCTGCGACGATCGCGAAGGCATCCGCTTGCCGGTCCGCAGGTAGAAGGGCACGCCCTCCCAGCGCCAGTTGTCGATGTGGGCGCACAGGGCGACGAACGTCTCGGTGGAGGAGGGTTTTCCGCCTTCCTCCTCCGTGTAGCCGGGCACGGGTTTTCCGTCCGCCACGCCGCGCGCGTACTGGCCCCGCACGGTTTTTGCCGTGAGCTCGGTGTCCGTGATCGGGCGCAGCGAGCGCAGAACCTTGACCTTCTCGTCGCGCAGGCTTTCGGCCCGCATGTTGGCGGGCGGCTCCATCGCGGTGAGGCAGAGCAGCTGGAGCAGATGGTTCTGCACCATGTCTCGGGTCGCCCCGTAATCGTCGTAATACCCGAAGCGGCCCTCCACCCCGATCGTCTCGGCGACGCTGATCTGGACATGGTCGATGGCAGACCGGTTCCAGAGCGGCTCGAACAGCGCGTTGGCGAAGCGCAGGGCGATGAGGTTCTGGACGGTTTCCTTGCCCAGGTAGTGATCGATCCGGAAGATCCGGTTTTCCGAGAAGTGCTCGCCGATGGCGGCGTTGATCTCGTTGTAGGTGGCGAGGTTCCGGCCAATGGGCTTTTCCACCACCACGCGGTTAGGCGCCCGGTTCAGTCCCTGCGAGGCCAGGCCATGCACGATGGGAGCATAAAGGGCGGGGGATGTGGAGAGATAGAAGGTGGCGTCCGAGACCTCGCCCATGCAGCGCGTGAGCTGCTCGTAGCTCCTGGGGTCGGATGCATCGCCGCCGCAGAAGATCAGGCGCCTCGCAAAGCGGTCCCAGACCTCGGCGGAGAAGAACGAGCCGGCGCGATCTGTCACGGCTTCGAGGACAAGGTCCTGGAATTCCTCGCCTGTGTGGGCGGAGCGGGCGGCGCCGATGATGCGCAATCCGGCCGGCAGCAGGCCATCCATGTCGAGGAAGTAGAGAGACGGGAACAGCATCCGCCGGGCAAGGTCGCCCGTCGCGCCAAAAATCACGAATGCGCTGTCAGCGCTCATGGCTGCAACCTCAGGACGCAGCCGCCCTCGCGGTCAAGAGGAAAACCGCTACAGAAGGCATTTTTCCGTGTGTGAACAAGCGGTTCGGTGCAGGCTGACGTAAGGGAAGGCGCGGATAGGCAGCGTAAGCGCCCGTTTGCGAAGCATTGTGACGGGCGCCTGATCGATGGTAGACGGTCTCACGGCGCGCGGGTGTAGCTCAATGGTAGAGCAGAAGCTTCCCAAGCTTAAGACGAGGGTTCGATTCCCTTCACCCGCTCCAGTCTAGCTGCCCTTTTTTCAAGCAAAGCGAAGTGTTTACGCGGCGTCATGCGGTTGACGTAAGCGTTATGCGTCAAACTGGCGCAACCGCAGTCTTCAAGTCATCCAAGACAGACTGGATGTTTCCGGCTGTGCATTGAGATCAATCAACTTGTTTTACTTGACGATACTTCAAGTCCAGCACTCCGCGTTCCGCCTTGCGCGCGCACCGTTTGAATATAAGGAATGCGTTAAGTGAGCAGGCGGGGGGCTGCCGGGACTCGAGGGGATATCAGGTGGACGCAAGCGTCATTGCCAGGCTTCTGGAACAGACGGCCCGTGCGGTTTACGACGACCGTGGCCCAAAGGCCGTTCACCCGGGGCAGTGGGCCGTCCTGCGCTATCTGGCGCGCGCTGGCCGCCAGGCCCGCACGGTGGGCGGCGTGGCCGACTATCTTGGGGTCACCCACGCTCCCGCTTCGCGCGCCGTCGCTTCCCTGGCGCGCAAGAAGCTGGTCGAGGTCGAGGCTGACAGCGAGGACCGCCGCGTCCGCCGCATCGATCTCTCGCCGAGCGGGCGTCAGCTGCTCGAGAAGGACCCGGTCCATCGCCTGACAGCGATCATCGAGGCCTTTGACGGCCCGGAGCGCGCGGCGTTCGCCGCCACGCTGGACAAGATCTTCACCCAGCTCGCCAAGCCCTGATGGGTCTCGACCGCCGCCGGCGATCCAGCTAATTCACCGCCATGGCTGAACAGACCTACGACTGGCCCGCTGACAAGCGCGAGCGCTACGCCGCGCTGGCGGTTGAGATACGCGCCGTGACTGCGGGTGAGACCTCGCGCACGGCGCGGTTTGCAACAACGGCGAGCCTTCTGGCGCAGGCGTTCGCACCGCGCTTCTTCTGGTGCGGTTTCTACGAAGTCGATCCCTTGAAGGCGCGGGAGCTCGTGGTCGGGCCTTACCAGGGAACGCTCGGCTGCCTGCGCATTCCGTTCGGCAAGGGCGTGTGCGGAGCCTGCGCGGAGCAGGGCGCAACGATCATCGTGCCGGACGTGCACGCCTTCCCGGGCCACATTGCCTGCGACAGCCGCTCGAACTCGGAGATTGTCGTGCCGGTGTTCGATGGGGCGGGTGTGCTGGTCGCTGTCCTCGACGTGGATTCAACCGATTTCGCCGCATTCGATGAGGTCGACGCGGCCGGTCTCGAGGCCATCTGCCGCGCCATGATGCAGGACTGACCCCCGGCCCGCCGACGGCTGACGCTCCTGGAATGGAACCCTGCGGCTCAGACCGACGTTTGGTCCGGGACGCGCTGGTGAGCGCCTGACCCAGATGGAGACCCGGACCCATGCGCGCAGGACTCCTCTGGCTTATCGGAATTCCCCTTCCCATCGTGCTGCTGCTGGCGTTCTGCACCGACATCGTCTGACGCCAGACGCCTACTTCTTTGTGCCTGCATATTGCGCCGCGGCGTCCTCCCACTTGTAGGGAAGGGTGTCGGGAAGAACGCTGACTTCGGTGGTGAACTTGAAGGGCGCTGAAAGACCCTTGTCCCAGCTCAGCTCCACAAAGAAGGCGGTGAAGCCGGTCGCTGGCGGATCGACCTTCGCCACCCACGTTCCGTCCGCCTGCCGCTCCAGCGGCGTTGCCGCGTAAGCCTTGCCGAGATGCTCGACGCGGAAGTCGCGGGTTTCGGGGTTGTGAGCCTGCCACAGCGTGACCGACGTCGGCGTTTCCTCCGCCGTGACGGTCAGCGTCCCATCCGCGCCCTTCGTCCATGAGTATTCGGGTCGCGGCGTGCCCGTGATGACGGCTTCATAGAAGGCCAGCATCGAGTCGATGGCGTCCGACCCGGCGAGGTTGTGCGCGGCGTTCTCGACATAGCGCAGCCGCTTCTCCTCGGGCATCGCGCCGTAATAGTGCTGCGAGTTGTCAGGGTGGAAATACTGGTCGCCCGATGCATTGACGATGAACTTCGGGATCGTGAGCCGTCCGCGCGCGCGGTAGTTGTAGGGGTCCTCGATCGCCAGCACGGCCTGGTATTCCGGCGTTCCGATCTTGTGCGGGAACAGGCCGTGACTGACGTAGTCGCCGAGCGACGGCGCAAAGAAGCCCAGCACCTCGTAATGCCGCTTCGTGATGGCTTCGGAATTCAGGGCATCGATGACGGTCGGCATGATGGCGATGACGCGCTCGTCCACCGCCCCGACCAGCCACGTCGTCCAGCCGCGCTTGGACGCGCCGGCGACCACGAACTGGTTGATCGTCACCTTGCCGCCCGCCTCTGAGGCCATGAACTCCTGGGTCGCATCCATGGCCTTCACGCCGGATTTCACCATGGCGAGGCGAACCAGCCACTCGTCGTCCTTGGTGTTGAAGTGCTTCACGCGCGAATAGGCGATGAGATCGTCCTCATAGCGCGCCACATCGGGTGAATCGGTGAAGTAGAGCGGCTGGTTGGGCACCATGCCGACTTCCGCCACCACCGTTCCGGTCTCCATCGCCATACGGACGGAGCGATCCTGCGCCTTTTCAGGGGCCGGATCGCCATTGTCGCCCTGCCAGATGAACAGCAGCGCCTTGTCGTGCTTCACTTCGTCGGGCGCCACCACCGTCATCCAGTGCGTCCAAACCGGCCGGTCGACATCCGCTTCGGTGCGCCAGGACTGGGAGGTGAGCTCAAGCACGTGCGTGGTGTAGCCGTCGCCGGGATAGCTCGCGACGCGCTCCCATTTGTAGGCCGGGTCCGGCTTGGCGATGTAGGCGTCGAGCGCGGTGCGTTCGTCTGGCTTGACCGACAGGTCGGCGGCGGGCGCTGGTTCAGGCGTGGACGAGGCGCCGGGCGCGGGACTGCAGGCGGACAGCAGCAGGCCGGTCATCAGTGCGGCGGCCCTAAACGCGGCGGTCACCGATGTGGCGGTTCGGGCAGGCGCAGGATATCCGGCCGGTGAGCGGCGTGGTGCGGGCATGATTCACTCCCCTGCGTGCGCCGCTGACGGGCGCATCGACTGTGACGAGAAGCGTACAGCCAGCTCTGACCGCACGCCAGAACGCGACAGCTGGCGAACGCTGCGTCACGCCGCATTTTGTGATGCGAAGCCGGGAGGAAGCGCAGGAGCGCCGATCGCGCGTTCTAGCCAGGTCTTGGTGTGACCGCGTAGTTGGTGACCGAGAGCTTGCCCTGCAGGTCGCGGTAGACGGTGACGTCGTAGACTGCGCCGCTCGTCATGGTGATCTGGAACCGGTAGTTCAGGCCGGCGACGACCTGAACCTCCGCCGTCTTGGACTTCACGAGGCCGCGCTGCGGGTTGCGTTCGTAGATCGTCTGGATCGCCAGCGCCTCGGCTGCCGCGTAGTCGGGGCCCGTTTCGCCCGCGGGTGCATATCCCCCAGCGATGACAGGGGCCGGCGCCGTCTCCCCCGGTGCAGGTTCAGGAGCGGGCGGCGATGCGCAAGCTGCGGCGGCGAGCAGGCTGGCGGCGGCAAGGAGTGCAAGGCGCATGGGACGTCCCCTCTGGTCGTCTGGTGGTGGGGCAGTCTGTCCCCTGAACCGCGGCGGTATCAAGACCACAGCTCAGGGGATGGGACGGTGACCTGTCAGGCTCAGGCGCGCTTCTGTTCGCGGGACAGGAAGAAGCCCTCGAAGATCAGCATCAGAATGGCCACCCCATAGAACGGGGCGAGGGCATAGAGCGCCGATTGCAGGCCGATCGCTCCGGCAGACTTGATGCCGGCGACGACTTCGGGAGCAAGCTCCGCAAGCTGTGCCGTCGACATGCTGGCGTATTGCGTGGCCTGTTCGATGGTGACCCCGAGCGAGCTGGCGATGCCGTCGATGGTGAAGTTGGTCGACATCGTACCAACGAAGGTCGGGCCGAGGCCGAGGCCGATCAGGTTCAGAACCATCAGCAGCAGCGCGCCCGACATGGTGCGCTGTTCCGGCTTCACCGAGTTCTGGACGACCGCAAGAGCCGGGGCGAGATAGGCGTTGTTCAGCAGCGTCGGGATGGCCAGGAAAGCCAGAGACATCTGCCAGGTCGGCGCCCAGACAAAGCCCAGATAGAAGGGCACGGCGCAGCTCAGTGCGATCATCGGTACGAGGGCGTACCAGATCTTCGCGCGCTTCGAGAGCCAGTCTGCGATGGCGCCGGCGAGCCAGGTGCCGACGCCCATGCAGACGGCAAGCTCAAGGCTGTACCACAGGGCGATCTCGCCCATGTTGATACCCTTGGCGCGTGTCAGGAACGGCGCCGTCCAGTTGAGAACGCCATAGCCGACAAAGGCCGAGGCGCCGCATCCAAGGGCCGTGAACAGGAGGACCGGGCGGCCGAAGAACGAGCCTGCGGTCTTGAAGAAGCCGGGCTTGTCGAGCGCCGTGGTGGGCGCTTCCTCCATGTGGACGTCGAGTTTGACCTCCTGCGCGCCGCGCTTCGGCTCGCGGACAATCACGGCCAGAACGACAGTGGCGAGGATGCCGGCGACGCCGATGGAGATGAAGGCCATGCGCCAGCCCGGGATCAGCGTGTCGCCGAATGCGAAATCGCCGTGCTGCACGAACAGCGGCCCCACCAGGGCGGCGATGGCCATGCCGAACGGAACGCCCAGCGAGAACACGCCGAGCGCCATGCCGCGGCGGCTGGCCGGGAAGTAATCGGAAATGATCGAGTAGGAGGGCGGCGCGCCTGCCGCCTCACCGACGCCGACACCCATGCGGGCGACCATCAGGGCCGGATAGACGTGGGCGACGCCGCACGCGGCCGTGAAGGCGGACCACAGGGTCGAGCCGGTGACCAGAATCCATTTGCGGCTGAACCGGTCGGCGAAGAAGCCGACGAACACGCCGATGATCGTGTAGAAGGCTGCGAAGTAGATGCCGCCCAGCAGGCCCATCTGGCTGTCGGTAAGGCCCATCTCGTTCTTGATCGGCTCGGTCAGGATCGACATGAGCTGGCGGTCGAGGAAGTTGAACGTGTAGATGAACGTCAGGACGGCCAGCACCAGCCAGGAATAGGCAGGTGTCTTGTCCGGACGTGCTTCGGCGCCCGCCGGAGCAGCTTGGGCTGATGCCATGGATGAATTCTCCCTCGACTGATCGGTCCGGCGTTCTCTTCCGGGACGCTCGGGCGCGGACATTTTCACAGAGTCGCGTCTCTGACCAGATACCTGATTACGTTACGTCAATCCCGATTGCCGGGCTGATCTGTGTCTAGCCGTCCTTGCGCCAGACGCCGTCGCCGCCCTTGACGTAGAAAGTATAGCTGGCCGGATCCCACATCGGGTCGTCCTGTCCGAGGCTGTGGAAGAGGGCGCGGGTTGGGCGGGCTTCCCAGATCTGCACGGCGTCCGTCAGGCCATAGGCCCCGCAGGCGTCGAACAGATCGCCCGGGTTCGCCGCTTCCAGCGCTTCGAGCAGTTCAGGCGTTGGCGCGAGTTCGAAGGCCCGGCCCGCCAGGACGACGCCGGGCCGCTCCTGGACAATGCAATTGTCGCGCTGTTCGGGCGGCGCTGTGGATAGCGTGGCAAGCGCAGCCTGGTCCGCCGTCTCGCCGGGCGGCAGGTCAAAGACGGTCAGCGACCGGATGTCAGGATCGTCTGGCAGGGAGGCGGGTCCCGCCCACACCGAACCGTCGGTCCAGCGGAAGGCATCGGCTTCCCAGCCCTTCGCCGAGCAGTCCTGTGTCCGGAAGAGCAGGGCGGTTGTATCGGAGGTGGGCACCTCGACCGTCTTCCAGACGCAGGCGGGATCAAAGGGCTGCAGGCCGGTGTTGATCGCAATGAACAGGTCGGGAGCGGGATCGGCGCACAGGCCGGTCTCAGGCAGGAAGCCGGAGGTGCAGGCGCCTGTCGGCGCTGCGGCTGCCGGCTCGGCTGTGCTGGACAGGTCGGCGGGCGCTGTCGTTTCTGGCGTCACGTCCGAGACGGGCCCGGTTTTTTCCCCGCAGGCGGCCAGAAATGCCGAAGTCGCGCATGCAAGAGCTAGGGCGGCGATGCGCATGAACCCGTCTCCATTGTCCCGTTCCCGGCTGTAACTCTGCGGCAAAAGGCGTCGAATGTCACCGGCAGGCCCGGCCTCGCGCTTGATCTATCGGCCCGGGCTTGTCATCTAGCACCCGCAATCGCGCCCCGTGGTCACCGGGTGTGCGACTTCCCGATATGTCCGAGGACGGGTCCCATGGCCGCCTATCAGTACGTCTACCAGCTCGAAGGCCTCACGAAGGTTTATCCGGGCGGCAAGAAGGTGTTCGAGAACATCCACCTGTCGTTCCTGCCCAACGCCAAGATCGGCGTCGTGGGCGTCAACGGTTCGGGTAAATCCTCGCTGCTGCGGATCATGGCGGGCGAGGACAAGGACCATGGCGGCGAAGCGCGGCCGATGGCGGGCATCAAGATCGGCTACCTGCCGCAGGAGCCGAAACTCGACGCCTCGAAGACCGTGTTCGAAAACATTGCCGAGAAGTGTCCCGAGAAGCAGATGGTCGAGCGCTTCAATGCGATCTCGATGGAGCTGGGCGAGAACTACACCGACGAGTTGATGGAGGAGATGACCGTCCTTCAGGAGAAGATCGACGCCGCCAACGCCTGGGATATCGACAGCCGGATCGAGATGGCGATGAACGCGCTCGGCTGCCCGCCGCCGGAAGCGATGGCTGCAAACCTGTCGGGCGGTGAGATTCGCCGTGTCGCCATCTGCGCCCTGCTGCTCTCGAAGCCGGACATGATCCTGATGGACGAACCGACCAACCACCTCGATGCAGAATCGGTGGCCTGGCTGCAGAACTACCTGACCGACTTCCCGGGTTGCGTCATCCTCGTCACCCACGACCGCTACTTCCTCGACCAGATCACCAACTGGATCCTCGAGCTCGATCGCGGGCAGGGCATTCCCTACGAAGGGAACTACTCCGCCTGGCTCGACAAGAAGGCCAAGCGCCTGGCGCAGGAAGCGCGCGAGGACGAGGGCCGCAAGCGCTCAATGGCCAAGGAACTCGAATGGGTTCGCTCCAACGCCAAGGCGCGCCAGGCCAAGTCCAAGGCGCGTATCGCCCGCTATGAGGAGAAGGCGTCCGAGGCCGAGCGCGAGCGCGTCACGACGGCCCAGATCCGCATTCCCCCCGGCCCGCGCCTCGGCTCGGTGGTCATCGAAGCCGAGCACATCAACAAGGCGTTCGGCGACAAGCTGCTGATCGAGGATCTGACCTTCAAGCTGCCGCCGGGCGGCATTGTCGGCGTCATCGGCCCCAACGGCGCGGGCAAGACGACGATGTTCAAGATGATCACCAAGCGCGAGGATCCCGATGGCGGTTCGTTCCGCGTCGGCGAGACCGTCAAGCTTGGGTATATCGACCAGTCGCGCGACAGCCTTAACGCCAACAACACGGTCTGGCAGGAAGTCTCGGGCGGCCTCGACATCATCGATGTCGGCGGCATCGAACGGCCCAGCCGCGCCTATCTGGGCGCCTTCAACTTCAAGGGCTCGGACCAGCAGAAGAAGGTCGGCCAGCTCTCGGGCGGTGAACGCAACCGCGTCCACCTCGCCAAGATGCTGCGCGAGGGCGGCAACGTGCTGCTGCTCGACGAACCGACCAACGACCTCGACGTCGAAACGCTGCAGGCCCTGGAAGACGCGCTCGACAACTTCCCCGGTTGCGCCGTCATCATCACCCACGACCGCTGGTTCCTCGACCGCGTGGCGACCCACATCCTCGCGTTCGAGGGCAACAGCCACGTCGAATGGTTCGAGGGTGACTTCTCCTCCTACCTCGAAGACAAGAAGCGCCGCCTCGGCGTCGACAGCCTCGAGCCCAAGAAGATCAGCTTCAAGAAGTTCGGGCGGTAGACGCGGCGCCGTCATTCGGGGGGTAAGCGCAGCGCATCCCCGGAATCCCGGTTGGTAGCGACACGGGGACCGTTCATTGGTGGTGCTCTATTTGGTTCGCCTGGCCCGGAATGGCTCTGTATCGAGCGGTGAAGGAAGGGCGCGCCCCTCAGTCCCACCAGTTGAACACGACATCGCCGACGGTGCGCGGGCGCCAGTAGGTCAGGTTGTAGGCCATGCCGGGCTGCTGACGCAGGAAGGCGCGGTCGGCGTCTGACAGATCGCACCGGAGGTCGTCGGCGCGCAGGACCGCGAAGGCGGGTAGGTGCTCGGCGGCGGCGCGCGCAAACCCTTCATCGTCGACGAAGTCCATCGTCGGCTCTCCGCCGGTTCCGCGCGACAGGGCGAGGAGCCGTGCGTCGGCGCCGATGAGGATTGTCAACCGCTCCTCCGCGCGCGCCATGTCGACCCAGTGCCACGTCATCGGGCGGTCCCGCCAGCGGATCTCGCCCGGCGTCCAGCCGCAGACGCGCGCAATCGCAAACAGGCCGGCCTTGATCTCCCGCTTCATGTCGGCTGTCTCGACCATGGGTCCGAAGGCAGCTGTGAGTGCGGGGGAGACGGCAGGGGCGGGTTCAGGCGAGCGGGTCATTCAAAACCCTACGTCGCGCGGACCCGAAAAGAAAAGCGCCTCTTCCGGGCAGGAAGAGGCGCGAGGAGACCGGCTATCGCGGGGCGTCTTGTGCGTTGCCGGCGCCGCTCCACCCACCATGGATGGAGCGAAAGGGGTCAGCGAGCGTCCTCAAGGCGCCATTCGTAGTCGACGGGAAAGTCGCAAACCGGGACCGGCGCGCCGTCCTGTGTCGCGGGGCTGAAGCGGGCGGAGCGGATCCATTTCAGCGCCGCCTCGTCGAGCCGTCTGTGTCCGCTGGACGAGGCAAGCGCTGCCGATGAAACGCGGCCGCGCGCATCGAGGCAGAGGCTGAGGCCGGTGACGCCTTCGTTGCGGGCGCGGATGTCGGCGGGCGGATAGGGAGGCGTCTCCTTCGCGATCAGCTTCGGCGCAACCGGCGGCAGCGGCGGCTTCGGCGTCACGGGGGCCACGGGTCCGATAGCGGATGGTCCAGGCGCTGCTTCGGCAGGTCCGGTGACGATGCGGGTCTCCGTCGGCTCGTCCTGCCAGGGATTGTCCGGAAGGGGCGGCAAAGGGAAAGGCGTCGCCAGCTTGTCGAGCACGATGTCGTTGGAGACCGGCGGTACGATCACATCATCGACCAGCGGCTTTGGCAGAACGACCGCCTGCAGGGGCTTCGGCAGACCGTCGAAGATCGGCGCCGCGAGGCCGACGACCAGACCGTAACCGGTCAGGGTCAGAGCCAGAACGGTGACGGAGGCGCCGGCGAGATGCGCCTGAGCGCGGACATGGGATCTCGTTTCCTCATACATGAGGAGTCTCCTGAGAAGGGGTGGAGGTGAAACGGCGGGAGGCTACAGCGTCGTGGACGCGGTGTCGGTCAGCAGGCGCACTCGCAGGGGAGGCGGCGCGGTGTCTGGCGCTGCGGCGGCGTCACCGGCAGCGGGCGAGAATTGGAATGACACCAGGATCTCGCTTGGCGATGCAGACCGGGCGAGGGCTGTGTCCGCCACGGGAGCCGCGCTGATGTGGCGCGCCGGCTGGGCGGCCCAGGCCGCGAGGCCGCAGGTGAAGGCAAGGCCGATCATCCCGCTTGTCGCCAGTGCGCGGTGGCCGGTCGAGAGCGGCTTGGCCGCGATTAATGCGATGCGGTCGGTCAGCGGATGGGCCAGGTCGTTGGGCCAGTAGCAGCCGGCGGGCAGGGCGGAGGTGGCGAGCTGCGATTTCAGCAGCGTCTCGGCATACGCGCGGCGCTGGATCGGGCGGCGGTCGACAACGGCGGCGTCGCAGGACGCTTCCTGGTCGATGCGCATGACGCGGGCCGCAGCGTGGACCAGCGGGTTGAACCAGAAGGCGCAGCGGGCGGCGGCGACCAGCGTGTTGGTGCGCGTGTCATGGCGCTCGAGATGGACGTCCTCGTGGACCAGGATCAGGCGCTGTTCGGCCAGCGTGAAGCGGGTCTCGAAGTCCGATGGCAGGACGACGACGGGCTCGAGGAAACCGACGACAGCCGGGCCGGCGACCCCGCGGCGGATGTCGGCGGCGAACGCCTGCTGGCGGCGGATCATGATGAGCGCGGCGACGCCCGCTCCGGCGGCCCAGAGGGCGAACAGGATGGAGACGGCGAGGGGGCTGGACGCCGCCGCCCAGATATCCGGGGGCAGCAGGTCGGGGGTCGCTGCGGTCACGGCCCGGGACGGCAGCAGCGTCGCGAACATGGCGGCGGGCACGATGATCCAGAGCAGGTAGGCGGCATGGGCGCCCAGCCTGCGGGCGACCGGGCGGCGCAGTGCGAGCACCAGCAGGACGGCGGCGGCGGCGGCGAGGTTCAGCTCAATCAGGCCGGCGAGAAACGCGCTCATTTTCCGTCCTCCTCGAGGCGGGCGATCAGTTCCTTGATCTGGCTGACATCCTTGGCGGAAAGCTGGCGATGTTCGGCCAGATGCGCGACCAGCGGCGCCACTTCGCCCTTGAACAGCCGGTCCAGCAGCCCCTTGCTCTCGGCCTGCACCCAGGCGGAGCGGGCAACCAGCGGCCGGTAGCGGTAGGCGTCCGCCTCCTTCGCGCCAGCGATCGCCTTCTTCTTGAGAAGGCGGGTGATCAGCGTCTTCACGGTGCCGGGCGCCCACTCGTTGGCGGGCCCCACGGTCTCGAAGATCTGGTCGGCCGTCAGGGGCGCCCTGTCCCACAGGGCTTCCATGATGCGGCTTTCGGCGTCTGAGATCGGGGTCATGTTACACCTGTAATCTGGAGTCAGAATACACGCGTAATCTCGATCGTCAACAGAGCCGTTTCATGTCGGATGCAGATTTGATGCGGTGCGGCGTCGGCGCCCGGTCAGGCGATACGGACGATCTTCTGTGGGCCATCTTCGGCCGGCCAGGCGGCCTGTACGCGGTCGAGCGGGGTCTTGAGCATCTCGGCCACGCGCTCGGCGGTCGGAGTCTGGCCGGCCATGCTGAGGAGATCGCGGGCGCGTGCGATCTGCTCAGCCGGAAGCGGTTCGATGTTGGCCGGCTTCGACTGCTCGCGCAGCACTTCGCGGATGCGGGCTGTGGCCTTGTCGACCTGCGCCTTGTCCACCTTGCCGTACTCCAGCGGCGTTGCGGGACGCGAAGCGGGGGCTTCAGCGCGGGCGGCGGACTTCGAGGCCTTCGGCTTGGCCGCGGCAGACTTCGCAGCCGGGGCAGGCTCGGCGTCGGTTTCCGATGCGCGTTTGGCGGCGGCCCGGATGGCGGTCGCCTTCTTCACGGATTCCGGCTTGGGGTTGAGGGCGGCGAGGCGGGCGAGCTCCATGGCTTCGCGCTCGGCCTGTTCCTTCTTGCGGGTGGCGATGCGGCGGGCCTCGACCTCGGCGTCCATGGCTTTGCGGCCCTCGACGATCCAGGCCATGGCGGGCTTGGCGAAGGCGAAGATGTAGAAGACCGCATCAATGGTGACAGTCGGAGGCAGGTGGGCGCCCTGGGGCGCATTCGCTTTCACGACCTCCCAGCCCATATGGACGCCGATGTTGGTCGCGAATGCAAAGCCGAGGCACACGGCAAGAGCCGGCGCAAGAACGGTCCAGTCGATCTGCGTGCCGTCATCCTTGCGGTGCTTGATCGCGTGCAGCGCGCCGGCCGCCGAGCAGTTCACGAGGCCGATGCCGAACGCCATCATTCCGGCAAAGGCGCACACGCACATCCACGAGATATCGAACGCCCGCCAGAACATGCCGACGACGCCGCCAATGGCGAGCGTCGCGCCTGAAAGGGTGAGCCCCCAGGCAAAAATGGACGACCAGCGATAGTCTCGTACGTTACCCATGCGCCTATGGTCGCCGAGGGCTCGTTGACGAGTCGCTAACGACGATTGAGCGTTGATGAATTTAGGTTTTTCGCAACATTGGTGAACGGGCTCGAAGGAGGAAGCGGAGGGCCGCCGGCCGCCCCCGGCAAGGCCTGCCGGGAGGCGGCAAAAACTGCCCGGTTCCAGCTGCGCCGTTGAACTCCCGGTCCAGGTCCAGCTAGGCTGCATGTGCGGCGATCAGGCCGAACCCGGAAGGCGCAGTCATGGATGTTCGCGGCAAGGTCGTCATCGTCACCGGCGGGGCGAGCGGCATCGGCAAGGCCATGGCTGAACGCTTCCATCGCGAAGGCGCGTCGGGCGTCGTTGTCGCCGATCTCAACGGCGCCGGAGCCGAGGCCGTGGCGGCCTCTATCGGCGGCGTGGGCGTCAAGGCGGACGTCACGCGTGAAGCCGATATCGAGATGCTGGTGCGCCTGACCGAGGACCGCTTCGGCCGCATCGACCTGTTCTGCTCCAACGCCGGCATTTCCGTTGGCGACCCGGATCGCGACAATGCGGGCTCCTCACCCGACGCCGCCTGGGAGCTGGGCTGGGGCGTCAACGTGATGGCGCATGTCTATGCGGCCCGCTACGCCCTGCCGGGCATGATCGCGCGCGGCGGCGGCTACTTCCTCAACACCGTCTCGGCGGCGGGTCTGCTCTCGCAGATCGGATCGGCTGTTTACTCGACCACCAAGCATGCAGCCGTCGGCTTTGCGGAGCATCTGGCGATCTCAAGCCGCGAGAACGGGATCGGCGTGTCGATCCTCTGCCCGCAGGCCGTGGACACGCCCATGCTGGGCGGGGCCAGGGGATCGCAGAATGTGGACGGGGTGCTCTCACCCGACGATGTTGCAAGCGCGGTGGTGGACGGGCTCGCGGCTGAGAGCTTCCTGATCCTGCCGCATCCGCAAGTGACGACCTACATGCAGCGCAAGACCGGCGACTATGACCGCTGGATTCGCGGCATGGTGCGGTTGCGCCGGTCTGTTATCGAAGGCGGCAAAGGCGATCGCTGACGGGCGAATTCCCGCGTCCGCCAGATGGGTTTCTGTTCGGGCGCATTGCTCCCGCCGGTCCCGTTTGGTACCAGCGCGCATCGGGGCACTCTTCGGCAGATTTATCGCATTGGCAGGGCTCAACAGCTTGCTCGCACGCCTGCCTGCCTTCCGCCGCTCGGCGGGGGACGAGCGCTCCTATGACCAGCTGCTCGGGTTGGCCTCGGCCACGATCCTGGCCGTGCTGGCGACTGCGCTGAGGTTTGCGCTGGATCCCGTGCTTCCGCCGGGCTTTCCATACCTGACCTACTTTCCGGCCGTGATCCTGACCACCTTCGTCTTCGGGACGACGACGGGCCTGATCGCCGGTTTGCTGTGCGGCCTGGGCGCCTGGTACTGGTTCATTCCGCCCGCCAGCAGCTTCGGGCTCAGCTGGCCGTCGGCGGTTGCGCTGGCGTTCTACGTGCTGGTGATCAGCGTCGACATCGCCCTGATCCATCTGGCCACGAAGGCCTATGCCGCCGAAGCAAAGCTTCACCGCCGGCTTGGCGACCTGCTGGAGCAGCAGAATCTGCTGGGCGCCGAAGTCGATCACCGCATGCGGAACATGTTCACCATCCTTGCGGGCCTCGTCACGATCTCGCAGCGCCATGCGCAGTCGCCGGCAGACCTGGCCGACAGCCTGCGCTCGCGCATCAGCGCCATGGGGAGGTCGCACTCGGTCCTGCGCGGCGCCATTTCCGGGGAGATCCCGACCTTCGCCGACACGGTAAAGGCCGCAGTCGCCCCTTTCGACGCATCCGAAACGCGCTTTGTCATCAGCGGGCCGGCCCTGACCCCCAGCGGCCCGGCCATGCTGTCGGTCAGCCTGATCCTCAACGAACTCGCCACCAACGCTGTAAAGTACGGCGCGCTGCGCACCGATGCGGGTTCGGTAAGCGTCACGTGGTCAGCCGAAGGCGCAGAGACCATCGTGGACTGGAGCGAGAGCGGGGCGGCGGGCGATACGGCTGCGCCGCAGCCCGTCCAGCCCGGCGGCGGCTTCGGCAGCCAGTTCATCGCCACTCTGGCGCAAAGCCTCGGCGGACGCGCGGACTTCGACCATCGCCCGACCGGCATCCGGGTCACCATCCGGATGGCCACCAGCCTGCTGTCCGGCTGAACCCCGGACCCCGCTTGCACTTGCAGCCGGCCTGCGGGATAGTTTTGCGTCCCCCAGGGGAGTGAAGGATGCCATTCGAGATTGCCTGAAGCCGTGAGCCGCGCCGTGTCCCTCCGGGACGAGAGCGCCTGCTCACCGAACGCAACGCCGCTGCGGGCCATGCCCCGGGGCGGCTGGCTTCTCACGTTCGAATTCAGGCAATTCCCAGTGAACATTTCCAGGCACGAGCAGCGAACGCTGCACGCCCTTGCGCAGGGCGGACTCATCACCGTTGAAAAGGACGAAAGCGGCCAGATCCTGAGTGTCTGCTGCACCACGCGCGACGGGTGGATCCTGTCGGATTGTCGCCTTCCGGTGTTCCGGAAGCTGCGGCGCCGGCGTTTCATCCGGAGCGAGAACGGTCGACCCTACCAGATCACCCGCGACGGTCTGGCCGCCGTGAGGGCGCAGCCGGACAACAGGTGAGGGAAGCGGCCCATCCGGAGAGGGTGGGCCGTATCCGCCTCAGATGCCGCCGCCGGTGATCGAGAACTTCCGGCGTCCGCTGAGCAGGCGCTGGGCGTCGGCAATGGCGGCGGCGGCAGATTCCGCCAGCTTGAAGCGGTGCTCGGCGCGAAGCGCTTCCAGCGCTTCCTGCAGGTGCGTGATGGATTCGCGCAGCACGACGGGATCGAACTGCTTTTCGGCGCGCAGGCGCAGCACCCGGCCAAGGTTGATCTTGGCGGCGACCCACCGGTCCGGCGCATCGGCGCGGTTGATGCCGTCCAGCGTCTGCCGGGAGATCTCGACGGCCCGCTCCAGCCATCCTGCTTCGCCGGTGGAGGCGAGCTGCAGGGCGCCAGCCGTGGCGTCGTCCACCAGCTCGTTGAGTAGCCGGGGATCGGCGGGCGGCTTTTCGGCGAGGATCGAGAGCAGAAGCTCGACCACCGGCTGAAGCCGCTCCGAGCGGAAGTCCTGCGGGCGGCCGAGCGCGGGCCGGTAGGATTTGGCGGCCGCATAGGCCATGGCCCGCTCGAGACCGGAGGTCCAGTTGGTGCGGTCCTTGGGCATGGCAAGCGAAATCGGCGCCCGGGGCGTCTCGTAATTGGCGGGGCGGCTCAGGATGCGCACGACGCCGCGCGTCCCCTTGGAGCTTTCGGTCCAGATCAGCAGATCGGCTTCCGAGCGCTTCATCAGGGCGATGGCGGCGGCGTCGCCCTCGACCCCGCCGGGGAAGGCGTTGAGGCGGAACGGTCCTCCGAACATGAATTCCTTGAGGTGGCGGTCCAGCGCGGCTGTCATGAAGGCGCTGATCATGCGGGGGCGGCCGGGCCGTCCCTCGACGACGACGATCCGTGCGCCGGGCGCCTCGATACGCCGGATGGAGGCGGCTCTCACCGACCGGCGGGCGCCTTTCAGCGACCGGATCACGGCGACAGCCAGGAACAGCCCAAGCGCCAGCACAAAGACCGCAGCGATGGCCAGACCTACGCCCGCAATTTCGGGGGAGCCGACAATGAAGGCCTGCGTCCGGCTCCACCACGCCTGTGCCGATTCGATGATCGAGGAAAAATCCATGCGGAATCCTGCAGCAGGCCTGTCTTGCGCCGCCGATTGCCTTGTACACGCGGCGGGCGATCCGGCGCAACGGGATGCGGCGCCGCGTAGGACCGCTCTCCCGCTGTCGGCGCGTTACAAGGCGGTAGGGTCGGGCGGCTCCAGCGCCTCGATTGAGTCTGGAGCATCCTTTCAGTCTGGGGCATAACCCGCTGCGGACGACTCCGTAGCTCAGCAGGATAGAGCAACGGTTTCCTAAACCGTAGGTCACAGGTTCGAATCCTGTCGGGGTCGCCATCGCCGCCAAGCTGTGCTTTTTCATGGGCGTGGGCGGCGGACATCCGGACATTTCGGGACTTTCGAGACGGTCCGTCCTGACGGGCGGGCTCGGTTTGATGGCGGGCGGCTGCCAGCAGCCCCTGGATCTTGCCGCAGGGGAGACGGGCACAATCGTCCGGGTTCCGGATGGCGATCTCGTCGAGCTAACCGGCGGGCTGCGGGTCCGTCTGTCCGAGGTCGAGGCTCCGGCCATGGGCGGCGCGCCCGAGCCGTTTGCCGCAGAGGCGCGGTCGCTTCTGACGCGGGTCGCCATCGGTCGGCCGGGCCAACTCCACTATGGCGGCCTCAGCCGCGACCGCTACGACCGGGCCATTGCCCATGTCATCGTGCAAACCCCTGCCGGCGAGGATGTCTGGCTCAATGGCTACATGGTGCGGCAGGGCGGCGGACGGGTGCGGTCCTGGCCCGACAATGCGCGCCGGGTTCGCCAGCTCCTCGCCCTGGAGGTGGAGGCGCGGCGCGAAAAGCGCGGGCTCTGGGCGCTCGACGCCTTCCGGGTGCGGGGGCTCGACGACCTGTCCGCGTCTCTGACCGGCTCCGGTTTCGTGATCGTGGAGGGGCCGCTGACCTCGGTTCGCTCCGGGGCAGACCGTTCGGCGGCGCTCCTGCAGCCAAAGGGCATCGAGCTTTCAACTGAGCCCCGACTTGGATCATCCGCCGGACTGCAGCTGACCCCGGGCGCCCCTATCCGCGTGCGGGGCCGGCTCGATTCCCGGGAGGCGACCCCTTCAATCCGTCTGACCCACTGGGGTCAGGTCGAGGCGCCGATCTGAGCCCAAAAGAAAAAGGGCGCCCCGAAGGACGCCCTTGAACCTTGATACGGCCTGTAAAAATCAGGCGGCGCGCTTGGCCAGCGAGCGCGACAGCTTCTCGACAGCTTCGGCGTGCTGGATGTTCTCGACGGCCGCGAGTTCGCGGGCCATCCGGTCCAGAGCCGATTCATACAGCTGACGCTCGGAATAGGACTGGTCGGGCTGGTCCTCGGCGCGGTGCAGGTCGCGAACGACTTCCGCGATCTGGATCAGGTTGCCGGAGTTGATCTTGGCTTCGTATTCCTGGGCGCGGCGGCTCCACATCGTGCGCTTGACGCGCGCGCGGCCGCCCAGTGTTTTCAGGGCGTCGTTGACGACTTTGGCGGACGCAAGCTGGCGCATGCCGGCAGAGGCGGCCTTGGCGGTCGGCACGCGAAGGATGAGTTTGTCCTGTTCGAAGGCGACGACATACACTTCGAGTGTCATGCCCGCGACTTCCTGAGTCTCCACACCGGTGATCCGGCCTACGCCGTGCGCGGGGTAAACCACGTGCTGATGGACGGCGAACCCATCAACAATTTTGGCCGGCAGCTTCTTCGACATGCTTGTAAACCCTTTGTCACTCGCGATAAGGGACAACGCTGCTGACTCGCCCACTGAATAGGTGTGCGATTCTGCTCGTCGCCCTTTTGCGTAATGCGCTCGCCCGTCAGCGAGGCTTTTCCATTATCACAATCGCAAGAATTTTCAACCGTTTGTCACACTGAGTCGGCAAATGAGCGCCCGGCGACTCCTAGGGAGTTTCGCCAGCTGCGTCATTCCGCCTCAGGAGCCGCTCCCGGGTTTGGGCGAGAACAGCGTCGCCAGCTTGTCCTTGACCTTCGCCATTTCGTCGGCGTCGGCGGGCGGATCAAGCCGTTTCGTGATCACCGGCCAGGACTTTGCGAACTCGGCGTTCAGCTTCAGCCACTTGCCGTCTGGGTCATCTTCCGTGTCCGGCACGATGGCCTCGACCGGACATTCCGGCTGGCAGACGCCGCAATCGATGCACTCGTCGGGGTGAATGACGAGCATGTTCTCGCCTTCGTAGAAGCAGTCCACCGGACATACCTCGACGCAGTCCGTATATTTGCAGCGGATGCAGGCGTCGGTGACGATGTAGGTCATGGGCTGCGTCTGTCTCTGGCGTAACGCGGGCGAGATGCGACCTCAGTCCCGCAATGTCAATTGCAGGGCCTCTGGAGCTGGGCTCAACACTGTCCGAAGACCCTTTACGCGGCGTTTCAGCCACTCTTTCACCGTGCGGCGCCGGAGCCGGCAAACAGGGTGAGCCAGGCGACGCTGGCGCCCCAGTGGATCACGACGCCCGCCCAGATCGTGCCCGATCGCAGGCGGCTCAGCGTACAGGCGAACCCCAGCACCGCGACCAGCGCCAGAAATCCCGGTTCGATGAAGGCCGGGTGCGCGAAGGGGGAGCCCAGCAGGACCTGGAGCGGATGCCACAGCACGAAGGCGATCATCGACAGCCCCGCGACCAGCGGCTCGTTCGCCCGCAGCCAGCCCCGGAACACCAGCTCCTCGCCCAGTGCGGGAATGAAGAAGGCCGTTATGAAGATCGTCGACATGGTCTCGGGCGGCGCGTGGTCCAGAATCAGGGCGCCCTGCCAGGCCGCGATCGCGCCGGCGGCGATCACCACGAGAAACAGGATGAACGCCTCAACCGCCGCCCGGAAGTCGGGCAGCTTGAGCACGCTGCGGATCAGGATCGCCAGTCGGGCGGGAAGACCGGTTCCGGTCGCACTCATGGATCAGGATTCCCGGATTGCGGATTCATAGCTTGAGGCCGCTTCGCTCGCGGGTCCCCTGCGTACGGGCAGGGCGAGGATCCGGATTGTCGTCAGCAGGCCTGTGGGCGAGGTAAACGAGAGGAGATCGCCCGGCGCGACGGTGGCGGCCGCCTTCTCGATGCGCCGGACCTGCCCGTCGCGCTCGATCCGCATGCTTCCGTCTTCGACTGCATGGGTCGCCAGCGTTCGCGTCTTGAAGAAGCGCGCCCGCCAGAGCCATACGTCCAGCCGCATCCGGCCGCTCTCCCCGCTCATGCGCGGCGTTTCCTTTTCTGGCGGCGTGGCGGCGCTGCGGCCTCGACCGAAAGGGCCAGCTGCGCCAGCGACGTGAAGGCGCCCGCGGGCAGCGCGGGAGCCGCCGCCGGACGGCTGGGGCGGCCCGCGCGCGAGGCATAGCGCCAGCGCAGCGTCTCGCCGGTTTCCGCGTGCCGTTCGGCCGGAACGAGCCCCAGCGCCCTCAGCACGCCGGGAAACTCCTTCGCCGGGCAGCCAATCAGGGCCGAGAGCTGCGCGGGAGCCTCGAAGGCCGAAGCGCCCGAGGTCTTGCGGGCGTCGGACAGGGCGTGGGCCAGCCGCTCGGCGAGGTCGGCCCGAACGGCGCGCGGTCCCAGCCGCAGGTAGCCTGCCGTGTTCAGGTCAGGGTCGCTCCAGTCTCCCCCCTGAAGCGGGAATGACGATGAGGCCGGAGCTGCGCGGTCCCTGGCCTTGCCGGTGTGGACGGCGCGCAGAAACAGGGCAAAGCCGCCCGCCGAGGGCTTGAGGAGGCCGGGCAGCCAGATCGATGTGCGGCCCGTGCGGACGTCGACGCCTCGCAGGGCGCGCCGGTCGTCCTCGGTCAGCGGGTGCTCGGCGTGCCGGCGGTCGACGGCGGCGCCCGCCTCGACCAGCTGGAAGGCGGCCCCGCGCGCAGGGCCCGTCAGCTCGATGTCCGAGAGGGCCTCGCGCAGCACATAGACCGGCCCGAGCCATCTGCGGGATTCCGCCGCCACCCACTCCTTCAGGCGGGTCAGCGCCCGGTCCCGCAGGGCGGGCGCGCCCTCGCCGCCGCCGATCATCTCCACCGCCGGCGACAGCCAGTCGGCGCCGGGCGACAGTCGAGCCACCGCCGAGCCGTCATGGATCACGCACGCATCCTCCCGCCTCAGCGAGATGTCCGCATCCGGCGCGCGCGCAATCGCGATCAGCCGCCTGTCGAGCACCGGCCGCAGCGCCCGGGTTGCGGCGTTGCGGACCGCGCGGCCTTCCAGATTGCGGCCGCGCGCATCGGACACGAAAGACAGGCCTTCGAGGTGTCCGACGATGTGGCCCTGCAGGGTCACGACGCCGGTGGGGCCGATGATCGCCTCCAGCTCGTCTTCCGAATGCAGCGAGCGCAGCAGGACGGACGTGCGGCGGTCGACAAACCGCTGCAGCAGGCGCTCGTGCAGCGCGTCCGACAGGCGATCCTCGATTTCGCGCGTACGCCCGCGCCAGGTCTCGGCGTTCTCGACCCAGTCGGTGCGGTTGGCGGCGTAGGTCCAGGTCCGGATGGCGGCAAGACGGCCCTGCAGCGTGTCGATGTCGCCTTCGGTGCGGTTGAGGCGGTCGATATGTGTGAACAGCCACTCGTCCTTCAGACGGGCTCCCGGGTCGATCAGCTTTTCGGCCAGCGACGCCACGAGCCTGATGTGGCCATCCGCGCCCGCCTTGCGGAAGTCGGGCAGGGTGCTGAGATCCCACAGCCGGGCGACACGGGCCGCGCCCCGCACGACAGAGCGGATGTCTTCCGACTGGGCGACGGCGGTGAAGGTGATCTCGTCCAGCGCCTCGGGCGCCCGCCGCAGGACCGGATGGGGAGACGGGCGGCGCAGGGAGGCCTGCAGGCCGCCGACGCTGGAATAGTCGAGGTCGGAGTTGCGCCAGTTGAGGTGATCGACCGGATCGAACCGGTGGTCGCAGATGCGCTCGACGGTTTCCTCGTCCAGCAGTTCGCAGTCGCCCGTCTCGCCGAACGTGCCGTCATCGCGGAACCGGCCCGCCCGTCCGGCGATCTGCGCCAGCTCGTCGGCGCGCAGCCGGCGGCGCTGGCGTCCGTCGAACTTCACCCGGCTGGCGAAGGCGACATGAACCACGTCGAGGTTCAGGCCCATGCCGATGGCGTCCGTCGCCACCACATAGTCGACCTCGCCGGACTGGTAGAGTTCGACCTGCGCATTGCGGGTCCGGGGCGACAGGGCGCCCATGATGACCGCGCAGCCGCCGCGCTGGCGCTTCAGAAGCTCCGCGATCGCGTAGACCTCCTCCGACGAGAAGGCGACAATGGCCGACCGCTTCGGCAGCTTCGTGATCTTCATCGGCCCGGCATAGGACAGCCGGGAAAAGCGCTCCCGGCGCTCGGAATCGATATCCAGCTCCAGCGCCCGAAGGACCGGCCGCATTGTGTCCGCCCCCAGCAGCATGGTCTCGTGCTGGCCGCGCGCATGCAGGATGCGTTCGGTGAACACGTGCCCCCTGTCCGGGTCCGCGGCGAGCTGCACCTCGTCGATGGCCATGAACGAGACGCCGCGGGAGACCGGCATCGCCTCGACGGTGCAGGCGAAATACCTCGCGCCCTCAGGGACAATGCGTTCCTCGCCGGTCACAAGCGCACACTGGCGCTCGCCTTTGGCGCGAACCATGCGGTCATAGACTTCCCGGGCCAGCAGGCGCAGGGGCAGGCCGATCATGCCGGTATCGTGGGCGATCAGACGCTCCACCGCGAGGTGGGTCTTGCCGGTGTTGGTGGGGCCAAGGATCGCGCGTACCTGCGCCACGTCGTCTCCTGCTCCCAGACCTCAGGGGAATGTGGGCGGCGGCAGGGGGTTGCGTCAACCTGCGGGGCGCCCGGCGCAGAGATTTACGCAGCCGCCGCGTGAATCCGCCGAATCACCCCCTCCCACCTGCCTTGACAGGCCTACCTGTCCACCTTATCCACCGCCCTTCGCTTTTTGACCCCTGCCTGAGGGCCGCGCGTGCGGTCTTGGCGAGGTTTGGACTTTCGAGGAGAGGCGACCCATGTCGCGCAAGTGTGAACTCACCGGCACTGGCCCTATCGTCGGCCACAGTGTCAGCCACTCCAACATCAAGACCAAGCGGCGCTTCCTGCCGAACCTGGTCGATGTGACGCTGCACTCGGAATCGCTTGGCCAGTCGTATTCGGCACGCATCGCGGCTTCCGCCCTGCGCACGATCGACAAGCGCGGCGGTCTCGACGCCTTCCTGGCCAAGGCAAAGGACGAGGAACTCTCGCCCAAGATGCTGAAAGTGAAGAAAGACGTCGCCAAGAAGGCTGCCGAAGCGGCTGCCGCCTAGCACACTTCGACACTCTGGCCTGTTTGATGGATTGAGCGGTCAGACGCTCTTTCCGGCTTCCAATCCTCACGAAGCGCCCTAAAGCTCTGACGCACGTGATGCGGGAGCTTTCGATGCGTTCAAACCCGTTTTCTGCAGGTCTGATTGCGGCAAGCCTGTCGGCTCTGCTGATCGCCGCCTGCTCGCCGGAGCCCGCGCCGCCTGTCGCCGGCCCGGCCCCCGAAATCGTGTTCCATGGCGGCGTCGTTCACACCGGGGTGGATGGCGCATCGACGGCTGAGGCCGTGAGCGTATCCGGCGGCCGCATTGTTGCGGTCGGCTCCAGCAGTGAACTTCTGGCTCTGGCGGGCGCCGAGACCGAGCAGGTCGATCTGCGCGGCGCGCATCTCTATCCAGGCTTCACCGACGCTCACGCCCACCTGCGCGGCATCGGCGAGCGGGAGATGACGCTGGACCTCGACGAGGTCGCATCCATCGCCGAACTGGTCGAGACCGTCCGCACGGCCGCCGAGGCGCTGCCGCCCGGACAGGTGCTCACAGGCAGGGGCTGGATCGAAACCCACTGGCCAGAAAAGCGCTTCCCCACCCGTCAGGATCTCGACGCGGTCAGCGGCGACCATCCCGTGATCCTGACGCGCGCCGACGGCCACGCGCTGGTCGCCAACACGCTGGCGCTCGAAAAGGCCGGTCTGTCGCGCAAGCCGAAATCCCAGCCTGAAGGCGGCCGGATCGAGGTCGATGCGGCGGGGCTGCCCACGGGCATGCTGATCGACAATGCCATGAACGCGATGGCGGCGGTCGAGGTGCGGCCGACGCCCGCCCAGATCGACGAAGCCTACATCAAGGGCTCGCAGCGCGAAGTGACGCTGGGCTGGACCGGCGTCCACAACATGTCGGCTCCGGTGCGAGACGTGACGCGGATGCGCGACCTGTCGGCGGCGGGCAAGATGGCGCTGCGGGTCTACAACGCCGTCGATCCCGAGGGCGCCGACGGCTTCCCGGAAAGTATCTTCTTCACCACCGAAGACGGGCTGGTCACCACGCGCGCGATCAAGCTCTACATGGATGGCGCGCTGGGTTCGCGCGGGGCCTGGCTCGAGGCGCCGTATTCCGACCGGCCGGACACATCAGGCCTGCAGATCGCCCGCGAGGACGATACGCTGAAGATCCTCAAGGCCGCCTACGACGCAGGCATCCAGGTGTCGTTCCACGCCATCGGCGACAAGGGCAACGCCACCGTCCTCGACTGGATGGAACAGACCTTCGCGAGCGTCCCCGAAGACCAGCGCGCAACGCGCGATCCGCGCTGGCGCATCGAGCACTCCCAGATCGTCCGCGTGCAGGACATTCCGCGTTTTGCAGCGCTCGGCGTCATCCCCTCCATGCAGCCCAGCCACGCCATCGGCGATCTCTACTTCGCCCCCGCACGTCTGGGCCCGGACCGTCTCGCCGGCGCCTATGCCTGGCGGGCGCTGATCGATGCAGGCTCGATCATCGCCGGCGGCTCGGATGCGCCGGTGGAGCAGGGCGATCCGCGCATCGAATTCTATGCCGCTGTCGCCCGCAAGGATCTCAAGGGCGCCTCAGGGCCGGACTGGTCGCCCGAACAGGCGGTCAGCCGCGAGGAGGCGCTGAAGATGTTCACGCTGTGGCCGGCTGTCGCCTCGTTCCGGGAGAAGGACCTCGGCACGGTCGAACCCGGCAAGCTCGCAGATTTCACGGTGATGTCGAAGGATCTGCTCACCGTGCCGGAGCCTGAGATCCTGACGGCCGAACCGGTCATGACGGTGATCGGCGGCAAGGTCGCCTGGAAGGCGCCCTGATATCCTACCCGGCGAGACGGCCTGCGATGATCTCGGCAGGCTCCTGGAAACAGCGTCCGCGCAGCAGGACGATGTCACCGGGCATCTCCTCTCCGGGTAGCATGAACCGGATGCGTCCCCAGTTGCGCGTCGTGCGGCCGTGGTCGTCGACGATGGCGAAGGGGCAGATCAGCGTCTGGTCGTCATCGTCGTCATGACTGACATCGGGCTCGGACCAGTAGCCGTCCACCGGTCCGGGACCGCCGAACTCCCCCCCCAGCCCGTAGAGGTAGATGCGGCCGATATTGTCGCCGAACGGCAGGGCGTATTCGAACACGGCTGTCTGCCCGTACTCGGCTGTGTAGACGACAGGGCCAAGCGCCGTCTGCCACGTCACCGCCCCGGCGTCCTGGGCCCGGGCGCAGGGCATCACCAGCAGCAGCAAGGCAATAGCGGCGGACGCGCGGAGCATGTCTCCACTGGATCGCTGATCCCGCGCGTCTGCAAGGGTTACCCGCAGCGAACGCTGCTTCTGATCGCGGGCCTCTTCATCCTGCGGCGAGCCGGGTCTACAAGGCCGGAATCGCCCCGCCGCACTGATGGCCCGCGCGAGCATCAGGGGCAGTCGTCATTTCCGTGGATACGCGCGTTCCGCCATCGCCCTCCGAGGACGCCGAACAGGCCTATGAACGTTTCGTCCAGGACAACCTGAAGCGGAACTACGCCGGTCATTTCCTGCACGGCATGCTCGGCATGACAGGGTTCCGGCTGGTCAACGCGCCGACCTTCGTGCCCGCCTACCTCTATTCGATCTCGGGGTCGGACGCCTGGGTGGGGCTCGGTCTTTCACTTCAGCAACTCGGCGGGATCGCCTCTCCCATCGTCGGCGCAGCGCAGATGGAGCACCGCAGGCGCATCCTGCCGATCTCCATCGCGCTGGGCTGGCTGATGCGTCTCCAGCTTCTGGGGCTGGCTGTGTCGGGCTGGTTTCTGGGCGGCGTGCCGGCCCTGTTCTGTGCGCTGGCCTTCCTGTTCCTGCTCGGCGTTTTCCAGGGACCGCAACGGGTGGCCTTCCAGTTCCTGATGGCGAAGGTGATCCCCGTCAGCCTGCGCGGACGCCTCAACGCGTGGCGCAACTTTACCGGCGGAATCATTGCGGCGGCGCTATCGTGGGCGGCGGGTTCCTGGCTCGTCTCGAACCACGTGTTCGGAAACGGCTACGCCACCACCTTCTTCCTCGCCTTCGTGCTGACCAGCCTCGGGCTGACCGCGCTGCGCCTCCTGATGCGCGAGCCCGAGCCGCCCACCGTTCGCGCCCGCGCCTCCTTCCGCGACCGCATGAAGGATTTCCCGGCGCTCATCCGCGGCGACAAGGGGTTCGCCTGGTTCATGGTCGCGCGCACCTTCGCGATGGGCATGCGGATCGGCCAGCCCTTCTATTTTCTCTACGCTGCATCCACCCTCGGCATCTCTCCCGCAGACGATCCCGTCGAGTTCGGCAAGGCGCTGGCGGTCCTGTCCTTCGCCTACATGGCCGCCGACACGGTCACCAACCTTGCGTGGGGCTATCTGGCGGACAAGGGCGGGTTCCGGTCCGTCTTCGTGATCGCGATGGCGCTCAACCTGGCCGGAGTGGCGTTGCTGTTCGCTCCGGGCGGTTTCGCGGTGCTGGCCGCCGGGTTCTTCCTGCTCGGAGGCGCCCAGTCCGGCTACGTCATGTCGACCACCAACATCGTCATGGAGTTCGGCCACCGGCACGACATGGCGATGCGCATGGCTCTGTCGAACACGGCCGAAGGACTGATGGGCGCCATCGCCCCTTTGGCGGGCGGCGCCATCAGCGTGATCTGGGGCTATCCGGCCGCTTTCGCACTCACAGCCGTCAGCGTCTCGATCGCGCTGGTCGTGCTCCTGCTCAAGGTCGACGAACCCCGGCGCCGCGACGCCGGATAGGTCATGGGCAAATGAAAACGCCCCGGCCTTGCGGCCGGGGCGTCCCGTCGTTCCGGTACGGAAACGACTACTTGATCTTGTCGAACTCGGCCTGGAGTTCTTTCAGTTTGTCCTCGGTCATCATGTCGGGGACGTAGCCGGCGATCTCGGCCAGCGAGAGCGCCATGCCCTGCTCGAGTTGCGGGTTGGCGGCGACTTCAGGGAAGACCTTCACGAAAGCAGCCTTGGCGGCTTCGTTGGCCCAGATGTCGCTCAGGACGGTCGTCGTGGTGTTGAATTTCGGCTCATCGGCGAAGGCGGGCGCGGCGAGCATGCCGACGAATGCGGCAGCGAGTACGAGTTTGCGGATCATTGTTCTCTCCCAACAGGCTACCGGAACTTGGACCCGGCCCTTAACTCTCGATACTACGGAGTTTCCCTCCGCGTCGATGGTTTACCGCAGTTCCGGTATGTGAAACTGCGGTCATCTTTCCGCGACCGGATCTAGAGCTGCTTGCCGCGCGCCTGGCCGATGGTCGATCCCCCGCCAGCCCGCTTACGGGCTTCCAGATCGGCCGTCATCTTGTTGATGCGGGCGACCAGCTTGTCGACGCTGCCATTGTTGCGGTCGAGGAAGGATTCGAACTGCGCCTGCTGGTCCTGGGCGAGCCACAGGACCGATCCGTTCAGGTTGAGGCCGACATCGCGGACGCGATAGGTCTTGCCGTCCGCAGACAGCAACACATCCCAGAGGACCTCGATGTCCTTGCCGCTCTGCGCACTGCGAATCATCGACTTGACCTGCGAGCGGCGGCTGTCGACATCCGTCGAGCCGGTGATCTTCAGAGCCTCGCCACGGAACTGGTCGAGCTGCACTTCGTAAACGGCGATCGCGTACTCTTCGAAGGCCTTGTAATACTTGTTGAAGTCGGCCTCGGACAGGCTGCGGCCGGACGCGCCAAGCACGCGGCGCGCAATCGTCGGCACATGCGCGAATTCATGCATGAACTGCGAGAACTTCACGGCACGAGCCTCGTCCGTCATCGAGTCGTCGCTCAGCACCTTCAGAACGTTGTTGGCGCTTTTTTCGACATACGCTTCGGACTTCGCGTCCGCGAAAGCTGGCTGAGCCAGCGCGAACAGCGCTCCAGCGGCCAGCATCGAAATCAGTCTCATCTTCGGCTCCATCCCAGCGCCTAGAACTCTAGTTCGTAATCAGGCACTTCTTCGATCTGATTTTGCAGTTCCTGTGGCGCCTCTCCGCCAATCTGGCGCTCACGGTTCTGGATGTGGAAACGCCGCAGCGTTGTGTAAGGGTCCAGCTGGGTTTTGCGTACGTCTGCAATCAGTTCGAGATTGCGTTCCCGCGACGAGGCGACGCCCAGAATGCGCGACCCGATGTTGAAGGCGTCCTCGCCCTCGAATTCGGCATAGTTCACCGGGTTGATGGCGGCGTCGAAAATGTTGCCGCCCAGGTCTCGCGGCGACGAGGCGTTCACGAAAGGCAGCACCAGGTACGGGCCGGACGCTACGCCCCACACGCCCAGTGTCTGGCCGAAATCCTCTTCGGTCCGCGCGATTCCGACCGCGCTCGCCGGGTTGAACACGCCGGCGATACCCACGGTCGTGTTGATCACGAAGCGGCCCAGCGTGCCTGCCGCCGCAACCGGATTGCCCTGCAGAACCTCGTTCGCGAACGTCACGGGCTCTTTCAGGTTATCCAGAAAGTTCCGCACGCCCGCGCGTACGGGCTCGTTCGTCACGGCGCGGTAGCCCTTCGCCACAGGCTCCAGAACAGCCCGGTCCAGCGAGTCGTTGAAGGCGTACATCTTGCGGTTGAACGGCTCGAGCGGGTCCGCATCCGGATTTTCCGGTCCGGTTGCACAGCCCGCGACCGTTATCGCCAGACCGGCGATGGCGCATATACTCAAGCGTTTCATCGCCGAAAGGTCTCCAAGGGGTCTGACCTTTCGGACAGTTGGGGTCATATGTGGCGCTATTCTGGCGGGATCAACTGCGCCCCTGGCAATTTTCCCTCGCGGAAAAATGGAGGAATAGTCATGAATCCCGGGTTGAGGCGCCCAGCGAGGATGAGTGCTTGCCCCGTCGCATAAAGATATGCTTATATGAATAAATGGAACGGACAGGGCTAGCCACCGTCGTCGAACAGCTGCGCGCGGCGGGGGAGTCCACCCGTACACGCATCTTGTGGCTGCTCGGCCGCGGCGAGCTCTCCGTTGGCGAACTGGCGCAGGTGCTCAGCCAGAGCCAGCCGCGCCTGTCGCGCCACCTCAAGTTTCTGACGGTCGCCGGACTTGTCGAGCGCCTCCCCGAAGGCGCCTGGGTCTTCTACCGCTTGCCCGCCGAGGGACGCAGCCGCGCCCTCATCGACATGCTGATGGACGGCCTCGACCCCGAGGACCCCGTGCTCCGCCGGGATTTTGCCCGCCTCGAGGAGATCAAGTCCGCGCGCGCCCAGGCGGCCACAGATTACTTCTCCCGCGTCGCCGATGACTGGGACCGGCTGCGCGCGATGCAGTTCCCCGAGTCGGGTCTGGAGCAGGCGGTGCTCGAGGCGGCGGGTCCCGGCCCGTTCGATCTCGCCATCGATTTCGGCACGGGCACCGGCCGGATGCTCTCTCTGCTCAGCCCGCGTGCGCGCCGGGTGGAGGGGATCGACCTCAACCATCACATGCTGACGGTCGCCCGCTCCAATCTCCGCAAGGCAGGAATCGAGAACGCTACTGTCCGTCACGGCGACGCGACATCCGCGCCCTATCCCGACGCGTCCGCCGACCTGGTCGTCATCCACCAGGTGCTCCACTTCCTCGACGATCCGGGTCGCTCGCTGTCGGAGGCCGCGCGTGTGCTCAGGCCCGGCGGCAGGCTTGTCGTGGTCGACTTCGCGCCCCACACGCTGGAGCGCCTGCGCACCGACTATTCGCACCGGCGGCTCGGCGTTTCGGACGCCGACTTCCGCCTCTGGGCTGCAAAGGCAGGTCTGGAAACGGAGAGCGTGTCCACCTTTGAGAGTCCCACAGGGGTCGAAGGCGTGACGGTATTGATCTGGTCGGCGGCCCGGCGCGCGACCGCCAGAAGAGGCAAGGCGGCGTGATGCGTGTGAAGTCGGTATCCTTCGAGTTCTTTCCGCCCAAGACTGCGGACATGGAGGCGAAGCTGTGGGATTCGGTGAAGCGGCTTGAGCCGCTGAACCCGGCCTATGTCTCGGTCACATATGGCGCTGGCGGCTCCACGCGCGAGCGCACGCACGACATCGTCAGGCGCATGGTCGAGGAGACAAGCCTCGCCCCTGCCGGCCACATCACTTGTGTGGCCGCGACGCGCGGTGAGATCGACCAGGTCCTGAAGGATTACTGGAGCGCCGGTGTGAAGCGCATCGTCGCCCTGCGCGGCGATCCGACGGCGGGGATCGGCTCGCGCTACGAGCCGCATCCGGGCGGCTATGCCTACGCGTCCGATCTGATCGCTGGCGCGCGCCGCATCGCCGACTTCGACATTTCGGTCGGCTGCTATCCCGAAGCCCACCCGGAAGCGGGGTCGCTCAAGGCCGAGATCGACAACCTTAAGCGCAAGTTCGACGCCGGCGCCACGCGCGCCATCACGCAGTTCTTCTTCTATCCGGACGTCTATTTCCGCTTCCTCGACATGGCCCGGTCGGCCGGCATCACCCAGCCCATCGTGCCGGGCGTCATGCTGCAGTCGAACTTCAAGGGGCTGAAGCGCATGGCCGACCTGTGCGGAACGGTCATCCCCTCGCGCATTGCCTCGCTCTATGACGGTCTCGACGGCGACGCAGAGACCCGCGACCTTGTAACGGCGCATGTCGCCGCCGATCTCTGCAACCGGCTCGCGGAGCAGGGCGTCGACAGCTTCCACTTCTACACGATGAACCGCGCAGGGCTGTCGCTGTCGACCTGCCGGCTGCTGGGCGTGAAACCGGCAACGGAGGCGTCATGACCCCGCCAGCCATTCGAATTGCTCTCGTCACGCTCGGCGTGGACGACCTTGCAAGGTCTGCCGCCTTCTACGAGGCGATGGGCCTGAAGCGCTCGCGCGCATCGCAGGCGACGATCTACTTTTACGACATGGACGGCGTCGTGTTGGCGCTGTTCCCCGCCGCCATGCTGGCTGAGGACGCCGGCGTTCCGGCGGACGGCGCCGGCTTCCGCCGCCAGACGCTGGCCTGGAACGTGGGCGACGCGGCCTCGGTCGATACAGCCTTCGAGCGCGTCCTCGCGGCGGGGGCCACCAGTCTGAAGCCGCCCGAGAAAACGGCATGGGGCGGCTATGTCGCCCATTTCGCGGACCCGGACGGACACCTCTGGGAAGTCGCCCACAATCCGTTCTTCCCGCTTCATCCCAGCGGCGCGGTCTCGGTTCCGCCGCCACGCCAGACAGGTCAGTCATGAACAGGCAACAGCGCATCGCCGCCCTCAAGTTGGCCGCCAAAGAGCGCATCCTGATTCTCGACGGATCGTGGGGCGTGATGTTCCAGCGCATGGGTCTGACCGAAGCCGACTTCCGGGCGGAGCGGTTCAGGGATCATCCCGGCCAGCTCAAGGGCAACAACGATATCCTGTGCCTGACACGGCCGGATCTCGTGGCGCAGCTGCACGATCTCTATTTCGGCGCCGGCGCCGACATCTCGGAGACCAACACCTTCTCGGCGACCACGATCGCGCAGGACGACTACAAGCTCGACGCGCAGGCGGTCCGGGACATCAACTACGAAGGCGCCCGCATCGGCCGCGAACGCGCCGATGCCTGGATCGCGAAGGAGCCCGAGAAGCCCCGCTTCCTCGCCGGCTCCATCGGGCCGCTGAACAAGATGCTGTCGATGTCCTCGGATGTGAACGATCCGGGCGCGCGTCTGGTCGACTTCGACGAGGTCTATCACGCCTATCGCGACCAGGTGAAAGCGCTCAACGAGGGTGGCGTCGATCTCTATTTGATCGAGACCATCACCGACACGCTGAACGCCAAGGCCGCCATCAAGGCCATCAAGGACCTGGAAGCCGAGGGTCTCGAGGAACTGCCGATCTGGATCTCGGGCACCATCACCGACCGCTCGGGCCGCACGCTTTCGGGCCAGACCACCGAGGCGTTCTGGAACTCCGTGAAGCACGCCAAGCCTTTCGCCATCGGCTTCAACTGCGCTCTGGGCGCCGACCTGATGCGTCCGTTCATCGCCGAGATGTCGCGCGTCGCCGAAACGCTGGTTGCGGCTTATCCGAACGCTGGCCTTCCCAACGAGATGGGCCAGTATGACGAGCAGCCCCACGAAACTGCGCACTCGGTCGAGGGCTGGGCGAAGGAAGGCCTGGTCAACATTCTTGGCGGCTGCTGTGGCACCACGCCGGAACACATCCGCTGCATCGCCGAGGGCGTGAAGGGCGTGAAGCCACGCCAGCCGCCGGAGCGGGCAAAGGCGCTGCGCCTCGCCGGCCTGGAACCGTTCGAGCTGGCGTGATGAACAGTCTCAGCGCAACCGTTTCACCGGAAGAGTGCGGAGCAGACAGGTGGCTGGAACTCGCCGCGCTTGAACTGTCGGTGAAGCAGGCGACGCTCGAGGATGAATTTGGGGTCGGCCGTTGGTCGAAATGGAACGCCGATCTGGCCCGCCGCAAGCTCATCTTCTCGGACGAAACGGGCCCCCGCGTTGTCTGCGACGTGCAGGTCGCTGGTACGACCGGACATCACGACTGGATGTGGGCATGGGCCAACCCGTCCTTCCCGGACCAGATCGTCACCGACGGTGAGGCTGTGCGCGCCTTTGGCCTCGAACACCAGATGGGACAGCTGGCTGAACCCAATGTGGCGGGGAACGATCTTGACGCCCTGGGGTGGCGCCTTGCAGCTGCGGCTGCGAAGATAGCGCAGGCTCTGGGGGTCTATCGCGCGCCCACGAAGGGGGGCGCGGTTTTCCTGCTGATCCAGAGCGCCGCGAGGGTGGAGGCGTCCTGATGGCCAAGTTCTATGACAGCCTGAATGACAAGCATGTCGCCTTCATCGAGGCCCAGAAGATGTTCTTCGTGGCGACCGCGCCGCTGTCGGACGAAGGCCGCGTCAACCTCTCCCCGAAGGGCTATGACAGTTTCCGCGTGATTGGCCCCAACCGCGTCGCCTATGCCGACCTTGGCGGCTCGGGCGCCGAGACGCTGGCGCATGTACGCGAGAACGGGCGCATCACCTTCATGTTCTGCGCCTTCGAGGGGGCCGCCAACATCATGCGTCTCTATGGGCGCGGATCGGTGCTGCAGTTCAACGAGCCGGGCTTTGCCGAGGAGCTGGCGAAATTCCCGCCCGGCCTCGAACGCGCCCGCGACATCATCTTCGCCGACATCACCCATGTGCAGGACTCATGCGGCTGGGCCGTGCCGTTCATGGACTACAAGGGCGAGCGCGACCAGCTGAAGCGCTATGTCGGCAATGTCGAACAGGCGGCCTGGTACGAAAGCCGTCTTGCGAAGAACGCCAAAAGCATCGATGGCCTTCCGGGCCTCCTTCCCACAAAGGCCGCCGAATGAAACCCGTTGCTCTCCTCCTCGCCGCACCGCTCCTGTCCGGCTGCCTCATGGTGTCCGCACGCGAGGTCGCCGCTATCCCGGAGCCTGCCGCCGCCGCGCCGGTCGTCCGCACCTACACAACGCCGACCGCCCCTTATGCCCGCAGCATCGTCATCCCGCCGGGATACGAGACCATCCGCCTGCCGGGCATCGTCGCCGATCCGCTGAACCCGGGCTCCGCCGCCGCCGCGCGCTATGGCGACACCGAACAACAGACCGGCAGCGTGCTCGCAAAAATCGCAGCGCAACTGGCCGAAGCCGGCGCCAGCGAAGCCGACGTGATCGCCGCAACCGTCTACCTCGTCGCCCCCGACGGCCAGACGGGAATGGACTTCGCCGCCATGAACCGCGCCTGGGCGAAACATTACGGCTCGGCTGAGCAGCCCAACCGCCCCGTCCGTTCCACCGTGCAGGTCGCAGGCCTCGTCGCCCCCGGCATGCTGGTCGAGATCGAAGTCACCGCCGTGCGTCCGGCGCGCTGATCCCTGCTGTCCTGACAGCCACCTGCCCCCGCCAGAAAGTCGCGTATGTCTGACGTCCCCCAACCCACCGCCCAGTTCATCAACATCGGCGAGCGCACGAACGTCACCGGATCGGCGGCGTTCAAGAAGCTCATCATCGAGGGCGACTACGCGAAGGCGGTCGATGTGGCGCGCCAGCAGGTCGAAAGCGGCGCGCAGATCATCGACGTCAACATGGACGAGGGCCTGCTGGATTCGAAAGCAGCCATGCGCACCTTCCTGCGCCTGATCGCCGCCGAGCCCGACATCGCGCGTGTGCCGGTGATGGTGGACAGCTCCAAGTGGGAGGTGATCGAGGAGGGGCTGAAGAACGTCCAGGGCAAGGCCATCGTCAACTCGATCTCCATGAAGGAGGGCGAGGCCCAGTTCCTCGAACAGGCCCGCAAGGCGCTCTCCTACGGAGCCGCCGTCGTGGTGATGGCGTTCGACGAGAAAGGGCAGGCGGAGACCGCCCAGCGCAAGTACGAGATATCGAAACGCGCCTACGATCTTCTCACCGGCATCGGTTTCCCGCCCGAGGACATCATCTTCGATCCCAACATCTTCGCGGTCGCCACCGGTATCGAGGAGCACAACAACTACGCCGTCGACTTCTTCGAGGGCGTTCGCCTGATCAAGCAGAACCTGCCACACGCGCGCACGTCCGGCGGTCTGTCGAACGTCTCGTTCTCCTTCCGCGGCAACGAGCCGGTGCGCCGCGCCATGCACTCGGTCTTCCTCTATCACGCGATCAAGCTCGGCTTCGACATGGCGATCGTGAACGCCGGCCAGCTCGACATCTACGACAACATCGAGCCCGAACTGCGCGAACGCGTGGAGGACGTCATCCTCAACCGCCGCGAGGACGCCACCGAGCGCCTGATCGAGATCGCCGAGCGCTTCCGCGGCCAGAAGGGCGTACAGCAGGTCAAGGACCTGTCCTGGCGCGAGAAGCCGGTGAAGGACCGTCTCGCCCACGCGCTGGTCAATGGCATCACCGAGTTCATCGTCGAGGATACCGAGGAAGCCCGCCTTCAGGTCGAGCGTCCGCTCCACGTCATCGAAGGGCCGCTGATGGACGGCATGAACATCGTCGGGGACCTGTTCGGCTCCGGCAAGATGTTCCTGCCGCAGGTCGTCAAATCCGCCCGCGTCATGAAGGCGGCGGTCGCACACCTGATGCCCTACATGGAGGAGGAAAAACTCCGCACCGGCATGGCCGACAAGTCCAACGGAAAGGTCATCATGGCCACCGTGAAGGGCGACGTCCACGACATCGGCAAGAACATCGTCGGCGTAGTCCTGCAATGCAACGGCTACGAGGTGATTGACCTCGGCGTCATGGTGCCGGCCGAGCGCATTCTCGAAGTCGCCGCCGCCGAGAACGCCGACATCATCGGCCTGTCGGGTCTGATCACGCCCTCGCTCGACGAGATGGTGTACTTCGCAAAGGAGATGCAGCGCCTTGGCCTGAAAAAGCCGCTGCTGATCGGCGGCGCCACCACCAGCCCGGTCCACACTGCCGTCAAGATCGAGCCCGCCTACAGCGCGGGCCCCGTCATCCACGTGCTGGACGCCAGCCGCGCGGTCGGCGTCGTTAGCCAGCTCATCAACGACGAAACCCGCGACGTGTTCTGGAACGAGACCCGCACCCGCTACGCCCGCATGCGTGAAACCCGCGCGGGCGGCTCGGCCAAGGCCCGCGTCGATCTCGCAACGGCGCGCGCGATGGCTCACAAGCCGGACTGGTCGTCCTACACTCCGCCGAAGCCGTCCTTCCTCGGCGCACGCACCATCGAGGGAGCAGACCTTGCCACCCTCGCGCGCTACATCGACTGGACGCCGTACTTCGCCAGCTGGGATCTGGTCGGCCGCTACCCGATGATCCTCGAGGACGATGTGGTAGGCGAGGCCGCTCGCTCGCTCTGGGCCGACACCCAGACCATGATGCAGAAGCTGGTCGGCGAACAGTGGCTGCGGCTGTCCGGCGTCGCCGGCTTCTGGCCGGCCAACTCCGACGGCGACGACATCGTCATCTGGACCGACGAGGCCCGCACGACCGAGCGCGCGCGCTTCCACACCATCCGCCAGCAGATGGAGAAGACCAACGGCCAGGGCCAGCTGGCGCTCTCCGACTACTGCGTACCGAAGGGGCAGGGCGCTGACTATGTCGGCGCCTTCGCGGTCACCGCCGGACATGGCGAGATCGAACGCTCCGAAGCCTTCAAGGCCGCCGGCGACGATTATTCCTCCATCATGGTCAAAGCGCTGGCCGACCGTTTCGCCGAAGCGTTCGCCGAATGGGCGCACGAACGCGTCCGTCGCGAACTCTGGGGCTACGCTCCCGGCGAGGCTCTCACCAGCGAGGATCTGGTCGCCGAGAAATACCGCGGCATCCGTCCGGCGCCGGGCTATCCCGCCCAGCCCGACCACACCGAAAAGCAGACCATCTTCGACCTGCTCGACGCGCCCGCTCTCACAGGTATGGAACTGACCTCATCGATGGCGATGACGCCCCCCGCCTCCGTCTCCGGCCTCTATCTCGCCCACCCCGACGCGCAGTACTTCGCTGTCGGTCGCATCGAGAAGGACCAGGTCGAGGACTACGCCGCCCGCAAGGGCTGGGACCTGCGCACCGCCGAACGCTGGCTGGGCCCAATCCTCAACTATTGAGGCGGACAGCCGGTTTCCGCAAAAGCATCGCTGTGCGCTGAGCGGATGTCACAGACTGGACATCGACACTGCGCCCGAACGACCGAGATACGCCTGCTCAAACATGGCGCGCGCGGCCTTTGCACTCGCTGTTGCGCCGGCCCGCTTGCGCGCCTCCGCGATGCCCCAATAGGCCAGTGCATCGTTTGGATTGTCGATCAGTACTTGCAGGAAAGTCCGCTCAGCCTCGCCGTAGCGTCCAGCCGCGATGTACGCGGCGCCGAGGGTTCGGGACGTGGGATAGTAGACGTAGGGCGGCTCCATGTATGGAATCTGTGCCTGCAGGGCCTCTGCATCCTCCAGCGCCGCAATGGCCTCGGCGGTCTTGTTCTCGGCAAGAAGGGCCTTTCCTTCCAGTACCCGCATGTAGACGCCAAGCAGGGGCTCGACGGGTGCGCCGATGGCGGCAAGGCCAGAAAAATCTCCCTCCCGTGAAAGCCGCTCGATCTCGGTCGCCTCGTTCCTGCTGGCGGCGATGCGCCCTGCGCGCAGATGCGCCATGGCGCGCGCATAGCGCCAGGCGACCGTGACATAGTCCACACCAGCCGCTGGCGCCGGCATGGCCAGAACTTTCTCAGGATCGCCGAACTGGGCCTGCGCGAACCAGGGGGCAGCTTTGATCGGCTGGGCCACCGCCACCTGCATGGCCATCGGCATGGGAACCGCCTCGTCCAGCTTTGCAGCGTAGTCCAGCGCCGCGCGGGCGTCCCCGCCGAGCTGGGCGCTTGTCACCACAAAATGCAGATTGTGGGCGTAGTAGCCGTACCGATACATCGGCGAGGCGTTGGCGGTCTCGATGTAGCGTTCATCCACTCTGGCGGCGCGAATGTTCAGCTTCATCGAGTCCCTGAAGCGACCTACCCGGTAGTAGATGTGCGCTGGCATATGCACGAGATGGCCAGCGTTGGGCGCAGCCTTGTCGAGGCGGTCGGCGGCGGCCTCCGCTCTCCACGGATCCGTCGATGCTTCGGCAAGATGGATATAGAGATGCATTGCGCCGGCATTCTCCGGGTTGCGGGCGAGGACGGTCTCGACGCGTTCAATTGCACTGCCTGCGCGGCCCTTGGGGGCTCGTCCGCCCGGCGCCCAGTAGTCCCAGGGCTGGGTGTCCATGTCAGCCTCGGCCGACAGAACCTGGACCAGGTCGTTGTCCGGGAAACGTTCGGCCAGACTTGTCATGGCGTTGGCGAAAGCTGCATCGAATGGTGCGCGCTCGGCGGGCCAGTCGCTAGAGTATCGAACGGCCATGGCTTCGATCAGGGCCTGTTCGATCGGACTCGCCGATTTCATTTTCTCGATGGCGCTTCGCGCGGCGGCATACGCTGCTGCGTTGTCGGCTTCGGCCATGGGCGCATTGATGTTCGGACCGAGTGCGAACGCTTCTCCCCAGAAGCACATCGCACAGTCCGGATCGAGCGTTTGTGCATGACGGAACGCACGCGCGGCCTCGGCATGGTTGAACCCATGCAGCATGTTGAGGCCCTGATCGAAATAGGCCTGCGCCAGCGGGACGCCCGTAGTTATATTCAGATGTGCCCCACCAAGTCCGGCCATAAGTGGCGGCGGAGACGTGCCGGTAGCTGGCGACTGTGCCCAGGACGAAATACCCGCAAGCAGTGCCCCAAGCGCATCTCGTCGGGCGTCTCCGTTCGGACCGCAGGTTGCGGCGGACTCCGCGAGCGTTTCGAGAAGCGGATCGCCCGGCGGCGTTGCTGGCCACACGTAAACAGCGCCAAGTAGCGCGACAATCGAAGTAACAGCGGTCAGTGATCTTCGCATTTTCCCCTCCACTGCCCAGGGGGACGATACTCCGGATCAGGCCACAAAAAAAGCTGCGACCCGTGCAGCCGCCCCTAACCCCGCCGCGCGGCCCGTCGCCATGCAGGCCTGCAGCAGGTAGCCGCCGGTCGGCGCCTCCCAGTCCAGCATCTCGCCGCAGACGAACACATTGGGGTCGGTGGTCAGCGAGTAGTCGGCGTTGATGCTCTCCCAGCTTACGCCGCCCGCTGTCGAGATCGCGCGGTCCATTGATGCGACGCCTGTCATCCGGATCCCGCAGGCCTTGATGATGGCCGCCAGATCGTCTGCGTCGTTTGGCAATGTGGGTCCGTCGTCGCGCTCGCGCAGAAGCCCCGCCGCCACAGGCGACAGCCCCGCCTTGCGCAGCCGGTTGGACATCGAGACGCCCGGCTTCGCCTTCAGCCGCCGCGCCAGGTCCTCCGCCGACAGGTCCGGCGCCAGATCGATCGTCAGGCTGGCCGATCCTTCAGCCGCAATCGCATCGCGCAGCGGCGCCGACAACGCATAGATCGCGCCGCCCTCCAGCCCGCCATGCGTGACGATCGCCTCGCCGCGCGCGCTCCGATCGCCGACCGAGAACCGTGCCGACTTCAGCGGCTGGCCGGCATGCGCGCGCCGGAAGATTTCCGACCAGAAGGTCTCGAAGCCCGAGTTTGAGGGCTGGAAGGGCGCGATGGCGACGCCGCGCGCGGCCAGCATCCCGGCCCATCCGCCGTCCGATCCCAGCCGTGGCCAGCTGGCGCCGCCCAGCGCCAGCACCACAGCATCGGCGTGCAATGTCTCACGGCCAGACGGCGTCTCGAAGCAAAGCGCCTCACCCTCCCAACCGGTCCAGCGCCAGCGCGTCTTCAGGTCGACTCCCCTGTCCGCCAGCGCGCGCATCCACGCGCGAAGCAGGGGAGAGGCCTTCATCGCGCGCGGAAACACGCGCCCGCTGCTGCCGGTGAAGGTCTCCTGTCCCAGCGCGCCGCTCCACGCCACCATCGCATCCGGCGGAAAAGCCCGCAGGGCAGGCTCCAGCCGCTCGCGCGACGCGCCATAGCGTTCCAGAAAGGCGTCCAGCGGTTCTGAGTGGGTGAGGTTGAGACCGCCGCGTCCCGCCATCATGAATTTGCGCCCGGCGCTCGGCATCGCGTCCAGCACGGTTACCGCCAGTCCCGCCCCGGCCATCGCCTCCGCCGCCGCAAGTCCTGCCGGCCCCGCTCCGATGACGATGGCGCGGCGCGCCGGGGACGTTTGATGCGGGGGATGATCCATGGCGCCTCTTTGGCGTGCTGCCGCTCTGTCCGCAAGGCGCGTTGCGGCGCCCCGCCGCAGCCAGGTTTGCTTCAGATCAACAAGTCAGGGAGGCCGGGGAGCAGGGTCCGCGCATCAACAGTAGCGGGAACCAACCCATGTCCTCCCTCAAATTCCTCCTCGCAGCCACAGTGGCCACGCTGGCATTGGCCGCGCCCGCATCGGCGGGCGTGCTCGACAACGTCCAGATCAAGGTCGGCCTCTCGGCGGTCCTTCCCGAGGAAAGCGCTACGATCTCTGCCATCGGCGGCGACGTCGACATCTCCGATGAAGTCGTCCCCAGCCTGCAGATCGAGTACTTCTTCACCGACGCCATCTCGGCCGAACTTCTGTGCTGCATGGCCCGCCACGAGGTGAAGGCGGTCGGAACCTCGATCGGCACGGTCGATCTCGGCAAGATCTCGCATTTCCCGCCGACGCTGACGCTGAAGTACCACTTCAACACCGAAGGCAAGCTGCAGCCCTATCTCGGCGCCGGCGTGAACTACACGCTCTTCTTCGACGACGAGCTGCCCGCCGGACCGGTGACGGCCATCGACTATGACCCGTCCTTCGGCGGCGCGCTGCAGGCCGGCGTCGACTACCGCCTGAACGAGCACTGGTCGATCAACGCCGACGTGCGGAAGATCTGGATCCAGACCGACGTCGCGCTGACCACGGCCCTCGGTCCGGTCGCGGCGGACGTCGACATCAACCCCTACGTCGTCTCCATAGGCGCCGGTTATCGTTTCTAGCCCTCTTCTCGCAGGCTGGAAGCAGGACTGGGGCGGACCGCAGAGGTCCGCCCTTTTTCTTGTCCGCGCCCGGAAGGCGCCGGGTGTAGGACAAACGGCGCCTGAATTGACTGGCTTCGCCCGGCATTTGAAAACGGACACGCCAGCGTCCGTGTTGCCTGGGCCACCGACAGGCTGTCATCCCGGAAACCGCGAGGCGGTTGTCCGGGAACCATTTTCAGCATCCCGACTGCCGGACCATGGATCCCGGATAGCGCCAAGGCGCTTCCGGGATGACACTCTGAAAATGGGGGACAGACCCCTTTTCATCCGACCGGGTATCCGCCCGCCGCAATCTCCCCCTCGCGTCTGGCAAGGGAGGGTTCGGTGCGCACCGAAACATCGAATGCC
>CAYOWK010000028.1:0-54604 GCA_964407665.1 uncultured Rhizobium sp. | reverse complement strand
CCAAGAAGAACGCGCCCTGCATCATCTTCATCGACGAGATCGACGCGGTCGGCCGTCATCGCGGCGCCGGTCTCGGCGGCGGAAATGACGAGCGCGAGCAGACGCTGAACCAGCTGCTGGTCGAGATGGACGGCTTCGAGGCCAACGAGGGCATCATCATCATCGCGGCGACCAACCGTCCCGACGTGCTGGACCCCGCCCTGCTGCGCCCGGGCCGCTTCGACCGTCAGGTCACGGTCGGCAATCCCGACATCGTCGGCCGCGAGAAGATCCTCAAGGTCCACATGCGCAACGTCCCGGTCTCGAAGGATGTCGAGCCGAAGACGATCGCACGCGGAACGCCGGGCTTCTCGGGCGCCGACCTCGCCAACCTCGTCAACGAGGCGGCCCTGCTGGCGGCGCGCCGCGGCAAGCGCTCGGTATCGATGCGCGAGTTCGAGGACGCCAAGGACAAGGTGATGATGGGCCCCGAGCGGAAGTCCATGGTCATGTCCCAGAAGGAAAAGGAACTGACCGCCTGGCATGAGGCCGGACACGCCATCGTCGCGATGTTCGTCCCTTCCGCCGACCCGGTTCACAAGGCCACGATCATCCCGCGCGGCCGCGCGCTGGGCATGGTCATGCAGCTGCCGACCGACGACAAGCTGTCCATGAACAAGAGCGAGATGGTCTCCCGCCTCGCCATCCTGATGGGCGGACGCGTCGCCGAGGAACAGAAGTTCGGCATGGACCAGGTCACCGCCGGAGCGTCCTCGGACATCCAGCAGGCGACCCGTCTCGCCCGTGCGATGGTTACGCGCTGGGGTCTGTCCGACCAGATCGGCCCGATCGACTATGCCGAGGATCAGGGCGAGGTCTTCCTCGGAAGCCAGCTCGTGAAGTCCAGCCACGTCTCCGAGGACACGTCCAAGAAGATCGAGGATGAAGTCCGCAAGCTCGTGGTGGGCGGCATGGAAGACGCGCGCCGCATCCTGACCGAGCAGCGCGCCGCATGGGAAACCCTGGCGGAAGGCCTGCTCGAATACGAGACGCTCTCGGGCGAGGAGATCAAGGACCTGATCAAGGGCAAGCTGCCCGACCGTCCGGACGATGTCGACACGGGCCCCACCTCGGCCGTTCCGGTCATCAAGAAGAAGCCGCCGCGCGAAGGCCTCGGCGGGTCCGAGCCGGAGCCGCAAGGCGCCTGATCCGGCAACCAGACAAGACGCAAACGGCGGTCCCTCGGGGCCGCCGTTTTCGCATCGGCGTTGCGTCCCGCGCCCGGCTGCAGGAGAACGGACGCCAGAAAAAGAAGCCCGAGGGAGACACACATGCCGATCAGGCTGAACCGCGCCGCTGCACTGGCCATGGGGCTGCTCATCCTGGCGGGGTGCGCCTCGACTGCCGAAGACGGCGTAGGCCCACGGCCGGTCTCGCAGCTGGTCTTCATCGGCGACAGCAATCTGGACATCGGCCGCGCCATGACGGAGCGCGACGGCGTTCCGAACGACGGAAAGCTCGTGCCGCCGAACACCGTCGGCAAACGCTATTCCAACGGCGACATCCTGCCCGAATTTCTGGCGCAGCGGCTGCAGGCCCCGCAGGTCAACTACGCCTGGGGCGGCGCCACCTCCGGACGCACCAACATTGTCGGCACTGCCGCAGCGCCCGACCTGCGCGAGACGGGCGCTCTGGCGCAGATGGACGAATTCGAGGCCGCACAGGCCGGCAGGCGCGCCGACCCGCAGGCGCTCTATCTGGTGGTGGCCGGATCGAACGATCTCGCCAACGTCGACAAGACGGATCAGGCGGCGATCGACAAGGCCATCGCGGGCGCGGTCGCAAACCTCTCCGATATCGTGAAGCGGCTCGATGCAGCGGGCGCAAAGGTCATCGTGGTGGGGACGCGCACGCCCCGCCCCGTCCTCTCGGACATTGACCGTGCGAGCAACGAGCCGATTGCAGACGCAAAGAACGACGCCGCTGGCCGCCAGCTGAACATCGCCATCCGCGAAACCATGGCCCGGCTCGACACGGATCTCGCGGCGGACGTCGAGGTGTTCGATACCTATGCCGCGATCCGGGACATCATTGCCCGGGCGCCCGACTACGGTCTGGCGGCCTACTCGCCCACGCCGGAAAACTACTGCACTGCGAAGACGGACTGCACCGGCCTGATCAACCACGACAACGCCCACAAGACCTCGGCGGTGCACGCCATCCTGGCCGACAGGTTCATCAGTCAGTTCGGCCTCGCGCCTGCGAAAGACTGATACGGCAAGCGCCGCCCGCTCCGCGTTGTGTTTCCGGGCCGGTGTGACAGTCTGATCCGGAATATGGGGACGGAGACATCCATGACTTCTGCCAACCGGCGAGCGCTTGCGCCGCATGTGGCCTGCGCAGCCCTGCTTGCGATGCTGGCGGCCTGCACACCGGCCACCGAACAGGCGGGCAGCACCACCGAGCCCGCAGCCCGCGGCGAAGCGATGGTCGCGGCGGCGGACCCGCTGGCGGTTGAGGCTGGTCTTGAAATCCTGCGCGCAGGCGGCAGCGCGATTGACGCAGCCATCGCAGTCGAACTGACGCTCGGGCTGGTCGAGCCGGAATCGTCCGGCGTGGGCGGCGGCGGCTTCCTGATCCACTACCGCGCGACGGACGCCATGATCGACGCCTATGACGGGCGCGAGTGGGCGCCGGCTGGCGCAACGCCCGACATGTTTCTCGTGGACGGCAAGCCGCTGTCCTTCGAGCTGGCGCAGGCCAGCGGCAAGTCGATCGGCAGCCCCGCCCTGATCCCGATGCTGAAGCTGGCGCATGAGCAGCACGGCAAGCTGCCGTGGGCCGCCGTGTTCGAACCTGCGATCCGTCTGGCGGAGGACGGCTTCCCGGTCGGTCCCAGGCTGAGCGAGAGCCTGGCGACCCATGCGGCGCTGCTCGCCGCCGATCCGCAGGCCCGCACCATCTATCTCGACCAAGCGGGCAAGCCGTGGCCGCAAGGGCATCTGCTCAAAAACCCCGACTACGCCGCGTCGCTGCGCGCCATCGCCGCCAGCGGACCGGACGCACTGAAGCAAGGCCCCATCGCGGAAGCCATCGTCGCGGCGGCGCAGCGCGAGCCGCGCGCGGGCACGCTGACGCTGGCAGACCTTCAGGCCTACCAGCCGCGCAGGCTCGATCCGCTGTGCGCGCCCTTCCGCATCTGGCGCGTCTGCACGATGCCCTCCCCCAGCTCCGCCAACGCGATGCTGTCGATCCTCGGGCTCTACGAACGTGCGCGTCCCGAGCCGTCGCCGGGGGCGCCCACGCTGAACGACTGGGCCGCCTACATCTGGGCGAGCCGGCTCTCCTATGTCGACCGCGACCACTACATGGCCGACGACCGCTTCGTTGAAGCGCCGACGCAGGAGATGATCGCGCCCGCCTATCTCGACAGCCGCGCAGCCCTGATCGATCTCGGCAAGGGGCCCGCCGCAATACCCGTTGGAACGCCCAAGGGCGAAGCCCTGCGCGACCGCTGGGGCAGCGAGGCGATGCAGGAGAACGGCACCACCCACCTGTCGATCGTCGATCACGACGGCAACGCCGTGTCGCTGACCGCCACCATCGAGTCGGAATATGGCGCGCACCGCATGGCGGGCGGCTTCTGGCTCAACAACCAGCTGACAGACTTCTCGCTGGAGCCAGTGATCAACGGCAAGCCGGCGGCCAACGCCGTCGCGCCCGGCAAGGCGCCCCGCTCGTCGATGTCGCCGTCGATCACCACGGACAAGGACGGCAAGCTGGTTCTGGTGGCGGGCTCGATGGGCGGCAGCACGATCATCGCATCGGTGTCGCGCACGATCATCGGCGTCCTCGACTGGAAACAGACCCCGCAGGACGCCGTCGGCACAGCGGCGATATTCGCACGCACGCCAGAGATCGCGTTCGAGGCGGATCGGATGCCGAAGGAGATGGCCGACGCGCTGTCGGGCCTCGGCTGGGCGATGACGCCCGAACCTCTCTACAGCGGCACGCACGTCGTGCAGGTCACGCCCGGCGGCCTCGTCGGCGGCGCCGATCCCCGGCTTGAAGGCGTGGCGACGGCGTTGGCGCCGCCGCAGAACTGAGGCGGGTGCCGGCTTTGTCGACCGAAACTGCAGGCGCCGGGTGTGGGATATCCCCCCCGAGCACCACTATCTAAGCGCCGCCTCTGATGACGGACAGCTTGCTGTCCGCGTCCAGCCAGTGCCGTCATTCCGGGGTAAGCCGCAAAGCGGCGCATCCCCGGAACCCCGGTTCTTTCAAGGCGGGAATTCCTCCAGCCGGTCCCCAACATCATCCAACCGGGATCCCCGGGATGCGCTCCGCGCACCCGGGGATGACGACAGTAAATGTGTGGAAATCACTGCTCAGGTTCGACCGGGTCCAAACCTCCCGCAATCTCCCCTCGCGTCTGGCGCGGGAGGGTTCGGTGGCCACCGAAACATCGAATGCCAGAGGCTCGGACGGCGCGGCGACCCCCGCTCAAGCCGCCCGCGACGGCTCATCCTGAGGAGCCGCCCGTGATCCGCAAGGATCGCGGGCGGCGTCTCGAAGGACGAGCCTGAGCGGGTGGCCCCAAGCGGCGGTCTGAAACACCTGTCCCCGGAATTGATCCAAACCGGGGGTGACCATGGGCGTCGGCGCTCATGCGCGTGAAACCGGGACGGGGATGAGCACCAAAAAGTGCGCACCAACCGCCGGGACAAACGTCTGACACGGGGCGCGTGCCGAGCCGGATCGGTTTTGGCGCGTCGCGCCAAAACCGTGAATCCGTCTCGATTTAGAAGACGGGCGTGATTCACGGTGCTGGCCAAAGCCAGGACCGATCACGCCCGGACGCACCGGCCAGCGCAAGCTGGCATTTTACTCAACAAGGCGCGTTCTCACGCGCCCCATCCTCCCTTCTTGGGGGCCTCCCGTTTCAGGAGGGGAGCTACAGCGTAACGGACGGCTCGCACCGGTCCCGGCGAGAGCGTGCGACCGAAGGTAAAATGGGCTGCGCGGCTGCACTCGTATCGGCCGGCGTCCAGCGCTAACGTCCGGCGCAAAAGGGAGACAGACATGCGACTCACAGGACTGCTTGCGACAATCGCGATGGCTGCAGGCCTTGCCGGAACCGCCTCCGCGCAGGCCAACTGGAATACGCCCACCGAGCCGTTCCGCGTCGCTGACAACCTCTGGTATGTCGGCACAGAGGGGCTCGGCGTCTACCTCTTCACCTCGCCCGACGGCCACATCCTGCTCGATGGCGCGACGCCGCAGGCCGTGCCGATCATCGAGGTGAATATCCTCAAGGCCGGCTTCAGGCTGTCGGACGTGAAGATCATCCTCAACAGCCACGCCCACTTCGACCATTCGGGCGGACTGGCGGAGCTGAAAGAGCACACGCTGGCGAAGGTCGCGGCCATGGCGCCGGACGTGCCTGCCTTGGAAGGCGGCTTCTATCAGGGCAGCGAAGCGGTGAAGGCCTACAACGCTCCGCCGGTGAAGGTGGACCGCGTGCTGAAGGACGGCGACACGGTGAAGCTGGGCGGCTGGACGCTGAAGGCGAACCTGACGCCCGGCCATTCGCCCGGTTGCACCACGTGGAGCTTCAAGGCGACAGACCAGGGCAAGACACATGACGCCGCTGTGTTCTGCTCGGCCAGCGTCGCCGCCAACCGCATCACGACGCCGTTCCAGTATGCCGGGATCGTCGAGGACTACCGCAAGACCTTCGCCAAGGCGAAGACGATGAAGGTGGACATGTTCCTTGGCCCGCACGCAGAGTTCTTCGGCCTTGCCGAAAAGCGCGCGAAGATCGCGCCCGGCGCGCCCAATCCGTTCATCACGCCGGGCGAGTTCCAGACCTTCGTCGCGAAACAGCAAGAGGCCTTCGAGAAGACCCTTGCCGAACGCATGGCGGCGCAGAAATGAGCCCGTCGTTCGGGCCTTGCAAGGATTGAACTGTCATTGCGAGCAACTAGTGTCCGCGCACAGTCCGGCGCTCCTCTGGCGCCTGAACGGGAGATCCCAATGAAATTCCTGACCGCATCGACAGCCGTCATGGCGCTGGCGCTTTCGCTCTCTGCCTGTGCTCCCGCGCCCGAGGAGACGCCTGTAGCCGAACCGGCCGCTCCCGCAGCGCCCGCCATCGCGCCAATTCCCGGCAGCGCAGACGTGAAGCCCTTCACGATCGGCGAGCTTCAGGCCGCTGCAATGCGCGATGGCGCGCTGCAGACGCCGAACGACAACAAGACACTGGCCGTCAACAAGACGAAGCCCGAGGTTGACGCCGTGCTCACCGCAGCCGGCCTGTCGACCGACATGCTCGATCTGTCCATCCAGCCGCTGCTGGTGAAGACCGCCGACAAGGTCATGCTGTTCGACACCGGCGCGGGCGCGGCCTTCGGCCCCAATGGCGGCAAGCTGCCGGCCTCGATGGCGGCGGCAGGCGTCGATCCGGCGTCGGTGACTGACATCTTCATCAGCCACGCGCATGGCGACCATGTCGGCGGCCTCGTGAGCGCGGAGGGCGCCCTCGTCTTCCCGAACGCAACGATCCGCATCTCGGCCAATGAATGGACGGCGATGCAGGCCAACGCCCAGATGGCGGCCATGGTCGCCGCGATCACCCCGAAGGTCGCCGCCTTCCAGGCTGGCGAGGAAGTCGTGCCCGGCGTCGTCAAGGCGAACGACATCCAGGGACACACGCCCGGCCACTCGGGCTACCTGATCATGTCCGGCGCAGAGTCGCTGCTCTACATCGGCGACACGATGCACCACTCGGTGATCTCTGTTCAGCAGCCGGACTGGACGATCCAGTTCGACGGCGACGCGCCGATCGCCCAGGCCAGCCGCAAGGCCGTTCTGGAAACCTCCGCGGCCGCTGGCCAACGCATCTACGCCGTCCACTTCCCCTTCCCCGGCATCGGCAAGTTCGAGAAGCAGGGCGAGACGTACGTCTGGGTTCCCGAAGCCGGCTGATCGCCTTCTTCGACTGAATGGCAGCGCCGCGCCCCGCAAGGAGCGCGGCGCTTGCGTCAGGATTTCCGGAACGGCGACTGCACGTAGTAGACCTTCTCGCCGCTGGCCGCGGGCGCCTCGGCCGTCTGCGGTTGCACCGACTGGGTCGAGAAGCTGTCGCCCGCCATCACCGGGGGCGAAGCCGCCGCGATATTGTCACGCGGCACGATCTGGAAACCCAGGACGTTGAGAAGCACCACGAAGCCGACGCCCGTCAGGACGGTCGTCAGGATCAGCTGGGTGATGATCCGCATGATCACCCCCTTGAAGACCATTACCGCAGCAACGCTGGAAACCGCTCCGCCGCCGAGCCCCGCAGCGGACGCAATGGCCGCAAGGTCGTACTCGCCGTTCATGATGCTTTCGAACATGTCGCGCTTCTCCCTCTCGGCGCGTGAACGCCTGCTGGGAGAAGCTAGACCGGAACAGGCTGTCGAGCCCAGCCCCGTGATCAGGCGAAGCCTCAGGGCTTGGGAACGCCCTCCTCGACGCCCGCCTGGACGAGATCCGGATTGGGCTCGTGGCCCAGCACAACTTCGCCGCGGGCCAGTTTCGAGTGCCACATGCCGTAGACGAAGTAGATGACCAGTCCGCCTGCCAGATAGAGCAGGAAGAAGTTGCGGGTCAGCTCATGGGCCATCAGCGACATCAGCAGGATGAAGCACATCAGGGCGCCGAGCGTGGCGATCGGCACGATGGCGTAGATCGGCATCTTGAACGGTCGCGGCATGTTGGGACGCGCAAACCGCAGGTAGATCACCGTCACGCAGATGATCGAGAAGGCGACCAGCGTACCGACGTTGGTGATGTTGCCCAGGAAGTCGAGGTCCATGAAGCCGGCAAAGCCGCATGCCACAGCGCCGACGAGCAGCGTGTTGAACCAGGGCGTCTTCGTTTTCGGGTTCACCATCGAGAAGATGGGCGGCAGCAGGCCGTCGCGCGACATTGAATAGAAGATACGGGTCTGGCCGTAGAGCAGAACCAGCATCACGGACGAAAGACCCGCGAATGCGCCGAGCTTCACCAGGAAAGCGAACCACGGCAGCCCGATCGCATTCACCGCTTTCGCGATCGGAGCAGGATCATTGAGTTCTGTATAGGGCACGATGCCGACCAGCACCGCGCAGGTGGCAATGTACAGGATCGTGCAGATCACCAGCGAACCGATGATGCCGATCGGCATGTCACGGCCCGGATTCTTCGATTCGGCGCCGGCAGTCGAGACGGCCTCAAACCCGATGTAGGCGAAGAAGATAACGGCGGCGCCGGTGATCAGGCCGCCGACACCGTATTGCGATGTGTTGTTGCCCGTCAGGACGTCCCCGAGGGCGCGGCTGATCTGGCCCCAGATGCTCATGTCCGAGCCCGGAGGCGGTGCAGGCGTTTGCGGGGGGATCAGTGGCGACCACAATTCCGGCTTCACATAGAAAGCGCCGATCACGATGAAGGCGATGACGACCGTGACCTTGATCGCGACCACGATGTTGTTCGCCGTAGCGGATTCAGTGATCCCGACTGTGAGAAGCGAGGTGACGGCGGCAATGCCGATGACAGCCGGAAGGTTGACGAAACCGCGGATAACCTCCCCGGTCACAGGGTCGGTAAAGGTCTGCATCGGCGACATGGTCAGCGCCTTCGGCAGCTCGATGCCAAAGTCGAGAAGCAGGCTCGTGACATAGCCGGACCAGCCGACGGCCACGGTGGAGGCTGCAACGCCGTACTCGAGAACCAGCAGCAGCCCCATGATCCAGGCGACGAACTCGCCCAGAGATGCGTAGGAATATGAGTAGGCCGAACCCGAAACCGGGATCGCTGCGGCCAGTTCCGAATAGGCCAGCGCCACGAAGGCGCACAGCGTGCCGGTGATCACGAACGATATCATGATCCCGGGGCCGGCGAACTCGGCAGCCGCCCGGCCCGTCAGCACAAAGATGCCCGTGCCGATGATGCAGCCGATACCCAGCAGGATGAGGTTGATCGCACCAAGCGAGCGCTTCAGCTCACCGCCCTGGAACTCGGCGTGCATCTGTTCCACGGATTTTCGGATGAACAGACGGCCGATGCCCGATGGGCGCCCTGACGGCGGGGCGCCGTTCGCAGTTTCCATAGTCGTACTCTCCCGCTCGCCGGCGTCTGCGGCCTGGCAATTTGCGGGACGTTATCAATACGCAGCGCGCGAAAGCAATGTCATTGCAGCCGCTTTGCGCCGGGAGGGCGGCTTGGCCCTGATTTGCCGCAGCCGAAGCAGAATCGCCCGGTTATCAGATCGTGATCTTGGGGAGGGAGTGGAACCCGACACGGAGCGTGTTGGCCCAGCTGTCGCTTATCTGACGAAATTCCGGGTGGTCATTCTCTATTCTGAGCGTGTCCGCGTGAAACCGGCCAGCCCGAATGACGCAGAGGTCGAGCGGCATGCCGACGGACAGGTTCGAGCGAAGGGTCGAATCCATGGAAACAAGCACGGCCTTGATAGCCTCTTCCAGCGTCGTTTCGGGACGGATGACGCGGTCCAGGATCGGTTTGCCGTACTTGTGCTCGCCGACCTGAAGGTAGGGGGTGTCCTCCCCGGCCTCGATGAAGTTTCCGGCGGTGTAGACGAGGAACAACCGCGGTTCTCCGCCCAGCCGCTCGCCGGCCACGATGATCGAGGCGTCTGCCCCTGCCCCCGATGCCTCAATGCTGGCGCGGTCGCGCGCCTGGACGTCGCGCATCGCCTGCCCGACCAGCTGGGCGGCGCGATAGATGGTCTTGCAGTTGAGAATGGTCTCGACGTCGTCTTCCTCGGCGGAATGGTCGATGTCGCTCTGGAGCTGGTTAACCACGCCCTGCGTCACTGACAGGTTGCCAGCGGCCATAAGCGTAATGACCCGCTCGCCGGTCGTTTCGAAAATGAACATCTTCCGATAGCGCGAAATATTGTCGAGACCCGCGTTCGTACGCGTGTCCGACAAGAGGACCAGCCCGGCCTTGAGCTTCAACCCGACGCAATAAGTCATGGGTCGGGCTTTTATTGTTGGGTTTGGACCATGTCGACCCGCGCGGACAAAGACTCTTTGCCGCCGCCGCCATGGCTGCCCCGGAGAGGCGCCGCGTCATCAGCGTCGAGCCCGCAGGCCAGACGTACATACCGCTCGGTCGGGCAGAGGCGGTTGGCGGCGTCGAACCCCACCCATCCGAGGTCCGGAACGAACGCTTCGCCCCACGCATGTGTCTCAAGCTGGTCGCCGACGGCAGCCAGAAGGTAACCGACTACATAACGTGCGGGGAAACCCATCGCGCGGGCGGCGGTGACGAAGACGTGGGCGTGGTCCTGACAGACGCCGGCCCCCCGGCGGAGGGCCTGCCCGGCGGTGGTGCCCATGTCCGTCGCGCCCGGCGTATAGTCGATGGCGTCGCGGACGGCGCCGCAGAGCCTGTGCATGCGATCGAGCGGCTGTCCCTCGCCGATGCTGCGGGCCAGCGCCTCGATGGCGGCGTCAGGCGCGGTCAGGTGGCTGGCCCGCCGGTAGACGCCCGGGCGGATCGTCTCCTTGAGGCCGCGAACCAGACCGGCGGAGTTCTCGGTATCGACCATGCCGGTCGCCGTGACCTCGACCTGTTCGCAGCTGAACTGGGTCGTCCACAGGGATTCGCCGCTGCCGCAGGGCGTCGTCAGCAGGGGATCGATGGACTCCCCGTTCACGCTGACGTTCCAGGAGCGAACCTGCTGGCTTGCGAAGCTGGCGGGGAACAGGCGCAGCCGCAACGCGCAGCGGTCGATGGCCGGCTCGTAGGTGTAGGTGGTTGTATGGCGGATCGAAATGAGCATGTGACTAGAAATGGTACGCGCGGCTGATTTCGGCGGACAGGCGACGGGTCGAGCCGACCGCGCCGGCGATGAATTCGTGAAGCCCGGCCTGGAACAGCTCCTCGATGTCCAGATGTTCAAGCCGGGCGACCATCCCGGCCGCCGTATCGTTGCAGTCCTGACGCTCGTCGTACAGGTCCGCCAGTTCGTCGAGGTAGCGCTGGATGGCGCGGAAGCAGAAGGCGACCGAGCGCGGGAACTGGTGGTTCAGGATCAGGAAGTCAGCGATCCCCCAGGGGGTGTAGTCGCCCTTGTAGACGTGGTGGTAGGCGCGCAGCGCGCTGGTCGCGCGCAGGACGCTGGTCCACTGGTGATAGTCGCGGCCGCCGCCGACGACATCCGTCTCCGGCAGAAGGACATAATACTTCACGTCCAGCAGGCGCAGGGTCATGTCCGCGCGCTCGATCAGCCCGCCCATGCGCAGGAAGTAATAGCCGTCATTGCGGAGCAGCGAGATTTCCGAGGCCCCCCGGAAGGCGGCCGTCCGGTTCTTCGCCCACTCCAGCAGGCCCGGCAGGTTGCGGCGCGCCGTCTGGGCGTCGATCTGGCCGAGCTGGCGCCAGTTGTCGTTGAGCGCTTCCCACATGTCCTGCGTCAGCGCCGTGCGGATCGCGCGTCCATTGGCGCGGGCCTGCTGCAGGCAGGACCGGATCGAGGAGGGGTTTTCGTCGTCAAGCAGGAGCCGCCCGATGACGTCGTCCGGCGTGAGCTCGCTCTTCTCGGCGATGTCGAGCGCCGATCCGGACGCCGTTGCGACCGAGCGCCACTCCTCCATCTCGTTCGAGCCCGGCAGCATCGCCATGCGGTGCCCCATCTCGATGAGGCGCGCGGTCGCGTCCGCGCGCTCCATGTAGCGGCCCATCCAGAACAGGTTTTCGGCGGTGCGGCTCAGCATGTCACTCGGCCAGTATCCAGGTGTCCTTGACGCCGCCGCCCTGGCTGGAATTGACCACCAGGGAGCCTTTCTTGAGGGCGACGCGTGTAAGGCCGCCCGGCGTCAGACGTATCTCCTTGCCGACGAGGCAGTAGGGCCGGAAGTCCACGTGGCGGGATTCGATCCCGTCCTCCCCCACGATGGGCGAGGCGGAAAGGTCCAGCGTCGGCTGGGCGATGAATTCCGAAGGCGTCGCACGGATCTGGTTGGCGAACGCTTTCAGCTCGGCCTTGGAGGCGTGCGGTCCGATCAGCATGCCGTAACCACCCGAACCGTGGACCCGCTTGACCACGAGGTCCTTGAGATTGTCCAGCACGTAGCGGCAGTCGTCCGGCACGGCGCAGCGCCATGTGTGGACGTTCTCGAGGATCGGCGTTTCCCCGAGGTAGAATTTGATCATGTCGGGCACGAAGACATAGATTGCCTTGTCGTCGGCCACGCCTGCGCCCGGCGCCGAGCAGAGCGTCACGCCGCCGGAGCGGTAGACGTCAAAGATGCCGGGCACGCCCAGAAGGCTGTCGCGCTTGAACGCCAGCGGATCGATGTAGTCGTCGTCGATGCGGCGATAGATGACGTCGACGCGCTGTGGACCGCGTGTGGTGCGCATCCAGACCAGGCCGCCGTCCACGAACAGGTCGCGCGGTTCGACCAGCTCGATGCCCATCAGGTCGGCGAGGAAGGAGTGTTCGTAGTAGGCGGAGTTGAGCGAGCCCGGCGTCAGCAGGACAACCGTAGGATCGTCCTCGCAGCGGGCGGGCGCCACTTCCTCGAGCGTCCGCAGCAGCTGTGTCGGGTAGTTGTCCACAGGCTGGACAAACCCGGCGCCGAACAGCTGCGGGAACATCCGCATCATGATCTCGCGGTTTTCCAGCATGTAGGAGACGCCGGACGGGGTGCGGCAGTTGTCTTCCAGAACCTGGAAGCGCTGGTCATCCGTCCGGACGATATCGACGCCAACAATGTGGCTGTAGACCTTCCCCGGCGGATCGAAGCCGATCATGTCCGGGAGGAAAGCCGCGTTCTGGTAGACCAGATCCTCAGGAATGATGCCCGCCCGCAGGATCTCGCCGCGGTGGTAGACATCGTAGAGGAAGGCGTTGAGCGCCTGGCTGCGCTGGCGGATGCCTTTCGACAGCTTGCGCCATTCCTGGGCGCCGAAGACGCGAGGCACCAGATCGAAGGGGATCAGGCGCTCGGGATCACCGCCTTCCCCATAGACCGCGAACGTGATGCCGATCTTGCGGAAAATGGCTTCCGCCTCCCGCTGCCGCTGCTTGAGCAGGTCGACGCCGGATTCCTCAATCCACCGGGAGACCGCCTCGTAAGGCTGCCGGATGGAACCGTCTGCGGAGAACATTTCGTTGAACATCAGGCCCCGAGTCGTATCCATAGGCGGGTCAGGTGAGAACAGGGTTGATCGGGCCCGGGCATCGCCAGTCGTGCCTGCCTATTTATTGGGCGCTCGTGGCGAAGCTTAGTCCAGTGCATACTGGAGTCGTTAATATCCGGCCTCAAGGTTGCTGAGCCATGCCGCCGACAGAACGGGCGCTTAGATCGAACGCCGCCGCGATCGGCTTTGACGTTGTGCGGATAGCACGGGTTGACCAGCCGTGGGAGGCTGGCGACCGGCTGGCGGCGTTCGTCGCGGACGGGCGTCATGGCGAGATGGCCTGGATGGCGGACACGCTGGAGCGCCGCAGCCATCCGACGGCGATGTGGCCGGCGGCCCGGTCGGCTGTCGTTGTCGGTCTCAACTACGGCCCCCACGATGATCCGATGGGCATACTGGCATATCCGGACCATGCCGCCATCTCGGTTTACGCCCGCAATGCCGACTATCACGATATTCTCAAGCGCAAGCTGAAGCAGCTGGCGGGGGATTTTGCCCGGACGACCGGCGCAGATGTGAAGGTCTTTGTCGATACGGCGCCCCTGATGGAAAAGCCGCTCGCCCAGGCCGCCGGACTTGGCTGGCAGGGCCGCCACACAAACCTCGTCAGCCGGGACTTCGGCTCGTGGCTGTTCCTGGGCGTGATGCTGACCGACGCCGAGCTTGAGCCGGACGCCCCTGCGGAGGATTCCTGTGGATCGTGCCGCGCCTGCCTCGACGTCTGCCCGACGCAGGCCTTCCCGGCGCCCTACCAGATCGACGCCCGCCGCTGCATTTCCTACCTGACGATCGAGGCGAAGGGCCAGATTCCCCGCGAGTTCCGCAAGGCCATCGGCAACCGGATCTACGGTTGCGACGACTGCCTGGCCGTGTGCCCCTGGAACAAGTTCGCAAGGACGGCCCACGAGGAGGCGTTTCATCCGCGCGCCGAACTCAACGCTCCCCTGCTCTGCGAGCTGGCAGACCTCGACGATGCGGCGTTCCGGGAGGTCTTTGCCGGCTCCCCGATCAAGCGGATCGGGCGCGACCGGTTTGTGCGAAATGTGATGATCGCGATCGGAAATTCGGGGACGACCGGACTTGCCGAAACGTGTATCAGGCGGCTGGACGACAATGCCCCGCTGGTTCGGGGCGCGGCTGTCTGGGCGCTCGGTGAACTATCGCCAGCAGCGTTCGAATCGGAGCGCGTCCGCCGCATGGCGCACGAGACAGACCCGGGTGTTTGCGAGGAGTGGAATGCCGGACCAGCCGACTGACCCTTCCGACACGGGCGACAGACGACAGGGCGAGACGGCGACCAGCGGCGGGAACGTTGGAGGCGTTATCGCGACCGTGAGCCCGCCTGCGCCCGCCGCAAAGCCGAAACGCAAGCCGGTCTGGCGCCGCATTCTGGTGGGGTTCTTCGTCTGGCTGTTCGGACTGGGCGCCGCGTTCGCCGCCCTCAGCGCAGCGGCGGCGCTCGTTATCGGCTGGACCGGTCCTCCGCCGACGCTCAACATGGCGCTGAAGGCGGCTTCAGGCGTGGATGTCCGCAAGACGTGGGCTCCGCTGTCGGAAATCTCGCCGCACCTGATCCGCGCCGTCATCGCAGCCGAGGACCAGCGCTTCTGCACGCATGACGGCTTTGACCGCGTTGAAATCCAGAAGGCCATCGACGCCGCCGAGCGCGGACGCAACCTTCGCGGCGCCTCTACCATCTCGCAACAGACGGCCAAGAACGTCTTCCTGTGGAATGGCGGCGGCTGGGTTCGCAAGGGCTTCGAAGTCTGGTTCACCCTGCTGGCCGAACAGATGTGGTCGAAGCCCCGCATCATGGAGTTCTACCTGAACGTCGCCGAATGGGGCGATGGCTACTACGGCGCAGAGGCTGCAGCGCAGGCGCGGTTCAAGAAATCCGCCAAGGACCTGACCAACCGCGAGGCGGCGCTGATGGCCGCCGTCCTGCCGAGCCCCAACCGCTGGAAGATTACCGGCAAATACGCAAACCGCCGGGCCGGCAACATCCAGACGCTGATGCGCATGGTGCGCCGCGACGGGCTAGACGACTGCGTGATCAAGTAGGCCGCGTCAGTTGCCGACGATGCGCGGCCGGACGACCTGCTCGTCAGCTTCGGGGCTGCGCTCGGTGACGCCGGCAAGGCGCATGGCCTCGCGGATGTCGCCGCGCAGCACAAGCATGTCGACGTTCTGAGAATCGGCTTTGCGGGCAGCCTCTATGTCCGCCCAGGCTTCATTGAGGCGGCCCATTTCCTTCAGCGCCTTGGCGCGCAGGAAGAGCGTCTGCGCCTCGCCCGGGGCAAGTTCGTTGGCGGCGTCGAGGTCCTGGCCGGCGTCCTTCCATTTCTTCAGCACCATGTGCGCCCGCGCACGGTCGGCGCGAAGGCCGGCGTCCTTCGGCGCGAGCTTGATGGCGTTGGTCAGGGTGACGATGGCGGCTTCGGGAGCGCCTGCCAGCAGCCAGGCGTTGCCGGCCTGCGTGAGATAGAGCGCGCGCTGTTCGAGCCCGCCCGCATCCTTGTCGTTGGCCAGCTGTTCGAGGCGGGCCGCGCCCTCGCCTTCCTGCCCCAGCGCCACCAGCGCCAGAGCCGTGCAATAGCGTGCCGCCGGCCGTCCGCCTTCGCCCATCCAGGCGAGGCCGGCCTCGTAGGCCTTTTCCGGAGCCGTCTCGATCTGTGCGGCGCACGCTCTCAGGCGGGCGGTTTCGGCGGCCTGCGCCGAACCGGACTGGCCGCCAGCGAACGGAAGCAGGAGAATGAGGGCGGTTGTGATCATGAGGTCTCCTTCCGGGGCAAATTGGACAATTTGGAGACAGCTCCTGCGGCTGGCTGGTCGCCATTTCAGGGGCGATGATCTATCCGGGCATCGAACTCCAGTGAAGGATCCGCCGATGGAGCGCCCAACCTTTCCAGCCGCCGGAGCCCTTCTCGCTTTCGGGTGCGGCTTTGTGGCAACCGCGCTGGCCGGACGCCTGCTTGCGAAGGGGTGGTCAGCTTCCGGCACGACCCGGTCGAACAACGGCGCGGCGGAGCTTCGGCAGGCGGGCATTGCGCCTGTGATCTGGCCGGGCGGCGATTTTGCCCCGGCGGCGGGTTCGGCCTGGCTGATCTCGGTTCCGCCCGATGGCGAGGGCTGTCCGGTCTGGCGGGCGTTCGGCAGGAGGGCGAGCGAGGCGTCATGGATCGGGTATCTGTCGACCACGGGCGTCTATGGCGACCTGCAGGGCGGATGGGCCGATGAGACCACGCCGCGCAATCCGCTGAGCCGGGAGGCGATCAACCGCGCGCGCGCCGAGGACGAGTGGCTGTCCGCCGGGGCGCACGTATTCCGCCTGCCGGGCATCTATGGGCCCGGACGCTCGGCGCTGGAGCGGGTAACCGAGCCCGGCGCACGCCGCATCATCAAGCCCGGACAAGTGTTTTCGCGCGCGCACCGGGACGACATTGCGGCGGTGCTGGAGGCCTCGATCGGCAGGCCGTCGCCGGGGTCGATCTACAATGTCTGCGACGATGAACCGGCGCCCGCCGACGAGGTGCTGACCTACGCAGCGGGCCTGCTGGGCGTTCCCCCGCCGCCCGCCGTTCCGATCGAGGAGGCCGGGCTGTCGCCGATGGCCGTGAGGTTCTACGCCGAGTGCAAGCGGGTTTCGAACGCCAAGGCGAAGGCGGAGCTGGGGTGGTCGCCGGTTTATCCAACCTATCGCGAGGGGCTGGCGGCTTGCCTTCAGGCGGCGGGCGAGCCGTCTACCTGATCGGCCAGCGCCAGCGCCGCCTCCATTATCCGCGCAATATCCTGCGGTCGCGACAGGCGGTGATCGCCGTCCTTGATCAGCGTCCAGACCACGTCGTCCGAGATGATGCGCTCGACCAGTTTCATCGAGTGCTCCGGCGGCACATCCGTATCGAGACCACCCTGCAGGATGCGGACGGGGCCGGTGAACGCGATGGGCGTGTCCAGCACGTTCCACGTCCGGCCCTCCTCGATCAGGGCGCGGGTGATGGGATAGCCCGCCTCGTCATAGGGGGATGGGCGGGTCCAGGAGCCGGTCTCGGTGATCTGGGCGCGGACGTCAGCCGCCATCCGGTCCCACATCAGCTTTTCGGTGAAGTCCGGCGCGGGGGCCAGCAGCAGGAGACCCTTCACCCGGTCTGGTCTGGCCAGCGCGACAAGAAGCGACATCCAGCCCCCCATCGAAGAGCCGCAGAGGACGAGAGGGCCGGAGGTCAGCGAATCAATGGCGGCGAGCGCGTCGGCGCGCCACCGGCCGATGGTTCCGTCCTCGAACCGGCCGTCGCTTTCGCCATGGCCGGAATAGTCGAAGCGCAGGAAGCCCCGTCCGGCGCCCTCCGCCGCCGCATGAAGGGCGGTCGCCTTCTCGCCGGCCATGTCGGAGTGGAAGCCGCCCAGCCAGACGAGGGTCGCCGCGCCCGGGCTGGCGGGAGCGGTTGCGCGAAAAGCAATCCGGCCAGCCGGTGTGTCGAGGAATTCGGTGCGATCGATCGGCATTGCGGCTCCCGGGGGGAATATCTTGCATCCTCGTAACAGAGCTATCCGTTTCCGGTCTGCCCAAAACCGTCTATTCCCTCACGGACTACGCGTGGAGGAGTGCGAGCGGACATGGGTGTGGCGGGGGCGACGATCCTCCAGGTGACGCCTGAGCTCGCCTCCGGCGGCGTCGAGCGGACGACCATCGAGGTCGCCGAGGCTATCGTGCGCGCGGGCGGAAAGGCGCTTGTCGCCAGCGCCGGCGGCCGGATGGAAAGCGAGCTGGCGCGCGTCGGCGGGGAGCTGATCCGGCTGCCCACGGCCGCCTCGAAGAACCCGCTGGATATAATCGCCAACGCCGGACGCCTGCGGGGCGTGATCCGCGAACGCAGCGTCAAGCTGGTCCATGCCCGCTCGCGGGCTCCGGGGTGGAGCGCGCTCTGGGCGGCGCGCCTGACGGGTACGCCCTTCGTGACGACCTATCACGGCATCTACAATGCGAAGACGGGCCTGAAGAAGTGGTACAACTCCGTCATGGCGCGCGGGGACCTGATCATCGCCAACTCCGAGTTTACCGCCGCGCACGTGCGGCAGACCCATCCGGACGCGGCAGCGCGCGTCATCGCCATCCCGCGCGGGGTCGACATGGCGCGCTTCACGCCGGAGGCGGTGCAGGCGTCGCGGGTGGAGGACGTGCGGATCAGCTGGCGGCTCAAGGGCGCGGCGGACGACGAGGTCCGGATCCTGCTGCCGGCGCGAATGACCGGGTGGAAGGGACACCGCCAGGCCATCACCGCTGCTGCGATTCTTGCGAAGCGCGATCTGCCGCGCTGGCGGATGGTTTTCGCGGGTGATCCGGGAAAAAAGGAAAACTATGTCGCCGAACTGAAGGAAAGGGTGTCACAGGAACGTCTTGACGATAAAGTGAGCATCGTGGGTCACTGTAACGACATGCCAGCTGCCTTTGTCCTTGCGGATATCGTGATTGCTCCGTCCATCGAGCCGGAGGCTTTCGGCCGTGTTGCGGCTGAAGCCGGGGCTATGGGCGTGCCGGTGGTCGCCTCGCGGCTCGGTGGTCAGCTGGAGGTCGTTGTGGACGGCGAGACGGGCTTCCTGGTCGAGGCAGGCGACGCGGCCGGCCTTGCTGCAGCCATCGAACGGTCGATCCTGAGCGGGGCCGAGGGCCGGAACCGGATCGGGGCCGCCGCCCGCGCGCGGGTCAGCGAACGCTACACCGTCACGGCCCTGCAGGCCGCCACGCTGGGCGTCTACGAACAGTTGCTCGCATGACCGAGCCTGTCGCGCACGCCCCAGCCATCAATCCTGGCGACACCCTTCGCCGCGTACTGGTCATCAAGCTGGGCGGGATGGGCGACTTCATCCAGTCGCTGGGCGCCATGCGGGTCATCCGTGCAGCGCACCCTTCGGCGCGCATCACTCTGCTGACGACCGAGCCGTTCGAGGCATTCGCCAAGGCGTGCCCGTACTTCGATATTGTGGAGGCCGATGGCCGCCCCACCGACATCAAGGGGCGGACCGACCTGGTGCGGCGGTTGCGCCAGGCCGGCTATGACATGGTCTACGACCTTCAGAACAACAGCCGCACGGCGCAGTATTTCGCCGGGCTCGCCGGCAAGAAGCCGCTGTGGTCGGGCCATGCCGAGGGCGCCTCGCACCAGCATCACAACCCGTACCGGGCCGACATGGACACGTTCAGCCGTCTGGCCGAACAGCTGGCGCATGCTGGCCATGCTCCGGGCAACGCAAGCGGATGGACAGCCGGAACGCCGCTTTACCCGGACCTCAGCTGGATCCGCCCCGCCTTCCGCAATCCCCCGCGCTTTCAGCCGGAATACTTTTCCCTCACCGGGCCCTACGCCCTGCTGATCCCGGGTTCGTCCGTCGAGCACCCCGAAAAGCGCTGGCCCGCAGCGCGCTTTGTCGCCATCGCCTCCTGGCTGGCCAATGGCGGCATCACGCCGGTGATCCTGGGCGCAAAGCCCGAGGGCGAAGTCGGCGCCCAGATCATCCGCGGCGAACCGCGCGCCCGCAACCTCGTCGGGCGAACGGACATGTTCCAGCTGGCGACGCTTGCCGAGCGGACTGTGCTCGCAATCGGCGGGGAGACCGGCCCGATGCATGTTGCGGTCGCCGCCGGCGCAAAAGCGATTTGCCTGTTCCAGCAGGACTGGACCACTGAAATGGGCGCCGAGCTGGGTTCGGTCTGGAATCCCGCCACCCCGCTTGGCCGGTCGGCTCCTGCCGGGCGCTCGCCCGTGGCGGTGCTGTACGCCAGTCATCTCGAGCAGATCGCACCGGGAGACGTCATGCGCGCGGCGGTCCGGATGTCGTTCATGCCAGCCGGATTTACCGCCCCGCCGGTGGATACCAGCGCGCCGCCGCCTCCCCCGAGCGAGGAGCCGGCGATCCCGGATGCGCTGCTTGTGGAGCCTCTTGCAGGGCTTCCCGCCGCCGCGAGTGAGACTCAGGCTTCTGATTCTTGAGTTTTGCCTCCGACAGGCCTATTCATCTGCGCCCGAACAGTATCCAGGAGACATGCCATAGCTCGCCGCCCCCAAAATGCCCCCCCGCCCAAGAAAGAGGGGCCCAAGGTCAACGAAGACATCGTCGCCACGCGCGTGCTCCTGATCGACGAGAAGGGCGAGAAGCAGGGCGAGATGCCCATCGAAGCCGCGCTCGACGCCGCTCGTGAGGCTGGTCTCGACCTGGTCGAGGTCGCTCCGGACAACGATCCGCCGGTGGTGAAGATCTCGGATTACGGCAAGCAGCGCTTCCTGGACCAGAAGAAGAAGGCCGAGGCGCGGAAGAAGCAGAAGTCCGCAGATCTCAAGGAGATCAAGATGCGGCCGAACATCGACACCCACGACTATGAGGTGAAGGCCCGTTCGATCCGCCGCTTCTTTGAGGAAGGCGACAAGGTCAAGATCACCCTGCGCTTCCGCGGCCGCGAGATGGCTCACCAGCACATCGGCATGGAACTGCTCGCCAAGGTGAAGGAAGACTTCTCCAAGGACGCGAAGATCGAGCTGGAGCCCAAACTCGAGGGCCGCCAGATGATCATGGTCATGGCGCCGCGCTAGACCTGCAGGCCGGACGCAACCGTCCGGCCGGTTCGCCGTTTGGCCAGATCGCCGTTTGGAGACGCATGATGACTGTCCGGATCGCCAAAAGTCTCGTCGCCATCGGCCTTGTGGCCGCCTTTGCTGTGAGCTGCTCGCAGGAAACGCCGGCGCCGGCTCCCTCCGTGACGGCGGAAGCGCCTCCGGCGGCCGCCGCGCCCGAGGCGCCGCCCGCAGGCGTTCCGGCAGGGGCTGACGATACCTGCAATGCTGCGAAGTATGCGGGCCTTGTGGGCCGTCCGGCGGACATGCCGGGTGTGCCGGAGCCGGGCCCCGGCTTCCGCCATGTCGGTCCGGACACGCAGGTGACCATGGATTTCCGGGAAGACCGGATCAACATGGATATCTCGGCCGAGGGCGTCATCACCGGCTTTCGCTGCGGCTAGAGGCGAGACAGCCTCGAACACCCCCAGATCTGTCTGGATTCAGCCCAGCAGGAACAACAATACTGATGGGTGCGGTCGGGCCTCAGCTTGCCAGGCGGCGAACCGAGGCTTTCAGGGCGTCCACCAGCATCGCCTCGCTGAACGGCTTGGCGACCCACCCGGCTGGCTGGGCGGGAGCGGCGCGCTCGATGACGTCGCCGTCGGTGTATGCCGTGACAAAGATGCAGGGGATGTTGGACTGGCGCCGGATCGCGATTGCAGCGTCAATGCCGGAGCCCCCTTCCTGAAGGTGGATGTCCATCGTGATCACGTCAGGACGCTCGCTCGCGGCGACTGCGATTGCCTCGGGGACGGTCCCGACGACGCCGATGACCTCCATGTCAGCCGACCGGACCGCTTCCTCGACCAGCATGGCGACCAGAAAATCGTCCTCGACGATGAGAACGCGCGCTCTGGATGCGGCCTGCGCGGGATCGTTAAGACCTGCCGCGGGATGGGAGGCCGAATCCGGCGGTTCGCCAGCAGGCATGAGAAGGACGGTCATGTCGGTTCTCCGGTCTTTACACGCATATGGATGACGCAGACGGCTCCCGCGTCGTTGTACAGTTCGAGCCGCCCGCCGATCTGACGGGACAGTCCCCGTACCAGCTGGAGGCCGAAGGACTCCCGGGCGGCGTTTCCGGGCAGACCCTGGCCATTGTCGCGGATCGTCAGGCGCCTTCCCTGTTCGTCCCGTTCCAGGGTCACGGACACAACGCAGCCGGAGGCATGGCCACCGTGCTTCACAGCATTTGTAACAAGCTCGTTGACGATAAGCGAGATCGCCATCGCCTCGTCATGGGGGATGGCCCATTCGTCCTGCACATCGAGCCGGATGGAGGCCGTCGAGCCGAATGCGGCCGAGAGCAGCTCCACGAGAGACGACAGGAACGCTTTCGCCGGAACGCTGCGGAAATCGCCTTCCCGGTACATCAGTTCGTGCGCCCGGCTGACGGCGAGCAGCCGCTGCGTCGCGACTGTGACCAGTTCGGTATAGGTCTGCTGGCCGCTGCGGGCCGGGCCCTGCAGCAGACCGACAAGCATCAGGACAGTATTCTTCACCCGGTGCTGGAGTTCACGCAGCAGCAACTGGTTCTGCAGAAGCGCCTCCTCCAGACCCGCCGTGGCCCGCGACCGCTCCCTCACCTCGGCATCGAGGTCGCCGATCCGCTGGTTCAGCGCCTTGAACCGGTCCTCCTCGAGCGTCCGGAACTCAAGGCCGACAAAAGGGTGCTCGCGGGAAATCCGGCGGGCGCTTGCGCGCCTCGGACTGATGGAGCCGTTCTCGGGGATCAGGACCACACCGGGGATCGAGCCGGTGGACCTTGCAGCACGCTGAAGCAGCGTCGACAGTTCGGCCTGAGCCTGGGCATGGGCCCCTGCCAGATCCCGGCCTACGATATCCAGCCCGAACAGGTCGCGCGCGGACCGGTTGGCCGCGCGGACGATCCGGTCCGGGTCGAGGATCAGAAGCGGCTCGCGGGCCAGCTCGAGGACGGCGGAAGCGGGCAGCCCGTCAATCATGCGCCGCCCCGGAAATACTCCCGGCCGTCCACGGGTTGCGTGTCCCCTGGCCGCAGGTTCACCACGACGCGGCAACCGCCATGGCCCATCGCAATCGATTCCTCGATCTGCACATGGGCGTAGCCAAGGTTCTCGGCGGCGATCGAGCCGAAGACGTTTGAGGTCATCATGCAGAGGGATGGCCGTCCGACCACATGCTCACCGAACGGACATATACGTGCGCCCAGCACAAGACGATCCTCGTGGTCCTCGATGATATAGAAGTCGCCCTGGATCCGGCGTTTCAGATCGACGAGAACGCTCGCGACCTGTTGCCGGGTGAGGCGGTCCACCTTCAGCTCCCGCCTGTAGGCGGCGCTTATGTCATCGCCGATCGTCGCCCCGACGATACTCACGAAACCGGATGCATCCTCGAGACCGACCACATCCTGCAGCGTCCCTGCCAGCTCCCGGACCAGCGTCCGAAGAAAGATATCCCGGTTGAGGCCGGTATTGGCAGATTCGATTTCATCACGGCCAGCGTCGCTGTGATCGGACATTCAGGGCCTCCCGGTTGCCGGTAACGCATAACATCGAAGGAGCTGGCGCTATACGCACGTTTTTTCCGGGGTTTTTGTCGCCGGCACGACCCGGCGCCAGGTTGACCTAGTCTATCGCGGAAGGAAAACCTTGATTTGCGTACCTTCCTGCGTATAACCGCCCGCTTCAACCGCGCTGGACGGGGCCAATGGCATGCCTCTCCAGCCTATTTCAGGCGTCCCGCTGTCCGATCCTTCGGGAAAAGACGGGTCTGTGTGTCGCCGCAGGAGACCGAAATGCCGAAGATGAAGACCACGAAAGCCGCTGCGAAGCGGTTTCGTTTCACTGCGAGCGGCAAGCTCAAGCACGGCGTCGCCGGCAAGCGTCACCGCCTGATCAGCCACAATGCGAAGTACATCCGTCAGAACCGCGGCACTGAAGTGGTGTCGGATCGGGATGCGCCGCGCATCATCAAGCACTTCCTGCCTTACGGCCGCGACTGAGCCGTTAAGCGCCAAGTCCTTGTAACTGATCAGAATTCCGGAGATATCGTATGCCACGCGCACGCGGCAGGGTTGAAGCCCACGCCAAACACCGTAAAATTATCAAGCAGGCCAAGGGTTTCTACGGCCGCCGCAAGAACACCTTCCGCACGGCCAACGCCGCCGTCGCGAAGTCGCTGCAGAACGCCTATATCGGCCGCAAGCAGCGCAAGCGGAACTTCCGCTCGCTCTGGATCCAGCGCATCAACGCCGCTGTCCGCATCATCGACGAGAACCTGACGTATTCGCGCTTCATCGACGGCCTGACCAAGGCCGGCATCGAAGTCGACCGCAAGGTGATGGCCGATCTCGCCGTCCACGAGCCGGCCGCTTTTGCCTCTCTGGTGGAGAAGGCCAAGGGCGCGCTGGCGTAGTCTTATCCGACTGCACTTCTACCTTTGAGCATTCTCCGCTAGTTCCGACCCGCACGGGGCGGATAGGGCCTCGTGCATCCTGATTTGCGCACGAGGCCTTCCATGGCGGCGACCGAAAACCTTGCCGAAATCGAGACCGGGGCCATGGCCTCGGTTGCCGCCGCCTCCGACGAGGCGGCGCTCGAGGCCATCCGCGTGGCGGAGCTGGGGAAGAAGGGCCGCGTCTCGGGCCTCATGAAGACGCTGGGCGGCATGTCGCCGGAAGAGCGCCAGACGGCGGGCCCCGCCCTCAACGGCCTGCGCGACCGCCTCGCCGAAGCGATCTCCGCCCGCAAGGCCGAGCTTGAACTCGCCGCCCTCAACAGGCGGCTGGAGACCGAGCGCGCCGATCTCACCCTGCCCCCGCGCCAGGAACCCACAGGCGCGCTGCACCCGGTGATGCAGGTGTTCGAGGAGCTCGCCGCGATCTTCGCCGACATGGGTTTCTCGGTCGCCGAAGGTCCGGACATCGAGGACGACTTCCACAACTTCACGGCGCTGAACTTCCCCGAGGGCCACCCCGCCCGGGAGATGCACGACACCTTCTTCCTGAAGCCGGGCGCGGACGGAAAGCGCAAGGTGCTGCGCACCCACACCAGCCCCGTCCAGATCCGCACCATGATGAGCCAGAAACCGCCCATCCGGGTGATCATTCCGGGCCGGGTGTTCCGCAAGGACTGGGACGCGACGCACACGCCGATGTTCCACCAGGTCGAGGGCCTGGTGATCGACAAGGCGACCCACATGGGTCACCTGAAGACGACGCTGACCGAGGCGTTCTCGCGCTTCTTCGAAGTGCCGACCGCAGCGACGCGCCTGCGCCCGCACTTCTTCCCCTTCACCGAACCATCCGCCGAGATGGACATGCGCTGCGACCGCTCCGGCGGTGAGATCAAGGTCGGCGAAGGCAATGACTGGCTGGAGATTCTCGGCTGCGGGATGGTGCATCCCAACGTGCTGCGGAACTGCGGCCTCGACCCGGACGAGTATCAGGGCTTCGCCTTCGGCCTCGGCGTCGATCGGCTGGCCATGCTGAAATACGGCATGCCCGACCTGCGCCCCTACTTCGAACCGGACGCCGGCTGGATCAAACACTACGGCTTCAAGCCCTGGCTGCTGCCGACGGTGGCGGGGGGGCTGAGTTGAAAGCGGAGCACTATGGAGAGTGGCGGCGTCCGGCGCCGCCTCTGGCGACGGTTGCATTCACCGCCTTCCTGCCAGTGATGTGGTTGGGGCTGACGCTGATCGCCAGTCTTTTCGTCGAGCAGTCGGCGGCAAGGCAGGCTACAGACTTCGCTGTCATCTTTTCGCTCGGCACGACGCCATTGAGTGCGTTCTGGCTGGCGGGTCGGCGCGGCGCCAACAGATGGGAACGCGCCGGGCTGGCAGGACTGTATGCCGCTCTGATTGGCGTCGTAGTTTCAGTCTTTGGTTTTGTCGCCTGGACAGTGCTTTCGTCCGACTGGGAACGCGAAGCCTACGGCCCGATGGTGGCAGTCCTCTATCTTGCGCCCGTGCTGATAGAGGTGGCGGTCGCCGGTGTGATCGCACTTGTGTTCCAGCCTGATAGCCGCTCGGGGACCTGAAATGGGCAAGTCGTCTGTCATACTGAACACTGTACTGGGCGTTTGCGCTGTCGCCATTTCGGCGACCGCCGCCTTCATCGCCTGGGATCAGGCGCAAACGGCCAAGGTGCAGAAGGACGCGTCCGTCCTACCCGCCGTCCAGATCGATCGCTTCGAGACGGATGAAGGCGCATCGGTGAGCGTCGGCTTCGACGTCCAGAATGCAGGCGTCGGCCCCGCCTTCATGAAGTCGGCGACGCTTCGCGACGGCGGCGAAGTTCTGGAAGGGTATGAGCACCTCTCCGGTGTCGTTCCCATGGGCATGAAGCTCGATGTAGAGCAGCTGACCGGACGCACGCTGGCCCCCGGCGTCGAGCAGACCGCGCTGCGCATGCGCTGGTCGACCGACCCGCTGGAAGGCGCGCCCAAGAACAAGATCTACGTCGCGACGGACAAGCTCTCGCTTGAGATCTGCTACTGCTCCACGCTGGACAAGTGCTGGGTCGCAAAGTCCGGCGACCGCTCGCAGCCGAAGCCTGTCGATGTCTGCCCCGCCCCCGAAGGAGGGCTGTTCTAGCCATGAAATTCACCCTCTCCTGGCTGAAGGACTATCTGGAGACCGACGTCTCCATCCCGGCCCTCGTGGACGCCATGACCATGGCGGGCCTCGAGGTTGAGGAGGTCCATGATCCGCGCGACAGCCTGAAGCAGTTCACGGTGTGCCGCATCGTGACTGCGGCCCAGCACCCGAACGCCGACAAGCTGCAGGTCTGCCAGGTCGAGACGGTGGACGGCATGAAGGAGATCGTCTGCGGCGGTCTCAATGCGCGGCCCGGCCTGGTGACGGCGTACGCGCCCATCGGCGCCTACATCCCCGGTTCAGGCATGACGCTTGTGCCCAAGCCCGTTCGCGGCGTCGTCTCCAACGGCATGCTGTGCTCGGGCGGAGAGATGCAGACGGAGGAAGATCCCTTCCGCCTGCGCGTCGCGCGCTTCGATGACTGGTATCCGCGTGCGCAGGTGCTGGGGCTGGATGAAGAGAAGGCCATCGCCGATGGCGGCATCATCGAGCTTCCCGACGACACAAAGATCGGCTCGCCCGTGGCCGACGTGCTCGGCGCATCCGATCCCGTGGTCGATTTCGAGGTGACGCCCAACCGCCCCGACTGGCTGGGCGTCGTGGGCATTGCGCGCGATCTTGCCGCCGCTGGCGTCGGAACATTCAGGCTGCCCGCGAACGAGCCCGTGAAGGGCAAGTTCCCCTGCCCCATCGACATCCGAATCGAGGCGCCGGACGTCTGCCCGGTCTTCGCCGGCCGGGTCATCCGGGGCGTGAAGAACAAGCCGTCGCCGGACTGGATGCAGAAGCGCCTGAAGGCCATCGGCATCAACCCGAAGAACATGCTGGTCGATGTCACCAACTATCTCTCCTACGACCGCGCCCGGCCGATGCACGTCTATGATGCTTCCAGGCTGAAGGGCGCCGTGGTGGCGCGCCTCGGGACGGCGGGGGACAGCCTCGCGGCGCTGGACGGCAAGACCTATTCCGGCCTCGAAAACATGTGCGTCATCGCTGACGACAGCGGCGCCATCGGCCTTGGCGGCGTGATGGGCGGACAGGCGACCGGTTCGTCCATCGACACCGTAGACGTGTTCATCGAATGCGCGTGGTTCGATCCGCTGCGCACGGCGCGCACGGGCCGCGCCACCGGCATCATCTCGGATGCGCGCTTCCGCTATGAGCGCGGCGTCGACCCGCACTCGCAGCTCGACGGCATGGAGCTGGCGACGCGGCTGATCCTCGAGCATTGCGGCGGCGAACCGTCGGACGTTCTGGTCGCCGGTGAAACGCCTGCAGGCCCCGCGACGGTCGACTTCAAACTGCGCGACATGGCCCGCCTGACCGGCGTCGAGATGACGACGCACCGCATGGAAGAGATCCTTGAGGCGCTTGGCTTTGGCATCACGCGGCCAACCCATGCCGGCCACCACGCCGAGATCTGGACCGTGAAGCCGCCGTCCTTCCGGCCGGACGTCGAAGGCTCCGCCGACATCGTCGAGGAGTTGATCCGCATCGAGGGCTTCGACGCCCTGCCTGCCGTGATGCTGCCGCCAGCGGAAGTCACCGGCTCCCGCGTGGTGGTGACGCCGATCCAGTCGCGCATCCGCATCGCGCGGCGTGGGATGGCTGCGCGCGGCTTCCTCGAAACCGTGACGTGGAGCTTCATCTCGAAGGAGAAAGCCGCGCTGGTCGAGGGCGCCAACGCGCTGTCCGAGGCTCTGGTGGTCGACAACCCCATCGCCTCCGATCTCGACTACATGCGCCCGACCATGCTGACTAATCTTGTCGAGGCCGCCCAGCGCAATGCCGACCATGGCGCCACGCAGGTGCGCTTCTTCGAGGCGGGGCCCGTCTATCGCGGCGACCAGCCGAAAGACCAGCGCTCGCAGATCGCTGCTGTCGTCTGGCAGCCGAAGGGCCGCGAATGGCAGGGCGCCGTGCCCGCCTATGACGCGTTCGCCGCCAAGGCGGACGTGTTCGCTGTGCTGGAGGCCCTCGGCCAGGCGACCGACAAGCTGATGGTGATGGAGCCGGTGGGGCCGCAGTGGCATCCGGGCCGCGCAGCCACGCTGCGCCTGGGTCCCAAGACCGTCGTCGCCACGTTCGGCGAGCTGCACCCCGCTTTCCTGAAAGCGCTGGACGCCGATGGTCCGATGGCGGCGTTCGAGATCGACCTTGAGGCCCTGCCGCAGGCCAAGGCGAAACCCACCAAGACCAAGCCGGTGCTTGAGAAGGCCGACCAGACGCCGGTCCGGCGCGACTTCGCGTTCGTGGTGGCGGACAAGGTGGCGGCAGGCGACATCGTCAAGCTGGCGCTGAAGGCCGACCCGAAGCTGATCGCCTCGGCGCGGGTGTTCGACGTCTACACCGGAACCGGCGTGCCGGAAGGCTCGAAGTCCATCGCCATCGAGATCACCATCCAGCCGCGCGGCGAAGCGCTGAAGGACGAGCAGATCGACGCGATTGCGAAGGCCGTTGTGGCGTCGGTGTCGAAGGGCACGGGCGGGCAGCTTCGGGGTTAGGACAAGCCTGATCCGCTCTGGATGCGGCCCGTAGGGCCGTGTTTCCAGCGCACGCGGGAATCCAGACTTTCTGGCCAGGCAAACAGAGACGCTGCCCAGTCTGGGCCCCCGCATGCGCGGGGGACGCGGACTGTGTCCGCTCCGGTTCCTTGTGCAGCGCCTTACTCGAACCCCTCGATCCGGCGGGTGAGTCCGGAGATCCGGCTTGCGGCGTCGGAGAGAGCGGAGGCGGCGCGGCGCTCGATGGCGGCGGTGCGGTCGGCCGCCGCCTGTTCCGCCTGTGACAGGGCTTCGGCATGAGCGGCCAGAAAGGCTTCCCTGTCGAACGCGGGCGGCGCGGGGGGGTCTGCGGGCGTTGGGAGCGCGGAGGCGGCCTGACCCTCGACCTCGTCCAGCAGCGAGAGGCTGGCCATCAGGAACAGGCGCTCTGGCCCCAGATCGCCCATCGCCTCGATCAGCTCCCGGACGCGCGTGTCAAATCTCTGGCCCAGCGCCTTCAGCCGCGCCTCCTGGCCCGGCGCGCAGCCGACCACGAAGCGGCGGCCGCCGACGATCAGCTCGGCCTTGCCCGGAACGTCAATCTGGTCTGCGGAGCCGTCTGCGCTCATACCTTTCCAAGCGCCTCCCGGACTTCGCTGATGGCGGCGCCCAGAGCCGCCGAAGCCTCATCGGCCAGACGCTGAAGCTCGCGTTCGCGGGCGCGGGCGGCGTCAAGGTCGCCGGCCAGCCGGGCCCGGTCCATCCGGAGCGCCTCGGCCTCGCGTTCATGGCCCCGATTGGCGTCCAGCCGGTCAAACAGGGTTTCCAGCCGCCCCTCCAGCTTGAGGACTGCGTCTGACAGCTGCCGGGCGGCGGCGTCGATATCTGGCGACTGGAAGGGGCGGTCGGTCATGTCGGCCCCAATCTGGGACACGGAAGCCCTGCGGGCAATGGAGTCTCTGTCGCGATCCTGACACGTCAGCATACGCTGGCTGCCCAGAATGATGCAGTGTCGCTGCACCGCAACGAATAAACGCGAGGGCGCCCTCCACATTTCCCCCAACAGGGATTATGACGCGCCCAGACAAGGCGCTCCGGACCGTCTGTTTCCCCTACGGCCCGGCCCTGCGTCCAGCGTGCCGGCGGCCCCGTTCCTGCAAACCGGGCCGCACCAACATCAGAGGTGTCCTAGAAATGGCTGTTCGCGTCGCAATCAACGGTTTCGGGCGTATTGGCCGGAACGTCCTGCGTTCCATCCTGGAATACGGCCGCAAGGACATCGAGATCGTCTCCGTGAACGACCTCGGCCCCGTCGCGACCAACGCCCACCTCCTGAAGTACGATTCGGTTCACGGCACGCTGCCGATGGACGTCTCGGTTGACGGCGACACCATCGTGGTCGGCGGCCAGCGCTTCAAGGTTACCGCCATCCGCGATCCGAAGGACCTGCCGCACGCCGAGAACGGCGTCGACGTGGCCATGGAATGCACCGGCATCTTCACGTCCAAGGACAAGGCCTCGGCCCACCTCGCCGCTGGCGCCAAGCGCGTCCTGGTCTCCGCCCCGGCTGACAACGCCGACAAGACCATCGTCTATGGCGTCAACCATGGCACGCTGACGAAGGACGACCTCGTCGTCTCCAACGCCTCGTGCACGACGAACTGCCTGTCGCCGGTCGCCAAGGTCCTGAACGACCTGATCGGCATCGAAAAGGGCATGATGACGACGATCCACTCCTACACCGGCGACCAGCCCACGCTGGATACGATGCACAAGGACCTCTATCGTGGCCGCGCCGCCGCGATGTCGATGATCCCGACCTCGACAGGCGCCGCCAAGGCTGTCGGCCTCGTCCTGCCGGAACTCAAGGGCAAGCTCGACGGCTTCGCCATGCGCGTGCCGACGCCGAACGTCTCGGTCGTCGACCTCAAGTTCATCGCCAAGCGCGCCACGTCGGTCCAGGAAATCAATGACGCGATCCGCGCCGCCGCCAACGGTCCGCTGAAGGGCGTGCTGGGCTATACCGACGCCCCGAACGTCTCCATCGACTTCAACCACAACCCCCACTCGTCCGTGTTCCACATGGACCAGACCAAGGTGATGGACGGCACGTTCTGCTCGATCCTCTCCTGGTACGACAACGAGTGGGGCTTCTCCACGCGCATGTCCGACACGGCCATCGCGATGGCGAAGCTGATCTAGTGGCAGACAGGCCCACAGACGACGAAACGCGGACGGCGACCCACAAGGTCGCCGTTTCCGCGTCGACCGCCCCGCCCTACACGGTGAAGGATGGCGTCGTGGAAACGGCTGTGGCGGCGCCCCGGGAGCGCCCGCATGATCCCGCGGCCTGGATGCACCAGCGCCTCGTCCACCAGATCATGGAGTTCGAGAAGAACCTCGGGCCGGACCATGAAGTCGGCGGGCGCTTTGTGCAGGGGCCCAGCGGCGAGCCGCTGCACCTCTCCAACGTCGCCAGCTGGGGGCCGGACATGATCCTGTTCATGGGCGAGTTCCCGGACGGCCGGAAGTGGGAGCTGATCCAGCACTACAGCCAGGTGAGCCTGCTGCTGATCGCCATGCGCAAGATGAGCGACACGCCCCGCCGCATCGGTTTTGATCTGGCGAAGAAATTCGAGGAACAGTGGGGCGATCCGGTCAGCTGACCGCTTGCCTCCAGACGTGGTATCGGGCGCCGGAGTTGCAGGCCGCGCCCATCAAGTGAAGACCTACAGGGTTCAGGGACCAGACGCATGACCTTCCGCACGCTTTCGAATGCCGACCTCTCGGGCAAGACCGCGCTTGTGCGCGTCGACTTCAACGTTCCGATGGATGACGGCAAGGTCACCGACAACACGCGCCTGAAAGCTGCCCTGCCCACCATCAACCTGCTCTCGGCCGCCGGCGCGAAAGTCGTCCTGCTCGCCCACTTCGACCGTCCGAAGGGCCGGCGGGTTCCGGAGATGAGCCTGAAGCCGGTTCTGGACGACCTCTCCGCGCTGGTCGGCAAGCCCGTCGCCTGGGCGGATGACTGCATCGGCGATGCGGCAGCCAGCGTCATTTCCGCCATGAAGGCCGGCGACGTGTCCCTGCTGGAAAACCTCCGCTTCCACGCGGGCGAAGAAAAGAACGATCCCGCTTTCGCAGCTGAACTTGCAAAGCTCGGCGACATCTACGTCAACGACGCGTTCTCCGCCGCCCACCGCGCCCACGCCTCGACCGAAGGCGTTGCGAAGCTGCTGCCCGCCTATCCCGGCCTGTCCATGGAGCGCGAGCTGACCGCCCTTGATGCGGCGCTGGGCAATCCGGAGCGTCCGGTGATCGGCATCGTCGGCGGCTCGAAGGTGTCCACCAAGCTCGACCTCCTGAAGAACCTCGTCACCAGGCTCGACAAGCTCGCTATCGGCGGCGGCATGGCCAACACCTTCCTCTACGCGCAGGGCCACGATGTAGGCGCCTCGTACTGCGAGAAGGACCTCGCCGAGACCGCGCGCGAGATCATCCGCCTCGCCGGACAGAGCAACTGCAAGCTGTTCCTGCCCATCGATATCGTGGTGGCAGAGCAGATGGCCTCCGGCGTGCCGACGCGCGTGCGCAACCTCGGCAATGTCGACGAGCATGAGCGCATCCTCGACGCCGGCCCGGAAACGGTCGCCCGCCTGAAGCGCGCCATCAGCAACTCGAAGACGCTGATCTGGAACGGCCCGCTCGGCGTGTTCGAGATCCCGCCCTTCCAGCGTGGCACGATGGAAGCCGCCTGGCACACCGCCCAGCTCTGCCGGGACGGCAAGCTGACCGCAGTGGCCGGTGGCGGCGACACCGTCTCGGCGCTCAACATGGCCGGCGTAGCCGTGGACTTCACGTTCGTCTCGACCGCTGGCGGCGCCTTCCTCGAATGGATGGAAGGCAAGGTCCTCCCGGGCGTCGAGGCGCTGAAGATCTAGACTGGGCATCCCGACCTGCGGCAATCTCACTGCCGCAGGCTTGGGGGACTTCGTGGATATCCTGATCTCTCTGGCCAACGTCGCACCGGTGGCGGCGATCATGCTGCTCATCGCAGGAACCGTGCGGTGGCTACGCCCATCCCCGCTGGCCTGGATTGGCGCCGGCATGGCAGCGCTTGCCGTACCCGGCGTGGTCCTGACCTGGCTCATAAGCGGCGCGCTCTTCGAGGCTTCCGGTGGTGTCTGCCGCGGCGAGACCCGCGAGATCATGGAGAACTACCAATACGTCTACCTTGCCCAGGCGATCTTCGGAGTTCTCGGGTCCGCCGTTCTGGGAGGTCTGGCGATCCGCCGAAAACTGGTGGTCGGCCTGCCGCTGGCGCTGGTTCTGGTCGCGGTCTCACTGCTTACCGGTTGGTTCATTGTCTTCGCAGGCGCGATGACTGCAGTGGACGGCCTCGGCTGCTAGCCCGGCGCAGCAGCCCTGCCACCGTCAGCCCCAGCATTCGACAACGCATGACAGGGCTGGCGCCGCTGCACCTCATCGGCCGCAGGTTTTTTCCCTCCGGCGTCGTATGCCAATCGCCTTTTGTTGCGACGGGTGTCGGCTTAGTTTGAGCCGATGACCACCGCATCCTATGTGCATGTCCGTCCAGAAGAGAATCTGCCTGCCTTGGCGGGCGCCGGACGTTTCAAGGCCGTGGCGATCATTGAAGCCGATGTGTCGGCTGACTGGCAGTACAAGGCCAGCAAATGGCTCGTGGCCAGCGGCTGCCGATACCTTATGTCGTGGGGGCGCGAGTGTGGCTCATGGGACGACAGCGTCAACTGGGCGGCAATTGAGCTTTTCCCCGGCCGCGACCAGCCGGATCGCAGCGACGATCCAGACTTCGTGATGACCACCTGGCACGAGGGCGTACCGTTGGAGGAGGCATTTGCCTTCTGCCATTTCTGCGGGTTCGATCCTGACGTCGAATTTGACTCGGCTGTCCACGTTCACATTGCGGAGTCACCCAATGCCGATTTCGTAGTTCAGGCGTTCAATGCTGCAACACCTGCGTGGAACGAATAGAACGAAATCATGCCCCTTCCCGTCGTCTTCATTCCCGGCCTGATGTGCACCGCCCGCATCTATCGCCACCAGATCGAGGCGCTCGGGCAGACGCGGCCCGTGCTTCTCGCCAACCACTGGTCGCACGACAGCATGGGCGCCATTGCCGACAGCATCCTGTCGGTCGCGCCCGACCGCTTCGCGCTCGTGGGCACGTCGATGGGCGGTTATGCGGCTCTCGAAATCCTGCGCCGGGCGCCGGGCCGCGTGGAAAAGCTCGTCCTGCTGTCAACCAGCGCTCGCCCCGACACGCCAGAAAAGAGCGAGGCGCGCCGCAAGGATGTTGCGAAGGCGCGGGAGGCCGGAACCATGAGGACCTGGGCGACGGGGCTCTACCCGAAACTGGTCCACCCCGCCCGCCACGAGGATCCCGCCCTTCTCTCGACCTTCATCGACATGGCGGAAGACCTCGGCGTCGAGGCCTTCGCCCGCCAGATCGAGGCCATCATCGGCCGCGCCGATTCCCGGCCGGACCTGCCGGGCATCCGCATCCCCACACTGGTGGCGGCCGGCGCCGACGACGTGCTGATCCCGCCCGAGAACTCCGAAGAGATAGCCGCCGCCATTCCCGGCGCCCAACTGGAGATCCTCCCCAACTGCGGCCACATGGGCATGATCGAGACGCCGGAGACATACACGAAGCTGCTGGGGGAGTTTCTGGGGTAGCTACAACGTCAACGTGGCGAGCCGGCCAGAACGCCTCTAGTATCTCGTGCAGGGTGCCTTGGGGGGGGAGTCGCATGCCGGCGGCGCAATCGTACACAATGCGGTACGGAAGATGGAACGCATGGAGCGCCATCGCGGTGGCGGGATTGCTGACCCTGTCCTCCGTCGCTTTTGCCATTTGGCTATGGCTTCAATCAGGTTCCTCGATTGCGACCATAGCTTTCATCGCGCTGCCGCTAGTCGGGTCAACGGGCTTCGCACTCTGGTACGCCATTGCAATTGCCTCAAAGTATCGAGTCACCACGACAGAAGACGCCATCGAATTGGTCATGGTTTTCCGGCGCCACCGTATTCTCAAGTCGGAGATCAGGGGCCTGCGGGGCGGTTCTGAAGCCAGCGGCTGGGGTGCGGTGATCTGGATTGAGTTCAACGACACGGGGCGCAAATCGGTCGATATCCATCTCGCCACACGCAAGCACGCGGAAATCCTGTCGTGGTTCGACGACATTCCGAATCTCGACGGTCAGGAGACCCTTCAGCAGACAGAGGCCATCCTCTCCGATGAAGACTGGGGCCGAACCCGGGAACAGCGCCGCGCGGCCCTTAAGCATCAAAAGCGTATTGCCCTCGCGCTAAACCTTATGGGTGCAGCCGCCGCCGCGAGCTGGCTTCTCGCGTCACGTTTCCTTACTCCGGTGATAGCGCTGAACCTGCTGCTGCCTCTCGTTGCGCTTGGCATCGCGGCAGTCGCGACAGATAGGTGGACCTATGGCGCCGGGAAAGCGAACGATGTGCGCCCGTCCATCGGCTTCTTTTATCTGGCGCCTATCGCCCTTCTGGCGTTTCTCGCGGTTACATTGCTCTTGAGGTTCCCGGCTATCGGTCTGACCCGATGGACCGTGACCATCGCCATAGCGGCTGCGTTTGGCTATGCAGCCGCCTGCATGCTGATCCGCAACCGCCCCCGCGCGTCCGGGAAGCATTTACTGCTCGTTCTCACAATCAGCGCCTACGCCTCCAGCTCCGTGCAACTTCTCAACACCTTTGGAGGGCGCACGTTGCTCAACGTGTACGAAGTCGAGGTCACGGATCGCATCGACGACGAGAACGATTCAACCCTGAGGCTGGCGCCTTGGGGACCATTCGATCAAGAACCTTCAATCGTGACCCATCGTCCCGCACCGGTCGGCACTAAAGTCGAGGTTCTCCTGGTGCGTGGTCTGCTGGGCCTCCAGTACTGGACGGTAACGGGGCCGGCAGAGACGGCTCCCTCCAACCCCGCGCCGTAACGTACATTATCTCCCGGTAACCTTACCTGCGGCTGCGCGCACACCCATCCCCCAATCCCCCCATGCCATCCAATGGTCCGGCATTTGCTGCGGTGCGGTTGACCAAGTTTCGCTGTCCCGCCACAAGGCGGTTTACATCTTTCAGGGGAAAATAGATGGCCCGCATTACGCTTCGCCAGTTGCTGGACCACGCCGCCGAGTACAGCTACGGCCTGCCGGCGTTCAACATCAACAACATGGAGCAGGCTCTGGCGATCATGGAGGCCGCCGACAAGGTGAACGCCCCGGTCATCATGCAGGCTTCGCGCGGCGCGCGCTCCTACGCCAACGACATCGTGCTGAAGCACATCATCGACGCCTGCGCCGAGATGTACCCGCACATCCCGATCTGCATGCACCAGGACCATGGCAACGGCCCGGCCACCTGCGCCACCGCCATCCAGTTCGGCTTCACCTCCGTCATGATGGACGGCTCGCTGAAGGAAGACGCCAAGACCCCCGCCGACTACGAGTATAACGTGGACGTCACCCGCCGCGTCACCGAAATGGCCCACGCCTGCGGCGTCTCGGTCGAGGGTGAACTCGGCGTTCTGGGTTCGCTGGAAACCGGCATGGGCGAGGCTGAAGACGGCCACGGCTTCGAGGGCAAGCTGGACCACTCCGCCCTGCTGACGGACCCCGACCAGGCCGTGGACTTCGTGAAGGCCACGCAGGTCGACGCGCTCGCCATCGCGATGGGCACCAGCCACGGCGCCTACAAGTTCACGCGCAAGCCCGACGGCGACGTTCTGGCCATGGGCGTGATCGAGGAAATCCACCGCCGCCTGCCCGACACCCACCTCGTGATGCACGGCTCGTCGTCGGTTCCGCAGGACCTGCAGGACCTGATCAACCAGTATGGCGGCCAGATGCCCCAGACCTGGGGCGTGCCGGTGGAAGAGATCCAGCGCGGCATCAAGCACGGCGTCCGCAAGATCAATATCGACACCGACAACCGCATGGCCATCACCGCCGCGATCCGGAAAGTCTTCGTCGAGAAGCCCGGCGAGTTCGACCCGCGCGCCTACCTGAAACCCGCCAAGGAAGCCATGCGCGCCGTCTGCATCCAGCGCTACCAGGAGTTCGGCTGCGAGGGCATGGCCGGCAAGATCACGCCGGTTCCGCTGGCGACCATGGCCAAGCGCTACGCTTCGGGCGAGCTGACGCCGAAAGTGGGCGTCATGGCCAAGGCCGCCGAATAGGCTGCACGGCGGAGTGTTTTCCATGAGAGCGGCGGAGGCTTCCCAGCTTCCGCCGTTTCTGCGTCTGGCGGAGGGCTAGATCGCGATGTCGAGGTCGTCGAGATCGAACTCGTCGTCGGCCGCAGCGGGGCCGCCCGCAGCGCCGTCCTTCGCCCGCGCATAGCGCGCTATCGCGTCAAACAGCGTCTCGCGCACGATGGGCTTGGCGACGTGATCGTCGGCGCCGGCCTCTTTCGCCTCATGGACATGTTCATCCGTGGCGTTGGCCGAGACGGCGATGATCGGCGTGCGTGTGCGGCCGCTGGTTGTCTCCCAGTTGCGGATCGCCTTGGTGGCCGCAAGACCGCCCATGATCGGCATCTGCAGGTCCATCAGCACGAGATCGTAGGTTCCGAACATGAACTTCTCGACGGCTTCCTTGCCGTTCTCGGCGAAGCTCAGCTGAACGCCGCTCTGGGCCAGCAGCAGCTCGATCACGCGCCGGTTCATCGGATTGTCTTCGGCGACCAGCAGATGCCTGTTCTCGATCTTGGTCTCGGCCTCGAAGTCCTCGACCGCAACAGCCTGGATCGAGCCAAGCGCTGCGATGCGGTCGCGCGGAAGCGGCAGCAGCACTTCGAACCTTGATCCGGCGCCCTCTTCCGACGTCGCCGAAATCTGTCCGCCCATCAGGTCGACGAGGCGCTTGACGATGGACAGCCCGAGACCCAGGCCGCCGAACTTGCGCGACGTCGACAGGTCCGCCTGCTCGAAGCGCTCGAAGATCCGGGCGGCGAACTCCGGCGAAAAGCCGATGCCCGTATCCTCGACGACGATCTTCACCAGCGAGCGGGGGCCAGTGTCGTCCACCGAGGCAGACAGGCTGATCGAGCCCTTTTCCGTGAACTTCACGGCATTGTTCAGGAGGTTGCCAATGACCTGACCGACACGCGCCGGATCGCCCCGGAAGACGCCGTCCAGACTGGCCGACAGGAAAGTCGTGAAGACCAGCCCCTTGGCCTCTGCGCGCGTCGTCGCCGCCTCGCAGGCCTGGCGCAACGCGTCCTCCAGCTCGAACGGACGGATGTCGAACTCGATCTTGTCGGCCTCGAGCCGCGAGAACTCGACCAGATCGTCCATCACCCGCAGAAGGGTCCGGCCCGAGGTCGTGATCAGGCGGACCATCTCGGACTGCCGGTCATCGAGACTGGACCGCGCAAGCATCTCCGAGACAGCGAGCACGCCGTTGAGAGGCGTGCGGATCTCGTGGCTCATGTTGGACAGGAAGTCGGACTTCGCTGCGCTCGCCACCAGTGCGCGCTGTTCTGCGTCGAGCGCCTTCTGCTCGATCACCTTGCGGTCGGTGATCTCCTGGATCACCGCGATGGCGCGTGCGGGGGAGCCCTTCACGGTGCGCAGGATTCGGACGGTCACGCTGTGCCAGGCCAGTCGTCCCTCCTGCTGCGTCACCCGGTACTCGGCCGTATAGGCCGGACCACCCGCAAGGTGAGACTTCCACTTCGCGGAGAGCATGTCCCGGTCATTGGGATGGATGCCATTGCCCTCGCCCGCCAGCGTGTCGAACGTCGGCATGTTGGGGAAGAACTGCTTCCAGTCCCCCTCGATTGCGACTTCACGACGCTCGAAGTCCAGCTCCCAGATCATGGTCGACGTCATCGACAGGCCGAACGCCATACGCTCCTTGCTGACCTCGGCGCCATGCCGGGCCTGCGTCGCCTCGGTCACGTCTTCTCCGGTGATGATGACTCCGCCGACGGCGCCGCCTTCCATCCAGGGCAGACAGCCCCAGCGGGCGAACCGCTGCACGCCATCCGGCCCCTCGAACGCGTCGCCGTCGTTGTGGTGGGTTTCCCCTCTCAGCGCCAGCTTGTGGATGCGCCGCCATTTTTCGGGCATCCATGGACACACATCATACAGGTTGCGGCCCAGCACCTCTTCCGCAGGCTGATTCCTGGCGGCCATAAACTTCTTGCTTGCGAACAGGATGCGCATCTCGCGATCGCACAGCATCGTGCTGATGGGCAGCGCGTCGAACATGCGGCTGACGGTCGAGGCGGCATTCAACGTATCAAGGATCGCGTCGTGACCGCTGGTCAGGTCCGACACGACGCCATGCATCGCCTCGACCTGGCCGAATGCATTGAAGGCGGGCGATCCCGCCACGCGCAGCTGCCGCACCTGGCCATCCGGCCTGCGGAAGCGGAAGTCGAGCCGCAGGGTGCGGCGGTTCTCGCAGGCGGACCGCACCGTGGCGGCGACAGCCTCGCGGTCCTCGGCGAGAACCATGTCGCCGAGATCCGCCACCAGCAAAGCGGGCCCGGCCGGATCGGTGCCGAGCAAACGGGCGGCGCCAGGCGAACAGGTCACTTTCAGGTCCTTGCCGACACGCCAGTGGCCGATGTCGCTCGCCTGCTCCAGCGCCTGACGGCCGTCGGCTGTCTCCTTGCGCTCGCGCTCGAGAATGTCCTGCTGGGTGACGTCGCGGCCGACAAACGAGATGTAGCCCTCCTCGCCCAGCCAGGTCAGCGTGGTCTCGACCAGACGGGTGTCTCGACCGATCCGGAATAGAAGCTTCAGGGATCGCGAGGGATTGGCCGCATCCAGCCGCGTCAGCGCCAGCTTCGCCATCTCCCGCTGGTCTTCGCTCACGAAAGCGAGGATCGAGGCGTCATGCGCGCCACCCGCAGGACCGGTAAGCCTGCGATAGGCAATGTTCGCCTGAACCACACGGCCTTCGCGGTCGATCAGCGCGAACGCTTCCTCGATCGTGTTCAGGCAATGCTCCACCGCTTTGCGCAGGGGCGCACGGGTCGAATCCGATGCTTCGGTGTCGATCGGCTGCGTCATGGGTCGCGGCAAACTCTCTGGCTTGTCGCATTTCAGGCCGGAACGGTTAAAAAGCTGGAAAGGATCAGGCCCGTTACGAGGCGCCCGGCGGATACAGCCGAAGCGCCAGCCGCTGTTCCTCGATTTCCCCAAGTATTCGGGTGAATTCGGACCAGTTGTCGTCGGCCTCAATCTTCGACCACATCGCTTCGACATCGTCGATCAGCAGGGTGGGCGGTGAGTCTCTTCCGAAGAAATCTGCCGAAAGCCGCTCTGGCCGGTCGGGAGACCGGGACAATAGACCTGCCGATACTGTGGCGAAAGCCGAATCGCGATAGAGGCTGGCCTGCGGCGACCGCATCGCCCTGTCCCGGCTTGCGGCGCCGCCGAACCAGTCGAAGAACGCCTGCGGCCATGAGGCCTGGCTCGATCCCATCCAGCCGTAGAACGACTGGATCGCCTCAAGATCCTCGGCCTCCGAGGGCCCGGGCTGCAGACCCAGCCTCGCAAAAACAGCGCTCCGGAACGCGTCCCTGTAGACGCCGTCGAAGGCTTCAAGCTCGCCCTGCAACGCTTCAAGCGGCGCGACGAGCGTCAGGGCGGAGCCAAGCTGGGCGAGGTTCCAGCCCACGGCGACGGGCTGGCGTCCGAAGCGGTAGAGCCCCTGATGATCGAAATAGGCGGCGACAAAATTGGGATCGGAGACCGGCAGGAACCGCCACGGGCCATAGTCGAAGCTTTCGCCCGTCACCACCATGTTGTCCGTGTTGAGGACGCCATGCACGAAGCCGGCTGACATCCAGGACGCTGCAAGTCTCGCGCTCTCGCGGATGATCGCCCGGAACAGGTTCACAGCCGCCTCCGCCGTATCGCCAGCCTCCGCCACCGGATGGAAGTGGCGAATACAGTAGGCGACCAGCTCGGCCATCCCGTCCGCGTCGCGGCCGTGGGCCATTCGCTGGAACGCGCCAAACCGGATGTGGCTGTGCGACAGCCGGACGAGCACGGACGAACGCGTCGGGCTGGGCTCATCGCCCCGGTAGAGTTCTTCACCCGTCTCGACAAGCGAGAACGCCTTCGAGGTGTAGACCCCGAGCGACTCCAGCATGGCGGCGGCCAGCACCTCCCGCACCCCGCCCTTCAGCGTCAGCCGCCCATCGCCCTGCCGCGACCACGGCGTCTGGCCGGAGCCCTTCGTTCCAAGATCGAGCAGACGTCCGGGCTGGTCTCGCAGCTGCGCGAACAGGAAGCCGCGGCCGTCCCCGATCTGCGGGTTGTAAACACCGAACTGGTGACCGTGATAGCCAAGCGCCAGCGGCTGCGGGAGCGATCCGTCCAGCGGCTCGAACCGAGCGAAATGGCTCAGCCATGCCTCGTGGGAGAGATCGCCCAGTCCAACCTCCTCCGCCCACCTCGGGTTGCGATAGCGGAGAACAGACTTCGGAAAATCCGCCGGCTCGACCGCCGCATGGAAACGGCTGTCGAGTTCGAGGATCGCGCGCTCGGGACGGTAGGCCGCCACGATCAGGGCTGGCCGGCGGGCACGAGGGTCACCGGAAGGCGCACCTCGCGCGCAGGCAGATCAACGCCGTTTGCGTCCTGGCCCGGCATGTCCTCGGCGAGCACCAGTTCGGCCGGGGTATCGCGATCGACCGTAAAGACGAGTTCCGCCACGAACGTCACAGGGCCTTCGGCCATCCAGTCCGTCTGGGCCTGGGCAGGCGCTTCAGCCACGACCTGTCCGTTCACCAGCAAGGTTGCGGGGAGAACAGCCTCAAAGAACCAGTTGTTGGGCGCGACGCCCTCGACACGGAGCGGGCTGGTGACGCGGTCCCCGGCGGCGATGTTGGAGACCGACAGCGTGTCAACGACCGGCGCCGGAGCCTCCACGGCGGCCGGGGCCTCGGCGGCAGGCGGTGCACTGGAGGGAGCATCGGCGACAGGCGTCTCCGGCGAACATGCGGCTACCAGGAACGCGACGGCGGCGATGGCGAACGGGGTGCGGATCATGGACTGTCCTTCTCTCTGCTCATCCCGATAGCACCGGCAGCGGCCGCCGCCGAAGAAGGAAATTCAGCGCGCCATGCCCGATTGCCAAAATCCCGCCCGAATTCCGCGGCAGACAGCCGCACGCCTGACAACAGGCGCGGGGATCGTCCCCACTCTCCAGACCGGAGCCGATGATGCGGCGACTGAATTTGCACAGTTCGCCCCTCCTAGCAGGGGCCGTCACGCGCCCCGTGCTTTCGCCCGGACGCGCCTGACCTTCGACAATCGGATGTGACCTTCCGCCCTGCCGGAAGGATGCGTGACTGGATCGTTCGATCCAGCATCGAGAAGGTATTGCGCCATGGTTGCGACCATGATCACACGCGCCGCTGCAAAGGCAGGCGCACCCACGCCGCTTCTGACGTTCATCGCGGGCGAGTACGCCGCCGTGATTGCGCAGATGTGGCGTCCGCCCCATGCGGAGTTCTTTGCGCTGCCGGCAGCTCGCCGCCATGCGCTGGCCATCAGCCTTGCCGGGCTTGGCCGCCGCCATCTGCCGGACTTCGAGCTGCGCCGCCTGATCGTCTTTGGACGCGATGCGGCCGTCGCCGAGATGCTGGCGGGGACCATGGCGCCCGGTCTGATGAAAGCCCTCGGCAAGGCGGGCGAGCGCCTCTGGCGCCGAGCGGACTATGCGGTCTTCCTCGACCTCTTCGGGGAGGCGCGCGGCAACGAGGCCCTGCGCCACGTTGCCGAGATCCGTCCGGAGAAGTTCGCGGTTCTCGCGGCGCTGCCGCCGGCGCTGCGCTTTCACGCCATCGTCGACAGCCTGCCGGATGTGGGAGCTGCGCACGACCTCGCCTTTGCCTTCCGGCTCGCTATCGGGATGCGGGAGGCGGGAGCCGAGGCGCGTCTCGCCCGCCGGTGGAGTGCTGGCGGCGGTCAGGCCGCGGTGTTCCGCCGGGCGCAGGAGGACCTGACGCCGGATGCCTTCACGCCTGCAACACCCCCTCCCCGTCTGGGAGCGGAGTTTGCACGCGTGCTTCACCGCCGCGATCTGGAACGGGCGGCGCGCGAGTTCCGCAACTGCCTTGAGGATCACGCCCAGCGTGTCGCCGAGGGCCGTCTTGCGGTTTATCTCTGGCGGCGCGATCCGGCGGCTGCGATCGCCCTGAGCTGGGATGTCGCGGGCTGGCGTCTGGCCGAAGCCAAGCTGGCCGACAACGTCGAGCTGGCCGAGCCTGCCCTGCGCGAACTGGTGCGTGTTCTTGCACACGCTGCGGTCCGCACCGGTCCGTCAGTCCAGGCCCTCCGCAACCGCCTCGATGACTACTGCTATGGCGGACCAGTTCGGCGTCCGGCGGGGGATACCCTGCTGGAACGGCTCGAACTCGGCGACCTGTGGTCGTGACAGCGGACGCAGCGGTCTACTGCCGCTGCGTCTGCATGGGCGGAACCAATGCGGCGGGCGCGGAGTAGGTCCCGTTCAGCAGAAGTAGTCCGACATGCCGGTTTCCGAAGAGTTCAAGGCGCGCTGGCGCGGTCGCCTCCAGCTGGCGAGAGACCACGCGCGCATCCGGGCGGCCGGGCTGGGCGCCCTTGCGCGGCCATCGCGGCGGGTTGTGACGATAGCGAGCTGGACCGTCCTGGCCCTGATCATTGCGTGGTTTCTGGTCCTGCTGGCGCTGACCAATCCACGGATCGCAACCCCGCTCGCCAACTGGGGCCTCCACACCTTCGCGGCCAAATCGGCGAATGTCGCTTCAGCGCGCCTGCGCCACGTGTTCTCGACCACATTCGACGTGCGCGGCCTCGACTGGCCGGAGCGCGCCAGCGCCGAGGAGATGGCGCTCAAGGTGAACCTTCTCGGCTTGCTGCCGGGCGTGCCGTGGCTTGACCTCTTCGCTGCGCGCAGCGGCGGCTTCGCCATCCCGTCGTCTGGCGGCAAGTCTGGTTCGTTCGAGCCCCAGGCCATCGTCGACCGGATTGACCTCAAGGATATCAACCTGTCATTCGTCCGGCGCGGGACGGTCCGCACAATCGTTCTGGTGTCTGCTTCCGGATCGCTGTCGAAAGGGACGGTGCAGGCCGAAGCCACCGCCGGCGCATCGCGGCTGACGTTCGACGGTCTTGCGGGACGCGGCGCGACGCTGACCGGACATGTGACGGCGCGGGGCGAGAACGCTGCGGCGCTTGCAGAATATGCCGGTGTGACGTCGCCGGATACGCCGCCCTTCGATGTCTCCGGCGACCTGACGGTGCGCCGGAAGTCCTGGTCGTTCACGGACATCGCCGGGCGGATCGGAGACAGCGAAGTCACAGGCACGACCGTTGTCGAACTGCGGTCCGAGCGGCCGTTTGTCGACGCCAACCTGACGTTCGCCTCTCTGGACTTCGACGATCTGGGTGTCGTGTTCGGCATCCCGACTGGCGCCGGCAAGGGCGAAACCACAAACCAGAAGCAGCGCGATACGAAGACCGCCTACGATCGTAGCGCCCGGCTCATCCCTGACGCCCGGATCGACCTGCGCCGTCTGGCTGCGGTCGATGCCAGATTCACGGTCTCTGCGCAGAAGGTTGTCGACGCTCCGTTCGGCATCGATTCCGTGGAGATCATGGGAGACCTCGACGATCGGTTGCTGACCTTCTCGACGCTCACCCTCGGCTCCGGCAAAGGCGGCCTCACGGCAAAGGCCACGGTCAACGCGCGGCAGGACCCCGCGCACACGGAGGCGTCCGGCGAACTCAAGGGCGTTCCTGTCAGCCGCTTCGTGACCACGCGGTTTGTGGATGGCGATCTGTCCGGAGCGTTCGCGCTGAAGATGGACGGCTCGGGTTTCCGCGAGGCGTTCGCCTCGGCGACAGGCGAAGTGGGTCTATGGTCGCCCAACGCACGGCTTGCAAAAATCGCCGTCGAGGGCGCAGGGCTCGACATCGGCGAGGCGCTGCTCTCCTATTTCGGAGGCGGCCTCAAGAACCCGGACTATTTCGAAACGCGATGCGCCGTCGCCAATTTCGCGCTGAAGAACGGCGAGGCCAGCCTCTCCCCGGGCATCATCGACACGAGCGACAGCCTCATCAACATCACCGGCGGCTTCAGCCTGAAGTCGGAGCGGATCGACATGAAGGTCAAGACGCGCCCGAAGGATGTCTCGTTCGGCAATCTATCCGGCGACATCGGCATCGGCGGAACGTTGCGGCGTCCGTCCGTGGATCTCCTCGACAGCGACACGCTTGTGCAGGCGGGTCTGATGGTCCTGCTGTCTTCGATCGCCGGACCTCTCGGCGCACTTCCCTTCGTCGAGACCGGCGATGGCGACGATGCCCCATGCCGCTCGCTGCTGGCCGAGGCGCGCACCGCAAACCGCAATGGCGCGGCCGAGCCCAGCCCGCTCGACGCCAACCGCGTTGTCCGTCCGGGCTGAGCGCGGCTACAGGCGGAGATAGCCGCTTTCGATGTGGCCGAGGATGTCCTCGTCGATCGCAACGTAAGTCGCGTGTTCGTTGTCGGCGACAAAGACCGGGTCTTCCGAGCGCTTCGGATCGAAGCCCTGCTGCACCAGCTCCACCTTGCGGTACTTGAACGTGCCGGTCGTCTCGACCTCCGGCTGCAGGCGGATGAAGACGGGGCGCGCGAAAGCGGGGAGGCTTCGCGCCAGATGGGCGTAGAGGGCCGTGAAGTCCATACCCTCGGGAGCTGTCAGGGCGGCCATGCCTGCGCGCCCTTCCTGGCCGGGGACAGCGACGCCGTAGACGACCGCGTGCTTGACGCCCGGCATCGCGCTCAGCGCCAGCTCGACTTCGCCGGTCGAGACGTTCTCGGATTTCCACCGGAAGGTGTCGCCGACCCGGTCGACAAAATAGACATAGCCGTCCCTGTCCATGCGCATCAGGTCGCCGGTGCGGAACCATATGTCGCCCCTGGCAAAAACATCGCGCAGGATCTTCTTCTTCGTCTGGGCCTCGTCGTTATAGCCATCGAACCGTTCGCGGGGCTCGGCTGAGATCGGGCCCACAGCCTCACCCGGCTCGTCGATGGCCGCCTCGATGCAGAGGCCGTCAGGGCCGCGCACGGGCTCCTCCGAATTGACATCGAACTTCAGCAGGCGAGCCTTCAGCTTCTTGCGCAGGATGGGCGGGATGCGGCCCACGGCGCCGATCCGCCCGTCGAGGTTGAAGAAGTTCACATTGCCTTCGGTCGAGCCGTAGAACTCGACCAGCCGCTTCACGCCCGTCCGTTCCACGAACTCGGCCCACACGTCGGCGCGCAGGCCGTTGCCGAAGCCCTTCACGATGGAGTGGCTCTTCTCGAGCGTTGAGGGCGGCAGGTTCATGAGGTAGCGGCCAAGTTCGCCGATATAGACCAGCATGGTCGCCTGGGTCGCGATCGCCCCCTCCCAGAAATGGGACGCCGAGAACTTGCGCTGCAGCAGCAACGTGGCGCCGGCGGAAATCGCGCAGCCGACCCCGCACATGCCGCCTGTCGCGTGATAGAGCGGCAGGGTGAGGAAGATACGGTCGTCCTCGGTCACGCCCACGGCGGGCACGAACACCTTCATCAGGCCCTGCGCGCGCATGTTGGTGATCTTCGCCGCCTTCGGCAGACCGGTGGTTCCGGACGTGTAGATGTAGAGCGCGATTTCCGTGATCTTGAGGCCGGCCCGGTGGGTGCGATCGGGGCGGGAGTCCGACATCGACGGCAGGACAGGCTCCAGCGCATGCGAATGCTCGGAGGCGGGGCCGGCGCCCAGCGTCCAGGCGCCAAGGTCAAGCCGGATGTCCGGGCGGGCCGCGTCGTACGCCGGCGAGAGATCCGGATCCATGACCAGCGCCCGCGCCTTCGCGACGCCGATGCAGTGCGCCAGACCGGGGCCCGTCAGGTTGTAGTTGATCAGCGCCGTCCGCACGGCAATTTTGGCCATGCCGGCCCAGAAGGCGATGTAGTCCGGCTTGTTGCCCATGAAGAGCGCAACGCTGTCGCCAGGACGCAGACCGACGGAAAGGCCCCAGTGTGCGAACTGGTTGGCGCGCCGGTCGAACGCCGCATAGCTCAGCTCCTGCCCCTCGAACACGATGAAGGGCTTGGAGGCGTACTGGTCGACCTGCTGCTCGATGAAATCGCCCAGCATGAACTCGCTGTCCGACGTCAGCTCGGAGCTGACCGCCACGAGCTTCTGGAAGCCGCGCACGTACTTGATGTCGCTGACGATGCGGTCGAGCAGGTTCATGTACGGCCCTCGATTTGCGACATTCTAGCAGATCACGCCTTTAACAAAGCTTGACGGGAATACGCTGGCCCGGAGCGCCCTCAGCGGGAACAGGCCTCTGGCTTGATCTCGATCCGGGTGAAGCGCACCGGGACCGGACCGATATTGGCGATGGAGTGCGGGCCTTCCGGCGGCGTCCAGACGGCGCGCGTGCCGGACGTTGGCGAGATCTCCTCGCTCCGCTCCGGCACAAAGCGCCCGTTCTCCATGCGGTAGGTGGTGTAGAGGAACCGCGCGCCGCCCTCCCCGCCCGTCTCCCCGTAGATGACGCTTGGCAGGGCGTGGATATGGATCGGTTCGGCGGCCAGCGGCGGCAGGAGAATCTCCAGCACGCGGACATGATCATCCTCGAACATGACCCGGTGCGAATCCGGCGCGACGTGGACAGCATCATACGGGTAGCTGGCAGGGTCGCACAGCTTGGGATCGGGCGTCTGGGCATGGGAGACCTGAGCCATCGCTGCGGCGCCGCCGAGCGCGGCCGCCAGGCCGAGGAATACCACTCTTGGCGCCATGCCTGCCTCCATCAGACCGGGATCAGGACATCAGGCCCGCACATTGGCAAGTCCGCCTCACGAGACCTTGACCTCGGCGAGCCCGCCATGGCTTGTCAGGCCCGGAGACCCTCCATGCCCGAACCAACATTCCGCTACGCCCGGCGCGAAGACGCCAGCGCCATTGTCGACCTCATCGAGCTCGCCTATCGCGGGCCGGATTCGGCTATCCGGTGGGACTCCGAATATCATCTGCTGCGGGGCCCCCGGACAAACCTGCGGGAAGTCGAGGGCCTCCTGTCGGACCCCGAGAGCCGGTTCGTGGTCGGCGAACAGGACGGGCGCATCATCGCCTGCGCCCTCATCCAGCAGCGCGGGACAACCACCTGCTACACCACACGCAACGTGCTTCCGGCCGCCTATTTCGGCATGTTCGCGGTAAACCCCGAAGCCCGCAAAGCCGGCCTCGGAAAACAGGTTCTGGCGGAGTGCGAACAGCGGGCGCAGGCGATCTGGAACTCGCCCTCTATGGTCATGACCGTGATCAACGTCCGGCAGACGCTGATCGGCTGGTATGAGCGGCGCGGTTACGCCCTGACCGGTACGCGCATGCCTTTCCCCTTCACCGAGACATCTGGCGAGACGACACGCGATTTCGACCTTCTCGAGATGCGCAAGGATTTCCGGTAGTCTGGTCAGCTGGCGGGGCCGTCAGCCAGACGCAGCTTCATGATGATCTCGTCGTCCAGCGTTTCGCCCACCGCGAACTTGTAGCCGCCGACAGGCTCGAAGCCGCGTGCGCGATAGACGGCGAGGGCGCGCGGATTTTCCGACCAGACACCGAGAAACATGTTGACGGCGCCGCGCGCCAGGGCCCGCTCCATCGCCCAGTCGATGAGGGCGCGGCCAACGCCGAGACCCTGCGCCTCGGCGCGAACATAGATCCGGTGAAGCTCGATGCACGGTTGCGGGCCAGTCTCCAGGGGCAGCTTGCATGCGCCGATCTTGCAGTATCCCAGCAGCCGGCCATCGCGCTCTGCGAACAGGATTTCCGTCTCTGGATCACAGAGATCCGCCTGCGCGCCGGACAGGGAATATGCGGACGCCAGGAACGCCTGCAGGTGACTGTCGGGATAGTGATGCCCGAAGGTTTCGGTGAAAGTCTCGGCGCCGATCGCAGACAGCGCCGGAGCGTCCGCCAGCGTCGCAGGCCGATAGGCAATGGCCACGCCCGCGCCGGGTGCGCCACCAGCGTGGCTAGGGTCGGAAACGCCCCCGTTCATGCCTGCCCCTCTTCGCCAGCCTGCCAGCGGGTGGGATAGGTGGAGGCTCCGCCCCTGTCAAAGCCGCTCAGGCCGCCTGTCTGACGCCAAGCATGGCAATGGCGGAGCGCACAGCGTCGGCGAGCTGCTGGGGGGTGAAGGGCTTGGGCAAACAACGGTCAGCCCCGATCGAGGCGGCGGCGCGCAAGGCCTCCTCGAAGCCCATGGTGTCGCCGCAGCCGCTCGACATGGCCACGATCGCGGTTCCCGGCGCTCGCCTGCGGATCTGCGGGATACCGGCAATGCCGCCCATGCCCGGCATGAAGATATCGGTGACAATGCAATCGAAGCGCGTGGCCGAAAGCTTCTCCAGCGCCTCTTCCATCGACCCCACCACGACGGGCCCGAGCCCGACCATGCGGGCGGCCTGATCGACAATCCGGCGGATGGTGGCGCTGTCGTCCACCACCAGCACGCTGGCCCATCCCTGCGAAGCCTGGCTTGTCGCGCGCGCCTGCTGCAGCACCTTGTCGACTTCGTTCGAGTCGATCGGACGCCGCAGGATGAAGTCGACGCCCCGGCGCGCCCGCAGCGCTCCGGCGTCGACCGAACCGTCGATCATCAGCGCGACGCGGGCGCCGGGCCAGATGGAGCGGACCCGCTCCAGCGCGGTCTTGAGATCGGCGGCGTCCGTCCGGGCGTCCATCAGGAGCAGTTCGGCGTACTGGCCGCCGAAGGCGCGGACGGCTGCCTCGACCCCCTGCGCCCAGAGGCTGATCCAGCCCTTCCCCTGCATGTAGTTCGCAAGTCGTGTCGCCTGGACGTTGCTGTCCTCAAGCAGGATCGCGCGCGGCAAAAGCATGGCGTTGTCTCCCCGAAACCGCCGCCGGTGTCGGGGAGGCCGTGAGCGCCCGGTGTCCCCCCGGCATGCTCACGGCGATCCCCGCCCGGCTTTTGGCGTAGGTAGCAAGCTACACGATCTTCGCTAATGTAATGGTAACTACAAATGACCGGCACAGTCCCGGCACAGTCAGCGCCGGAGTTCTTTGATCTGTACTTGCAGCAAGGACAACAATCGCATGTCTATGCTTACGCATTCGTCTAGAGCAGATCGCGCGACCCCGGCCGGCAATCTGGCGAACGCCCCTTCGCGAAGGGGCGCATATCACGATAGTCTAATGTTCAAATCTCAAGACCGGGGTCCGGGATGATTCGCACCGCCATGTTAGCACTCGCCAGCGCCCTCCTTGCCGGATGCGCATCTGCCCCGCCCGCGCCTCCATCCGATGCGGCCGTCGAGGCCGCGCTGGCGCAGAGCCGCGCCGCCGCCGCCTCACTCGGACCCGAGCTGATCGGCGCGCTGACGTCGGCCATGGCGGAGGGAGGCCCCATGAAGGCCATCGGCGTCTGCAACGAGAAAGCGCCTGCCATCGCCAACCGCATCTCGACCGAGCGCGGCGTCGAGATCGGACGTACATCCACTCGGGTGCGCAACCCCGCCAACGCCGCCGATGCATGGGAGACGGCGCAACTCGCAGCCTTCGCAACGGCAATCGCAGCAGGCGCAGACCCCGCAACCCTCGAAGGCCATACGGTCGTCGCCAGCGAGGCCGGCTGGGAAGTCCGCTGGATGAAGCCCATCCTGCTCCAGCCCATGTGCGCGACCTGCCACGGCGCGGACATCGACCCCGCCCTTCTCCAGACCATCCGCGCAACCTACACGAATGACGCCGCCACCGGCTTCCGGCCCGGCGACCTGCGCGGCGCGTTCACCGCGACGGTGAGGCTGCGTGCGGGCTGACGCGGCAGCGCGGCACGACAGACCCGGCGCGGAGTCGCCCCCGCGCCGGTCGGCCAACTGCAGCCAGAGCGCCGTGGCCCTCAGTCGTCGGCACGCTTCCGGCCTGTCACCATCGAGCCGACCAGATTTTCGCGATGGGCGAGGCTTGAGGCGATGACGCCCAGCACATGCAGGCCGATCAGGCCGAGGGTGAAGTAGACGAACGCCTTGTGGACGCCCTCGAACAGTTCTTCCTGCCCGCCGCCTTCGCCGCGCTCTTCATCCTCCTCCTCCTCGCCGCCGCCTTCACGCTCCGAACGGACCGTCTGCCCATCCCGGGCCCCGGCCGTTTCGGCAGCGATGAAGCTTGCGAACGGCCCCTCGCCCTCCTCCGCCGCCAACAGCGCCATGCCCGACGTCGCCGTTCCCGCCACTCCTAGCAGAAGCGACAGGATCATCGCTGCGCCTGCCGGGTTGTGCCCGACATGGCGGCCCGATTTGCCGGACATCAGGCCGCCGAGATAGCCGAGCACCGATCCCGGACCGCGCACGAAGTTGGCAAACCGCGCGTGCTTCGTCCCCACAAAGCCCCAGACGATCCGGATCGCGACCACGCTCGCCGCCGTGTAACCGGCGATGACGTGGATGTCCTTGAACTCGTCGCCGGAAAAATAGGCGGTCAGGAAGGCGCCTGCCAGCACCCAGTGTCCGATGCGCACGACAGGGTCCCAGACCCTCACATGCTTCCTTGCTGCTGCGTCCGTCATGTCGATCTCCTGATCCCGATGGATCGACCGAAGCTGGCTCCGCGCGGCCAGCGTTCCCATTCGTCATGCGACGTGTCAGGGGATGCCAGACGGGACAAAGAGGCCGCTATGTCGGATGACGCATACGAAAAATGGCGCAATGCCGGGGCCGCGGCCCTGTTCGCCGCGATCGTCGTGCTGATCGGAACCGATCTCTACACCGACCGCAACGAGGGGGCGGGCGCGCTGCACCTGTCCATCGAGACAGCGGTTCTTCTGGCTGCCGCCCTCGGCGCCATCCTCATGACGCGACGCATTCGCAGCGTGCAGCGCGACCTTGCCGCCGCCCGCGAGGAGGCCGACCGCTGGCGCTCCGACAACCGCCAGCTCGTCAGCGGCCTCGGCGCTGCGATCCGCACCCAGTTCGCCGACTGGTCGCTCACCGAGGCCGAGACCGACATCGGCCTCCTTCTCCTCAAGGGTCTCTCCCACAAGGAGATCGCCGACATCCGCCAGACCAGCGAGCGCACCGTCCGCGAACAGTCCCGGTCCATCTACCGCAAGTCGGGCCTGCCGGGCCGCAACGAGCTCTCGGCCTTCTTCCTGGAAGACCTCCTGCCCGGCAGCGAGTGATCTCCTCCTTCCGCCCGGCACGCGAATGGCCTAGTTTTCAACGGTCCGGGGGGCGCGGACGATAAGGCCGCTGGGATCGGCCCCATTGCGGGCGAGCACCCTTAGAACCTGATCCCGGTCATGCCGGCGAAGGGACGGGAGCACATGGACGGCGAAGTCACACGGCATCTACGAGACGGCGAACGTCTGCTCTGGCAGGCGCAGGAGTCATTGCGCCTCAGAGCGCTTTGGTACGTGCGGCAGCGCCGCCAGTTGTTGTGGCTGATACCGCTTTGCCTGGCTCTTGGCGCATTTTTCGGCCTTAGCGCGTTCAAGACGATTGATTCATGGATCGCCACGGGCGAGCCGCCAGCAAGACTTGGAGGTTTGCTTTCTGCGCCGATCGCAGTTGCGGCTTTGGGCAGCGTCGGCCTCTTTGTCTGGTTCTTCTTTAGACTTGGAGCCGAGGCGAGATCCAACGTCGGCTCAGCGCTGACATACGCGGCGACAGACCAAAGGCTTTTCGTGGTCGATGGCGGCGGCGATTTGGTGGACGAGATTGGCCGAGCTGAGATCGCCAGCATCACGGGCGTGACGAAAGAGCAGCCCGACATCCTTTGGATCAATCGGCGCAACGGCAAACCACCCGATGATTCGATCATGCTGAGTGCACTCGACGACCCGCAATCCGCCAAAGCAGCACTCGAATCGATCTTCCCGGAGGCCCGCCCATGAACAGGCCGAAATCCCTCGAGCCGCTGCCCGGGCGCTGAAACCGCACAGCCGCCACAACAACCCAACGCCAATGCCAGACGCCGTCCGCCATTACCGCCTGCGCCCGCCCTTCCCGGCCCCCGCCGACTATCCGCAGACCTGGGTCGAGGTCTCCCCACGTAACGCCGTCACGCGGCGGATCGACTACCGCCATGGCTCCGAGCCGCAGGCCATCGACATCGTCTACATGGAGGAGAACAGCGAGGCCTTCGCCATCTATCGCTGCCATGTGGAAATTCCCTGCCTCTTCTACAACGACTTCCCCACCCCGGACCGCTTCGCCCAGTGGAGCGCCGACGACGGCCGATGCATCGACCCGGTTGCGGCGGAGGCCTTCGAGGAGCTGTTCGCCCGCGCCAATCGCGATCCCTTCCCGCTTGTGCGAGGCTCCGGGGCCGACTAACGTCTGCTCAATCCGAGGGGCGCGAACGGACGTTCGCTGAGATCGTGGCCAGTGTCGAAAGACGACCGCCCGAGCACCCTTAGAACCTGATCCGGGTCATGCCGGCGAAGGGACGGGAGCCGATGGACGCCGGAGTTACGAAGCATCTCGGACAGGATGAACGTCTGCTGTGGCAGGCGCAGGAATCCGCGCGACTGCAAGCGGCGCGGAAAAAGCGCAACGACAGGGGCCTGTTGCTGCTAGGTCCCGCACTGCTGATCGTTTCTGGCCATTTCGCAGTCCGCTCCTACACCCACATTGTTCTCTACGGCGATGCGCCGATCCAGAGCACCCTGACTTCAGCGCTCATTTTCGGCGGCGTTGCGATACAGCTCGCGTTGCTGTTCGCCTTCATGATCTGGTTGCGATTTTTTCGGAGCGCCGAGGAGCGCGAACTCCTAACACTGCCCAGCACCTATGCCGCCACGGACAGACGGGTTCTCGTCGTCAGCGCCACGGGCAGGTTTGTCGAAGACATAGCTCGCGGCGACATCGACGGGTTCGAGGTCGGCGGCAAGCCTGGGCGCAACATGCTGGTGGTTTGCCACCGGGACGGCGACCCCAAATCCCTTAGGCTGCTCCTCGATGATCCGAGGGCCGCCCGATCTGCGCTCGAGAAAATTTATCCGGAGGCCCGCCCATGAACAAGCACATCGACCCGAAATCCCTCGAGCCGTTCCGCGTCACCACCGGGCCGCTGCCGGCGAGCCGGAAGCTCTACTCCCCCGCCCCCGGCTTCCCGGACGTGATGGTTCCCTGCCGCGAGATCGCGCTTCACCCCAGCGCCAACGAGCCGCCGATCCACGTCTATGACACCACCGGCCCCTACACCGATCCCGCCGTCGCCATCGACGTGCACGCCGGCCTGCCGCGGCTGCGCGAGGCGTGGATCGCCGCCCGCAATGACAGCACGCCCTATGACGGCCGCAACGTGAAGCCGGAGGACAACGGCCACGTCTCGCCCGAGAAGATGGTGACGCAGTTCCCTGCCCTGAACGCCCCGCGCCGCGCGCGCCCCGGCGCCGCCCTCACGCAATACCAGTACGCCCGCGCCGGGATCATCACCGCCGAGATGGCCTATGTGGCCCACCGCGAGAACATCTGCCGCGAGGCGATGCTCGCCGGCGCCCTGGAACGCCGCGCCGACGGCGAGGATTTCGGAGCAGAAATCCCCGCCTTCATCACGCCGGAGTTCGTGCGCTCCGAGATCGCGCTCGGCCGCGCCATCATCCCGGCCAACATCAACCACCCCGAGCTGGAGCCGATGATCATCGGCCGCAACTTCCTGGTGAAGATCAACGCCAACATCGGC
>CAYOWK010000027.1:0-56342 GCA_964407665.1 uncultured Rhizobium sp. | reverse complement strand
TGTTTCGGTGCGCACCGAACCCTCCCTTGCCAGACGCGAGGGGGAGATTGCGGCAGGTGAATACCCGGTCGGACTGGAGGGGTTGGGGCCAGCATATTTTCGGGGCTGGCTCGTCCTGCCGTTTGACACGCCGCTAGGCGGCGGGCTCGTCCTTCGAGACGCGCACTGCGTGCGCTCCTCAGGATGAGCCTTCGAGACGCCGCTATCGGCGGCTCCTCAGGATGAGCCTTCGAGACGCCGCCTATCGGCGGCTCCTCAGGGTGAGCCTCCGGGACATCGCTGATAGCGCTTGTTCGTATCTGCCAGCCACAAGCGGCTCATCCTGAGGAGCTGCGCAGCAGCGTCTCGAAGGACGGGCCGCGTGGTTGCGGGGGACACTGACCTTCAATAGCTTCGGGAATGGGGGACGTCTCATGCAGATATGGGTCTACATCGTCCGATGCGCCGACGGGTCATACTATACGGGCACGCACCGGGGAGCTGATCCGGAGCTACGGGTTGCAGAGCACAACGATGGGGCGAGACCCGAGGCATACACCTACTCGCGCCGCCCGGTGACATTGGTCTGGGCCAGCGAGTTCGAAGACCCGGTCGAGGCGATTTCCTTCGAGCGTCAGGCCAAAGGGTGGAGCCGGCGAAAGAAGGAAGCGGTGATCCGGGGCGAGTGGACCGCGCTGCCGGGGTTGGCGCGGCGGGCGGGGCCGTTTCGGAAGGGGTAGCGGTTGGCTTGGCCTTGCCGGATTGGCGCCGCTGCGCGGCGGGCTCGTCCTTCGAGACGCGCACTGCGTGCGCTCCTCAGGATGAGCCGCCGAGGGATTCAGGTCTTCAAGGTATTCGGATTTGCAGCGACCTCCCAACAAGCCACAAAGCGGCTCATCCTGAGGAGCCGCGGAGCGGCGTCTCGAAGGACGGGCCGCGGGGTTGCGGGGGACGCAGGTTGCATCATGCGCGTATGCCTGAGGCCCTGGATCCGTGATGAGCTTCAGTCGATCTCCGCGATGATGGCGCCGGTCGCGGCGACGATGTCCTCGGGGGTGAGGCGGACCTGGAGGCCCCTGCCCCCGCCATTGCAGAAGACGGCGTCGTGCAGGAGGGCGCGTTCGTTCAGGAGCGTGGGAGAGGCCTTGCGCTGGCCGAAGGGGGAGATGCCGCCGACCACATAGCCGGTGGTCTTCTCGGCTTCGGGGACGGGCATCATGGCCGCCGTCTTGCCGCCGAAGGCCGCCGCCACCTTCTTCATCGAGATCTCGCCGTCGGAGGGCGTGATGACCACATGCGGCTTGCCGTCGACCTTGACCATCAGCGTCTTGAGCACGTTGTCCGGCGTCACGCCCAGCGCCTCGGCGGCGCGGGCGCCGACATCGGGGCCGGCCTCGTAGGCGTAGGTGTGGAGCGTGTAGCTGACGCCTGCCCTGTCGAGGGCTTTCGTCGCCGGCGTCGTCTTCGCCACGTCTGTGTCTCCCCGGGGGCCGCCATGCTGGGGCCCGGGAAAGTCATACGACGGAGGCAGACGCGTCAACGGACGCCCGCTTATCGATTCGAAGAGGAGGACTATTGACCGGCGGAGTCGGTGAGCGCGGTGATGTGCCCGCTGGCGGCGGCGACCGTCTCGCGGACCTGCAGCGTCTCGTCCTGCGTGTGGAGACCGTACCAGCCGGCGCCCATCAGCATGACGAAGGCGCTGAACAGCATCGAAGCCTGATGGAACATGGGGCCGCCCCGTCTTCCGCATCCGGCGCGAGACGCCGGGCAATGGAGAGAGGCTAGCGGGACATGCACAAGATCGCGTGAAACGGACCGGTGAAATTTCACAGGTCCGCTCCGCCTGCATGCCGAACGCAGAAGCGCCGTCCGGAGGACCGGACGGCGCTTCATGTTTCGGCGTGGAGAACCGCTGCTATTCGAGGCGGCGGACGATGAGCTCCACCTGGAAGCACTCGATCTGGTCGCCTTCGCGGATGTCCGTGTAGTTCTGGAAGGCCATGCCGCACTCGACGCCCTGCTTGACCTCGGGCACTTCGTCCTTGAAGCGCTTGAGGGTGGACAGCGTGCCTTCGTGGATGACCACGTCGTCGCGCAGGAGGCGGACGCCCGAACCGCGGCGGACAATGCCTTCGGTGACGCGGCAACCGGCGACCTTGCCGACCTTCGAGATGTTGAAGACCTCGAGGATGGTGGCGTAGCCGAGGAACGTCTCGCGGCGTTCCGGGGCGAGCATGCCCGACAGCGTGTCCTTCACGTCGTTGATCAGGTCGTAGATCACCGAATAGTACCGGATCTCCACGCCTTCACGTTCGGCGAGGTCGCGCGCCTGCTTGTTGGCGCGGACGTTGAACGCGATGATCGGCGTCTTGGCGGTGATGGCGAGCTGGACGTCGCTTTCCGAGATGCCGCCGGCCGCGCCCAGAACGATGCGCGCGCGCACTTCGTCGGTGGAGAGCTTCTCCAGCGACTGGGTGATGGCCTCGACCGAACCCTGGACGTCGCCCTTGATGATGAAGGACGCTTCCTTGATGCCGGTGGTGGCGGCGCCGCCTTCCTTGAGGCGGGTGAGCATGGCTTCCAGCGAGGCGCGGTTGCCCGTGCTCGTCTTGGTCTTCTTGGTGCGCTCGCGGTAGTCGGTGATCTCGCGGGCGCGGGCTTCGCTGTCGACCACGACGAACTGGTCGCCCGGATCGGGGGCGCCGTCGAGGCCGAGGACTTCCACCGGCATGGAGGGGCCGGCTTCGGGCAGGGACTGGCCTCGCTCGTTGGTGAGGGCCTTGACCTTCCCCCACTGGCTGCCGGCGACGATGATGTCGCCGCGCTTCAGCGTGCCGCGCTGGACGAGGATGGTGGCGACGGGGCCGCGGCCCTTGTCGATCTGGGATTCGACCACCACGCCGTCCGGAGACCGTTTCGGGTTGGCGCGCAGCTCCATGACCTCGGCCATGGCCGAGATCGTGTCGGTGAGGTCGTCGAGGCCGATCTTCTTGAGGGCGGAGACCTGGACGGCCGGCGTTTCGCCGCCCATCGATTCGACCTGCACGTCATACTGGAGCAGCTGCTCCAGCACGCGGTTGGGGTTGGCCTCGTACTTGTCGATCTTGTTGACCGCCACGATGATCGGGGCGCCGGCCGCTTTCGCGTGCTGGATGGCCTCGGCGGTCTGGGGCATGACGCCGTCGTCGGCGGCCACCACCAGCACGACGATGTCGGTGGCGTTGGCGCCGCGGGCGCGCATGGCGGAGAAGGCCGCGTGGCCCGGCGTGTCGAGGAAGGTGATCTTCTCGCCGGACTTCAGCTGGACCTGGTAGGCGCCGATGTGCTGCGTGATGCCGCCGGACTCGCCCGAGACGACATCGGTCTCGCGCAGGGCGTCGAGCAGCGACGTCTTGCCGTGGTCGACGTGGCCCATGATGGTGACGACGGGCGGACGCAGGACGAGGTTTTCCTCTACGTCCTTGTCGCCTTCGAGGCCGATCTCGACGTCGGATTCCGCGACACGTTTCACGGTGTGGCCGAATTCCTCGACGATCAGCTGGGCGGTGTCGGCGTCGAGCACGTCGGTGCCGCGGACGAGTTCGCCCTGCTGCATCATGTACTTCACGACGTCGGCGAGACGTTCGCTCATGCGGTTGGCGAGATCGGCGACCGAGATGGTCTCGGGCAGCGTGACTTCGCGCAACACCTTCTCGCCGGCTCCGCCGGCGGCGGCGCGGCGGCGGGCAAGCTCGCGTTCACGGGCGCGTTTGACTGCGGCGTAGGAGCGCTGGCGCTCGTCGTCGTTGCCGAGGGCGGCGGTGATGGTCAGGCGGCCCTGGCGGCGCTTGGGCTCTCCGCTCTTGGGACGGGTGACGGGACGGGCTTCGCCGGTCGGCTCGTCCTGTCCCTTGACGCGTTTGACCCGGCCGCCGAGGTCGGCGAGCGAGGGGGCTTCGGAGGGGTCGGGCGGGGTGATGGGGACGGGACGGCCGGCGACAGGACGGCCAGCGCCGCCGCCGGCTGCGGGACGATCGGCGGAGAAGCCGCCGGGACGCGGACGGTCGCCGCCGGGACCGCCAGGGCCGCCGGGACGGCGCACGCCGCCGGGAGCGGGACGTGCAGCGCCTGCGCCGGCGCCAGCGTCGCGGCGCGGGAAGGACGGACGGCGCGAATCGGCGTCGTCTTCGGTGATGCCGTCAGCCTTGGCCGCTTCGCTTTCGACGCGGCGGCGTTCTTCCATCTCGGCCATGCGGCGCGCTTCGTCGGCGCGGCGGCGGTTGGCTTCCTCGATGGCTTCCTGTTCGGCCTTGCGGCGTTCCTGGTCGGCGCGGGCGGCCGCGATGGCGACCTGGCGGGCCTTGAGCTCGGTCTGCGAGAGATTGGGGCGGCGCGGCTGGCCGCTTCCCGGACCGGTGGACGGCACGCCCGCTGGAGGCTGCCGGGGCGGCGTCTGGCCGCCGGTTCCGGCGCCGGTTGCCGGCGCAGGCGCTGCAGGCGCGGCGGCGGCAGAGGCCGGGGCGGCCGGCTGCTGGGGCGCCAGCTTGGGCGGGGCGACGGGTTCAGGCGCGGCGACGGGCGCGGGCGCGGCCGCCGCAGCAGCGGGGGCCGGCGCCGCCGCTCCGGGCGCAACGATCGTGCGCTTCTTCTTCGTCTCCACCACGACCTGCTTCGAGCGGCCGTGGGAGAAGCTCTGTTTGACAGTGCCTGTATCCGACTTCCGGCTCAGGCTGAGCGGACGGCGGCCGGCGTTGTCATTGTCCTTACTGTCGGTCATTCAACTCATGCTTCAGTTGCTGACCGCCTCGGCCGGGACAACGCGCCCCGGGTTCAGCGGTCCAAATAGGTCGTCACGTCTGGGGACCTTCGCCAATCCCGGGGCGTCTAGCGGCAGGGTCTGCCTCTTTCGCAAGGGGATCAGGAAAAGTCCGGTCTTTCAGAGCCCAGTCTTCCGGCGTCAGGCGGCGAAATCCAGACAACTTGGCGAGTTCGGCACGCCACGCGTGTGCGAACCGGCCCTGTTTCACGCACGCATGTATCACACGGCCTCGCCCCAAGGCCATGCCCAATTGTTCGGACGTGAAACACCCCACCAGAAGGAGCGCTAGGCCATCCGTTTCGTGGGCCGCACGGGCCAGCCCCAGGACCTTGCCGCGACCGTCCGCCGCGCCGTCGCTGGCCTCCAGCAGAACGGCGGGGCGTTCCGAGCGGACCAGTTCGCGGGTCTGGTCGAAACCCGCGACGACATCGCCGCCGCGCCGCCCGAGCCCGAGATGGTCGAGACACCGCCGCGCCAGAAGCTGTTCCACCAGGTCTGTCAGACCCTCGGGAACCCGGACCTGCGATTTGAAGGCGCGGGCGAAAGCCCCTTTCTTCACTGCCAGATCAAGGCTGGAGCGGTCGGCCGTAATCCAGGCGCCGCGCCCGGGAAGGCGCGCCGCGAGGTCGGGCGTGACCGTGAGGTCCGGCGCCAGCACGAAGCGGATCAACTCCGCCTGCGGCCGGCGTTCCATCGTTGCGATACAGCGGCGAACAGGCTCGGCCGGCTCCCGCCTCGCATTGAGGACGGGACCGGCGTCTGTCTCTTCCAGATCGGAAGGGGTCAGCTCATCTTCAAGACGGGTTGCGGGAGTCTTTGTCATCCCTGCTCCCGAGGTTGAAGAGTTCTTCGCCACGTGCGCGGACGTCCGAAATTTCGGCGCCGCCGGCGTTGAGCTCGGCTTCTTCTGCATCCAGCGCGGCCGCACGGGCCGCCAGGGCTTCCTCGAACACCTCGGCCTCGACCCAGCCGGCCATGACGCGGGCCTTGAGGATCATCAGTTCGGCGTCGTCACGCGACATGTCGGCCTTCTCGACCAGACCCGGCTGGAATTTCGGCTTGCCGTCCGGACCCGGCTCGCGCCAGCCGACCAGATCGTCGGCGACGAGACCGGCAAGGTCCTCGATGGTCTTCACGTCGTTCTCGCCGAACTTCACGGCCATGGTCGGCGTTACGCCTTCCATGGTGGCGACCTCGTCGGTCACGCCCAGTTCCTTGCGGCGGGCGTCGAGCTCGGCGGCCTGCTTCTCGAGGAATTCCTGGGCGCGGGCCTGGAGTTCTCCGGCGACTTCCTCGTCGAAGCCCTCGATCATCGCGAGTTCCTCGATCTCGACGTAGGCGATCTCCTCGACCGTCTCGAAGCCTTCGGAAGCCAACAGCTGGGCCAGCGTCTCGTCGGCGTCCAGCGCCTTCTGGAAGAGGTCGGTGCGCTCCTTGAATTCGCGCTGGCGGCGCTCGGAGTCAGCCTGCTCGGTCAGCAGGTCGATCTGCCAGCCAGTGAGCTGGGAGGCGAGGCGCACGTTCTGGCCGCGGCGGCCGATGGCGAGCGGGAACTGGCTCTCCTCGACGACGACCTCGACCCGGCCTTCTTCCTCGTCGATGACGACCTTCGAGACTTCGGCGGGCTGGAGGGCGTTGACGATGAAGGTCGCGGCGTCCGGCGACCACGGAATGATGTCGATCTTCTCGCCGCCCAGTTCCGAGACGACCGCCTGGACGCGGGCGCCGCGCATGCCGACGCAGGCGCCAACGGGATCGATGGAGCTGTCGTGGCTGAGAACGCCGATCTTGGCGCGCGAGCCCGGATCGCGCGAGCACGCCTTGATCTCGATGACGCCTTCATAGACCTCGGGAACTTCCTGCGCGAACAGGGCGATCATGAAGTTCGGGTGGGCGCGGCTGAGGAAGATCTGCGGGCCCTTGGTCTCGGAGGAGACCTTGTAGAGATAGGCCTTGACGCGGTCGCCCGTGTTGAAGTTCTCGCGCGGGATGCCGTCGTTGCGGCGGATCACGCCCTCGGAGCGGCCGAGGTCCATGATGATATTGCCGTACTCGACGCGCTTGACGGTGCCGTTGATGACTTCGCCGACGCGGTCCTTGAAGTCGTTGTACTGACGCTCGCGCTCGGCTTCACGGACCTTCTGCGTGATGACCTGCTTGGCGGTCTGGGCGGCGACGCGGCCGAACTCGAACGGCGGCAGCTCCTCGCGCAGCTCGTTGCCGACTTCGGCTTCCTTGTCATAGGCCCTGGCGTCTTCCACCGAGATCTCGGTGGACGAGTTCTCGACGGTCTCGACGACGGTCTGCACGCGCCAGATGCGGGTCTCGCCGGTGTCGGCGTTGATCTCGGCGCGGATGTCGTGCTCGAGCCCGTAGCGGGAGCGGGCGGCTTTCTGGATGGCCTCTTCCATCGCATCCAGCACGACGCGCTTGTCGATGGACTTCTCCTGGGCGACCGCGTTCGCGATCTGCAGGATTTCCAGCCTGTTTGCCGAAACGGCGGTCATGTCGCTAGCTCCGTTTACTGGATGAGGGCAGCTCGTCGCTGTCCTCACCGGAATCGTCTTCGATGTCTGCGTCTGGGTCTGCGTCTGCGTCCGGGTCGGCGCCGGCTTCCGGCTCAACGATCTCGATCTCGTCGAAGCCCTGCTCCAGCGCGTCCATTTCTTCTTCGCTCGGCGCCTGGCCGCGCGCGCGGGCCGCGGCGATCAGCTCGTCCGTGATCACCATCCGCGCCTTGGTCATGGCGGCGACGGGGATCTCGGCCTCGCCGCCCTCTTTCAGGTCGAGACGGGCGACGCCATTCGTCTCGTGAACAATCACGCCATGGAAGCGGCGGCGGCCATCGACGGGCACGCCCACTTCCACCTTCACTTCATGGCCTACCCATTTGGCGAAATCGCCGACCCGCGTCAGCGGACGGTCGATGCCGGGGGAGGACACTTCAAGCTGGTATTCGCCGGTGATCGGGTCTTGCTCGTCGAGCAGAAGCGACATCTTGCGCGACAGGCGGGCGCAATCCTCGACATCCATCGTGCCGTCCGGACGCTCGGCCATGATCTGCAGCACGGGACGGCGCGTGCCGGTCACCCTGACGCGCACGACATCCAGCCCCAGGGCTTTCGCCACCGGGTCCGCCATCGCAAGGACGCGTGTCTCGACTTCGCTCTGCGCCCGCATGCGGGATCGCTGCTCCTGCGGCCAGCGTCGGACAAGCGCCTGAAACACGCGCCTGACGGGGCCTTAAATGCGAAGCGGCGGCCCAGTTCCCGGGGCCGCCGCTTCGATGTGAACTGGTAGTGACGGGGCGTATAGGCGCTTTCCGGGGGGCTGTCGAGGGGGCTGACAAAGGTCTTCGGGACAGTTGCTCAGGTCCGGGGGCGCATCGCGATGAACACGCTGCGGTTGGCCATGCGGGACACCACGTCCGCGCCCGGCAGCGGGTTCTGGTCTGGGCCGAGCGCGACGGTCTGGATGCGGGACGCGTCGACACCGACGGACATCAGATAGCCTGCAACGGACATCGCCCGCCGCTCGCCCACGCGCATCGCATAGGCGCCGCTGGCGCCGTCGGTTCCGATGCTGCTGGTGACCGAGATCGCAATGTCCGGGTTCTCGGCCATGATGGCGGCCCAGGTGTCGAGAATGGCCATCGCTTCCGGACCGCCGAACTGGGTCAGGTCGTAGCCGAACAGGATCTTCGCGAAGGGTTGGGAGCGGTCCGCCGGGTCGACAAGGCCCAGCGCCCTGTAGGCGTCCGCCCTCACCCGCTCCTGCGGCAGGCCCCGCACCCGGACCAGGACGCGCCGGTTCCCGGCGAGGCGGATGCCGTCTCCCGTCTTCACCGCCTGATCTTCGGACCCGAACGCGGCCGTCGAGACGGCGGCCTTCGGAACCCAATCCAGCAGGGCGGCGACGGTTCCGGCGCGGGCGGCGGCCAGATCGAAGCCCCGCCCGCTTTCGGCGCCGTCTGCGTGGCCTTCGACCAGCACGGCCGAGACCTCGCAGCCTTCCATGGGAGCAACGACGGGATCGACCTGGGCGGCGATGGCCTCGGCGCCGATCTCCACCGCCTCGAAATCGAAGAGGATCGCCGCCTCGCCTTCGCAGGCTGCGACCGAGGGCGCTGACAGGAAGGCTCGGCGCGCGGCCACGGCCTCTCCCAGACGGCCCGGCGGGAGCGGCGGTTCGGCGGCTTCCGCCTCGGCGACCGGGGGGACGTCCTCGACGGGCGGGACGGATGCTGCGGGCCAGAAGGTCCAGGCGGCCCAGCCGAGGCCCGCCGCAACCACGACGCCCGCGGCCGCCAGCAGCACGGCGCGCAGCGGGTATCCGCGTTTTGCCGGGGGGGCTGGAGCCGGGCGGCCGCACTGGTCGGATATCCAGCCGACCGCCTTGCGCCAGCGGGCGTCCGAGCGGTCGCCGCCCCAGCCGGACAGGTCTGCGGCCTGGATCATCGAGAAGGCGAGCGGCAGCTGGCAGGGCTGCATCAGGAAGGGGATGAGCTTGGCGAGGTCCTTGCCACGCTGGGCTTCGGCGCGGACCCATTCGGAGGCGACCGATTTCGGGGTCCAGAGCACGACCAGCGCCTTCGCGGCTTCCGCCTCGCGCTCGATCATCATGTCCCAGCTTTCGCGGGGCGTGATGTCGTCGTCCCACCAGACGGAGAAGCCTTCAGCTTCGAGCGCCTCGACCACGCGCTGCGCCAGCGCACGGTCTTCCTTCTTGTAGCTTACGAATATGTCCGCCACGCCGCCGCCCCTGCCGAGAGGACAGGGCTAGCATAGGGGATTGGCGGCGCGGAAGGCCTGTGTCGTCCAGTCTGCCGATGGAGAGAACGCGCCTCGCCCCGACAGCAGGGCTATAGCACGCGCGGGGCGAGATCGGCGCCACATAGAATCCGGCAGCGGCCTGTCCACCGTACTGAAGCTACTTGCTGGTGCGGCTTGCGCGGATGACGCGGCTGACAAAGCCGTCCGGATTCCATGCGCCATCGAACTGGGTGTCGGGATCGTTGGAGACCATGGCGATCACAAGATCTTCGTCCGGCACGCTGATCATGATGAGCCTGACGCCCCCGACCCAGCCCTGCCGCTCGACGAAGCGGACGTCTTTTCCATCGAACGACCACACGTAGCTCCATGAACCCATCGCATGAGACTGGTAGTCCTCACGACCGGCCAGCATTTGCGCGGTCAATGCAGGATCGAGCAGTTCGCTGCGCACAAGAGCACGTTCAAAACGGGCGATATCCTTCAGCGTGCCCGTCATTCCGGCTGCAGACGAAAAGGCCCAGACTCCCAGCGCTGGCTCCAGCTTCTCGCCGCTGACATAGCCGCGGGCGGTCGTCTCGGCGCCGGGCTTGGAGCCCAGCCACGACTTGAGACCGAGCGGACGGGCGATTCTATCCAGCGCCAGCTGGTCCCAGGTTTGGCCGGTCAGCTGTTCGAGCACAGCGCCCAGCCAGTAGTACTCGCAATCTCCGTACTTGAATTCCGTACCGGGCGCCGCGACCGGCGCGTCACTGCAGATCCGGTTCGCCTGATTGAGCGGCCGGGCGAGGGCTGCATCGCCTGAGGCCGGGTGGAATGGAAAATCATAGGTTTGGCCAGTGTCTTTTTCGCGCACGCCCGATGTGTGTCGCAGCAGATGCTCGATCGTGACCGTGCCGGCCCACACGGGGGCATCCGGGATGTACTTGGAAAGAGGCGCGCCGAGTTCGATCCGGCCGGCCTTGACTTCCTGAAACACCAGAAGGGCGGTCATCTGCTTGGTGACCGACGCATAGCGGGTGCGCGTGCTGGTCTGCCAGCGGCGGCCCTTCGCCCTGTCCGCCAGTCCCCATCCGCGATCCACAACCGGCTTGCCGTCCTTGAGAACGATGACGGCGCCCGAAAAGCGCCCCGCCTTTGCTTCAAGGTCTATCACCTGCCGCGCCGCGCCGGTTTGGGCCACGGCGGGCTCTGACAGGCCGGTGATCACCAGAGCGGCGCTCAGCGCCATGACAAGAAGGTTCGGTCCTGTCTTTCGTCTCGTCATGGTCCGCCCCTCGTTCTGTCTGACGAAACGCATACGTTGCCGCCATTTGACTGGATCCAAAAGCCCGTACGGCCTGTCCGGATTCTGCGGACCAGGCGCAGCATACGAGGGGCCGATTCCGGGTCGTTGCGCCGCTCATCCCGACGCAAGTCGGGATCCAGGAAGCCTCTGGCGGCGGGCGCAGGATTTGAGCGGCGCTGCCGTGCAGATTCATCGGATGCCGTGCTGCCGGCCCTGGGTCCCGACTTTCGTCGGGACGAGCGGGGACAGGTCAGAGCGAAATATGCGATGACCCTCGCCCTGACGAGGGGGGAGGAGTCAGCTCGCAGAGAGCGCGCGGAGGACGGTTTCGGGGAGGCGGCGGGAGTAGACTTCGGGGACGGGGCCGCGCATCGCGATGAGGCGGTGCCAGACCGGGCCGAACAGCAGCTCCATCGCGAGGTCGATGTCCCAGTCGCGGCGGATGACGTTTTTCATCGCCAGTTCCGCGAGCACGTGCCGGAGCGGGATCTTGATCCGCTCGGACAGCCAGGCGCGGAAGGCTTCGCCCGCGTCGTGGTCGTCGGCGGCGGCCAGCAGGGCGCCGCGCCAGGCGTGGGCGCCATCGCCGGTTCGCACCGCCACCAGGATGGGATCGATCAGGAGGCCGATGCGGTCGCGCGCGTCGACGCCGGCGGACGAGCGCGGGTCGGCCAGACGGGTGGTGACGCATTCGACGGCGAGGCAGGCTGGCGTCTTCCACCAGCGATAGATGGTCTGCTTGGAGGCCTTTGCGGTCTTGGCGACCCGGTCGACCGAGAAGCCGCGCCAGCCGTGTTCGCACAGTTCGGTGTAGGCGGCGACCAGGACGGCGTTGGTGGACGCCTCGCTGCGCTTGGGACCGACGCGGCGCTTGCCGCTGTCCTCTTCGCCGTCTTCCGCCTCGACGATCTCGTCGTCAGGGATGGGGTCTGCATCGGCCATGATGGATATCCGCCTGGAGCCTGGATACGACACGCACTCATACACGGTACAGGGTGTACCAATTGTTACGAAAGTACGGGTTTCGTCAACGGCGATGCCAGGGCAGGCGCAAACACGGGGCCGTGCACGGCCCTTCGGCGGTCCTGACATCTCGGTGAAGGGGTTTGCTGCACTGCGAAAGTGCGATAGGTCGCCTGCCGCCTCTGCGCCTTGCGGCGGCGGATCGACCAACGGGGACGCCACATGACGGACTTCGCTGACGACGCACAGGATCTGATCGCCGGCTATCGCCGCTTCCGGGCCGGACGCTATCGCGAGGCCTCTGCAGTGTTCCGCCAGCTTCGCGACGGCCAGCAGCCCGCCACCATGATCATTGCGTGCGCCGACAGCCGCGCCGACCCCTCGATGATCTTCGATGCGGCGCCGGGCGAGCTGTTTGTCATCCGCAACGTCGCGGCGCTGGTGCCGCCCTACGAGGATACCGGCGGCTTTCACGGCGTGTCGGCGGCGGTCGAGTTCGCGGTGCGCTATCTCAAGGTTCGCCAGATCCTGGTGATGGGCCATGGCGGCTGCGGCGGCGTGGCGGCCTCGATCTCGGCGGTGAATACCGGACCGGTCGGACAGTTCATCGGCAACTGGGTGGAGATCGCTGCGCCCGCACGGGATGCGGTGCTGGCCGATGCATCCATCCACGAGCATGAGCGGCAGGAAGCGGTGGAGCACGGGGCCGTGGGTCTGTCGATCCAGAACCTGATGACCTTCCCCTTCATCGCCGAGGCGGTCGCGCGCGGCGAGCTGAACATCGACGGCGCCTGGTTCTCCATCGGCCGCGGCGCCCTGCACTGGCGCAACCCAGAGACGGGGCGGTTCACGGTGGTGGCGAGCGAGGCGCCGACTGACGGCGCCGGCTCGGGCATCTGAGGCGGAACCGGACGATGCTGTACATCAAGCCCTCCCCCATCGAAGGCATCGGCGTGTTCGCGGCGACGGACATCGCGGAGGGCGCCGTTCTCAACATGTGGACGGAGGATGATCTTCGGTTCGTGTCCGACGCGGACGCGGCTGTCGACGCGGAGTTCGCGTTCTTCGGCGAGCGCTACTGCGTGAAGGTGGAGGGCGGCTATCACTGCCCGCTGGCGTTCCAGCGCATGTCGATCGGCTGGTTCACCAACCACTCCGAGACGCCCAACGCCCGCTGCGTTCCCGAGCTGAACTGGAACTATGTCGCCATCCGCGACATCGCCGAGGGCGAGGAAGTGCTGATCGACTACGGCGCCCTGTCGGACGAGGAAGCGAAGCTGTCCGAGGCGTTCCGGGCCGGCCGCGCGGGCTGACGTATCAGTCCTCTGCGGTCCGCCGCAGCAGCAGCAGCGCGAACAGGCTGAGGGCGGCGGCGGCGCTGAGGTAGTAGCCCACGTAAGACAGCCCGCCCTCTGCGGCCAGCGTCTCGGCAATGTAGGGGGTGAGGCCGCCGCCGATGACGCCGCCGACGTTGAAGGCGACGCTGGAGCCGGTGTAGCGCACGCGCGCGGGGAACAGCCCGGGCAGCCAGGCGCCGAGCGGTCCGTACACGAAACCCATCAGCAGCAGCAGGATGGAGAGGTAGGCGCCGATCAGGATCAGGCCGCCGCCGCTGACCATCGGGGCCATGAGGAAGCCCGCGCCGATCGCGAGCACGCAGCCGATCATCAGGACGAGGCGGGGGGTCTTCGCGTCCGACCAGTAGCCGGCCCAGATGATGCCGCCCGCCATGAACAGGATCGCGACCAGCTGCACGAGCAGGAAGGTCTCGCGCGGGATGCCGAGCTGGCGCACGCCGTAGCCGAGGGCGAAGGCGGTCGCGATGTAGTAGATGCAGAAGCAGGCCACGACGCCGAAGGTGCCGCCCAGCGTCTGGCGCCAGTGCGAACGGAACAGCTCGCCCAGCGGGATCGAGGGCGGACGCTCGCTTTCGAGTACAGCCTTGAAGGCGGGCGTCTCGGTGAGCTTCAGGCGGACCCAGAGGCCGACGCCCACCAAGAGCGCGCTGGCGAGGAAGGGGACGCGCCAGCCCCACGACAGGAACTGCTCCTCGTTCAGGAACAGGCCGAGCAGCAGGAAGAAGCCGTTGGCGGCGATGAAGCCGACCGGCGCGCCGAGCTGCGGGAACATGCCGAAGCGGGCCTTCCAGCCCGGAGGCGCGTTCTCGACCGCCAGAAGGGCCGCCCCGCCCCACTCTCCGCCAAGGCCGAGGCCCTGTCCGAAGCGCAGGAGGCACAGCAGCGCCGGGGCGATCCAGCCGGCCATGGCGTAGGTCGGCAGGAAGGCGATCGCCATGGTCGATCCGCCCATCAGGAGGAGCGAGGCCACCAGTGTCGACTTGCGGCCGATGCGGTCGCCGAAATGGCCGAAGAAGACGGCGCCGACGGGCCGGGCAATGAAGGCGAGCGCGAACGTGGCGTAGGACGACATCAGCTGCGCGGTCGGATCGCTGGACGGGAAGAACAGCGCGGGGAACACCAGCGCCGCCGCCGTGGCGTAAATGTAGAAATCGTAGAATTCGACCGCCGTGCCGACGAGGCTGGCTGCAAGCACCCGCGAAGCCGGCGCCCGTTCGGTAACAGCTGTCATGACGTCTCGCCCCGATAGTTCTGGGGCATGCCTACATCGGTGCGCGGGCGGACGCTACTGCCGCGCCGAAGCATGTTAAGGAAGGCCAGAACACAGCTGAGGGAGGCCGCCATGTTCCTGACCCGACGAGCCCTGTTGATGACGGCGACGGCGGCGGCCGGGTCCGCGTGCGCGGCGCGTGAGACGGCGCAGCCGTCCGGTCCGCCGTGCTGGACGGCGGCGGGCCGCCTGCCGCATGCGGTGCAGGAGATCTATCCGGCGGCGCACCGGGACCGCATCCACATTTCGGGCGGCCTGTTGTCGGCGGGCGGGCGGATCGTGGGGGTGTCGGCCCATCACATGGCGTTTGATCCCGCCACAGGCCAGACCGCCCTGCTCGCGCCCAGCCCGGCTCCGCGTCATCATCCGCAGCTGGTGAGCCATGCCGGCCGGCTCTATCAGCTGGGCGGATTTTCGAGTTCGTATGGCGCGGTTGCCTGGACCATGTCGCGTGACACGCTGGTCTATGACGATGCCGCCGACAGCTGGACCGCGCTGGCGTCCTCGCCGGCTCCGCATGGGGAGTGCGTTGCGGCCAGCCTCGGCGGCCTGATTCATCTGGCGGGCGGACGGGCGCCGAAAGGCGAGGCCAACGCCGCGTATGGCGACCATGCCGACAGCGCCCAGCATCTTGTCTATGACCCGGGCGCCAACACATGGACGAGCGCGGCGCCTGCGCTGAGCGCGCGCAACAGCGCCAGCGGGGCTGTGATTGGCGGGCTGTGGCATGTCGCGGGCGGACGCACCGTGACGGGCGGCCCGACGGACGCGCACGAGGTCTATGATCCGAAGCAGGATCGCTGGCGCACTGCGGCGCCCATGCCAAAGGGGGCTGGCGCGGGCGGCAATGCGGCGGGCGTGATCGGCGGCGATCTCTACGTCTTTGGCGGGGAGTATTTCGAACCGCGGCCCGGCGGGGTGAAGTCCGCCGTCTGGCGCTATGCGCCGGCCCGGGACGCCTGGGAGCAGGTCTCAGACATGCCCACGCCGCGCCACGGTTTGGGCGGCGTCACGATGGGCGGTGCGATCCATCTGGTTGGCGGCGCCGTCCGCCCCAGCGGCGCTGGCACGAGCGATCTCGTGGAGACGTTCCGGCTGGGGTGCTGACAGCGGCGGCGGCGGGAGAGCACGCATAACTCCGCTTGACCGATCCATAGCCTTTTAGCTATGCATAAACCCATAGCCCGATGGGTATGCATGAATGCCGGACACACGCGACGCCCTGTTCAGAGCCCTTGCCGATCCGACGCGGCGGTCGCTGTTCGAACAGCTGTGCCGCGAGGGGGAGCAGACGGTCGGCGCGCTGACGGCGCATGCGGGGGTCTCGCAGCCGGTGGTCTCCAAGCACCTGTTCGTCCTGCGCGAGGCCGGGCTGGTGTGCGACCGCCATGAGGGCCGCAACACGCACTACAGCGCGAGACCCGGCGCCCTGTCGCCGCTGTTCGACTGGACCCGGGAGATGGCCGGATTCTGGGAGAGCCGGTTCGACAATCTCGAAGACCTGCTGAAGAGGATGGACCAATGAGCGAGACGCGCTCCGTCACCATCGAACGCGAGTTTCCGCATCCGCCCGAGCGGCTGTGGCGGGCGCTGACCCAGCCACACCTGATCGAGGAGTGGCTGATGAAGAACGACTTCGCGCCAAACGTAGGGCACCGCTTCAACCTGCGCGGCGAATGGGGCGGCGTGCTGGACTGCGAGGTGCTGGCCGTCGAGACCGGGCGCACGCTCGCCTACAGCTGGAATTTCTCCCATGAGGACCCGGCCTATAATCTGGTGAGCGTGGTGACGTTCACGCTGACGCCCACGGCGACAGGCACGCACCTGCGCATGGAGCAGGCAGGCTTCCGGCCCGAGCAGAAGCAGGCTTTTGGCGGCGCCCATGCCGGCTGGAAACAGTTCATGGACAAGCTGAATCAGGTGCTGGAGCGCGAGGAGCAATGAGCGTCTGGATCCGGCCATCACACCGGTGGATCTCCATCGTCTTCACGCTGACGGTGATCGCCAATTTCGTCGCCATGGCGTTCGGCGAACCGCCGTCGTGGATCACCTATGCGCCGCTGGCGCCGCTGTTCCTGCTGCTGGTGAGCGGGCTCTACATGTTCGTGCTGCCCTATGTGCGGCGGCGTGGCGCGATCGGTGGCAGGTCATGACGAAGGCGCCGAAGACGCCTGCACCAAAGTCCGGCGATGCTTCGCCGAAGCTGCTGTCGGGCGGCAATCCGCAGATTGCGAAGGGGTCTGGCGACGCGGTCGTGCAGGCCTGGATTGCGGCGGCGCCGGGCTGGAAGGGCGATCTCGCCCGGCGGCTTGATGCGATCATCGTCGGGGCCGTGCCCGGCGTGAAGAAGGCCGTGAAATGGAACACGCCCTTCTACGGCGTCGAGGATGGCGTGTGGTTCCTCGGCTATCACTGCTTCGAGCGCTACATCAAAGTGTCGTTCTTCCGGGGGACGTCGATGGACCCCGTCCCGCCCGGCAAGTCGAAGCAGGCGGAGGTCCGCTATTACGATATCCACGAAGGCCAGCTGGATGAGGCGCAGTTTGCCGACTGGGTGAAACAGGCCGCAAAACTGCCGGGAGAGAAGATGTGAGCGACTGGCGGGCGGAGACGCTGGACCGGGTGCGGGGGCTGATCTTCGAGGCTGTTCCCGGCGTGGTCGAGACGGTGAAGTGGCGCAAGCCTTCCAACAACATGCAGGGCGTGCCGGTGTGGGAGCATGACGGCATTCTCTGCACCGGCGAGACCTACAAGGCGTATGTGAAGCTGACGTTCGCGCACGGCGCAAAGCTGGACGATCCGGCCGGCCTGTTCAACGCGGCGGACACCGGCGCCACACGCCGCGCCATCAACATCCGCGAGGGCGAGACGGTGGATGCGAAGGCGTTCAGGACGCTGGTGAAGGCGGCGGCGGCGTTCAATGCGGGGAACAAGAAGTAGTCAGGGCGACAGCGCCAACCCAAAATGCGGCTGTCATTCCGGGCGTAGCGGAGCGGAGACCCGGAATCCAGGATGCCGAAGACCGGGAGAGTCTGGATTCCGGGTCTACGGTCCTGACGGACCTTCGCCCGGAATGACAGCGGTTGGCTGGGCCGGGTTGTACTTCGTCGTCCACCACGCCAGCAACTGATGCCTGCATGGCTGCAGACGGTAGAGGAGCGCTTCGGGGTTTCCGAACTGGAGCATCCCCCCGCTGGCGGACGAGCCTCCTGCGGAGACCTCACACATAGACTATCGGAAATCGGCCTTAGTATATCGATGACCGTCAAAACTCACCGTGACGGTGAATTTGTGCTCCCATCTCGATCCATCGTAGACGGCCCCGAATTCAAGCAAGGATTCAACGGCGAGTAACCCCAAACGTTTCCTCTCCGTATCCGAAGGGAAGTCATACGGGAGCACACCCTCCAGCCTTGCGCGATCCGCGCGACCGAAAGGCTCGCCTGGTGGGGGGGCGATTTCCCAGTTCAGGAAAGACTTTTCGGCTCCACCGTCCTCAGCACGCTTCTCAAGGGTGTAGCGCGCATTGAAAGGGACAACCGCTTCCCCATCCACAAGCTTGAACACGCTTGCCGTGAGCGGGCTGTACGAGACTATGGACTGAAGCCAGACCCCCGTTTCGGGATCTACCATTCGCCAGTCTTGGTCGCGTCGCTCAGTCTGGAAATTCTTGTCCACCACGAACATCGACGCTCCCCCCTCGCCTTCGACGACCCCGGCAACAGCGGCCTGTATCGCCGCAACCTTCTCCGCCGGACGGGCCTGCAGGCGGTGGATGACGTTAACACCAACTCAAAGATGACTGTCAGGGGTGACTGTCATTCCGGGCGCAGCGGAGAGGAGAGGAGACCCGGAATCCAGTATGCCGAACACGGGAGTGTCTGGGTTCCGGGTCTGCGGTCCTGACGGACCTTCGCCCGGAATGACAGCGGTTGGCTGGTCAGGACTGTTCTTCTTGGTCCACCACGCCAGCGACAGAGGCCTGCATGGCTGCGTCCTTCTCTGCGAGGCGGGCCTGCAGGCGAACGCTGGCTTTTTCCTTGACGCTCTCCGAACGCAGCTGGCCGCAGGCGGCGAGGATGTCGCGGCCGCGGGGGGTGCGGATGGGGCTGGCGTAGCCGGCGCGGTTTAGGACTTCGGCGAAGGCTTCGACGTCCTCCCACTCCGAGCACTCGTACTTCGTGCCGGGCCAGGGGTTGAACGGGATCAGGTTGATCTTGGAGGGGACGCCCCGCAGCAGGCGGAGGAGATCCTTCGCCTCGGCGAGGCTGTCGTTGACGCCCTTCAGCATCACGTACTCGAACGTGACGCGCTTGGAGTTCGACAGGTCCGGGTACTGGCGGATTGCGTCGAACAATTCCTTGAGGTCGTACTTCTTGTTGATCGGCACCAGCTCATCGCGCAGGTCGTCATTGGTGGCGTGCAGGGAGATCGCCAGCATGGCGCCGGTGCGGCGGCCGAGATCGGGGATCAGGGGGGCGACGCCCGCCGTCGAGACGGTGATGCGGCGCTTCGAGATCGAGATGCCCTCGCCGTCGGCGATGGTGTCGATGGCCTCGACGACGTTGTCGAGATTGTAGAGCGGCTCGCCCATGCCCATGAAGACGATGTTGGTCAGCTGGCGGTCCTCGTTCGAGGTCGGCCATTCCGACAGCGCGTCGCGGGCGATCATCACCTGGTTTACGATTTCCGCCGCCGTCAGGTTGCGCACGAGCTTCTGGGTGCCGGTGTGGCAGAACGAACAGGTGAGCGTGCAGCCGACCTGGCTGGAGACGCACAGCGCCCCGGCCCGGCCGACGCCCGGGATGAAGACGCTCTCGGCCTCGACGTTCGGCCCATAGCCGATCAGCCATTTGCGGGTGCCGTCCACCGAGACCTGCGCGGCGCTGATCTCGGCCCGGTCGAGCTTGTAGGTGTCGCCCAGCTGGCCGCGCAGCTCCTTGGCGACGTCGGTCATGGCGGCGAAATCGGTGACGCCGTAATGGTAAATCCAGCGCCAGAGCTGGTTGGCGCGCATCCGCGCCTTCTTCTCCTCGACGCCGGCGGCGATCATCGCCTGGCGCAGCCCCTCGCGGGAGAGGCCGGCAAGGTTGGAGACGGCCGGGGCGGCCGCCGCGGTCTTGGGACGGTGAGAGAGATCGAGTTCAACGGTCATGCGCGGCATATAGCCTGTCTGGCGGCGGGTTGCGAGCCACAGCACGCCGCAGCCCGTTTCGCTTGCCTCAATCCCGGCTGCGCCCTATCGGAAATCAGGGACAAGTATCTGTCGGGATTATTGTTTTGACACATAAGATTCTGGTGGGCGGGGCGCCGCTCACGATCGAGGATGTGTGGGCTGCGGCGCATGCGGCGGGCTCCGGGGCGCTGTCGCCTGCGCCCGAGGTGCGCGAGCGGCTGGCGAAGTCCTCGAAGCATTTCGAGGACATGCTGGCGCGCGAGGGCGTGGTTTACGGCGTCACCACCGGCTATGGCGACAGCGTCACGCGCGAGGTTCGCGCCCAGCTGATCCAGCAGCTTCCGCTGAACCTGACGCGCTTCCACGGCTGCGGCCTTGGCCGGTTCCTGGAGCCCGAGGAGACCCGCGCCGTGATGCTGGTGCGGCTGGCCTCGGTGGTTCACGGCTGGTCGGGCGTCTCGACCGGGCTGGCTGACCTGCTGTCGGCGATGATCGAGCAGGATATCCTGCCGCTGATCCCGGCGGAGGGGTCGGTGGGCGCGTCCGGCGACCTGACGCCGCTGTCGTATATCGCCGGCGCGCTGGCCGGGGAGCGCGATGTGCTGTTCCGCGGCGAGGTGATGGTCTCGGCCCGCGCCTTCGAGCTGGCGGGCCTCAAGCCCATCGTGCTGCGCCCGAAGGAGGGCCTCGCCATCATGAACGGCACCGCCGTCATGACGGGGCTGGGCGCCCTCGCCTTCAAGCGCGCCGAACAGGTCTCGCGCCTCGCCACGCGCCTGACCTCGATGGCGACCATCGCGCTGATGGGCAATCCGCGCCATTTCGACGAGCGCCTGTTCGCCGCCAAGCCGCATCCGGGCCAGTACGCCGTCGCCACGCGCATCCGCGAGGATATCGCCGGCTTCGACCGCGATCACGCGCCGACCCGCCTGCAGGACCGCTATTCGATCCGCTGCGCGCCGCACGTCATCGGCGTGCTGGAGGACATGGCGCCGGCGTTCCGGCAGCTGCTGGAGACAGAGATCAACTCGGCCAATGACAATCCGCTGGTCGATCCCGACACGGGCGAGATCCTGCACGGCGGCCATTTCTACGGCGGCCATGTGTGCTTTGCGATGGACGGTCTGAAGACGCTGGTCGCGAACGTGGCCGACCTTTGCGACCGCCAGCTCGCGCTGCTGGTGGACACCCGCTACAATCACGGGCTGCCGTCCAACCTCACGGGCGCGTCGCCCGAAATGGCTCCGATCAACCATGGCTTCAAGGCCATCCAGATCGGCGTGTCGGCGTGGACCGCCGAGGCGCTGAAGCTGACCATGCCGGCGAGCGTGTTCTCGCGCTCCACCGAATGCCACAACCAGGACAAGGTCTCGATGGGCACCATCGCGGCGCGCGACTGCCTGCGCGTGCTGGAGCTGACCGAGCAGGTTCTGGCGGCGCACCTGTTTGCATGTACGCAGGCCCTGCGGCTGCGCCTGCGCGCGGGCGAGCTGGGCCCGAAGCGGCTGGGAGACAATATCGCCGCCTTCATCGAGCAGTTCGGCGACGACCTGCCGATGCTGGAGGAAGACCGCCCGACCGACCGCGTGCTGCGCCGCCTGTGCGAGCGGTTCAAGCGCGGCGACGTGGCGATCTGATCCGGGCGGCCTCTACCGGCAGAGGGCGCGGGCCTTCTCGATGGCGTCGGAGGAGCCCTTCAGGGAGAAGTGGTAGGCGGTGCGCGCGTCCTTGACGGAGGCCGCCTCGACGCGCAGCTCCGTGCCCTTCTTGATGGCGTTGAGGAGCGGCGTCTCGTCCTTGTCGGCCACGAAGGCCTCGGCGCCGGAGGTGAACATCTTGAACCGGTCGCGGCCGATGACGGCGACCGGCGCAATGTCGGTGCGCAGCGTGTAGCCGACCTTCAGGCTGGGCTGGTTGCGGGCCGAGCCCGACTTCCAGGTGGCGATGTAGAAATTGACCTCGCCGTGATCGACGTTCTTGGGCGCGAGGTCTGTCGCCTCGGTGGCGGCGAAGCAGACCGTGTCCCGGCCCACCGTCTCGGTGAAGACGCGCCAGTCCTTGTAGCGGCCAATGGCTCTCACGTCGGCGCTAGCCGTCGACGCGGCCGCAACCGCGAGTACAAGACATGTCAGCAACGGGCGCATGGCCATCGCTATCCTCCGCATTCTGCGTCTTAACCGGAAATACGGGGGAAATTTGACGTTAGGCTTAACAGCTGCAGCTGGCGCTGTCTGGCGCGTCAGCTGTTCAGCCTGAAAACGAACCCGGAGCGTGTCATTTCAGGCGCATCGCCGAAATCCCGCACCGGGTAGAGGGCGACCTGCGTGAGCCGGTCCAGCGGGAGCCAGCGGCGGCCGATGTCGCCCACCAGCACTTCGGCGCCTGCCGTGTGGAGCCGGTCGAGGGACGCCAGCATGGGGCCAGCGACCTCCTCTGAGTAGAAGACGTCTCCCGCGAGCACGAGGTCTGCGCGCAGATCGATGCTGCCAGCGTCGCCTTCCCTGACATCGATGAAGACGTCATTGGCAAGGGCGTTGAGGCGGGTAGCGGCTACGCCCCACGGATCGATTTCGAAGGCGGTAACGCTGCGAGCGCCGGCGAGAGCGGCCGCAATTGCGACCAGTCCGGAGCCTGATCCGATGTCCAGCACGTCCCGGCCACGGACCGTCTCGGGATGCTCGCGCACGTGCCGCGCAAGTGCTGCGCCGCCCGCCCAGACCTGCGCCCAGTAGGGCGGCGCAGCGAGATCCAGGCTGCTCAGCCGACTGCCGGGATGCGCCATGTAGATCGAGATCGCTGCAGTATTGGCCACAGCCTGAAGGCACAGGTTCGCGAGAATGAATTCCTCGCGTCCAGCAGGAGCCTGCGGCCCTGCTATCTGGGCGCCCGCTTGGCGAGGATGCGCTGCAGGGTCCGGCGGTGCATGTTCAGCCGGCGCGCCGTCTCCGAGACGTTGTGGTTGCAGAGCTCGTAGACGCGCTGGATGTGCTCCCAGCGGACGCGGTCGGCGGACATCGGGTTTTCCGGCGGGCCGGGACGCTCTTCGCGGCCGGTCAGCAGGGCGGTGACGATGTCGTCCACGTCGGCGGGCTTGGGCAGGTAGTCGATGGCGCCGGCCTTCACGGCGGCGACCGCCGTGGCGATGGCGCCGTAGCCAGTGAGGATGACCGCGTGGCTGTCCTCGCGGGCGCTGTGCAGCGCCTCGACGACCTCAAGACCCGACCCGTCTTCGAGACGAAGGTCGACTACGGCGAAGGCGGGCGGGTCCTGTTTCAGGATGTCGCGGGCTTCGGCGACGGTCCCGGCGGAGCTGACCGTGAAGCCGCGCTGGGCCAGCGCGCGCGACAGGCGGACGCGGAACGGGGCGTCGTCGTCCAGCACCAGCAGGCGGCGATCCTCGAGCGCGGCCACTCGCGGGTCCGCTTCGATATGTTCGTCCATCCCGATCTCCCGACTTCTTTATTTGAGTGCACTATAATGTCGCAGGCGGGCCAGTCCAACGCTGATCCGGCCCGCAAAGAAATGTTTCAGATCAATCACCTGTGTGAAACGCACCGGTCTTTCTTTTACGTTACCGTCAAGTGAGATCAGCCTCGTCCCAGCCCGGCGGCGCTTCAATCTTGTCGCGGGGCCATGTGATCCGGATCACCGCCCCTTTTGCGGGCGACATCCTGTTGTACGGCGTCACACGGGCTCCGGTTCGTTCCAGCAGCGTGCAGGCGATGAAGAAGCCCAGTCCGAGCCCTCCCCCGCGCTGTTCGATCTGGCGTTCGGAGAAATAGGGCTCGCCCAGCTTGGCGAGCACGGTCGGCGCAAAACCCGGTCCGTCGTCGGTGATGTAGACGCGCACCTCGCGGTCGGACCAGCGGGCGTTTACCGAGACCTCGGAGGCTGCGAAGCTGACCGCGTTCTCGATGAAGGCGCCGAGGGCGTGGATGATCTCCGGACGGCGGATCACGGTGGGCGGCTTGTGGTCGGTGGTCTCCTCGTCGGCGAGGGGCGAGGAGGAGCAGCGGACATGGATGCCGGAGCCCGAATGCGGCTCGGCGGCCTCCTCGATCAGCGCCGGAAGGGCCGCGCGCGACATGGCGGCGTCGCTCATGTGGCGGCGCTGGCCGATCTGCTTGAGGATGGCGCGGCAGCGCTCGGCCTGTTCGGCGATCAGTTCGACGTCCTCGCGGGCGGGATGGTCGGGCTTGATGGAGCGGGTGAGCTCCTTGGCGACGAGGTGGATGGTCGCGAGCGGCGTGCCCAGCTCGTGGGCCGTTGCGGCGGCCAGCGCGCCAAGCGCCGAGAGCTGCTGCTCGCGTGCGAGCACGGCCTCGACGGCCTCCAGCGCCGAGACCAGATGCGCTTCGTCCCGGCCTGTGCGGAAGGCGGAGACGGCGAAGAAGACCAGGCCGAGCGACACGGCGGCCAGCTGGCCGACCTGGTAGAGGAAGGGCAGCGCCAGTTCCTCGCCCGGCGGCCAGGGCAGTTCGCGCGCCCAGACGGACAGTCCCGCGCAGCAGACAAGCGCCAGCAGCGACAGGAGGACGGCGTAGGCTGGCAGCAGGCGCGAGGAGCCTACCGTGACCGGGGCGAGGATCATCAGGAGGAACGGGTTCTGGAGACCGCCTGTCAGCCCGATCAGAACGGACAGCTGGACGATGTCGAACGCCAGCTGGGCGGCGGTTTCGGCGGGCGAGGACAGGTGCTGCGAGGGATAGAACGCCATCAGCGCGACGTTGAGCCAGACGGACGCTCCGATGGCGGCAAGGCAGGCCACCAGCGGGACGTTGAAATCGAGCGCGTAGTTTACGAAGAGCACGGCGGCGGTCTGGCCCGCGATCGCCATCCAGCGCAGGGAGACGAGCGTCCTAAGGCGGGTGCGGCCGAAAACCGACCCCACATTGCGCAGGGTGTCGCGCGACACGCCTGCCGCCGGGCCGGATGTCGAGGGCGGGTTCCGGCTGGCGACCTGGGTTCCCGGCGCGCGACTGTTTGCGGGCTGGACCGTACTCATGTCTTCGTGTTCGTCATGGAGCCATACAGCCGGTTTGTTACGGACAGTTCCTGATGCATACCACGTCCATGCGAGCGATCACCCTATTAGCTGTTCTGGCCCTTGCAGGCTGCGGCCCGGCGCCGGCGCCTGCCGGATCAGCGGCGTGCGGGGCGCGGACCAGCGACAGCATAGGCGGGCCGCTTTCGCTGGTCTCCCATACTGGCGCGCGTGTGACCGAGGCCGACTTCAAGGGCCGGGCCTCGCTGGTGTTCTTCGGGTTCACGCACTGTCCGGATGTGTGCCCGACCGAACTGTTCAAGGCGGGCGCCGCCATCAAGCAGCTGCCGGAGGGGACCGAGGCGCCGCGCACCATCCTCATCACGGTCGATCCCGAGCGCGATACGCCGGAGCTTCTGGCGCAGTATATCGGCAGCAATGGCTTCCCCGAGGACATTGTCGGGCTCACGGGAACCGAGGACGAGCTGCGCGCCGTGGCCAAGGGCTTCGCGGCCCAGTTCCAGAAGGAAGAAGGCGACAGCGCGGCGGGCTATCTCGTCGCCCACACCAGCATCCTCTACCTGATGGACAAGGACTGGAAGCTGGCGAGCTATTTCACGCCGGACCAGTCGGCGGGCGATATCGCGGCCTGCCTCGCTTCGCTGCCGTGATGGCGGGGTGGGTGTCCATCAGCTGAAAGGGGGAGGATGTCCCGAAGGGACAGGTGGGGTCCGGCGGCGGGAGCCGCCTTTGCCCCGCCACAGCCGCCAGCTTTCGCCTTTGGCGAAAGCGGACCCCCTCCTGTTTCGCTACGCTCAACATCCTCCCCCTTTCAGGGTGAGGAGCTTCTCCTCTGACGATAGATTTGTGCGCGATGCCGCAGCGCGTCTCCTCCGCCGAACGAAAAACGCCCGGGCCTCTCGGTCCGGGCGTTTCCGTTGGTGCTTGCAGCCTGTCCGGACTTACGGAGCGGGCGTGGGGGCAGGAGCCGGGGCGGCGGAGGCCGGCGACGGCGTGTTGGTGATCGTCAGGCCAAGGGCGGCCTTGTCGAGCTGGGCGCCTTCCTGGGCCAGCGCGACGGGAGCTGCCGGCTTCATCGCGATCTTCAGCGTGCCGGGGTTGGCCACGAAGTCAGCGATGGCGGCCGAGAACTCGTTCGCAACCGTCGCATCGACGCCTGCGCCCGTGAGGTTTGCGCCCATGTCCTTCAGCTGCGCGATGATGTCGGCGCGCATCGTTTCCGGATCGGAGCCGCCCACCATCGGGGCCAGCGCCAGCAGGCGGTTGACCAGCGACTTGTCGGTGAGGGTCATGTCGAGATCGACGACCTTGAAGGCTTCGAGCATCGCCATGTCCGGGCCGGGGGCCGGCGTCAGTTCACCGGTCTCCTCGTCGAAGGTCGGCTGCTGCGAAGCGGCCGACATGATCGCGCTCATCGCCGCCGTCAGGCCCTGGAAGCCGCCGTTGAACGACATGTCGAAGCCGTCGGTGAGGCCGAACGACCAGGTGTTGTAGCGGGTCGTGTCGGTGGCCGGATCGTAGGCCGCGTCAGACTCGCCGTAGAGTTCCAGCGTCTGGTAGTTCAGCATGCCGAGGAACATGCCCGCCATCGCGCCGACCTGTCCGTCGGCGGCGTTGGTGGTGAACTTGATCGACGTGCGCGGGGATTTCGCCTGGGTGGCGACGCCTTCCGCGTTGCGGGTGACCTCTGAGGCGCCGCCCGAGACTTCCAGCTTGGCGCCGGAGGCCTCGATCAGCATCGGGGTCCATTTGGCGGTGGTGTAGCCGGGGTCGATCGGGCTGGAGAGGCCGGCGAAGGCCTTGGCCTGCAGCGCCGACGGATCGGTCGCCGATTCCATGCCGGCCATGAAGGCGTCGGCGAACAGCTTGCCCTGCACGCCCGTCAGATCCATCGTTCCGAAGTCGAAGGTGCCCTTGACGGGAAAGCCCGCGCCGGCTTCGGCCGGGACATCGAACGCGCCCTTGAGGCCGGCGAACTTCGCGGCGCCAAAGACGGTCTCTTTCAGGTCGGAGACCGAGATCTCGCCGAGTTCGACGCTGAACGTGCCGCTCGGGGCCATCTGCATCTTGGCCAGGTCGCCCGTGACGTTCATGCCGCTGAGCGACACGCGGTCGAAGGCCAGCTGCTCAAACGGCGGGGCGTCGCCGGGGCCGCCTTCGTTGAAGATTTTCGCCAGATAGGCGGACGTGACGTCGTTGGCGCTGCCAACCGTGACTTCCTTGACGATCAGCGTCAGGCCGTCTGTCGCCTTCTCGGGCGTGATGTCGGACAGGGTGATGGACTTGACCACGGGCTGACCATCGGCGCCCACGCCAAGGCCGTCGAGGACCATTTTTGCGGCCCGGATTCCGTCGCCCTCAGACTCGGAGAGGATTACGTCCTTGAGGGTGACTTTGTCGCCAGATCCCGATTTGCTGGCATATTTGACCGTTCCGGTCGTGCCATCCGCCAGATTCATTGCCGTCAGCGCAGTGTTCGCGTCTTTGCTGACACCGCAGGCGCCCAGCAGCGCAACAGCGCTGACACACACCAACCACTTCTTCATTTTGCACGTCCCTCGGTTCAGCCGTGTTGCGTCTCATGCAACAGAACGGTACGCCCATAGCATGCTCGCCGCGGAATCGCATCACCGTGTGTTCTTGATGGCCAAGTCCGGCGCTTCGGTTCCGGTCCGTGTTCATGTTGACCGCCGCGCACGCCGAGTTTCGGTGCGGATCGACCCCCATGCACGCGAGGCTGTCGCTACGGCGCCCGCACCCCGGCACGCCCTGGAAGCCATTTCCTTCGCCTCGGAACGGGTCGACTGGATCGCCGAACGGCTCGGCGCCCTGCCCCCGCCGGTCCGGCTGCGGCCCGGCGCCTACATTCCGCTGCGGGGCGTCATCCACCGGCTGAAGCATGAAGGTACGGGTCGTATCGTCAAGATCGACAAGACCGGACCGACGCCACTGATCCTTATCCCCGGACCACGCGAGGTCTTTACCGACAAGGCGCGCGGCTTCCTGCGGACGGCGGCGCGCGCCGACTTCGCCGAACGGGTCGCCTTCCATGCGGAGACGCTGAAGGTCACACCGCGTTCCATCGCCATCAAGGACATGCGCTCGCGCTGGGGCTCGTGCAGCTCAGAGGGGCGTCTCAACTTCTCCTGGCGGCTGATCTGCGCGCCGCCGTTCGCGCTCGACTATGTCGCCGCGCACGAGGTCGCCCACCTCAAGGAGATGAACCACTCCTCGCGGTTCTGGAAGCAGGTCGAGCGGTGCATTCCCGACTGGCGCGACGCCCGCGGCTGGCTGCAGGAGCGCGGCTCCGCGCTGCACGCGATCGCCGAGGGCTGAGGCGGCCGCTTCTGCCTGCTTCGTATCTGCCGGACAACGCAGTCTTCCCCTGACTCCAGCTTTCACCGGTTGCGAAGCGGACCGCCGCTTGTTCGGGCCCCGGGAGCATCTCACCCAAAACAAACGGGGCGGGTCTTTCGACCCGCCCCGCAAGCTTGTGCGCCGTATCGTTCGATCAGAACTTGGCGTTCAGGCCGAGGATGAAGGTCCGGCCAACGCCGCCGTCGAAGTCGTTGCCGATGCCGTACTGGCCGCGGGGTTCGTCATCGTTCAGCAGGTTGTTGATGGACAGGCGAACGCTGAGGTTCTCGTCCAGATCGTAGCCGGCGAAGTAGCTGAAGTAGTGGTAGTCGGGCGACACGAAGGCCGGGCTCTGGTCGGCGATCGGAGTCGTCAGCTGGATGTTGGTCACCGTCTCGCTCTGCCAGTCCCAGGTCAGGGTGTGGTCGAAGTTGCCGATCTCGTGGCGAACCTCGAAGCGGGTCTTGAACTCGGGGTTACCGTGCTCCTGGGCAACGCGGTTCAGCGACGGCGTGAAGACGTCGTAGCGCTGGGTATGGAACATCGACGCACGGAGGAAGACATCGCCTGCGTTCGCCAGCGAGGCGCCGACGAAGGGCAGATCCGAGAACGCGAAGTTGTAGCGCGCCTCGACGTTGACAGCCCGCAGCTCGCGGATGGCGAGGTTCAGGTTGAGGAAGTCGATGGCGGCGATCTCGAACGGCGACGTCGGGTTGGCGGCCTGGCCACCGAACGACTGCGTCAGGATGTTCTGACGGCCGGTCAGCGGGTTGACCGTCGGGATGGTGCCCTGCGGCGTCGTGAAGAGGATCGCATCGCAAGCCGGGTTGGAGGCGCCGACGATCGACTCGGGGTAGGCGGCCGAGTCGAAGCAGGCGTTGCTGGTGGTCGGCGTGCCGACCAGACCAAGTTCGCCGGCCAGGTCGACCGAGAAGAAGTCCGCCGCAAGCGTGAGCCGGGGAATGAAGAAGGGCTCATACGTGACGCCGAACGTGTAGGTGTCTGCGGTCTCGTTCGCGAGGAACGGGTTGCCGGCCGCGGTCGCGGGACGGTTCGGCGTGGTCGTGGGCAGGAACCCGGCGAGGAAGGTGGTCGCTTCCGCCGCGCTGGACGCGTAGCCGTAGGACTGGACCGCCGCCACGCAGTTGGCGCGGCGAACTGCGGGGTTGGGTCCGCTGTCGATGTTGACGTTCGAGCAAGGGTGCGACTGGGCGTTCAGGCCGCCGAAGGCGCGGATGCCGGGGTCGAACAGTTCGACCAGCGACGCCGCCCGCACGGTGCGGGAGCGGGCGCCACGGATCGACAGATCGTCGATCGGCTTCCAGCGGAAGCTGTAGTTGAAGGTGTCGTCCTCGGTGGGCGTGCCCTGGGTGACGCTGAACTTGGTCGTCTGCTCACGCTCGACCTGACGGAAGGCGTAGGAGAATTCAAGTTCGCGCATCAGCGGGAAGTTCCAGTCCGGGCCGAAGACCGGGAGGAGAACCTCGCCGCCGTACTCGAGGAAGTCACGCTCGCCGCCGCCGGTGAACTGCAGCGCCGTGCGGGTGAGGCCGCGCTGCAGGATCGGATCGGGCTCGAACTCGGCGGACTCGGTCCGCTTCTCGACCTGGATACCGGCCTGGATCCAGCCGGCGGGCAGCTTCAGGAGTTCGCCGTTCAGCGCCGCGGAATAGACTTCCAGCGTGTTCATCGAGCGCGTGACCTGGTCGGTCAGCACGTAGTCGATGGCCGCGCGCGAGGGACGTCCCGAGCCGAGAAGGTTCAGCGGCTGGCAGGCGGCGATCTGCGCCGCCGTCGGCGTCACGGGCGAGGGAAGCCCCGTGACAATGCTGCCCACGCCAGGGTTGCGGGTCAGGATAGGCTCGGGCGCCGACAGCGTCTGCTGGCGGCAGACCGGGCCGTTCGGGCCGTTCACGACGTCAACAGCCAGCGCGAACTCGACGTCGAGGAGGCCTTGCGTGGTGGAGGCCGTTTCCGACCGGCCATAATAGGCGTTCACGTCGTAGTCGAACTGGCGTCCGACCACTTCGAAGTCGCCGGTGAACCCCTGCAGGATCCGGTAGTTTTCGGTTTCCGTGTTTGTGGTGCGGGCGCCCTCGAAGATGTCGGTCAGGGCGCGGCCCAGATACATCACGCGCTGGCCGCCGATCGTCGGGATCGTGAAGCCGGAACCGGGCGTGGCGAGGGCGTTGATCGATGACAGCGCCTGGGCGGACAGGAACGGGTTCTGGTCGATGAAGACCGGGACGGCCAGGTTGCCCGACTGGGTGCTGCCCGACGGGATCTGGGAGTCCGCCGCGTTGACCGACTGGAATTCGGTCTTCGAGTAGAAGAGTTCCGTGTTCCAGCGCAGGTTGTTCGTGATGTCGTAGTGGCCGGTGACGCCCAGCGAGGCGCGCTCGGTGCCCGCCTGGACCTGCGAGTGACCGTCCCGGAAGGCGTCATAGCCGCCGCCGCCATAGGACGCCCCGAGGAGGCCGAGCGAGTTCGCGCCATACGCGCCGGGGTTGTAGGCTGAAAGGTTGCCCTGGGCGTCGAGGCCCAGCGGCACGGCGATGCGCGGGAACAGGGCGCTGGTCAGCGGATCCGTGTTGGCGATCGTCGGGAAATACCCGTTCAGCGTGTTGGTGGCGCCGGCCGCCGTGGGGGACGTGACGTTGCTGAACGTTCCGAACGTACCGAGGAACAGCAGCGGGTTCAGGCTGGAGTTCTGCTGGTAGTACTCGTACGGCGTCGGCCGGTTACGCTGCAGCAGTTGCAGCGCCAGCGTGCGGAGCTGGGTGGCCGAAAGACCGGCCGTGTTGGTGCCCGGCGCCAGGATGTTGATGGCGTTGGCGGAGTTGAAGTTCGCCGGCAGCGATGCGGGCGCGAAGAACGGCAGGCCGTTGGCTTGCGTACCCGCAACGGCGAACTGCACCGGCAGCGAGGGGACAACCTGCGACGTCGTCCCGAAGCCCGCCGCGAGCTGCTGGCGGGTCAGGAAGACGCCGTTCGTCGAGGCGAGCGGGTTCTGGAGGCTGAGCGGTCCGAAGTAGACCGACGACAGGCCATCGGTTGAAGCCGTCCGGAACGCGGACGGGAGCGCCGTGTTGGCGCGCAGGGCGTCGGCGGCGGCGGCGGCGCTGAAGGCGCTGGTGTCGCGGGTGCTGCCATCGAGGGGGTTGGTGATGCCCGAGCCGCCGTAGCGCGCTGCTGTCTCGTCGCTGGAAACGATGCCCTTCTGGTCAAAATAGTCGAACGAGACGGTGATGTTGGCGCGATCGTCGAGGAAGTTGTCGCCCCACAGACCGCCGATCCGGTAGGACGTGCCGTCGCCGAGATCCGAGGTGCCGGTCTGCAGCGTCAGGTCAAGGCCTTCATAGTCATCGCGGGTGATGATGTTGACCACGCCGCCGACGGCGTCGGCGCCGTAGATCGCGCCGCCCGTTCCGGCGACGACTTCAACACGCGACACGACGGCCGGGTTGATGACCGAAAGGTCGACCTGAGAGCCGCTGGCGTTGCCCGGCACGAAGACCGTACCCGGCAGTGTCGGCTGGATGCGGCGGCCGTTCAGCAGGGTCAGCGTGCGCTGGCTTCCGAGATCGAGCACGTCCGGCAGGATGAAGTTGTCGCCGTTCTGGGTGTTCGTGCCGCGGTTGTTGCCGCCAAGACCCATCAGCGGGATGCGTTCGATGGCGTCGCCGATGTTGGCGAGCTGGCGGTTCTCGATCTCTTCCTGACCGACCTGAACGGTGGGGTTGGGGCTATCGAGGGTTTCGCGGCGGAGACGCGTGCCGGTGACGACGATGACTTCGCGTTCCTCGTCGGCAGCCGCCTCTTCCTCGGCGCTCGGCACGGTCTGAACCGTCTGAGTCTGCTGAGCATGAGCCGGTGATGCGAATACCAGCACGCCAAGCGCGGTGCCGCTCATCAGGCGAGCGAGCCGCCAGCCCCAATTATTTTTCATGAAGACCCCTGTTCCAACCAGACCACGATCGCGACGATCGAATGCCAAAAAGTCGTCGCGGTTTTGACACATAGTCCGATGTCAGCCTCGCCCTGAAGAAGCCGTCAACGGCCATAAATCGCTGCAGCGCAGCATCGGCCGCGTTTCGCGACACCGCTGACTTCCGCACCGGCCTTGCGGCAAAGCGCCTTTTGCGAAATTTTTCCCCCAAATTTGGACGAAATCTCCGCAATAAAATCCTTTGCCCTGTGCGTCAGGGCCCTGAAAATCGCAACGTTCGTGCTTGCGTCACAAACCGTGACCCGGCGAGAGGCCGCATTTGCCGCGGCTACGTGTGATAAATATTTCACAGAGTGTTGCGCGAAGTCCTCAACGTTTCGGGCTTTGTCCGGGCGCCTCCGGGGCCTCCATCCGGACGGCGCCCGGGCGCCGAAGCGCACTTTCCCGATTGCCGGGGCGCAGCTAGACCGGAGACCACCTCCAGACTGCAGGCGCCATGTCAGACCGCATCTTCTTCCCGCTCGCTGCGCTGATCGCGTTCCTGTTCGTGGTGATTGCGGTCCAGCCCTGGACCGAACGTCCGCCGTCCGGCCCGGTGAGCGCGGGCGCGCGAAACCCGCAGGATATGACGGTGGCGCTCGAACAGCTGCACCGGTTCCGGACCGGCCCCGAGGGCGAACTTGACCTGAAAGGCGTGGACGAGAAGGGGCAGAGGATCGTCAAGGTGACGCGTCTGGACGGCGAACCCTACAACGACCCGCAGTCGGGCGCTCATCTGGTGCTGGCCGAAGACATCGAAGCCGCCATGGCCTCGCGCGAGATCGAGATCACGATAGAGGCCCGGGCCACCGGCGATCTGGCCGCCTCCGGATTCGAGGCGAACTACCAGGCGCGGCCTGGCGAGGGCAGCGACTGGCAGACCTTCCCGCTGACGGCGGACTTTACCCCCTACGTCTTCCGCTGGACCACCCCGCCCGCAGGTGACCTGGGGTATGACTATCTGGGCGTCCGCCCGGTCGTGACGGGCACGCGCCAGACCATGGAAATCCGGTCCGTCCGCTTCCACGCGGTCGGCAAGCGCGAGCGCCCGCCGGTCAACTAGCCGCCAAAGCTGCGCACGGCAGCTATGATCCGGTCCTGCGTCTCGACGTCGAGATAGGGGTGCATCGGCAGGGAGAGGACGCGGGCGCGGGCGGCCTCGGTGACCGGCAGGCCGCCGGGGGCTTTCGGATAGACCGAGTAGACGTCCTGCATATGGATCGGCACGGGATAGTAGATCGCGGTGGGCACGCCCTGCTCTTTCAGGTGCTTCGCCAGGGCGTCTCGGTGGTCGTGCTCGATGGTGTATTGCGCCCAGTTCGAGAAGCCGCCCTCGATCACCTTCGGAACCGAGCGGACGTAAGGCGCGAGACCCTCGGCATACCGCTTCGCCACCGCGTCGCGCTTTTCCAGTTCATCCGGGTAGATCTTGAGTTTCTCGGAGAGGATCGCCGCCTGCATCGCATCCAGCCGCGAGTTCATGCCGACGCGCATGTTGAGATAGCGCGGATCGTTGTCGTAGCTCCGGGCGTCCATGTCGGCCTGGCTGGCCTTGCCGTGGATGCGGATGGAATCGATGAGGTCGGCCAGCGCGCTGTCATTGGTCAGCACGGCGCCGCCGTCGCCATAGCAGCCGAGCGGCTTGGCGGGGAAGAAGCTGGCGGTGGCGATGTCGGCCCACTCGAGCGGCTGGCGGCCGTGCAGCGTGCAGCCGAAGCCCTGCGCCTGATCGGCGATGAGCTTCAGGCCGTGCTTTTTCGCGATGGCCGAGATCACGGGATAGTCGGCGGGCTGGCCGAACAGGTCCACGGCGATGATGACTTTCGGCGTCAGCTTTCCGTCGGCCTTGACCGCCGCGATGGCGGCTTCGAGGCTGGCGGGGTCCATGTTGTAGGTGACGGGGTCGATATCGACGAAGACCGGGCTGGCGCCCACCAGCGGGGCGACCTCGGCGGACGCCACGAACGTGAAGCTGGGCACGAAGACCGCATCGCCCGGGCCGACGCCCCAGGCCATCAGAGGCAGCTGCAGCGCATCCGTTCCATTGGCGCAGGCGAGCGCGTGTTTGGCTCCGGCGAAGGCGGCCAGCGCCTTTTCGAAGCCCGTGACCTCCGGGCCCATCACGAAGCCGCAGGTGGTCAGGACGCGCTGGATCGCAGCGTCGATCTGCGGGGCGATGCGCTGGCGCTGGGCCTGAAGGTCAATGAACTGCATGGGACACGGCTCGCGGCTACTGAAACTGTCCGCCCGAATGCCCCTGCCGTCAGGCTGGCGCAAATCACCTTGCGCTGCAAACTGTAACGTTGGAGCGCTGTAACGTTGGCGCGCTTCAGGGGCGCAGGTTCCAGGCCGTGACCGTGACGGACCCGTCGTCCGCCACCTCGACGACGCCCCAGGCGCCGGTTTTGAGCTTGGGGTCAAAGCCCGTTGCGCGGGCGGCGGTCAGCGCAAAACGTGCGATGCCGTTGGAGGTGACCAGAAGATGGTCGCCCGGCTTGCCGGCCAGCTTCGCGAACCGCTCCTGCCAGTTGCCGATGAGCGCATCCGGATCGACACGCCAGCCGGGCGGCGGGATGTTGCGGTTTTCCCAGTCTTCCAGCGCCTGATGGCCAATGCGGGCGACGACCTCATCCTCGGGACGGTTCTCGTCCGGGCCGTAGTCGATCTCGCGCAGGAAGAGATCTGTCTGCAGCTCGGGCGCGTCTGGCTGGGAGGCCAGAATTACGTCGGCCGTTTCGCGGGTGCGCTTGAGGGGGCCGGAGCGGGCGGTGGCGAAGGCGACGCCCTGCCCTGCGAAATGCTGCGCGAGGCGCGCCGCCTGTTCGCGCCCGGAGACGGACAGGGGCAGGTCGGTGCGGCCGCCGACGCGGGTCACCACGTCGCCTGCGTCGAAGGTGTTGCCGTGGCGGACGATGTAGAGGCGGGCGGTCATCTATGAGGCCGCCGGACTGTTCCGGAGGGGATCGCCGTGGCGGGCCAGCAGCGCCTCGGCATGGGCGGCGTCTTCCGGAGTGTCGATGCCGGCGCTGTGCAGGGCGGATGGCTGGACTTCGACCGCCTGGATGGTGAGCCCGTTCTCGAGGAAACGAAGCTGTTCGAGGCCTTCGAGTTCCTCGTAGTGCGAGGCTGGCAGATCCGCGATGCGGTGGAGGGCGTCGCGCGAATAGCCGTAGAGACCGATGTGCTGGAAGACCGGCGAGAGCGGGCCTTTTGTGCGCAGCTTCGCCTCGCTGCGCATGGCGGGCAGGATGTTCTTCGAGAACCAGATGGCGCGGCCGCTTTCGGCGCGCACGCAGGTGGTGCCGGAGAAGGGCGTCGTCTTCTTGCGCTCGCGCAGATCGTCCAGCGCCTCCCAGCCGAGGCGCACCACGGGCGTCACGACATCGGCCGAGCCGGCGCCGGCGATCACCGCCGCGATGTGCGCTGCGGGGGTGAAGGGCGCATCGCCCTGCAGGTTGAGGATGAAGTCGGCGTCCGGGGCCATGATCTCCGCCGCCGCCCGGCAGCGATCGGTGCCCGAGGGCAGGTCCGGATCGGTCATGACGGCTTCGGCGCCGATGTCGCGGGCGTGAGCGAGGATGCGGTCGTCGTCGGTGGCGACCACCACGCGGGCTGAGACCGTTTCAGCGGCCCGGCGCGCGGCGAACACGGTCCGGGCCAGCATCGAGACGCCCGCGATGGGGTGGAGCGGCTTGCCCGGAAAGCGGGTGGACGCGTAGCGGGCCGGAATGACGATCAGCGTCTTCACGCCTGCTTCCCCCTGTCGACTTGATGGATCAGGACAATGGATCAGGCGGTGACGTAGCGCCGGGATTTCTTGACCTTGTTGATCGCGAACTGTCGCTTCAGGCGCGACAGGTGGTCGATGAACAGCGTGCCTTCGAGGTGGTCCATCTCGTGCTGGATGCAGACGGCATACATGCCTTCCGCCCACTCCTCGATCTGTTCGCCCTGATAGTTCAGGTAACGCAGCTTCACCTTCGCGGGGCGCTCGACCGTGTCATAGACGTCGGGCACCGAAAGGCAGCCTTCCTCGTACGGCTGGGTTTCCTCGACGCGCTCGAGGATTTCCGGGTTCACGAAGTACTGCGGGGCCTTGGGCTCGTCCTCGCGGGAGAGGTCCATGACGATGACGCGCAGGGGAACGCCGATCTGGACAGCGGCCAGACCGATGCCGGGCGCGTCATACATCGTCTCCAGCATGTCATCCATCAGCCGCCGGGTTTCATCGGTGACGACGGCGACAGGTCTGGAGACCTCCTTCAGGAGGGGGTCCGGTACGGTAAGGATGGGTCGGATAGCCATGCCTCACAGCTATGGATGGCGGCCCCGAACGTCAAGAGAACACCCCATGCGGCAAGCTGCGACGCGTTTGCCGGTCTGGACTATTTGCGTTTTGCGGCCGCTGGCTGGGCTGCGGGAGCCCCTTCATCCATTGCAGCATCCAGCAGGGTGAGCTGGCGCGGCGCCACATCCACGCGCGCCGGGGCGTCCAGCGAGGCGTTGCCGTCCACGAAGGACAGCTGCTCGAACTTCTTGGCCGAGGGCAGGACCCGCGCCTCGTAGGAGCCGACCATCTCGTTATAGGCCTTCATGGCGTTGCCGAGACCGCCGCCGACCCGCCCCATGTGAGACGACATGGTGGTCAAGCGGTCGTAGAGCTCCTTGCCCAGCCTGGCGGCCTCTTCCGCGTTCTTGGCCATCTCTTCCTGCCGCCAGCCGAAGGCGACGGACTTGGCCAGCGCAATCAGGGTCGAGGGCGTGGCGATCATCACATTGGCGCGCCAGGCGTAGTCGAAGATCTCGCGGTCGTGCTCAAGCACCGCCGAATAGAAATTGTCGCCGGGCAGGAACATGACGACGAAATCGACCGTCGACGGGATGTCCTTCCAGTAGTCCTTGCGGCCCAGCGCCGTGACGTGGGCCTTCACCCGCACGGCATGGGCGGCCAGACGCTGCTTGCGGCGGGCCGGATCGCTCTCTTCGGAGGCGGCCAGGTAGTCTTCCAGCGACACCTTGGAATCGATCACCAGACAGCGGCCGCCCGGCATGTTGATGATGACGTCGGGGCGGATGCGGCCTGTTTCGGTATTGGTGCTGGTCTGCACCACGAAATCGGCGTGCGCCGACAGGCCGGCGACTTCGAGAACGTTCCGGAGCGTCTCCTCGCCCCAGCGCCCGGCCCCGCGCGTGGAGGTCAGCGCATTCTTGAGATTGGCCGTGGATTCCTGTGTCAGGCGCGCCGATTCGCCGACCGCCTTGAGCTGTTCGTCCAGTTTGGCGCGGTCTTCCGAGCGCACCTTCTCGATCGCCTCGACCTTCTCGCGGAACTGGCCGAACGTTTCCTGGATGGGCTTCAGCATCACGCCAAGCTCGCCCCGCGCGCCCTCCTGATGCTTCTTGAAGGTCTCGTCGGCGAGTTCGACGAAGCGTTTCTGGGATTCGACGAGCGAGGCGTCGGCGATGGCCTTGAAGCGTTCGGAGGCTTCCGCCTGCAGCTTCTGGAACTGGTCCCGCTCGCGCTCGAAGGCCGCCTCGCGCTCGCGCATCGAGGCCTCCTGGGCGCCGCTGCGCTTCTCGGCGGTCTCGGCGCGCAGGCGGGCCTCGTCATGATCGGCTTTCAGCGCGGCAAACGCCTTGTCGTGGTCGGCGCGCATCGCCGACAGCGTCTTGTCGTGATCGGCCTTCAGGGCGGTGACGTTGCGCTCGTGGTCGAGCCGGAGCGCTGAAACCTGGCGCTCGTGCTCGCCCGCATCCTTCGCGCGTTCCTGACGGGCCGCGTCGAGCTCGGCCCGCAGCCGCGCCAGCTCCGGCGCCGCGCCCTGCCGGACCCATGCCGCGAGGCCGAAGCCCGCCAGCGCCAGGAGAAGAAGAACAAGGTGAACCAGATCAAGCGTCATGACGGGACCCTAGTTCTTTTTTTGTTCTTTTCAAGCCTGCGGAGAAGGACGAGTCACAGGATTCGCGCTGCAAGCGAATGGTCGACAGGGATCATTCACGGCCTGATTCAGGACAGGTCGACGGCGTCTGTCAGTAGACGAGGCCGCGCGTCGAGAAGGCGGACTCCCCGGGCCCGGGCCGGAAGAAGCCGAGGAGGTTTCCGTCCGGGTCTCGGCCAAAGGCAATCTCGCCGCCATCCATTGCAGAGGGCTTCGAGACGCGTGCGCCGCCTGCGCTCTCGAGTCTGTCCAGCGCCGCAGCGGGATCCGTGACGTCAAAGACGATCATGTTGTGGCCGAGCGCCTCGAGCGGCCTTGGCTCCGTCGCGGGCTTCGGCGCCGGGTTGAGGTACTCCCAGATCTCGAATTCCAGATTGCCGACCTGGAACCAGGCGACATCGAGTTTCAGGCCATCGAGATCGGCGGTGATGTCCAAGGTCGGGTTGACGAGATTGGACCTCCGCTCGCGAGGCGCCTTGCCCAGCACGGCGCCGTAGAAGGCGACGGCGCGGTCGATGTCCGGTGAGGCGATGGCCACATGCCGCATGCGATGGTTGAACGTCAGGTTGTCGACGAGGAGCTGCTCGATCTCGATCATCACGCCGTCCGCATCGCGAAGATAGGCATACCGGACCGGCACGTCCGGCCTCAGCTGAACGAGGTCGCCCGTGCGGGAGAGAGGCTTTGCGCCTGCAGCGACGAAACCCGGGAAGATCGGCTTGCTGTTGGGTGACTGGAAGCAGACGTGCGTGATGCCCGGCCCCTGCACCGGCACGATCCCGGCCGAACGCGCAGCTGCGGCAGGCCGGTCGAACTGCATCAGCCGGATCTGACCGGTGTTGCTGCGGAAGGTCCGCGTCTTCGCCCTGACCTTCTTGCCGGCGATCCGGTCCAGCACGCCGGCCTGCAGGTCGCTTCGGTCAACCTCCGGCAGACCGCCGCCCTTTGCGAAATAGGCCGCGCTCCTGTCGAGGTCGCTGACCGAAATCCCGATGTAGCTGATGCCCTTGACGACCGGTCCATCCTCGACTGGTCGCGGCGTATCCGGACCTGACGCTGCGCAACCTGCGGCGAGCATGACCCCTGCGCACATGGCCGAGCCGAGCAGTCTCCGGCGGCTGAACACCATCTGTCTACCCTCCCCTTGCCGCCGGCCTTGTCGTGTCGGCCGGTCGCGGACGCTGAACAGGACGCAAGCTCTGCGAGCGGCCTTGCAAGTCGGAGTAGAAGCGTTATTAGATTAATCGTCAATAGCGGCAGCCACCGCGACCCGGGTGAAACCCACTCATGACTACGCCCCGCGAACCCCGGACACGCACACGACTGGCGCCCGAAGAGCGGCGTGTGCAGCTTCTCGAATGCGCGGCGCGTCTGATCACGACCGAGGGACTTGATGTTCTGAGCATGGAGCGCGTCGCGCAGGAAGCGGGCGTCTCGAAGGCGCTCGTCTACGCCTACTTCGAGAACCGCAAGGCCCTGCTGGCGCAGCTGCTCGAGGCGGACCTGAACCGGATCCAGGCCGAGCAGGCCCGAGCCGCCCAGAGCGCGCAGACCTTTCCCGACCTGGTGCGGGCCACGACACACATCGCCCTGTCCGAGATCGAGCGCCGGGGACCGCTGCTTCGCCGCCTGCTGAACGAGCCCAGTCTGACGGATGCGGTCGGGCTGGTCCGCATGCGGGGGCACGACGCGAACGCGGGGTACCTGGCCAAGCGCATTCAGCGCGAGTTCGACATCTCGCACGCACACGCCCTGAAGCTGACGGAGATCGGCCTCGGGCTGACGATCGCTGCGGGCGAACTGATCCAGCGGGGCGGCGCCCGCCGCGAGGACATCGAGGAAACGACCTGCGCCATGATCATCGGCGCAGTGCGCGCCGGAGCCGAGAAGATCCGTGCGCGGCGATGATGCGGGCGCGGCTCAATCCACAATCAGAAGACACGTCGAGGGAACACCACCATGGATCTGGGTTTGAAGGGCAAGAAGGCCATCGTCACGGGGGGCACGAGAGGCATCGGCCGGGCGATCGTGGAAAGTCTTGCGCGCGAGGGCGTCGACGTTGCGGTGTGCGCCCGGACTGAATCGGGCGTTGAAGAGACAGTCCGGAGCCTGACTTCGCTCGGCGTGCGCGCGTTCGGCACAGCCCTCGACGTACGCGACCGGGACGCCTTCATCCGCTGGCACGCTGCAGCCTCGGCCGAGCTTGGCGGGCTCGATATCGCCATCTCCAACGTCTCGACGCGCCCCACGCAGAAAGGCGAGGATGGCTGGCGCGAGGCGTTCGAAACGGACTTCCTGCAGCATGTCCGGTTCGCCGAACTGTCCCTGCCCATGCTGGCGGCGGGCAAGGATGCGTCGCTCCTGTTCGTGTCATCGATCGCGGCGACGTTGATGGTGCTGCCGCCCGGCGAGAGCGCGTATGGAACGATGAAGGCCGCGCTGGTCTCCTACATGGGCCAGCTTGCCGCAGCGCATGGGACATCCGGCATCCGGGTGAATGCGGTCTCTCCAGGGCCGATCCTGTTTGAGGGCGGCGTCTGGGACCAGATCCGCACGCACCAGCCCGACCTGTTCAGGCGCGCCGCCCAGATGAGCGCGCTGGGCCGCCACGGCCGGCCCGAGGAAGTGGCCGATGCAATCACCTTCCTTGTCAGTCCGAGGGCCGGTTTCATCACGGGCGCGAACCTGCGGATCGACGGCGCGATGGTGAAGACGGTGAACCACTAGACGGGCGGCCGCGACGCCGCTCGACCCCAGACACGCACTCATGGCGGACTCACGATGAAGCCTCAGCACCGAAGCATACCGGCAGGGACCCGATCCAGAACCCGGCTCAGCGGGCGGGCGCTGGGATTCCTGTTTCTGGCGCCAGCGCTTCTCGCCGCCTGCGCACAGCAGCCAGGCCCCGTCGCCGGCCAGAGCGTGTCAGCGCCAGAGGTATCGGGCGCCGCCATATACGAACGCGCCTGCGCCTCGTGTCACGACGGGGGAGCCATTCAGGCGCCCCGGCGGGAGTCGCTCGCGGCGCTGAGCAAGGATCGCATTCTCGCGTCGCTGACGACCGGCATCATGATGGCGCAGGCGAGCCAGCTGTCTCCGCAGGAAAGAGAGGCTGTCGCATCCTACGTGTCGGCGCCGCAGAGCGCGGCAACCTTGGCGCCAACCACCTGTGCGGCGCCGAAGGGCGGCGCCTATGGGCCCGGCGGAATCGCTGACTGGGGGATGAGTCCGGAGAACTGGCGCGCCGTCGGCAAAGGCCAGACATCCATCAGCGGCGACAACGCGGCGGACCTCGACCTGGCGTGGGTCTTCGCGTTCCCGGGATCAACCCGTTCCCGCGTGCAGCCGACACTCGCGGGAAATGTCCTCTTCACCGCTGACCAGTTCGGGATGGTCTACGCGCTCGACGCCACAACCGGATGCACGCTCTGGACCGTGCAGTCGGACAAGGAGATCCGGTCGCCGCTGATCATCGGAACCAACGTAGCCGGGGCGCCGGACGCCCTCTATTTCGGCGACCTCGCCGGTCAGGTGCACGCCGTCGATCTGGCCAGCCGCCGCATCGTCTGGAGCGTTCGCCCGGACACTCACCCGCAGGCGACGATCACCGGCGCCATGCGCCTGCATGAGGGACGCCTCTACGTTCCGATCTCCTCGCTCGAGGTGGTCGCCGCGATGAACGGGACTTACGCCTGCTGCACGTTCCGCGGCGCCGTGGCGGCGATCGATATCAAGACCGGGGCCACCGTCTGGAAGACCCACACCATTGCCGAGGAGCCTCGGGCGCAGGCGCCCAACCGTGCAGGCGTGACGATGTTCGGCCCCTCCGGGGCGCCGGTGTGGTCGACGCCGACGATCGATCGCAAACGCAACCGTCTCTATATCGGCACGGGAGAGAACTACTCCCATCCGTCCACCGCCACGAGCGATGCGATCATGGCGCTCGATCTGGGCTCGGGCCGGGTCGTGTGGACGTACCAGGCGACGGCGAACGATGTCTGGAATGCAGCCTGCCCGTCCGGCCCGAACTGCCCGACGAACACCGGACCCGACTTTGACTTCGGGGCGGCGCCCATACTGGTCGAGCAAGCCGACGGCCGCGCTATCGTTCTCGCGGGGCAGAAGTCTGGCCACGTCTACGGCCTCGATCCGGACAATGGCGGCGCCCTGCTCTGGAAGACCAAGCCTGGACGCGGCGGGATTATGGGCGGCGTTCACTGGGGCATGGCCACGGACGGCAAGACGCTGTTCGTGCCGATCTCCGACCTGTCGGCCTATCCCAAGGACGCCCACCTGCCGGCCCAGTCCGGCATGCACGCTCTGGATGTGACGACCGGAAAAGCTCTCTGGTCGACGGTCCTGCCCGATACCTGCAAGGACGTGAAATGGCGCTGCTCACCGGGCGTGTCGGCGGCGGCGACACTCGCGCCGGGAGTCGTGTTCGGCGCATCGCTGGATGGGTCCATGCGGGCGTTCTCCACGCGGGACGGGGCGATCCTCTGGACGTTCGACACGAACCGGACGTTTGAGGGCGTCAACGGGGTTTCCGGCAGCGGCGGATCGATCGACTCGAGCGGACCCGTCGTGGCCGGAAAGTTCGTCTATGCGACCTCCGGCTATGACAAGTTTGGCCAGAAGGGCGGCAACCTCCTTCTCGCCTTCAAGGTGAAGGACTGACCATGGGCGCAGACGCCGGGCTGAGGTCAGACTGACTTCTGGCCGCCCCGGCGCGAGCCGTCCGGCAGGCCCGGGAACGGTCCCTCGCCGGCGATGTAGTGCTCGGCTCTGGCGCCGTCCGGTCCAACCGTGATGCGCATCACGGTGTCGTTGGACTGGCTGATTTTCATGCGGTCAGCCGGCGCCAGACCCAGCAGTTCGCCGGCCAGCGCCCGGTTGATGAAGCCATGCGCCACGATGGCGAGCCGCGCGGCGTGGACCTTTGCGGCCTCGTCGATGAAGGAGCGCGCGCGGCTGGCGAGATCGACGAAGTTCTCGCCATTGGGCGGACGCCAGTTGTAACGGTCAGCGTCCCAGGCCGACCATTCGTCCGGCCGGTCGCGGGCGATGTCGGCGTAGAGCTGGCCGGACCAGTCGCCGCTGGACCACTCCATCAGCCGGTCGTCGAACAGGGGATCGATGGGCGCATGACCGGCCATGATCGCAACGGTCTCGCGGACGCGTCCCAGCGGCGAGGCGAAGGCGCGGTCGAAGCCGAGGCGCGAGAGCAGACGCCCGGATTCGGCGGCGTGCAGACGCCCCTCTGCCGACAGCCGGGAATCCAGCTGCCCCTGCATGCGCTTGATCGCATTCCACTCGGTTTCGCCGTGGCGGATGAGGTACCAGGTTTTCATGGGATCCTCAGCGCCTTGAGGCCAGCGCGGCGGCGATGGTGCCGTCGTCGAGGTGGTCGATTTCGCCGCCGACGGGGACGCCGTGCGCGAGGCGCGTGACCTTCACATCGAGGTGCGCCAGCCGGTCGGTGATGTAGTGGGCCGTGGTCTGGCCTTCGACGGTGGCGTTGAGCGCGAGGATGATCTCGCGCACGACGGGGCTGGAGGCGCGCTCGATCAGGCTCTGGATGTTGAGGTCTTCCGGGCGCACGCCGTCGAGCGCCGAGAGCGCGCCGCCGACGACGTGGAAGCGGCCCTTGAAGACGCCGGAGCGATCCATCGCCCAGAGGTCGCCCACCTCCTCGACCGCGCAGATGATGCTGTCGTCCCGGTTGGGGGCGGCGCACATCGAGCAGGGATTCACGGTGTCGAAGTTTCCGCAGACCGAACAGGCCTGGACCTTTCCGGCGGCGTCGGCCAGCGCGGCCGCCAGCGGACCCATGAGCTGGTCCTGTTTCTTGAGGAGGTGCAGCGTCGCGCGCCTTGCCGAGCGCGGCCCGAGACCGGGCAGCTTGGAGAGGAGGTCGATCACCCTCAGGATTTCCGGACCGGCGGAACGGTTGGTCATGATGTCCTGTCGTCGCGGGGGTCGCGGGGTTTGGCAAGCCAGTCTGCAAAGTCACCTGTGGGGATGACCGGCAGGCCGCTCACATCCCGAACATAGAGATAGACGTGGGCCATCAGAAGCCGCCCGCTGTCCAGCCGGATGCGGCGGATGCGCCGGGTGTAGTCCCGCCCCTCATAGGCGTCGAGCCGGGCCAGCGTGGCGGCCCCGGGCAGGCGCCAGACCTCGCCCCGGACCTGCTCGCCCGATCCGCCCGGCACGAGACCGGGATACCATGACACCGCGACCAGCCGGCCGGGCAGGACGCCCTGCCCCTCCAGCACGCCGCGCTCGTGCAGCAGGCGGCGGCTGGCTGTGGCCTGGCGGGAAACGAAAGCAGCAGGAAGCCCGGCGCGAAGGGTTCCATAGACGAATAGCGCGAGCGTCATGCCCCCGGGGTCTTGATCGCCTTGCGGCACATGGCGGCGAGCTCCTCGAAGTCGTTGCGCAGGACGTAGCCGCGCACCGCATCCAGCCGGGCGACATGCTCGAGGAACGAGCGGAACATCCACTCCACATCGCCCTTTGCGATAAGCCCGCGGCGCGCAAGCCCCTGTACGAACTCGAGAAAGTTCAGGAGGTCGATCAGCTCCCCTTCCAGCGGCTTGGGCATGCCCTCGGTCGCCAGCTCGGAGGCGAGCTGCTGGTATTCGGGGGATTTGGGGTTGCCGAGGACGAACCGGATGCGGCGATAGCGGTCGTTCTCGAAGAACATCGAATAGAGCTCGCGGACCTGTTCGGTCTGGCGAAGCCGTTCAGACCTCAGATACCGGAACAGGCCGAACAGGCCGGCGGCCAGCGCCACGAGAAATGTGAACGCCGAGGCCCAGGCACGGGCGAGTTCCGCCCACGCGACCCAGGCCGGGTTGATCTGCTCCATGAAGGATCGTCCCCGAAACGCAACGCTCCACCCAGCCTGCACATGCCTAGCGCACCGCAAACCGGTATGTCGATGAGAGACTTGTCAGCCGCAGCGCATGGACTGGAATTCAGCATAACCGGGCAGCGCCGCCCATCCGAAGACGCGCTCCGATGCGCCATTCATGCGCAGATCGGCGAGGCGCTCCAGGGCTTCCGATGTCGTCGGGCGGTGGCCTTCGGCCACGGTCCACATCGCAAATCCCGGCTGCGCAGGCGGCTCGAACCAGGCCTCCCGCTTCTGGTAGAATTTCACATGGACGGTCCGGAAGACGAAGCGCGCGAGATCATCAGCCGTCTCCCAGACCGACATGTTGATGAGAAGCATGGGGTCGGCGGTCGGTCTCAGCGAGGTCGCGTTCACCGAGCCGTCCGCTTCGGTGACCCCGTCGATCAGCCGCCAGAGGAAACCCGGCATGCGCTCGGCCATGGCGTTCACGGCGGCGAGGTTGTCGAAGAATTCCGCGTTTGACGGGTCGCCCTTCTCTTTCAGGATGCGGGCGATATTGACCTGTGCGACCGGCACGAACGCCTCCCTGCGTCAGACGACAATCCTGAGACCCGCGATCCGGGTAGGCAAGACATCCGGAGGGAGGTTGGCGCCGGTTCGGCCCGGCGCCCTGAAATCAGTCGTCGCGAACCGTGCGTTCCTTGCGCTCGTGACGCTCCTGCGCCTCAAGGCACATGGTGGCGGTCGGGCGCGCTTCGAGGCGCTTGATGCCGATCGGCTCGCCGGTTTCCTCGCAATAGCCGTACTCGCCGATCTCGATCCGGCGCAGCGCCGAGTCGATCTTGTTGATCAGCTTGCGCTGGCGGTCGCGGGTGCGCAGTTCGAGCGCACGGTCGGCCTCCGAAGAGGCGCGGTCGACCAGATCGGGGATCGGGGCGACGTTTTCCTGCATGCCGCTGATGGTCTCGCGGTTGAGGTGGAGGATCTCCTCCTTCAGCGCGACCAGCTTCTCCTTGAAGTACTGGAGCTGCCGGGCGTTCATGTAGGGTTCTTTTTCGGTAGGCTTGTAAGACGCGACTTTCGACGAACTCATGTCTTCAACTCCCTGCCGGGCCGGGAAGACCCGACGCCCCTGTACGGGCGTGCGGCTTATAACCGAGACGCTTAACGGCGTCCACGCTCATTCTCAGCCACACGCTTCGAAAATTGCTGCAAGTTTCAGGCCTGTAGCAGATCACATACCCGTTATTCGGCCGAATCTGCACGATGTCGGGCGTATACAGGTTTTGTGACTCTGCTGTTACACGAGTCCGGCGGAACGCTTGAGTTTCTCGGTCTCGACCGCGACCCGGATCTCCGCCCAGTTGAGGGTGTCGTCCAGTTCGTCGTCGCCGCTGGGCAGACGGGTTTCTTCCATCGCGCTCTGCAGACGGGCCAGATCGGACCGGGTCGGCCCCTCGCCCAGCATCGAGACCTGAAGACGGTCGAGGGCGTCCAGCATGCGCCGCCCCTTGCGAAGGGCGCGGGAGCGGGCTTCCGGATCGGTCAGGCCCTGGAGCGCCAGAAGCGATCCGATGCTGGAGATGTGGGCGCTGGCGGCCGGGCCGCCGACGGATGCCCGCGCAGCGGGGCCGCCCGTTTCGAGCAGCTGGCCGAAGCCCTGCGCGGCCGGACGGACGGCGGCCGGTCCGCTGGCGGATGTTGGCGAGATGGGCGGCGTCACCTTCATGGCGGTCCGGGCCTCCTGCGGGTGAAACTGGGTAACACCGGTTAACGGCGGCTTAACCCGCGGGAAACACCCGGTTAAGCCTTTGTTCGCACTGGGAGGGGAAAGTCCGCTGGTATCGCCCGCGGCCAGAATGGTCGGAAAGCTGCTCCCCAGCCCAACCGACAGGCATCATGCGCGCATTCCTCGCCACTCTCGCTCTAGCCCTTTGCGCCGCCGCTGCGACAGCGCCCGCGTCCGCAACGACGCGGCTGAAGGATATCGTCGACATCGAGGGGGTGCGTGACAACCAGCTGCTCGGCTATGGCCTCGTGGTCGGGGTCAACGGCACCGGCGACAGCCTTCGCAACTGCGCCTTCACGCGCCAGAGCCTCGAAGCCATGATGGAACGGCTTGGCGTCAATACGCGCAACTCCAGCCTGAACACGTCGAACGCCGCGGCCGTCATGGTCACCGCCAATCTCCCCGCCTTCGCGGCGGGCGGCAGCCGGATCGACGTCAACATCTCGTCCCTGTGCGACAGCGGCAGCCTCGAAGGCGGCACGCTGATCGCCACGCCGCTGCTGGGCGCGGACGGCGAAGTCTATGCGGTCGCCCAGGGCTCGGTGGCCGTCGGGGCCTTCAAGGCGTCGGGCTCCAGCGGAACCTCCCTGACGCGCAACGTGCCCACCAGCGGACGGATCACCAACGGCGCCATCGTCGAGCGCGAGCTGGGCTATGACCTCGCCGGCCAGAACGAGCTGCGGCTGTCGCTGCGCAATCCGGACTTCGCCACCGCCACGCGGATCGCCAGCGCCATCAACACCTTCATCGGCCAGGAAGCTGCGGTCGCCAGCGATCCGTCGACCGTCCACCTCCGGCGCCCGCCCTCGTTCCGGAACATGGCGTCGCTTCTGTCACAGATTGAGCTGCTGCAGGTCGAGCCCGACCAGCGGGCGCGGATCATCGTCAACGAGACCACCGGCGTCGTCGTGATGGGCGATCAGGTGCGGGTGTCGCCGGTCGCCATCGCCCAGGGCAACCTGACCGTCCAGGTGCAGGAATCCCCGGCTGTCAGCCAGCCCAACGCCTTCGGACGCGGCGAAACGGTGGTTGTGCCCCAGACCGATGTGGCGGTCGAGGAAGATGTGGCGGATCTGGCGCTGATCGGCGGCAACGGCATCCCGCTCAACGAACTGGTGAACGGCCTCAACGCGCTAGGCGTCAGTCCGCGCGACCTGATCTCCATCCTGCAGGCGCTGAAGGCGGCGGGCGCGCTGCAGGCAGATATCGAGCTGATGTAATGGCGGACCTTGGCCTTCCCCTCGCCCCCGTCGATACGTCGGCTGCGCGCGGCCGTGAGCTGGAGGCGCGTGTCTCCGGCGCCCGGACCCGCGAGCAGGCGCGCGAGATCGCCAACGACTTCGAGAAGATGTTCATCTCCCAGATGCTGCAGCCGATGTTTGCAGGCCTCCCCACCGATGGCCCGTTCGGCGGCGGGGCCGCCGAGGAGATGTTCCGTCCGCTGATGCTCGACGAGTATGCCGGCGCGGTCTCCCGGCAGGGCGGAACGGGCATCTCGGATGCGGTCTACAAGGAAATCCTGAAACTGCAGGGGCTTGAATAATGCTTTCGGCAACCGGACCCCAAGACCGCGCCGACCAGCTGATCGCCATGGCGACCCGGCTGAATGACCTGATCCGGCTCGAGGTCGCGGCCCTCAAGGCCAACCGCCTCGACGGCGCCGCGGTGCACGCGGACGAAAAGGAAAGGCTGGCGCACGCCTGGCGCCTCGAAGTCGCCCGCATCAAGCAGGACCCTTCCCTGCTCAAGGGTCTCGACGCAGGCCGCAAGGCGGCGCTGCGCGATGCCTCGAAGGCGCTGGAAGACCTGATCGAGGGTCATGCCCGCGCGCTTGAGGCCATGAAGACTGTCACCGAAGGTCTGGTGAAGGCGATCGCGACCGAAGTCTCCGCATCGCGCAAGGCGCCCGCGGGATATGGATCGAGCGGGGCGATCGGCCGGTCGGTATCGTCCGGCGCGACAGGCGTGACGGTCAACGCACGTATCTGAGGCGGCGGCGAAAAACGCTGCGCACAACACGGTTTCATGACGCTCCTGACAGGCGAGCGCCTCAATTTTTCCGTCTTCACCGCCGATCATGCTTGATCTTGTGCGCCTCGTGACTCAACAAGGAGCGGGGCGAGACACAGACGCATCAGGACCTGCGGCCAGCCGCGTCCGGAGAGCGCATGACAAGGTGATGGAAGCCGGCTGATGCAACGCCGCCGCAAACGCCGCTCCCCGTTCGCCGCCTATGCGGCGCTCGCGTTCAATGCTGCGCTTTGCGCCACACCGCTGATGGCCGCCCAGGCAGCGTTCCTCGCCTATGGCGGACCACGCGACACGGCCGAGGCCACCCAGGGCTCCCTCGATGCAACCCGGCAGGCCATCGACGCCCGGTTTGTCCGCCTTGCATCAACGGGTCCAGGCTCCCCGCGGGAAGTCTGGGCGGAGCTTGTCCGCACCGAGATCGAGACCGGCGAGATGGCGACGGTCAATGGTCTGCTGCTGGCGGCGCCGGCCATGCTGAAGGGCGACGACGGCGAAGCGCTGCGCGCGCGCATCGATGTGGCCGACCAGCGCGGCGACGCCGCCATGATCGCGGCGGCGGCGTCGTTCCTGCCCGACAATGTGCAGGCCGAGTACGAACGGCGGACGACGTCTCTCATGTCGCTGCTGCAGAACTCCGCCCCTGCCCCGGCTGACGCTGCGCCAACGGCCAGCCCGGTCCGCTTTGCGCCCGCGCCGCCGGAGGACGAGGGCCGGTCGGAGTTCGCCATGCTGGGCGACATGCCGGAACTGGCCATGCAGGCCGCCCGCTGGGCTCGGGAAGACCGCTTCGATGAATTTCCGTTTGTCCTGTCCGGGTTCGGTCTGGTGCTCGCGGACGACGAGGCGCGTGAAGGCGCGTCGATCGTGATGTCGGCCTACCGCTCCGACCGGCTGGATCCGGACTTCAAGCTGCACCTGCAGTCGCGGCTGTTCCAGGCGGCGCCGCCGCAGCGTCTCAAGCGGCGCCTCGACGCGCAGTTCCAGAGCGAGTTCGGCTACGCCACCGACGGCCCTGCAGCTGTCGAGATCGCATTCCGGGAGAGCTCCTCGGACAAGACGGCGGCGGCGGCGGTCGAGTCCCTGTCCCGTGACCTGCGGATCATCCAGAACATATCCCGGAACACCTCGCCGGCGTCGGCGGTGGCGATCCTATCCCAGGTGGGCAACGCCGGCGATCTCAACCGCGCCCGGCTTGTGGCGGAGGCCGGCGGCGACCGGGCGGTTGCGCTGGCCAAGTATGACGGCGCCCGCCTGCTCGATACGGCGCGCACGGAAATCAGGTGGTCGAACGCGCTCCGGTTCCAGCTTGCGGGGCTGGCCGGCTGCGTACTGCTGCTGATCGTGCTGTCCGGCAACGTGTTCTGGAGATCGGTCCGCCGCAACGCACCCGTGCGCCGGAGCGCGATCTACGCGCTTGAAGAAGCAGCCTGATCGGTACGGAGGGACAGCCTACCCGGCTCCGAAGGCGCCGCGCAGGCCGTCCACGATGAACTGCACGGCAAGCGCCGCCAGGATGACGCCGAAGATGCGCGTTATGGCGCCCGCAATGCTCTCGCCCAGCAGCTTCAACAGGGGCGCAGCCGCCATGAAGATCAGCGCAGTCAGGACAAGGTTGGCGCCGATGGCCCCGACCACGACGCCGACAGACCAGGGGTCGCCGCCAGCGTTCTGCATGAACAGCATCGCCGTGGCGATGGAGCCAGGCCCCGCGATCATCGGAATGCCCAGCGGGAAGACGGAGATATCATCAGGCGTCGACGGGTGGTCTCCCGCCAGCACTTCGTCCGCCCGGTGCTTGCGCCGCTCCTGACGCTTCTCGAACACCATGTCGAGGGCGATCAGGAACAGCAGCGCGCCGCCCGCCGCCCGGAAGGCGTCCAGCGTGATGCCGAGGTGCTTGAGCAGCCACGGCCCGAGGAAAGCGAACAGGAACAGGATGACGCCGGCGACAAAGGCGGACTTGATCGCCATGGCGCGGGCGTAGGCGCCGCCGCCGCCAGCGGTCAGGGTCGCGAAGACCGGGGCCACGCCCACGGCGTCGATGACGACGAAGAAGGTGACGAAGGCGGCGATCGCCTGCTCGAGATGGGTGGCGTCGATCATCGGCGCGGCCTCCGGGAGCGGGCGTCCCCGCCCTGTTCCTGGTTCAGGACTTGAACAACTGGAGCAGCGATTCAGGCGCGCTGTTGGCGACGTTGATCGACTGCGAGCTCAGCTCCTGCTTGACCTTGAGCGCCTGGATCATGGCCGTCTCGACCGCCATGTCGGCGTCGACCAGCCGGCCGACCCCGGCCGCCAGCGCATCCGCAAGACGCCCGACAAACCCGATCTGGGCCTCGACCCGCTTGTTCTCGGAGGACATGTCGCTCAGCTCGCGGCCGAGCCCCTCGATCGAGACATCCAGCTGCGCGATGGCGGCGACCGCATTCTGGGGCGACAGCAGGTTATTGCCGGCGCTGACCGTCACGACGGGGCCGCCGGGCGAGATGTCGCGTCCCTTGAGGGTGAGCAGCTGCGAGGCTTCCGCGTCCGCGACAAACGTCACGCCAAGCGGCTTGGACCCGTCCAGCAGGTTGGCGTCGTCGAACGTCGCATTGGTTATGAAGGTCTGGAGCTGCGTCAGCTGGTCCTGGAACTGCTCGTTAAGGACGCCGCGCTGCGTGGTGGACAGATCGTTGGCGACAGCGGAGGTCGCGGTCGCCTTCATCTGGATCAGCAGCTTGGAAACCTGCTGCGCCGAGGTGATGGCTGTATCCGAGATCGATTGCGCCCGGCCAAGGCTGAGAGTCACGACCTTCAGGGAGTTCGTCTCGCCCGTCATGAGGGCGGCGGAATGGTATTTGGCGGCGTCGTCGCTCGGTTTGACGACGGCAAGTCCCGAGGACAGCCGGTTGGTGGACGTTGTCAGGTCGTCGTTCGCCCCCTGCAGGGAGCGAAGCGCGGCAAGGACGCCGGTGGCGTTGTTGAGCCTCTCGATCATGACCGTCTCCGAGACGAATCGTGTTGAACGAATCGTCAATCCGGAGGGCACTCTTCGTTAGTGATCGTTAACGAGAGGTTTCAGACATGCGAACGCCGCACCCCCGGAAGGGGCGCGGCGGCGCTTTTGACTGTGTGGGCGTGCGCCGAAAGCCGGCCGCCTGCCCCCCGGCCCGCGATATCAGCCGCGGAACAGGTTCATGATGACCGAGGGCGACTGGTTGGCGATGGACAGGGCCTGGGCGCCGAGCTGCTGCTTGATCTGCAGCGACTGGAGCTTGGCGCTTTCCTTGGCCAGGTCGGCGTCGACCAGGTTGCCGATACCGGCCTCGATGGAGTCCGACAGCTTGCCGAGGAAGTCCTTCTGGATGTCGAGGGCTTTGGCCTGCGAGCCCATCGACGCCATCTGCTGGTTGAGGTTGGTCAGCGCCGTTTCCAGCTGGGTGGCGGCAGTGCCGGCGGCCGCCGCGGATGTCGAGATGTCGGCCGAGGCGAACGTTGTGAACAGCGCACCCGACATCGACCAGTCGCGGCCAGTGACGATGAAGGTGTTCTGGCCGGCCGACGTGACCGTGGCGGAGGCGACGCCTTCACCAAGGGCGGCAGCGGCGCCGCCGGCGTTGTCCGAGGCGACCGCCAGGGTGTCATACGCCGTGTCGTTCACCAGGTAGGTGAACTTGCCGTTCGTGTCGTCGTAGGAGGCCGAAACCTTGCCGCCCGACGCCGAGTTCACGGCGTTGACGTAGTCGTCGACCGTCATCGTCGCAGTGATCTCGACGTTGACCGCCAGCGAGTTCGACGAACCGCCAGCAGTGTCAGAGAGCGTCAGGGTGATGGTGTCGCCGTTGGCGATGTTGGCGCCGGCAGCCGTGATAACGGCGGAGCCGGAGAGCGGGTTGGTCATCGCGGCGGTCTGGACGCCGACGCCGGTCGCCGACGTGGAGCCGCCGAGGTCGGAGATCAGGACGTTCAGGTCGTTGCCCGTGCCCTTGATCAGGTTGGCGCCGTTGAACTGCGAGGAGTTGGCGATCGAGTCGATCTGCGAACGGAGGGCGGTGAAGTCCGACTGCAGAGCGGCGCGCTGTTCGGTCGTGAGGTCGTTCGCCTGGGCGGCGACGGCCTTGGCTTTAAGCTCCTGGATGACCTTGCCGATCTTTTCTCCAGCCGACAGGGCGACGTCGATGGTGGAGGAACCGCGGTTGATGCCGTCCTGAACGGCCGAGACTGCGGAGACGCGGGCGCGCTGGCCTTCGGCGATGGCGTAGACGGCGCCATTGTCCTTGGCTGTCGCGACCTTGAGACCGGTCGAGATGCGGTTCTGGACGCCCTCAAGCTGGGTGTTGGTGTAGTTGAGGTTCTGGAGCGCGACCATCGCGCTGTAGTTCGTGTTGACGCTCATCATCGCCGTAAGTCTCCGCGATTGGCGCCCTCCCGGGTCAGGCGCATTCCTGTACCTGTCAATTCAAGCGGCGTGCCAGCCGAAATGGTTAACTTAAGCACGAAACCGCCCGCTCATCCGGGCCCTGAGAGGTTAACGGCCGGATGCAGGACGTTACCCCTGCCCGGCAAGAATGACTCGGGTAGGAACTTCCTGCCCGGTAGAAACCGCATCGCTCTGCGGTGGCCTGTAGAGGAAAAGGGGCGGACCTGCGTCCACCCCTCCCCTTGTCTTTTTGTCTGCGCTTTCGCGCATCCGGACCCGATTCCCGAACCGGCGCCCGTGCGGCGCCGGCCGGATATTGGGTTTAGCGGAAGAACGACAGGACCAGCGACGGGGCCTGGTTGGCGATGGACAGAGCCTGGGCGCCCAGCTGCTGCTTGATCTGCAGCGACTGGAGGCGGGCGCTTTCCTTGGCCAGGTCGGCGTCGACCAGGTTGCCGATACCGGCTTCGATGGTGTCGCTCAGCGTGCCGAGGAAGTCGCTCTGGATGTCGAGCGCTTTCGACTGCGAACCGAGGGTCGCCAGCTTGTCGTTGAGGCCCGTGATCGCCGTGTCGATGGCGTTCGCAGCCGTGGTGGCGGCGGCGGCCGACGTGGAGATGTCAGAGCTGGAGAACGCTGTGAACAGCGAACCCGACAGCGACAGGTCCATGCCCGTGACGGTGAACGTGTTGGAGCCGGCCGACGTGACCGTGGCGGAGGCGACGCCTTCACCAAGGGCGGCAGCGGCGCCGCCGGCGTTGTCCGAGGCGACCGCCAGGGTGTCATACGCCGTGTCGTTCACCAGGTAGGTGAACTTGCCGTTCGTGTCGTCGTAGGAGGCCGAAACCTTGCCGCCCGACGCCGAGTTCACGGCGTTGACGTAGTCGTCGACCGTCATCGTCGCAGTGATCTCGACGTTGACCGCCAGCGAGTTCGACGAACCGCCAGCAGTGTCAGAGAGCGTCAGGGTGATGGTGTCGCCGTTGGCGATGTTGGCGCCGGCAGCCGTGATAACGGCGGAGCCGGAGAGCGGGTTGGTCATCGCGGCGGTCTGGACGCCGACGCCGGTCGCGGCCGTGGAGCCGCCGAGGTCGGAGATCAGGACGTTGATGTCGTTGCCCGTGCCCTTGATCAGGTTCGTGCCGTTGAACTGCGCCGAGTTCGAGATCGTGTCGATCTGCGAACGGAGGGCGGCGAAGTCCGACTGCATGGCGGCGCGCTGTTCGGTCGTGAGGTCGTTCGCCTGGGCGGCGACGGCCTTCGTTTTCAGGGTCTGGAGGACCTTGCCGATGGACTCACCGGCGGACAGGGCGACGTCGATTGCGGAGGAGGAGCGGGAGATGCCGTCTTTGACAGCGGCAACAGCCGACACGCGAGCGCGCTGACCTTCGGCGATGGCGTAGACCGCGCCGTTGTCCTTCGCGCTGGAGACTTTCATGCCCGTCGAGATACGGGACTGAACTTCGCCGAGCTGTTTGTTTGTGTTGGAGAGGTTCTGGAGGGCGACTGAGGCGCCGTAGTTCGAATTCACGCTAAGCATGGCTGGATAGGCTCCATTCTGGGTCTTCAGCCGATCGTTTTGATCGGCGGCCGGTGCATTTTGCTCCGACGATTGGGGGAGAATGCCCGAGTGATCCTAAGAAAAGATGGACCGGACCGAAGAATCCGGATGGGTCCGGTAACCTTCGCCGTCGCCGCCCCCCGCGCTTTCCGTCGCCGCCCCAACGGAAACGGCCCGCCGGCGGTTAACGCGCGGCGGGCCGGGATTCAGAAAGTTTCAGACGGCTGGAAAAAAGTCTGGCGGGGATCCGGTCAGGAGTTTCCGGCCGGAGCGATGCCGCCAAGTCCCTGCATCACAGTCCGGTTGATCTCGATGAGCACATCGAGCGGCGCGTTCTCGCGCAGCACCTGGCTGGAATATCGGTCCACGAACAGCGAGAGGGAGATGATCTGGGCCCGCAGGTCCTGGGGCAGCGTGTTGCCGGTCGCCGCGCAGTCCGACGCGAGCAGCGTCCAGAGCTGACGGTTCTTCGCCAGCGCTTCGGCGCGCTTGCCGATCTCGTGCTGCGGAAGCGACGCGGAATCGATCAGCGTGCGCGTTGCGACCGCGAATGCGCGATATTCGGTCTGACGCGGCGTTTCAGCTCTCGCCGCCGCCTTCTGGTAGGCCTGTACCGACATTGGCAAGCAGTTCCTGTTCGTAGGTGAGCAGTTTGCGGCACTTGGTGAGCGCCTTGTAGTAGTCGGCCGCCATCACATCCCTCGATATGGTCACGCATTCCTTGAGAATGTCTGGAGACCGGATGGCGCCCATGAACTCGTTCATGCGCATGACGAAGTCGTCGTAGAACTGGTTCGCGGCGGACGGCTCCAGATACATCATCATGATCGGGAAATAGATCCGCTTGGCCGGGCTATCGACGTCATCCGGCTGGATGATGTCTTTCTCCCGCAGGATCGAAGCCTTGTTCTGCAGCAGCAGGACAGCCCGGCGGTCGCCGTTCTGGAGGACCGCTCCGTTGACAACGAAACGTTCGCCCGGCTTGAGCGAAAGCTTGAGCGGCATGCACGTCTCCCCGGGGACCGGCCAGTTTTTCCCTGCCAGGGGAGTTCTGGACGTCGCCGCCCCTTCCGTCTACCGGCCCAACCTTAATGTTTGCTTGCCCTGCGTACACCTGACCGCCGCCCGAAGCGGGCGGGGACTTTGCGCGCGGGCGAAAATCCGCTCTATACAGAATTCAGACTTGCCGCCCAGACGCGGCCGTACGGCGGGAGATCATGCATGTCGGACAAGAAGCGCTTCGAGGGCACCGAGAACTACATCGCGACCGACGACCTCAGGGTCGCCGTCAACGCGGCCATCGCCCTCGAGCGCCCGCTGCTGGTCAAGGGCGAGCCCGGCACCGGCAAGTCCATGCTGGCCATCGAGATCGCCAAATCGCTCGGCATGCCGCTGATCGAGTGGCACATCAAATCGACCACCAAGGCCCACCAGGGTCTGTATGAATACGACGCAGTCGCCCGCCTGCGCGACGGCCAGCTGGGCGAAGAGCGCGCCCGCGACATCCGCAACTACATCAAGAAAGGCAAGCTCTGGGAGGCGTTCACCGCCCCGGTCCGCCCCGTGCTGCTGATCGACGAGATCGACAAGGCCGACATCGAGTTCCCGAACGACCTCCTGCAGGAGCTCGATCGGATGGAATTCTATTGCTACGAGCTCGACGAGACCATCAAGGCGGCTGTCCGGCCAGTGGTCATCATCACCTCCAACAACGAGAAGGAGCTGCCCGACGCGTTCCTGCGCCGCTGCTTCTTCCATTACATCAGCTTTCCCGACCGCGACACCATGACGCGGATCGTCG
>CAYOWK010000026.1:0-57775 GCA_964407665.1 uncultured Rhizobium sp. | reverse complement strand
GGCCCTACCCGGTCGGCACGGAGATCTATCGGTGGGTTGACGACACACGACCCGAAGAGGCCACCGACGCGCCGGACGACCGGCGGAACGTCATCGTCCAGGCCTGGTATCCGTCGGATGGGACCGCGGGCGAGCCAGCCTTGCCTTACATTGACGGGCTGGGCCGGCTGCCGCCGCGCGTGACGCTATTGCCGTCCGGCCTGATGAAGCATTTCGGAAAGATCGAGACTCACGCGGAAACGGCCGCGCCAGTCTCGGGAGACAAGCCGCTCTGGCCTGTCGTGCTTCTCGGTCCGGGCTATGGCGCACCTCGCGCCTTCTACACTGGACTTGCAACGGCGCTGGCCAGCCGGGGCTACGTGGTGCTCGCTCTCGATCATCCCTACGAGGGCGCTGTTGTGGAGCTGGCGGACGGGACGATAGCGACGACCATCGAACGGCGTCTCGACAACGACCCGGGCATGGTCCGCTTCATGCGGGGCCGGCTTGATCTCCGGGTCGCGGACATCCGGTTCGTGATGGACCAGTTGGGCCGCCCGGAGGCCATGGGCCCGCGCCTTGCCGGGCGGCTCGATCTGAACCGGATCGCATCGACGGGTCATTCGCTGGGAGGCGCTGCGGCAGCGCTTGCCATGGTCGCTGACGACCGCATTGTTGCAGCCGTGAACATCGACGGGACGCTTTATGGCTCGATCCCCGGAGACCCGGCCCAGCGTCCGTTCCTTCTGCTGGACAGCGATCACAGCGAGACGGGGCATTCTGCAAACAACATCGCAAACAACGCCCGGCTCCTCGATCACTTCGGGCCCGGTTCGCTCCGATACGAGATCGCCCACGCCAATCACTTCGGCTTTACGGACGCGCCAATGTTCCTTGCACCGCCGGCGCGGTTTGCGGCGTCGCTGATCATTGGCGGAGGGCTGGGGCCTGCCAAGACCCAGCGGATCACGGTCGATGTGCTTGACGCGTTTCTCTCGCCCGCCCTGAAAGGGCTGAATGCTGATCTTCCTGATGTGGTCGCCCGACACCGGAGCGTGTCCGGCGGGCCGGTGGACTGAAACCTGTAACGAAAAGGGCGGCCCTGAGGCCGCCCTGGTAGACATTCGACGTAAGCCGCTGGCGTCAGTCCTTGTCGTCCCGCTCTACGGGACCAGGATGAGACGGGGCGTGAGCGACCTGCCCCTCGGCCCAGCGCGACGTCAGCGGCGGCAGAGTCTCGCCGGTATCTTCGGGCGCGCGCGCGCCAGAGTTCTGTTCGGCAATTTCATGCCCCACCCAGTCCAGCACCTCCTCGTCGGCGCCGTCACGGGCGTTGTATTCGGGGCCAGCGCCGTAGTTCATCTGCGAACCATATTCGCCGGTTTGCGGGCCGGACCCGCCGACGCCAAAGCCGCCAGCTGAACCACTGGATCCGCCGTAGCCAAATCCGCCGGCATCGGCGGCGCGGGGATCAAACGGGTCGTAGCGGAAGTAGCCCTCGTCTTCCGGCTTCTTCTCTGAATCGTTGGCCGGAGCCGGCGGCACGGTGATCTTCGGATCGCGAACGTCGTAGTCGGGCATGGGTACGGTTCCTCATGGGGTGCGACGCTTGAGCAGTCGTGGCCGCACGGCTTCCTGTCGGGATTGCAACGAACGCGGCTACCCAGAGGTTGCACGCAACATTCGGCCCCGGTCGGCGATGTCGGTGGGGAAGAGACTGGCGATCCCGGCAGGACTCGAACCTGCAACCGTCCGCTTAGAAGGCGGATGCTCTATCCGGTTGAGCTACGGGATCGTCTCGACCGCCCGCTTCATAAGCGGGAAATTTCCTGCACGCCACCCGCACGCAGCCTGCCGCTTGCAGACACCCCCATGGACGTGATTTGTGGCCGCCGCGCACGGGCGCAACATTTGGAACGTTTCCATGATCGACGTGAAGGCATCTGCGATCCACGGTCGCGGCGTGTTCGCCACGACCGCCATCGAGGCGGGCCAGTCATTCCACACGGCGCACCTGTTGATCTTCGACGGCGCCCAGCACGCCGCGCTGCAGGAGACCGTCGCCTGCCACTACGTCTTTCATGTCGCGGACTGCCCGAACGGGTCGGATCGCGACACCACGGGTCTGGCGATGAGCCCGATCTCGTTCGTGAACCACCACCGGCCCCCGAACGCCGTGTTTGTGGTCGATGCGATCAGCCAGACCATCACGTTCACTGCCGCCCGACCGATTGCCGCGGGCGAAGAGGTCACCATCGATTATGGAGACTTTGCCGAGAAGATCGGCATCGCCTGAGATTGCCCCAGGGAGGCTCAGTGCGTCCAGGGACGCCGGCGGTTGGACGAGAAGTTGTCCGCGTACGCCTTGATGATCCGCTTCGCTTCCCGCGGTTCGGTGACCGTGAAGGCGATGCCCTCGCGGGTGGCGAAGGCGATCGCCTCTTCGCGAGTCTCGAACGTCAGGCGGACCTGGGGCTTGGTATCGGCGTTGGAAATCCAGCCCATCAGGGGATCAACCTGACGCGGCGTGTCGCTGACGAACTCCAGAACCCAGTCCTTCGCCTTGCCGAGGCCGGACTGCATCACGTTCCGGGCCGGCCGGTAGATCTTTGCGGTCATGTCCTGCTCCCAGACTTCCGCGACTGGCATGCCCAGAATCCCGCAGAATTTCAACTGTGCAGGATCGTCGCCAGCCTGTCTCTGGCTGCGGCCTCGAACAGATCGTCCAGTCCGGGCATCTCGCCAACCGTTACAGCAGCCTGAACGCCCGGCAGGGCGGCAAGCGCACGGAAATCCTCGCCGCCGTGAAGCCCCTGCCCCAGGAACAAGCCTGCGAGGGTGAAGGGGCCCGGCATGGCCGCAGCGACCTGGGCGGCAAAGGGCGCCTCTTCGAGAAAGCCGCATTGCACCTTTCGACCTGAAGCCCGGAGCCCCGCAGCGATTTCGAGGGCGACTGCGGCAGAGCGGCCGGGGCGCTTTGACCCGTGTGCGACCAGAAGAAGAGGCTGGGTCCCGGGCAGCTGGTCGTTGAGAAACGGTACAAAGCCGGGCCACAGCGCCATCGGAGGCGCAACGACCTGCCCCGCGCCCTGAACTTCCGAGGTAAGCCGGTCGAAAAAGAACCCGTCGGAAAACAGCGCCGGCAGCACGATGGCGCGAGATGCCCCGCTTGCAGCGATCGCCTCTCCGACAGATCCGGCCTCGTTCACCAGCGCCCAGACGACCTTGGCTTCAGGGATGCGGCGCTGCAGCTCGCCGGCGAGGGTCTGAAGGCGGCGGTTCTCGCCCGTCCCCCGGCGTTCGCCGTGGGCCGCCAGCACGATGGCTGGCCGTTTGTCCGGGTTGGGAGGAGGGTCAATCATGTCGTTCGGTGGTCGGGGCGGCTGGATTCGAACCAACGACCCTCTGCTCCCAAAGCAGATGCGCTACCAGACTGCGCCACACCCCGTCGCCGAACGTCGCCGCGTTATACTCGAAAGCTGCCAAAACAAAAGGACTGCCTTCTGCCAGCCGCAGCTAGTCGATTTTGGCCCGAAGGATGCGGAAAACCCCTGTTCCCTTGGCGCGAAGCTGGCCGTCGACGCGGACATTGCACTCCGTGACCGCAACGTCATCGTCGCGAGACACCAGCACGCCTTCGGCCTCGAGCCAGTCGCCCAGGCGAATGGCTTCGAGGTATTCGAGGGACATTTTCAGCGTCACCGTGCGGCGTCCGGTCACGCGCACCAGCGCGCGGGCCATGGCGCTGTCGACCACGGTCGCGATCATGCCGCCGTGCATCAGGCCGAGCGTGTTGGTGTGGACGGGCTCAACCCTGACGGCGAGGGTCAGGCGGTCGGGAGGGTTTTCCACAGCCTCGAGGATCGGTCCGACATGATTGACGAACGGAGCGCGGCTGACGGACTTGAAGCTCGGCGGCGGATCAGCCGCCATTGGCTCTGGCAGCCTTGAACAGAGGGTGGACGACCATGTCGCCGGGATTGATGCCCAGTTCGGCGGCGGCGCCGCCGTTGATCTCCAGCACGCCCTTCACCGGCACGCCCGGCGAGATCTGGCGCAGGGAGTGTGGCACCGCGTTGCGGGCGATCGCGAGCACCGTCCCGTCCGTGTCGATGAACAGGATATCCAGCGGGATCAGGGTGTTCTTCATCCAGATCGCCGCCGGCTGGGGATTGCCGAAGTCGAACAGCATGCCGCCGTCCTTGGGCAGGGACTCCCGGAACATCAGGCCGGTCTGGCGCTCTTCCTCGGTGTCGGCGAGTTCGACATTGAAGTTATGGGCCTTCCCGCCGCTCTGGATCGTGAGCGGTGTCACCGATTGCGCGTGTGCGGACTGTGAGGACAACGCCGCTGCTCCCATTACCAGAGCGAAAGCCGGAGCGAGGATGGAGATCAGACGGGTCATGCGTTCCGGATACGACGACTGCGCCTGCCCGCCAAGGGGCTTCGCGCAGGGTCGACGCGCCGGATGAGGCCGGGGCTAGATGCTGTCGGGCAGCTTGACGGCGACGACGTGGCGTCCCTTCGAGCCCTTGCCTATCGAACCCATCAGGGTCTGGCCCGGCGCGAGGTCCTCGATACCGGCCTTCCGGACCACGACCATGTGGATGAAAATGTCTTCCGGCTCGTTCCGGCGCTGGACGAAGCCGTAGCCCTTGGTGCGGTTGAACCATTTGACCAGCACGATTTCCATCGGGCCGCCGTCGACGGCGTCCTCTTCCGATTCGTTGGCCGCAAGTTCAAGAATTTCGATGACCTGATGGCCACGGTCGCGCTGGGCGACATTGCATATGATCCGCGCGCCTTCCGCGGCGCTGTCACGCCCGAACTTCCGCATGATCGAAATGTGGAGAAGTACGTCCCCGGAAACGCCAGAATCCGGCACGACAAAGCCGTAGCCCTTGGCGGGGTCAAACCATTTGACCCGGCCTTCGACGCGAATCGCGGCTTCAGTGTCAGCCGCGGAAGGTGGCCTGAACTGCGGCTCCATCCACACAAATGCTCCCCAAGGCACGTTACGCCGACAACACAGCCAGAGCCACGCTCAGCCCGCACCCAACTCAAGAGCAATTAAACCCGCCCAGCGCGTGCTTACAAGCACTGGTTCGCTCCACAGCGGAAATTGCGAGGCAATGATCTGTCTTCGACCACGAGGAGTGGTGGCAGTCCCTAGCGGAGTCGAACCGCTCTTTTCAGGATGAAAACCTGACGTCCTAACCGATAGACGAAGGGACCAACCGGTGGAGGCGCGGATATATCCATCAAATTCTGAGGTCGCAAGCCCTTTTGGACGCATTCCTCGGCAGACTTTTCACTCCGCCAGCGCGACATCGACGACTTCCATCTGAACGGCCCCGCCGCCCCGCCAGGTGTCGCGTTTCAGCCTGCCCGCCACGTGAATGCGCCGGCCGGACTGGATCGCCTCCCCAACCGGGCCATCGGCCATCCGGAACGCGATGGCCCGGAGGCGCCCCCCGTCGTCGCCGACGATCTCGAACGCCAGGTGATTCTCCCCTACCCGCCGCGAATAGCCTGCCCGCACCCGGGCGGCGGCAAACAGCGGCTCCGGCGCACCGGAGCCGAACGGGCCCAGGCGCTCCACCATTGTCATGAGGTCGGGGGTCGCGGCAGACGGCGCCAGAACGGCGTCAAACTCCAGCACCCGCGCCTCCTTCAGGCGGGCGCCGTCATCCTTGGTCTTGTCGGCCAGGAACGCGCGCAGGCCCAGAAGCTGATCGGGCCGCATCGACAGCCCTGCGGCCATCGCATGCCCGCCGCCGCCGAGGATCACCCCTTCGTGCGCGGCGGCCGATACGAGGTCGCCCAGATTGATGCCCGGCACAGACCGGCCCGAGCCTCGCGCGACGGGTCCGAGGTCCTTGCCCCACCCGATCACGATGGCCGGCTTGTGGAAGCGGTCCTTGAGGCGGCCGGCGACGATGCCGATCACGCCGGGATGCCAGCCTTCGGAGCCAACGACGATCACCGGAAGCTCGGACTGCGCTTCGGCTTCCTCGGCGGCGACCTCCAGCACCTTTGCCTCGACCGCCTTGCGGTCCTCGTTTAGCAGCTGCAGCTCTGCAGCGAGCTGTTCGGCCTCCCCGTCGTCGTCGGTCGCCAGCAGCTTGGCTGCGATCCACGGATCGCCGAGCCGCCCGCCGGCATTCAGGCGCGGCCCAAGAGCGAACGTCGCGTCGTAGACGGATTTCGGCGCCTCGACGCCCGCGACCTTCGCCAGCGCCTTGAGGCCGGGATTGTCGAGCCGCTCCAGCACCGACAGGCCGCGCACGACGAAGGCGCGGTTGACGCCCCTCAGCGGAGCCATGTCGCACAGCGTGCCAAGAGCTGCGAGATCAAGCCACGCCATCGGATCCGGCAGACCACGATCCGGCGCGATTCCCCTCATCTTGGCCAAGCGGTTCAGCGCGACCACCAGCACGAACACCACGCCGGCGGCCGCAAGATGCCCGTGGCCTGACGGGCAGTCCGGGCGATTGGGGTTCACGAGCGCGCGGATGGCCGGGGTGATCTCGCCGTGCATGAGGTGGTGGTCCATCACCACCACTTCGAGGCCGATCTCGGCGGCGGTCTCCAGGGCAGCGACAGCAGCGGCGCCGCAATCGACCGTGACGACGAGATCGACGCCCTGCGCCTTCAGCGCCCGAAACGCGCCGGGCGTCGGTCCGAACCCTTCCAGCAACCGGTCGGGAACATAAAGAACGGGCTCGCATCCCCATGCCCGAAGATACCGGGTGAGGATCGCTGACGAGGTCCCGCCGTCGACGTCGTAGTCGGCAAAAATGGCGAGCTTCCGCCCGCCCGTCGCCGCGTCGAGGATCGCTTCGGCGGCGAGGTCCATGTCCACGAACGAGGATGGATCGGGAAACAGGTCGCGCAGGGTCGGGTTGAGGAAAAGCTCCAGATCGTCGGGCGAGACGCCGCGCCCCGCCAGCAGCTGACCGACAATATCGGCGCCGCCTAGCTTGCGCGTGTGGGCTGCGGCGAGGGCTTCATCCGCAGGCCGCCGCTGCCAGATCCGTCCGGTCAACGACTGGCTGACATTGAGGAATGACGTATCCGTTTCGGACATCTAGCCGGCGTCCAGCGGCTCGGGCGCGCTGCAGTGGATATGGCGAACAACCCCATCGGCTGACGACATGACAAGCGTATGGGTATGGATGCGGCCGCCCTTGCGCGAGACGCCGTTCAGCAGGGAACCGTGCGTCACGGCCGTCGCCGCGAAAACGGCCTCGCCGCGGATGATCTCGTTGAGGGCGAAGACGCGCTTGTGGTCGAGGCCGGCATCGGCAGCGATGCGCCGGTCGCCATCGTTGCGGATGGCCATCCGCACGAACATCTGGCCGCCCAGGCATCTGAGTGCGGCCGCCGCCAGCACGCCCTCGGGCGCGCCGCCCTGCCCGACATACATGTCGATCCCGGATTCCGGCATCGCCGTCTTGATGACCGCCAGCATGTCGCCGTCGGAGATGAGGCGAACACGGGCGCCCACGCGGCGCAGGTCCGTGATAATCTTCTCGTGGCGGGGCCGGTCAAGGACGCAGGCTGTGATGTCGCGCACCGGTACGCCGCGCGCCAGCGCCAGCCGTTCTGCATTCTCTCCGGCGGACGCATCGAGATCGACCACGCCAGCGTCATAGCCGGGACCGATGGCAAGCTTTTCCATGTAGATGTCGGGAGCGGGAAGAAAGACGCCGCGCGGGCCTGCTGCGATAGCCGACAGCGCGTTCGGCATCGCCTTGGCGGCGAGCGTCGATCCCTCCAGCGGGTCAAGGGCGAGGTCGAGTTCCGGGCCGGCTCCGGAGCCGATTGTCTCGCCCAGCGCGATGTGGGTATCCGAACCCGGGTCACGCTCGCGGACCGTCACCAGCCCGCACATCGCGATGCGGCTAAGGGCGTCCTTCATGGCGAGCGCGGCGGCGATATCCGCCGCCATCTCGTCGCCGCGACCAACGCAGGCGCTGGCGGCAATCGCGGCCTGACGCGTGACCTGCGACAGAAGCTCGCCGAGGCAGATATCTGCCGGGCGATCTCCCACTGGAATCTGAGCCATGTCCGTACTCCGGCGGCGAATCAGGCGGCAGGGATAGCGCGGTCAGAGTCAGCGCCCTAGCCCTTTCGCCGTCCCCGTACATGATCGATTTGTCAGTGGATTGCGGGGCGAGCAGCTTCCGCAGCGGAATCTGGGGGGCGGTGACCTAGTTTCGCCTACGGGCTGATAACCTTCGGTCAACTTGCCTGCCCCTACCCCTCCAGTACGAACCGGACGCCCGCCAGTTCGACATCCTGCCCGCAAAGCACGCCGGCGCGCTCCGCCGCCGCACGGATCGCGCCGGCGTCGCTGCACTCGAGATGCACCGCCACCAGACCTTCGCCCCGGTCGTCGACAGGTGTCACGAAGCGCGCAAACCCCTCGTCGAGCTTGATGAGCGCGGCGCCGTTCGGGCGCAGCACGGCGCGGCAGTCGAGGATGTCAGCCCACCGGTCGGCCGTCTCGTCCGGCCGCTCACACTGGATGGTGGCGCCTACGATACGGCTCACGGTTTTCGAGGGCGGATGCGTCTGCCAGTCCGGCCCTGCCCAGACGTAGCCGCCCATCAGGTCCGTTCCGCCGGAGTGGCGGTCGATGGACAGGAGGCAGCCGCCGGTGTCCTTCGGATGGAGGTGGATCGCCTCGGAGGTGGCGTAAGCAAACTCGCTCTTCAGATCCTCGACGATGCGGACTTCGAGATCCGCCATCGCTTCGCGGCGGCGTTCGAGGTCGTCGCAGTCGACGATGAACATGTACCCGCCATCGCCCTTGCGGCGCTGCAGGTAGCGGCTTGCCGCGGTGTCAGGGCGAGTGGGCGAGACGATCTCGAGAAAAGTGCCGCCTGCCGCGAACAGCGCGTTGCGCAGGCCGTACTTGCCGACGCCCGGATCACTGTAGCAGACGCTCAGCCCCAGCACGCTGGCGATCTCGGCCTCGCGCGCTGCCAGGTCTTCGGCGACCAGACAGATCTGGCGCAGTCTGAGATAGCCCATGACGTCCTCCCAACGCTCTGACCGGCGTTTCCGCACAGAGGTTACGGGGATGTTGCGGCGATAACCAGAGGTCGGCCTACGTTCGTGTCTCGACGCGGATGATGCGCGGCGCGTCCGCCATGATCTTCTGCTGCGCGACGCTGGCCATTGCGGCCTCGACGGCGGAGCGCGGGCACAGGTGGGTGACGATGGCGACGGGCGCCTCGCCGGTCTCACCCGCAGATTCCTGGATCAGCTTGTCGATCGAGACGCCCGCCTCGGCCAGCGCCTCGGTGAGAGCCGCGAACACGCCGGGACGGTCTGCGATCTTGGCGCCGATGAAGAACGAGCCCTGATCGGCTTCCGATTTTGGCTTGACGATCAGCGGCGCCAGCGACGCCACCGGTTTGCCCAGCGGCGGGCCGGCGGGGCCTTCAAACAGGCGCGCGAGGTCGCCCATCACGGCGGCGGCGGTCGGGCCGGAGCCTGCGCCCGGGCCAGTGAAGGTAAGACGGCCGACGGGCTCGCCCTCGACCACGACCGCGTTCAGCGGTCCGTCGATCTGGGCCAGCGGGTGCGTCTTGCGGAGCAGCGCCGGGGCGACGCGGCAGTGCACGGCCGAGCCTGCACGGAAGGCCTCGGCCACCAGCTTGATGCGGTAGTCGAAGCGGTTGGCGAGTTCGATGTCCATCGCCTCGATCTCGCTGACGCCGTCGACCTGGACCTGGGTAAAGTCCGGCTGGGCGCCAAAGGCGATGGAGGCCAGGATCAGCACCTTGTGGGCCGCGTCCATGCCCGAGACGTCAAGATAGGGATCAGCCTCCGCATAGCCGAGGCGCTGGGCCTCTGCGAGCACCGTCTCGTAGGCGGCTCCGGTGCGCAGCATCTCCGACAGGATGTAGTTGCAGGTGCCGTTGAGGATGCCGGCCACGCGGCTGACCAGCACGCCGGACAGCGAGTTGCGCAGCGCCCGCACGATGGGAATGGCGCCGCCGACAGCGGCCTCGAACAGGAGCTCGCCACCGGACCGTTCCGCCAGGGCGGCGATCTCCGAGCCGTGCTCGGCGATCAGCGCCTTGTTGGCAGTGACCACCGACTTGCCGGTCTTCAGCGCCTTCTCGACCGTAAGCTTGGCGGGACCGTCGGCTCCGCCGATCAGCTCCACCACCACGTCGATGTCGTAGGCTTCCGCCAGCTCCACCGGATCGTCGGCCCAGCGGAACTTCGAGATGTCGACGCCGCGCTCGCGCTTGCGGTTGCGTGCGGAGACCGCCACGACCTCGATGCGGCCGCCGAGCCGAAGCTCGGACTGGCGCTCGATGAGTTTCAGCAGGCCGCCGCCGACCGTGCCCAGCCCCGCCACACCGACGCGAAGCGTACGGCCCTTGTCACCCTCTTGCATGATGGTCACTCCGCCGCGTTCTTCGCGGCCCGGCGTTCGGTCTGGGCGGCCTTGGGCGCTTTCGTGGACTCCGCCTTCGGAACCTTCACGCCATTGGCTTCAAGGAACTTGCGCACATTGCGAGCCGCCTGGCGGATCCGCTGCTCGTTCTCGACCAGCGCCAGACGCACGTGGCCGTCGCCGTGCTCGCCGAAGCCGGCGCCAGGGGCGACCGCGACATGCGCTTCCTTGATCAAGCGCAGCGAGAACTCCAGCGAGCCCATTTCGCGGAACGGCTCGGGGATCGGCGCCCATGCGAACATCGACGCGCCCGGCGAAGGGATGTCCCAGCCCGCGCGGCCAAAGCTTTCGACCATGGCGTCGCGGCGCGAGCGGTAGATTTCACGCATCTCGGTGACGCAGTCCTGCGGGCCGTTGAGCGCGGCGGCGGCGGCCACCTGGACCGGCGTGAACGAGCCGTAGTCGAGGTAGGATTTCACACGCGCGAGGGCCGCAATCAGTCGTTCGTTGCCAGCCGCGAAGCCGACGCGCCAGCCGGCCATCGCGTAGGTCTTCGACATGGAGGTGACCTCCACGGCGATGTCCTTCGCGCCATCGACCTGCAGGATCGAGGGCGGCGGATCGTCGAAATAGATTTCGGTGTAGGCGAGATCCGAGAGCACCCAGATCTCGTGCTTCTTCGCGAACTTCACGACCTCCTTGTAGAAGTCGAGGTCGCAGACCTGCGCGGTGGGGTTGGCCGGGTAGCAGACCACCATGGCGGTCGGCGGCGGCACGGTGTGCTTGATGGCGCGGCTGAGATTGGAGAGGTACTGCTCGGGCGAATGCGCCTCGACCGAGCGGATCGCGGCGCCGGCCATGATGAAGCCGAACGAATGCAGCGGGTAGGACGGGTTGGGCACCAGGATGGTGTCGCCGGGGGCTGCAATCGCCTGGGCGAGGTTGGCGAAGCCTTCCTTGGAGCCCAGCGTCACGACGACTTCGGTATCCATGTTCAGCTTCACGCCGAAGCGGCGGTCGTAATAGCCCGTCAGCGCACGGCGCAGGCCGACAATTCCGCGCGAGGCGGAATAGCCATGCACGTCAGGCTTCCGGGCGGTTTCGCACAGTTTCTCGACGATGTGCGGCGGTGTCGGCAGATCGGGATTGCCCATGCCGAGGTCAATGACGTCGGCGCCTTCGGCGCGCAGGGCGGCCTTCTGGCGGTTGACCTGTTCGAAAACGTACGGCGGAAGGCGCCGGATTTTGTGAAACTCGAGTTTCATGGCGTAGGACCTGTCATAAGCCTCGCGGATTGCCGCCCGCCTGAGGCAGAAAATTCTGATTTGGCGTACAAGACAGCCATTCGTCGGCGAATTCTACCGGAAAGAGGCTCGAAGGGGAGGCCCTGGTGTTCAGGGGGCTCCATCTGGCTTCGAGGACGAACCCTCTTCCGTTGCGGCGCGCATCTGCGCTGCCGTAGCTCGAATCTCATCTGCAGTGCGAACCGGGCCGGTGACGGGCGCCTGGGTCTCTATTTCTGCCTTGGTTGTGCGAAGGTCTTTTTCCACCACCTGCTGCTCTGCAGGCGTGCGGTTGGCCGTCCTTGCTGCAGGCACGTCAGCAAGCTCCGGGTAGCCGGCGCCCTCAACCTCGGTCTGGGCCGCAACAAACCAGGCGGGAGGTTCGCCGGGATACTGGTCCATCACGCTGGCGCAGCCGCCGGTGAGCGCCAGTGAAATCGCCGCAATACTGATCAGGCCACGAGTCATGTCTGCGATCCCGGGCCGTACCTGTGGCCCGATGGTTGCGCTAAGGTGCGTTACTACCTACTCAGTGTCGCCCGATTTGGCGAGCGTGATGTTCAGCCGACCGGGCTGCGGAATGGATGACGCGATGAGCGAGCCCGAAGGTCCTGACGCCTCGGCCGAAGAGCCGGACGGACGCGAGACGGGGCCGGCCATCGACCCGGTGCTGGCCTTTGCACGCGTGGGTCAAAGGCTGTCCGAACTGTCCGGCGACCTCGGAGAGATCGTGCGGCTTGCTGGCGCATCAGCGCCTGGAAAGCTCGAATCGGAGGCCGCTGCAGCCGCCTTCCGCAGCCTGGCGCAGGCCTACACGGCCCAGCCCCAGACCATGGCGGACGCGCAGCTGGACCTGTTCGGCCGACAGTCCGACGCGCTGCAGCAGCTGGCCAACGGCGCCCCCTCCAGCGCCGCAGATTCCGACCCGCGCTTTTCCGATCCGGCGTGGCGCGAGAATCCTTTCTACGATTTCATCCGCCGGACGTTTCTGGCGCAGTCGCAGTGGGCCGAGAACCTCGCCTGGACGGCGCCCGGCCTCAGCGAGCTGGAGCGGCGGCGCGCAGCCTTTTTTATCCGGCAGGCCTACGCCGCCATGGCGCCCTCGAACACGCTGATGGGCAACCCCAAAGCGATGAAGTCGATGTTCAACAGCGACGGGCAGTCGCTGCACCGCGGCATGGAGCATCTGCGGGCAGATTTCGCGGACGGTTCGCGCCGCATCAGCGTTCCGCAATCGGATGAACACGCATTCGAGCTTGGCGTGTCGCTGGCGGTGACGCCCGGCGAAGTGGTGATGAAGAACGAGTTGGTGGAGCTGATCCGCTATCATCCCACCACCGACAGGGTGCACGCCTCGCCGCTGATGATCCTGCCGCCCTGGATCAACAAGTACTACGTGCTGGACCTGACGCCGCAGAACTCGCTGGTCGCCTGGCTGCGCGATCAGGGCTTCACGGTCTACATGGCGTCGTGGCGCTCGGCGGACACATCCACGGCCGACTTTGGCTGGGATGATTATCTGCGGCTCGGCGCACGCGCCTGTCTCGACTGGATCCACGGGGCGCACGGCGCTCCCGTGAACGCCGCCGGGTATTGCGTCGGCGGCGCGCTGCTTTCCATTCTTGCTGCCCGGATGGCGGAGGAAGGCGACGACCGGCTTGCGTCTGTCTCACTTCTCGCAGCGCAGACGGACTTCTCGGAGCCGGGCGACCTTGGCCTCTTCATCGACAGCCAGTCCATTGCAGGCGTGGCGCAGCTGATCGGCGAAGCGGGCGGCGTGATGCCGGGCGAGTCGATGCGGGACGCCTTCAACCTGCTGCGACCGGAAGACCTGATCTGGCGCTATGTCGAGCAGCGCTATCTGATGGGCGAAGACCCGCGCGCGTTCGACCTTCTGTATTGGAACTCCGACCAGACCAACCTGCCCGGCCGCCTGCATCTGGAGAGCCTGAACCGGCTCTACATCTACAACGCGCTGGCGCGGGGCGCCTTCGAGGTCGAGGGAACGGCGGTGGATCTCGGCAAGGTCGAGACGCCGGTGTTCATCCACGCCGCCCGGAAGGATCACATCTCGCCCTTCCCGTCGGTCTACAAAGGCGTCCACCTGTTCGGCGGCGACGTGACATTCCTGCTGGCGGATTCCGGGCATATCGCCGGGGTGGTCAACCCGCCCGCCTCCGGCAAATACCGCTACTGGATCCGCGATGCGCTGCCGACGAAGGCGGAAGCCTGGTTTGACGGCGCCTCCGAGTATCCCGGCTCGTGGTGGCCGGTCTGGGCGGGCTGGCTGACGGAGCATTCGGGCGAGGACGTCGATCCGCCCGAGCCCATCGACGGGGCGACGCCTGCTCCAGGCGAGTATGTGCGCGAGACGCTGGATTCGATCCGGGAAAAGCAGGGGCTCTGAGGCCCGGTCAGAAACCCCGGCTGGCGTAGTAGGGACCCGTCATGTGGCAGGTCTCCAGCGTGCGGCGATAGGCAGGCCGGGCGCGGATGCGGGCGAGATAGCCGAGCACGGGTTCCTCGATCGGCATGCCGCCGTTGATCTGCCAGTGGTTGAGCCCGTAGACGATCGAGATGTCTGCCGCCGTGAAGGTGTCGCCGGCGATGAAGGGCGTCTTTTCGAGCTGACGCGCGACCAGATCCAGACGGCTGACGAACTGGCGGCGAACGAAGCGCAAGGGCGGAGACTCCTCGGGCGTGTCCGGCATGAGCCTGCGCAGGTTCTGGTAATAGACGCTGGCGTTCGCCAGCGCGGCCTCGCCCATCATCAGGAACTGCTTGTAGGTCGCGAAATCGGGGCTGTCCGGGCCGGGAACCAGCGGCGTCGGGCCGTGGCGGGCGGCCAGATATTCAAGGATAGCGATCGATTCGATGAGGGACACATCGCCGTCGCGCAGGGCCGGAATGTAGCCTGCCGGATTGATGGCCAGGAAGTCGGCGGGAAGCGGCTCGGGCGACAGGAGGTCGATATCGACCAGCCGGTACGGCAGGCCCATCTCTTCCAGCATCCAGACGACGCGCAGGCCTCTGCCTTCTCCGTAGACGGTGATCATCGCGCTCGCCCTCAAGAGTATCCACTTGCAATATGCCAGTGGTTGAGGCCGATAGCTAGAGCCCCGCATGTTCCTCCAGGCCGAGCGCCAGGTTGAGGTTCTGCACGGCGGCGCCCGAGGCGCCCTTGCCGAGATTGTCGAGCACCGCGATGAGGCGCGCCTGAGTCTGGGCTGCGTCGCTGAACACGTAGAGGCGCAGGTTGTTCGTGTTGTTCAGCGATTCCGGGTCGAGCTCGACGATGTGGCCCGCCGCTCCCGCACGCCGCTTGCGGAGGTCCTCGATCGCCGCCACGTCGGCGACGCTGACGAAGCGCTCGTTCCGGTAGGCGGCTTCCAGCTTGAACATCAGCACGTCGGGGGGCGGCGCGTCCGGCAGCGCCCAAAGCTGGAGCGGAACCTCCACGATCATGCCCTGCGCGAAGCGGCCGACCGAGGGGGCGAACACCGGCGAATGGGCGATGCCCGTGTACGCCTTCATCTCGGGCAGGTGCTTGTGGGCGAGGTTCACGCCGTAGGGCCGGAAGGCGTCGGTGGCGGGCGTCTCGCCTTCGAACTCCGCGATCAGCCCCTTGCCGCCGCCGGAGTAGCCGGAGACGGCGTTCACGGTGAGCGGGAAGCTAGGCGGGATGATTCCGGCCGCGACCAGCGGCGCCACGAGGGCAATGAAGCCGGTAGGATAGCATCCCGGATTCGAGATTCGCGTAGCCTCGGCGATTCTCTGCCGCTGCCGGCCGCCATCGAGTTCGGCGAATCCGTAGACCCAGCCCGGCACAACGCGGTGCGCGGACGAGGCGTCGATCACCTTTGTCTTCGGATTGGTCACGAGACTGACGGCCTCCTTCGCCGCATCGTCCGGCAGGCAGAGCACGACAGCGTCGGCGCCGTTCAGCATGTCGGCGCGGGCCTTGGGGTCCTTCCGCTTGTCTGGATCGATAGAGACGATCTCCAGATCGGTGCGGCCCTCGAGGCGCTGGCGAATCTGCAGGCCTGTCGTTCCGGCTTCGCCGTCGATGAAGACTGTGGGTTTCATGCTGGTATTCCTTCAACGGTCTTCGCCACCTGCACACGAAGCGCTCTCAGGCTTTCGATTGCACCAGGCTGGACTGGGGGATCGGCGGCGAAAACGGCCTCCAGCCGCAATTTTTCAAGTTCGGGATCGGCCAGCGTCATTGCACCGAGCATCTCGAAAATCTCGCCGAACGCCGGCCCGTCGCTTTCGCAGAGCTCGATGAGTTCATCCAGCCCGGAGAGAAACTCCTGCGGCGGCGCGAAGCGCGGGCCGCGGATCGACTGCACAAGTCCCCCCACCAATGCAGCAACCAAAGCGATTGGGAGTATCGCGACAAAGGCAATCGCCTTCGCAGTGTTTCTCCAGAACCCTCCAGAGCTTGGCATCTGCATTCTCGCCTTCGCAGCAGACCTACGGGCAAAGAAAAAGGGCGCTTCGGTTGCCCGAAGCGCCCCTCGAATACGAGTAGTCGAGGCGGTCTAGCGCTTCGAGAACTGGAACGAACGTCGGGCTTTCGCCTTGCCGTATTTCTTCCGTTCGACGGCGCGCGGGTCGCGCGTCAGGAACTTGCCGGGCTTCAGGACCGGGCGCAGCGACGGCTCGAAAGCGACGAGCGCGCGAGCGATGCCGTGACGAACGGCGCCGGCCTGACCGGAAAGGCCCGAACCAACAACCGTGCAGACAACGTCGAATTCGGTTTCACGACCGGCCGTTTCGAGCGGCTGGCGCATCATGAGACGCAGAACCGGGCGGGCGAAGTAGACTTCCTGGTCCTTGCCGTTGACCGTGATCTTGCCAGAGCCACGCTTCAGCCAGACGCGCGCGGTGGCGGTCTTGCGGCGGCCCGTGGCGTAGGCCCGACCATACTGGTCGATCTTCGGCTCAACCGGCTCCATCGAGGGAGCAGCAGCAGCTCCGCCGAGGGACTTGATGTCTTCCAGGCTTCCGGCGGTTTCCATTATCAGATGGCTCTTGCGTTCTTGGAGTTCATTGCCTTGAAGTCCACGGCCTCGGGGGCCTGGGCTTCATGCGGATGGGACGGACCAGCGTAGACGCGCAGTTTCGAGAACTGCTGACGCGAGAGGCTGCTCTCGCGCGGCATCATCCGCTTCACCGCCAGCTTCACCACGCGCTCGGGGAAACGGCCGGAAAGCAGACGCTCAGGCGTCGTTTCCTTGATCCCGCCCGGGTGACCGGTGTGACGGTAATAGGTCTTGTCGCGCATCTTGCGGCCGGTCAGCACGACCTTCTCCGCGTTGATGACAACGATGTGGTCGCCGAGATCGACGTGCGGGGTATAGTCGGCGCGGTGTTTACCGCGGAGACGCTTGGCGATGTAGGACGCGAGGCGGCCGACGACGACACCCTCGGCGTCAATCACCACCCACTTGTTCACGGCATCGGCCGGTTTTGCAGAATAGGTTTTCATCGCTCCCTCGCGGAGCCTTTCTTATATGGCGGTTAGTCAGAAAACGAAGGCGTGCAGCTACAGGGGGGGCCTGCCTTTGTCAACAAGCCGGATGGCCCGTGCGGCGGGGATTTACGCTTCTTAATTGCCACGGACGTCCGGTGAACCCGGATCCGGTGCGAATCCTGGTGAACGAGGCCCGGACCGCCCGGTTTACGGGGCCCCTGGACGTGAAACAATGAGGCTTAACAGGCCTCACCTACACGCACGATGCGCCAGCCAAGCCAGCTCCGTCGTCGATTCTGCCGACTCGGTCCGCTACTCGGCCGCCACGGCAGCCGGAGCCGGCGCCTCAGCAACAGACGCACGCGGCGGCAGGGTTCTCCACGCGAGGCGGACAGCCGACAGGACAACGAGTACGCCGAGCCCCTGGTGGGTCAGCGCCATATCCAGCGGCGCGGCGCGCATAAGGGTGGCGATGCCCAGCACGACCTGCGCCGTCAGCAGTCCTGCCGTCAGATTGAAGCCCAGTCCCTTTTCCGCGCGGAACCGCCAGACGGCCGCCAGCGACACGGCGAACAGCCCATAGGCGGTCATCCGGTGCACGAACTGCGTGGTCGCCTCGTTCTCGAAGAAGTTTCGCCACCATGGCTCAAGCGTCCAGATGGCCTTGGGAACGAACACGCCGCCCATCATCGGCCAGTCGGTGTAGCCCCTGCCCGCATCCAGACCGGCGACCAGGGCGCCGAGAAGCATCTGGATTCCGGTCAGCCACAGGAGCGCCGAGGCCCAGCCGAAGGCCTTGGCAGGCGTGGCCGGACGCCGGGCGCCCAGCTCGAGCCACAACCAGAAGCAGTAGGCGATAATGAAAAGGGCCAGTCCGAAGTGCGTCATGAGCCGGTAGGGCGCGACAGTCGTGAGGTCGCTGTTGACGCCTGAGGCAACCATCCACCAGCCGATCAGCCCCTGGAGGCCGCCAAGGGCAAACAGCGCAAGAAGGTGCGGACGTAGCGCCTTTGTGGTCCGCCCGGTGGCCCAGAACACGACCAGCGGGATGAAGAAGACGACGCCGATCACCCGGCCCAGCTGCCTGTGGCCCCACTCCCACCAGTAGATCGACTGGAAGCCGGCCATCCCCATGTCGGGGTTCAGCTGATGGAACTGGGCGGTCATGGTCTGGTATTTCTCGAAGGCGAGCGCCCAGTCGGCGTCGTTCATGGGCGGTATCGCGCCCAGCAGCGGCTTCCACTCGGTAATCGACAGGCCCGAATCCGTGAGGCGGGTGGCGCCGCCCACCAGGATCATCCCGTAAACCATGGCGGCGATCACGAGCAGCCAGATCCTCACCGCCCCGGCTCCCTTTGCCGGAATCATCGGGCTGGCGGAGGTGGAGGTGGTCATGGGTCTGGCGGCGCTTTGGCTCATTGCAGCAATATCGTATCTATGTGACCGGAAAGAAACCTGCGCGAAAAGCCGCAGCCCGTCGCCCCGGAGGTCCAATGCGCAAACTCATCGGCGCCGCCGTCATGCTGGCCTGGATTGTAGCCTATATTGCTGTCGCGGCCGTGATCGGCGACCGGATCGCCGGCGGACACTGGGTCTGGAAGCTGCTTTACTTCCCGATCGCCGGCATAGCCTGGGTTCTGCCGGTGAAACCCCTGATCCTGTGGATGCACGCGCGCGACGAACCCAAGGAAAGCCCGGACGTCTGATCCAGCGAGGCGGCGGATATCCCGGCTCAACGACCTGAAGAGGCCAGCCCGGCCTTGACGCTGGACAGCAGGTCCGGCCTGTCGGTCAGAATGCCGTTCACACCAGCTCCAATCAGCTCCCTGAGTTCGGCCTCACCCGCTTCACCGGCCGTTGTCCACACGGGCCGTCCGCGCGCCTGAACCTGGCTCACCAAGCAATTCGCCACGCCGCGGCAGATCGCCGGGATCGGTCCGCGAGCGCTTGCCTCGCCGCGGATCCACTCGGGCCAGAGTCGGATGATGTCAGCCCCTGCAGTCACGAACGCATCGATGTCGCTGGCGTCCGGTATGAAGCCCAGCGTGCGCAGGTTCGGGTTCAGCGACTGGAACCTGGCGAGATCGGACAGGGATCGCGCACCGACGATCACGTTCAGCACCGCCTCGTTGGCTTCGGTCAGCCGCACGATCTTCTCGATGTCGAGCGTTTTGGATTCCTTGATGTCGAGCAGCAGGATGACGCCTGTTCGCCGGGCAAAAGCCAGCGCCTCCGCATAGGTGGGTACACGCTGCCCGGCATAGGCAGGGCCTGTCCGCACGCCAGCATCCAGCGCACGAACCTCTGCCAGCGTCAGGTCCGATACGGCGCCTTTGCCATTCGTCGTGCGGTCCACTGTCTCGTCATGCAGAATGACGATCTCGCCATCGGCCGTGCCGCGCAGGTCGATTTCGATGACCCGCACCCCGGCCGCCGCAGACGCCTCAAACGCCGCCATCGTGTTTTCCGGCAGCCCGGGGGCGAGCCCCCTGTGCGCAACAAGAACGACATGCTGCGCGGTCGCGCGCGGCGTTTCGGCCACCGCCGTGCCGCCAGCAAGAGCCGCGAAGAAGAACGCCGCCAGTAACCGGTTCATGTCCAGAGTCCGCCAGAGTGTCGCCAGCAGCTTGCTAGGCCTGCCCGGCGACAGCGTTGTGACGGTTACAGCGCGGCTTCCACAGCAGCGCGCAGCGCAGGATTGGAGGGTTCGGTTCTGGGACCGAAGGCGCCCAGGGCTGCGCCGTCCTTCCCGATCAGCAGCTTGTGGAAGTTCCAGGCGGGCTTCGCCTCCTCGCCCAGCTCGTCAAGCATCCACAGGTAGAACGGATGGGCGCCGGCATCCTTCACGTCCGTCTTGGCGGTCAGCGGGAAATCGACGCCGAAGGTGGTCGAGCAGAAGCTTGCGATCTCTTCGTTCGTGCCCGGCTCCTGCCCCATGAACTGGTTGGACGGCACGCCGAGCACGACCAGTCCCTTGTCGCGGAACTCGTGATAGAGGCTCACCAATCCTTCATACTGCGGCGTCAGTCCGCACTTCGAGGCGACGTTCACCACCAATACGGCCTTGCCTTTGAAGGCCGACAACGGCAGCGGCTGGCCGTCGATGCCGTTGAACTCGAAATCATGGGCGTTCTTCATGGCGGGCTCCTAGGCTGACGCGTTGATCATCCCACTTGCCAGACCCCGGCGCCAGCCTGCATCGGACGAAGCAAGAAAGGCCCGCCATGATGCTTGAACCCGGTTTCCACGATGTGCCGCCCGGCCACATCGCCTTTGTGGTGACGCATCTGGAGATGCGGGAGCGCCCTCGCCCCCGCCCGACCCCGGTTGGTCCGCGCGCATTCGAACTGGTGCGCGTCACAGCTCCTGATCTCGACGAAAGCCGCGCCCTGTTCCGCCGCATTGGCGAGGCGTGGCTCTGGTTCTCGCGCCTGCGCAAGAGCGACTCCGAGCTGACGGAAATGCTAAATGATCCCGCCTACGAGGTCTGGCATGTGCGACAGCGCAGCGGCGTGATCGGCCTGCTGGAGCTGGACTTCCGCACGCCGGGCGAGGCCGAGATCGCCTTCTTCGGACTGGCGGCAGAGGCGACCGGCACCGGGGTCGGCAAGTGGCTGATGTCCCAGACCATGGGAAAAGCGTGGCGGCCCGGGATCACCCGGGTGTGGCTCCATACCTGCACCGGCGACCACCCCACGGCGCTGCCGTTCTACACGAGCGCCGGGTTCACGCCGGTGAAGCGACAGATCGAGGTAGCCCCCGACCCGCGCCTAGATGGAACCCTGCCGCGCGAGGCCGGGGCGCATGTGCCAGTGATCGAGTAGCGGACAGCCGGAACGGCATATCCAGTCAGTCGAGCGCCCCTTTCAGGACAGGCCCGACGACCTCGATCCGGTTTGTCCAAACATAGCCGCCATATCCCCTGGGTACATCTCTCGCGGCCTCGATCGTATCGACGCCGCTTGAACCGATATCACCGCCGTGAAACGGCCCGATGAGGATCACCTCGGAACCCGCCTTCTCCATTCGCTTCGTGAACTTGTGCGGCCAGCCCCAAGCCGCCCACGCCAGGTTCGAAGGGACCAGCACCACGGTGTTCCGGCACGAAGCCGGGACGATCCCGGTCCAGCCGGTCAGCTCATAGTCGACCATGCAATCCATCATCGAGCGCTTCGTATAGCCCTTCAATCCGGCCATCCGCTCCAGGCTGCGGTCTGTAGGCTCCGCCCCGCCATAAACGCCCCAGATCGACTTTCGCCAATCGGGGTGCTGCTCGATCAGTGAGGCCAGCGCATCGCCCTCTTCGGCGCGCCGGCTCTTGAAGTTGACGAGGAAGGGCCGGTCCGGAAACCGCTCCAGCACCTCCGGCAGGGCCGGCATCAGGCCTACGCCGTTGCCGCGAAGCGGGAACGTCTTGCCCCCGTCGGCCGTGTAGCCGTGGCCGATGTCGAGAGACTTCAGATACGCCATCTCCCGCTCCTCGGTGGCGCCTTCGCCCTCCGTGCGGCAGTCGACCGTCCAGTCATGGAAGACGGCGAACTGCTTGTCCGGGGTCAGGTGAACATCCAGCTCCACAACATCAGCGCCGGAGGCGAACGCGGCTTCCATCGACGGCACGGTATTCTCGAGGAGCTGATGCTCGGGCGTATGGATGCGTTCAGCCGTGCAGGTGTCGCTTTCCAGATTCTCATGATCGAACGTCTGATGCACGCCGCGATGTGCGATGAGGCGAGGAGGACCGTCCCGGTGGGGCGCTTCAAAGACTGAAAGGTTGAAAGCGATCACGCCGAGCACGAAGACAGCGAGACCGCCCAGCACGACAAGCAGAACGCGAACCAAGCAAAGCCCTCCCCCAGCGCGGCCGCATGCCGCCCCGCAATTGCGGTCAACTTATGGCGCACAACAGAAGCCACCAGGAAGGGCCAGTTCAGCCAGCGCAACCCATGCAGCCCCTGTCAGGCGCCGCAAAGCGATCCTACGCCTCCGGCTTCCACTTGATCTGGAATTCGATCTCCTCGCCTTCGGTGTCGCGCTCGTGTTCGATGTTGAAGACGGCGCGCGCCGGCACGCGGATGCGTTCGCCGGCGATCTGGATCGTGAAGGCCTTGCCGCCCTCGAGGCTGTCGGCCAGCCGGCGCAGCTTCGCGACGAACTGGTCCGTCGTGTAGCTCTTCTCAAGGTCTCGCTCGGGTTTCTTCGCCATCACCGAATCTCGTTTGCTGCTGTGATCTCCGACCGTGACGACAGGCGGCGCCGATAACAACCGGCAGGGGCTTCACATCGGCGCGGGTCGCACTAGTTTAGCCAAAACGAATAAAGGGAAGCGCATGAGCACCAGCGGTACGGGGATGGATGACTGGAACGGTGCGCTGGGCGAACGCTGGGCAAAATTCGTCGAGGAGACCGAGCGTCACGTGAAGCCTTTCGGCGAGGCTGCACTCAAGGCGGCGCTCGCCGCGCCGGGTGAGCGTGTTCTGGACATCGGCTGCGGCTGCGGGGGAACGTCGTTCGCGTTGGCCGAAGCGGTCGGGGCTGGCGGCGCTGTCTTCGGGGTCGACGTCTCGACCCCGATGCTGGAGGTTGCAAATGGACAGCTGGGCGCATCCGGCCTGACGCAGCTGTCGTTCGCACACGGTGACGCGGCGACGGCAGAATTGCCTGCTGGCATCGACCTGCTCTTCTCCCGCTTTGGCGTGATGTTCTTCGATGATCCGGCCGCTGCGTTCACCCACATGCGCGCTGCGATGAAGCCCGGCGGGCGCCTGGCCTTCGTCTGCTGGCGGCATCCGCGCGAGAACCCGTGGGCGATGGCGCCGCTGGCTGCCGCGCGGGAGGCGCTCAACCACACGCCGCCGCCCGCCGACCTTACCGCACCCGGGCCGTTCGCGTTCTCCGACAAGGAACGCCTTGCCGGCATTCTGGGTCAGGCCGGGTTCATCGACGTGTCTATCGAGCCCTTCGACGCGCAGGTGAAACTGGGCGATACTGCACACGAAGCGGCTGTGGACGCCATGAAGTTCGGTCCCGTCTCGCGGCTGGTGCGCGAGTTCGGCGAGGACCGGATCCCGGAGGTCATCCCGGCGGTCGAGGCGGCGCTGGTCCGCTTTGCGGACGCGTCCGGAGCCGTCCGGATGAACGGCGCCACATGGATCGTGACAGCGAAGGCCTGACCTGATCAGGCCGCCGCATGGGGTTCAGCGGGCGGTCGCGTCACGCCATTTGCAGCATCCCACGCGCGACCTTCGTCCAGCAGCTGCGCTGTTCGCGTCTCGATCCGCTCTTCCAGCAGCCTCAGGAACTCGTCCTTGCCCAGGCCCGGCATGATCGGCTCGAGGAACTCCACCACGGCTGGCCCGGGATACTTTGCATAGTCCTCGCATTGCCAGCGCAGCCCAAGACTGGTTGCGACGGGAACGACCGGCCAGCCTGACGCCTCCTGCATGTGCCAGACACCGGACCGGTAGCGGTGGCGCTCGCCCACGCGCGCCAGATGCCCCTCGGGATAGATCAGCACATTGCGCCCGGCGGCGGCGGCCTGCGCGAAAGACGCGGACAGATCCTTGCGCGCTTCCGGTCCGCCGCAATTGTCGATGACGATGGCGCCCAGCTTCTCCAGCACCCGCGGCACGAATGGAAACCGCTCGAGGTGGTCGCCCGTGACGAACGCAAGATCGTCGAACTGCGCATACATCAGGAAGCCATCGCCATAGCTGGAATGCTTGGGGGCCACGATGAAGGGAGCAGGAGGCAGGCGTTCACGCCCACGGGTCTCGGGACGAATGCCACACAGCTTCATCAGCTGCACCATCCGCTTCACATAGCGGCGCACCGCCCACCGCACAGGGCCATGCCCCGGCAACAGCGCCGAGACGGCAGCCAGCAGCACGTAGAGGACCGAAATCCACCAGAACCCGAGTGTAAACAGGAATGATTGCAAGCAGCCCCCCTTGGTCCGCCCGTTTCTTCCGGATGGCCGTCCATCCTATCCTACGCTGGTGGACTGACTATGAATTCCTACTCCGCCGCCACTTCGTTTACGGCATCCAGGTCTGCCGACATGCCTTCCCGCGTGCGGGCCTGGCGGCTCCAGAGGTCGGCGTAGAGCCCGCCGAGCGCCAGCAGCTCTTCATGTGAGCCGCGCTCCACCACGCGGCCTTCGCTGAGGACGATGATCTGGTCTGCGCCCGCGACCGTGGAGAGGCGGTGCGCCACCATGAGCGTGGTGCGGCCCCGCGCGGCCTCGTCCAGCGCCTCCTGCACTTCCTGTTCGGTGACAGAATCCAGCGCCGATGTCGCCTCGTCCAGCACCAGGATGGCCGGATTCTTCAGGATCGCGCGCGCTATGCCCACACGCTGTTTTTCGCCCCCGGAGAGCTTAACGCCGCGTTCGCCGACGCGCGTCTCCCAGCCCTTCGGAAGTGCGTCGATGAAGTCCAGCAGCTGCGCCTTGCGGGCGGCCTCGCGCACCTCTTCGTCGGTTGCGTCCGGCTTTCCGTAGACGAGGTTCTCGCGGAGCGATGAGTTGAACAGCACCACTTCCTGCGGAACCAGACCGATGGCGTCGCGCAGCGACTGCTGGGTCACGCTGCGGGCATCCTGTCCATCCACGAAGACGCGGCCGCCCTTGGTGTCGTAGAAGCGGAAGAGCAGCTTCAGAAGCGTGGACTTGCCGGACCCCGAGGGACCGACGATGGCGATCTTCGAGCCGGCGGGCACGTCGAAGGACACATCTTCAAGGCCCGCCGCGCGCGCATCGTGCGCGAATGCAACCTGTTCGAAGCGGACCGCCCCGCCGGACACCCTGAGCGGCGTAGCGCCGGGCGCATCCGCGACTTCCGGCTTCATGCCCATGAGCCCGTAGAGCTTTTCGAGGTCCACCGCGCCCTGCTTGATCTCGCGGAACGCCCAGCCAAGAATGTTCAGGGGCCGGTAGAGGTTGGTCATGATCATCACGACCGCCGCCATGTCGCCCGGCTGCACGCGCCCATCGAAGGTTGCGATGGCGGTGATGATCGATACCGCCGTCAGCCCCAGCGCCATGATGATATCCTGCCCGGCGTTGAGGATCGCCATGGACTGGGAGACCTTCACGGACTCGATGTTGTAGCGCCGCATCGAGTCGTCATACCGCTCCGTCTCGCGTGCTTCGGCGGCGAAGGCCTTCACGGTCTCGAAATTTGTAAGGCTGTCCACGGCCCGCGCGCGCAGTTCGGTATCGGCCTCGTTCATGCGGCGGCGCTGCACGGTCCGCCAGTTGGTGACCGCAAACGTGAACGCCGCATAGACCGCAACCGTCACCACTGCGACCAGCGCCGCCAGCGGGCTGTAGCGCGTCGACAGGACGATAGCGGCCAGCGCCAGCTCTATCAGTGTGGGCCCGATATTGAAGGCAAGGAACCGGATCAGGAAGTCCAGCGCCGCCACGCCCCGGTCGATAACGCGGTTCAGGGCGCCGGTCCGGCGGGTCTGGTGGAACTGGAGCGAGAGGTTCTGGGCGTGCCCGTAGGCATCCACCGCAATCAGGCGCTGGGCGTCCTGGCTGACTGGCGCAAACAGCCCGTCCCGCAGATAAGGCAGGTTGGCCGACAGGATGCGGGCGGCCGTCCACCAGCCAATCAGCCCCAGAACAGCGGCCATGGCTGCGTTGGGACCCGTCATGGCGTTGATGGCGTCGCCAAAAAAGATCGGCGAGATCACCGCCAGCGCCTTCGAGACCAGCGTGACGATCAACGCGAAGGCCATCATGGGCCGCCATTTCGCCAGCTCGCTGCGGCCAAGGATTCGGCCGATCCGGACGAGAGAAACGCCGAGACCGGCGTCCCCGCTCTCTATGGAATCGGCGTCAGCGGTCTGGGTGGAGGCGTGGGGGTGTCTGGACATGTCCGGGCCTATGTAGGGCGGCCCGGCTCAGGAAACCAGCCGGTTTCGGCGTATCCTGTCACGGGACTGGCGGGAACCCCGTGGCGCGCAGGTTGCAGCTTCCAGAAAGCCGCAAACCAGCGCATTCATGGCGGCCCAGAAAATGGAGGCCCAGGAGCCCCGATGTCCCCGATCAAGTCCATCACCGTCTATTGCGGCTCTTCGAACAATGTCGACGTCGCCTACCTCGATCTCGCCCGGCGGCTCGGGCGGGAAATCGCGAAGCGCGGGATGCGGGTGGTGTATGGCGGCGGCAATGTCGGACTGATGGGCCGGGTCGCTTCCGCGGCGCACGAATCGGGCGGCAAGGTCCTCGGCGTGATGCCCAAATTCCTGCGCGAGATCGAAGGGGAGCTCTCCGACGTCGAGCACTGGCTGGTCGACACCATGCATGAGCGGAAGAAGATCCTGCTCGACGAGGCGGACGGGTTCATCGTTCTGCCCGGCGGCATCGGCACAGTCGAAGAGGCCGTCGAGACACTGTCCTGGGCCAAGCTGGCCCTGCATTCCAAACCCATGGCCTTCCTGTCGGAAAATGGGTACTGGGCGCCGCTCTTCCACCTGGTCGACCACATGATCGAGGGCGGCTTCCTGGAAGCCAGCTTCCGCCGCCTGATGGCCGACACCTCGACGCCCTCGGACGCCATCGAGGCGCTGCAGAGCCGTGTCATCGCCCTGGACTGACCGTCGAGCTGGTCCAGATGTCGCGGACTGTCGTACTCCAATGTGAACGGTCGGGCTCGCTTCACGCACTTCCCTTGCCGGGCAACGCGATCTAGGTTGCCGGCGTCGGGAGACCGGGGAGTTTCCAGAAGTCCGCAGGGGTATAACCTGCCTTTGGGCTACCCGACCTCAGGGAGGAATGAATCGGTATGCGCAAGAGTCTCGTTTCCATCGCCGTTCTGGCGATGGCGGTTTCCCTCGTTTCCGGCTGCAAAACCGGCGACACGGTCGGAGCGCCCGGCGATGCCGCAGTCTCTGCGCCCAAGACGAACGAACTGGGCGCCGCCGCCGTCGATGCCAAGCGCCTGATCAACGCCGACAAGGAGCCCGGTTCCTGGCTGGCGGCCGGCCGCGACTATCGCGAGCAGCGCTTCAGCCCCCTCGACCAGATCAATGACACGAACGTGAAGTCGCTCGGCCTCGCCTGGTATGGCGACATCGACACCGAGCGCGGCCAGGAATCCACGCCCGTCATCGTGGACGGTGTGATGTACCTGACGACCGCCTGGTCGATGGTGAAGGCCTACAATGTCGCCACCGGCGAGAAGATCTGGGAGTACGATCCCAAGGTCGACAAGGCCAAAGGCGCTGACGCCTGCTGCGATGTCGTCAACCGCGGCGTGGCCGCCTGGAACGGCAAGATCTATCTGGGGGCTCTTGATGGCCGCCTGATCGCGCTCGATGGCAAGACCGGCAAGGAAGTCTGGTCGGTTCAGACGAGCGATACGTCGCAGCCTTACACGATCACCGGCGTGCCCCGCATCGTCAAAGGCAAGGTCATCATCGGCAATGGCGGCGCCGAATATCGCGTGCGGGGCTATATCACCGCTTATGACGCCGAAACCGGCAAGCAGGACTGGCGCTGGTATTCCGTGCCCCGCGAACCGAACCAGCCGCAGGAACAGCCTGAACTCCAGAACATCGCCCTGCCCACCTGGAAAGGCGAATGGTGGAAACTCGGCGGCGGCGGCACCCTGTGGGATGGCATCGCCTATGATCCGGAGCTCGACCTGCTCTACGTCGGCACCGGCAACGGAACGCCCTGGAACCAGGCCATCCGTTCACCCGGCGGCGGCGATAATCTGTTCCTGTCCTCGATCGTCGCCCTCGACCCGCGCACCGGCGCCTACAAGTGGCACTACCAGACCACGCCCGGCGAAACCTGGGACTATACGGCCACCCAGCCCATCATGGTCGCGGACCTGAACTATAACGGCAAGATGCGCCGCGTGGTCATGCAGGCGCCGAAGAACGGCTTCTTCTATGTTCTGGACGCCAAGACCGGCGAGCTGCTGAACGCCAACAAGTTTGCTCCCCTTACCTGGGCGACGCATGTCGACATGAAGACTGGCCGTCCCGTGGAAGTTCCGGAAGCCCGCTTCGACCTGACCGGCAAGGCCGTTATCGTCGCTCCGGCGGCGCTGGGCATGCACAACTGGCACCCGATGGCGTTCAGCCCGGAAACCGGCCTCGTCTACCTGCCGGTGACGGTCTCGCCCGCTACCTACGCGCCCCCCAAGGACTTCAAACCCAACATGCAGGGCTGGAACACCGGTATCGGCTTTGCGGCCGGCCCCGGCGAAACACCGGTCGTCGCAATGGGCACGGCGCCCAAAACGGACTCTTACCTGCTGGCCTGGGACCCGGTTCAGGGCAAGGAAGTCTGGCGCGTCCAGAACGATGTCTACGGCGCAACTGGCGTGCTCGCGACCTCGGGCAATCTCGTCTTCTCGGGCAACCACAAGGGCGAGTTCGTCGCCTACAACGCCAAGACAGGCGAGAAGCTGTGGTCTGCACCGACTGGCGCCCGCGTTGTCGCTGCCCCGTCGACCTACACGGTCAACGGCCAGCAGCATGTCGCCATTCTGGTCGGCGCGCGCGGTCTGCCTCCAGGCGGCAAGCGCACGAGCGCTGTTTCCGCCAACAACAGCCGCATCCTGGTCTTCAAGGCCGGCGGGACCGCTACGCTTCCGGCGGACATGCCCGCTGGCATGGCGGCGCCTGCGTCCGTGAAGATCGATCCGCCTCTGCTGACCGCCAACAACGAGACGGTGGCGTCGGGCGAACAGCTGTATGATGCGTCCTGCTCGGCCTGCCATGGCCGCCGCACGGTTCCCGCCGCCGGCGCCGTTGCTCCGGACCTGCGCTACAGCGCCCTGCTCCGCGACAAGACGAGCTGGGATGGCGCCGTTCGCGCTGGCGACCGCGCCCAGCGCGGCATGCCGGGCTTCGGCACCATGCTGACGGCGGAACAGACCGACGCCATCTTCCACTACGTCATCAAGCGCGCCAACGACGAGAAGGCCGCCCAGGAAGCCGAGGCGCGCTAGTCCAGTCTAGCCCGCTATTGGGTCAGTAGACTGTTGCTACTGACCCAATCGACCCGCATGCTGACAGCGTGCGGGTTTGGGGGCTTCATGAGGTCTGCTTTCGGGCTTGTGGCGATCGCCTGTGTTTGCATCGGGTCGGCCGAAGCGCAGAGAGCGGCCATGCCCGACCATTTGAATTTTCCGAATGTGTCTCAGCCGGCAGATGCGCCGGTGGCTGGACGCGGAGATTTCGATGGGGACGGCGCTCTGGATACTCTGGAGCTCATCGCGGGAACCACGCGCGGAACGAGACGCCTGCAGGCCAGGCTCCATTCGCTTCCCGACGCCCCATTCGCGCTGGTCGAGGGACCTGCGACCAGTCTCGACGAATGGGCGGTCGCCGTTGGACCGCCGGGACGATATGCTCCAACTTCTCCCGCACGCCCCGCAGTCGACACCCCAAATGATGTCGTGATGATCGAGTTCGTGCGCCCCGGTTTCATCGGCTACGCTGTAAAGCACTGGTCGAGGACAACAGGCGACTTCGCGACAGTCTTTGTTCCTGGCGAAAACATCCCCCACCGACCTGCAGCCCCCTGATCGAAGATCAACGCGCTGCAGGTTTCAGGTCAGAGCGTGCGACTGCCTCTGGCTACCAACGGGCTCGATCAGCCCCTCGGCGCGATCGTGCCGCCTTCAGCGAGCGTCTTCATGTTCTGCAGGGCGCGCGTGAACGCCACGCGGCGGCGCTCGATGTCGGCGGCCTTGGCGGCTGCATCGCCCGGGATCAGCGAGTTGTCGTACACCAGCGTGTAGTACATGCGCGTCGTGTTCGCATCGATGGGACGGGCCTCCAGCGTGCCGTGGTAGAGGTTGTAGAGACGGCCTTCGCGCACCGGCTGGGTGTAGGTGTAGGAGTACTCCGTCTTGCCGACGAGGATCTCGGCGCCGACGGTGCGAACCGCGCCCACTTCGCCGTCCTTGCCCGACGTGATGGTGCATCCGGTCGCGATCTGCAGCCATTCCGAGATGTCGCAATACTTGCCGATGCGCGCCCACACCTCTTTCACCGGCTTGTTGATGGTGATCTCCATCGGGATCGAGACGTAGGTGGGGTTCAGGACCTGGAGCGGCGCCGGGCCGGTCGGCGCGGCCGCAGGCGCTGCAGGCGCGGGCGGGGCTGCAGGCGCCGCGACGGCGGCGACAGGCGCGGCGGGTGCTGCAGGCGCAGCCGGCATATCGCCCGGCACATGTGTGCAGCCCGCAGCAAGGGCGGCGATGGCGGCGGCGGTCAAAAGGCGCAGGGTCATGTAGGTCCTCCCGGGTTTCTCGTTGCTGAAACGCATACGGGGCCTCCGGCCTGTCGCCAAGCCGCGTATCGAAGAACGATCGGAGTGAGTTCCGCCGCCACAACCTGACCGCCATTAGCGCAGCGAGCGCCGCTCAACGACAAACGGCGGGCCCTTCGACCCGCCGCCTGCGTAGATCAGGATGCCCTGCCCTTATTCGACCGGCTCGGGCTCGCCCATTTCCTTGGCCTTGGGCTTGGCGTCCTCGACGTAGGTGAACGACAGCTTGTCCGGATCGTCCTTGTCGACGTCGATCTTGACGCCGCCGCCCTTCTGGAGCGCACCGAACAGCAGCTCCTCCGCCATCGGCTTCTTCACGTGCTCCTGAATCACGCGGCCCAGCGGACGCGCGCCGAAGGCCTCGTCGTAACCCTTGGTCGCCAGCCAGGCGCGAGCCTTGGTGGTGAGCGCGATCGTGACGTTGCGGTCCGCGAGCTGCGCTTCCAGCTGGAGGATGAACTTGTCCACCACCTGCTCGATGATCTCGCGCGACAGGCCCGCGAACGGGATGGTCGCGTCGAGGCGGTTGCGGAACTCGGGGGTGAACAGGCGCTTGATGGCCTCTTCGTCCTCGCCTTCGCGCTTTCCGCGGCCAAAGCCGATGGACTCCTTGGCGGCGTCGGATGCGCCCGCGTTTGTGGTCATGATCAGGATCACGTTCCGGAAGTCGATCTTCTTGCCGTTCGAGTCGGTGAGCGTGCCGTTGTCCATCACCTGCAGAAGGATGTTGAACAGGTCCGGGTGGGCCTTCTCGATCTCGTCCATCAGCAGGACGCAGTGCGGATGCTGGTCGACCTGGTCGGTCAGCAGACCGCCCTGATCGTAACCGACATAGCCCGGAGGCGCGCCGATCAGGCGGCTGACCGTGTGCCGTTCCATGTATTCCGACATGTCGAAGCGCAGCAGCTCGACGCCGAGGAGCGACGCCAGCTGACGGGCGACCTCGGTCTTGCCGACGCCTGTGGGGCCAGAGAACAGGTAGGAGCCAATCGGCTTGTTGGGCTCGCGCAGGCCCGCCCGCGCCAGCTTGATGGCCGAAGCCAGCGCCGTGATGGCGGCGTCCTGTCCGAAGACCACGCGCTTGAGATCGGTTTCCATCGTACGCAGCTGGTCAGAGTCCGACTTGGAGACCTGCTTGGGCGGAATGCGCGCCATCTTGGAGACGACGAGTTCGATCTCCTTGGGGCCGATCTGCTTGCGGCGCTTGGCTTCCGGGACCAGCCACTGGCCCGCGCCGGCCTCGTCGATCACATCGATCGCCTTGTCGGGCAGCTTGCGGTCCGTGATGTAGCGGGCCGACAGCTCGACCGCGGTGCGGACAGCCTCGTTTGTGTATTTGAGGCCGTGGAACTCCTCGAAGTACGGTTTGAGACCCATCACGATCTTGATCGAATCCTCGACCGAGGGCTCCACCACGTCGATCTTCTGGAAGCGGCGGGCGAGCGCCCGGTCCTTCTCGAAGTGCTGGCGGTATTCCTTGTAGGTCGTCGAGCCCATGCAGCGCAGGCCGCCGGACTGAAGCGCGGGCTTCAGAAGGTTGGAGGCGTCCATGGCCCCGCCCGAGGTCGCGCCGGCGCCAATCACGGTGTGGATCTCGTCGATGAACAGAACGGCCTTGGGCTGCTCTTCCAGCTCCTTCACGACCGCCTTGAGGCGCTCCTCGAAGTCGCCGCGATAGCGGGTGCCGGCCAGCAGCGCGCCCATGTCGAGCGAGAAGATGACAGCGTCCTTGAGGATGCTGGGCGCCTCGCCATCGACGATCTTCTTGGCCATGCCCTCGGCAATGGCGGTCTTGCCGACGCCCGGATCGCCCACCAGAAGCGGGTTGTTCTTGCGGCGGCGGCAGAGAACCTGGATCGCACGCTCGACTTCCGCATGGCGGCCGATCAGGGGATCAGTCTTCCCCTGCTTGGCCTTCTCGTTGAGGTTTACGCAGTAGGCCGTCAGCGCTTCGCCCACAGGTTTCGTTGTCTCCTCTTCGCGGTCCGACGCGCCTTCGACAGGCTTCGGCTTGGACATGCCCGGCTTTTTGGCGATGCCATGGGAAATGTAGTTCACGGCGTCATAGCGCGTCATGTCCTGCTCCTGCAGGAAGTAGGCGGCATGACTGTCGCGCTCGGCGAAGATCGACACCAGGACATTGGCGCCGGTGACTTCGTCACGGCTGGAGCTCTCGACGTGCAGGATGGCGCGCTGAACCACCCGCTGGAACGCAGCGGTGGGGTGCACCTGCCCGCCGTCCTCGACGACGAAGCTGGCGCAGTCATTGTCGAGATAGTTGACCAGATCGCGGCGCAGCTTCTCGATATCGAGCTTGCAGGCCGTCATGACGTCGGAGGCGTCCTCGTCCTCGGTAAGGGCGAGCAACAGGTGCTCCAGCGTGGCGTATTCGTGCTTGCGCTCTGCGGCCTGTTCGAGGGCGCGTTGCAGGGCGTGTTCAAGACTGGGCGTCAGCGAAGGCATCTGCGGTCAGTCCTCCCTTTCCATGGTGCATTGCAGGGGGTGTTCGCTGCGGCGGGCGAGGTCCAGCACCTGCGCCACCTTGGTCTCGGCGACTTCGAAAGGATAGACGCCGCATACACCCACTCCGTAATTGTGGACGTGCAGCATAATCCGGGTCGCCTCTTCCCGCGACTTGTTGAAGAAGTGCTCGAGGACGAGCACCACGAATTCCATCGGCGTGTAGTCGTCGTTGAGGATCAGCACCCGGTACATCGAGGGCTTCTTGGTCTGCGGCTTGACGCGCGTGGCGACGCCCACCTCCCGGTTTGCGTCAGCCGGTCCCTTGTTCGCACCCGGCCCGCGGGGGCCGGGTGGCCCCTTTGGTCCCGCCAGGAAAATCTTGTCCGCCATTGTTCCGAGACGCCTCTGCCCACCGGGGGCCAACTGGATCGATACGGGCCATCGCAAGGGCGGCCGCTTCCCTATTAGATATTGAAGTCGGGGCCGGGGGGAAGGGCCTAACCGCCCCTTGGAGCCGATTGAGATTCCGGTCGCACCCGCTTCCGGCAACCCCGAGCTTGCGGCCGCCGGCAAAGTCTCCACAGTCTGCAGGGTTTCCGGTCTGGTTCAGGGAGAGTTAATGTCGCCCGTGCTCCTGTTAAAGGCGCCGAGCGGTCTGGTTGAATCGAAACTTGCCCAAGGGGATTGCTTGCAGCGGAAATGGCCGCGTTCCTGCATATTTAACATGACGTGACTTAAGCTTTGAGTAAGCTGGTTCTCGGACCCTCTGCTCTGTGCGGTTTGCATCAACTTGAACAGGGATCCCTCCCCAATGAGGCCTCTGACTCTGGTTTCCAACGTCTGGAAAGTTGTGGTCGGCCTGGTGCTGGCGGCTCTGGTCGCCATGCCGGCCTGGGCCGGGAAGTATGCGTCCATCGTCGTCGACATGGATTCCGCGCAGGTTCTGCACGCCCGTAATGCCGACGATCTGCGCTATCCGGCGTCCCTGACCAAGGTCATGACCCTCTATCTGACCTTCGACGCGCTCGATTCGGGCAAGCTGAAGCTGACCGACCGGCTTCCGGTTTCGAAGCATGCCGCCTCGCAGGCGCCGTCAAAACTGGGCCTGAAGACCGGGTCAACCATCCGCGTTGACGACGCCATCCAGGCGCTGGTCACCAAATCCGCCAACGATGTCGCCATGGTGCTGGCCGAGAAGCTCGGCGGCTCGCAAACCAAATTCGCGATTGCGATGAACGACAAGGCACGCGAACTCGGGATGGAGAACACCACCTTCTACAATCCCTCGGGCCTTCCGGACTCGCGTCAGGTGACTACCGCCCGCGACATGGCGAAGCTGGCCGAGGCGATCCTGATCGACCACAAGGACCGCTACACCTACTTTGCGACGCCGCGCTTCACCTACAACAAGCGCACCTACAAGAACCACAACGAGCTGCTGGCGAACGTCGAAGGCGTGGACGGCATCAAGACCGGCTACACCAACGCGTCGGGCTACAACCTGATGGCCTCGGCCAAGCGCGGCGACCACCGCGTCATCGCCGTCATGATGGGCGGAACGACGGGCCGCTCGCGGGACGCCCATGTCGCCGACCTGATCGAGGCGGCGTTCATTCAGCTGACAGGCGGCGACATGCTCGCCCATGCCGACCTTGTCGAGCGGCTGTCCTGGGGAGAGCGGTCGAACTCGACGGCCGACGATCTGGCCGCCGCCCAGCTGCGCAAGTTCATGGCTGACGACACCATGACGGCAAGCACTGGCGAGGCTGTGGTGTCCTTTATGGCTTCGGCGCCTGCTGCAGCTGTCGAGGCGCTCGTCGACGCTGCGACCGACGAAGGCGACGACTCAGACGAGGGCATACCTGTCGCAGACGAGCGCGCTGCTGCTCCAGGGCAATAGTCGGGCAGCATAACGCGCTCAGACGTCGCTGCGGCCCTTCCCGGGCTCAGATTGCAGATCAAACAGAGCCGTCATGAGCGTGGACGCAAGCTGCGCCACCCCCAGCCGTGCCGCCAGCACTGCATCCGCATGGTCTGCAGGCGCAGCGTTCATGGCCCCAGTCCCGGCGGTCGCAATCTCGCCCCGGTCTGCAGCCCCGACCGAATGCCCCGTCAGATTGGCATAGAGCTCTGCGACGGTCCGCTCACGGCCATTGGCCTCAAACACCGGCGTGTTTGCAGCGGCCGCAGCTGGAAACACAGCCGACGCCGAGACCTCCCCGCCTGTGCGCGCGGCCTGGATCAGGCGCGAGGCTTCCGCAGGCCCAAGGAAATGCGCCGCGTACAGCTCGCCAGACGTCGGCTGGCGGCCAATATCGCGCGCCATTGCGGCGGCGTTCTCACGCGCCAGCTCGCCTGCCATGCGGGCGGACAGGGCCGGATCGTCGCGCAGCGCCAGAATCTGTTCGCGGCTCGCTCCTGTCACGTCCAGCCCGTGCTGTGCCCCGTAGCGGTCGACCATCGACAGCCACGTGCCGCTGGTGAACTGGAAAAGGCCGCGGGCGCTGGACGTCGACGCCTGGGCGGATGCGTTAAAGCCGCTTTCGCGCTGGGCCGTTTTCAGCAGGAACTGGAAATCCGCGCCCGTCGCCGTCGAGGCTGACTGGATCGCCGCCGTCGCGACGGTGCGGGCCTGCGCCCTGGATGAACCTGCCGACTCGATCATGGCAGCCGCCTTTGAAACCGGTGGATGAAGGTCGTTAATCAGGGTTATCGAGTCGTTAACAGCGCTGCGTCGCCGAAAAGCGGTTATGATTGCGCATACGAATCGTGAGGCCGAACCATGTCCGACAAACCCGCTCCCCTTGGATCGAAGGCCAATCCGTCGAAGTACGACCCCTACCCCACGCTCCCCGACGACGAGCCCTACTTCGTCATCCGGGCGCACGACCTCCTGTCCAGCGCGCTGGTCGAGCTGCACGCCTACATCGGCGCGGGTCAGGCGGGAGCGGCCCACAACAAGCTCGCCGAGATCATGGCGCTGACGAGCCAGAAGGCCCCGCGACCTTCCGATTCTCCGAAGTACCGCGAGACCTTTGCTATCTCCGCTTCGATGGAGAAATGGCGGAACGAGCAGTAAGTCCGGGCTTACCAGGCAAACTGACGTTACGGCAAATTGGCAAGCCCGCGGTCACGTGTCAGGCATACCGAAAATTCGGGAGGGCCACATGAGACTGTTACGATACGCCGCCGCCGTCAGCCTGCTTGCGCTTGCGTGTGGGACTGCACAGGCACAGATCGCCTGCGAAAGCCTGAAGGGCTTGCAGCTTCCAGATGTGCAGATCACGGATGCTGTCCCCGCCAAGACTCCAGCCCCGCATTGCAAGCTGTCTGGCGTGATCGGCAAGGAGATCAAGTTCTCTGTCTGGCTGCCTGACGCCTGGAACGGCAAGTTCGTGATGGGTGGCCAGGGCGGCTTTGCCGGCCGCGTCGACAACCAGGCGCTCAGCTACGGCGCCCTGCTGCAGGGTTACGCTTCCGCCGGTACGGATACCGGCCACGCCATGATGAACGGCGCGGACGGCAGCTGGGCGCTCGGCGAGATGGAGCGCATCGTCAACTACGCGCATCTCGGCATCCATCGCACCACCGAGGTATCCAAGGCCGCCGTCAACGCGCGCTATGGCCGGCAGCCCGAGAAGTCATATTTCGCAGGCTGCTCGAATGGCGGACGCCAGGCGCTGATGGCGGCGCAGCGCTACCCGGACGATTTCGACGGGATCATCGCAGGCGCGCCTGCACTCAACCTGACGTGGATTGCGAACAGCTTCGCGAACGTCACGCAGAAGATGTATCCGGATCCGAAGAACCTCTCGACGCCGATGCTCAACAAGGCGGACCGCGACGCTCTTGGCAAAGCCATGCTCGCCCAGTGCGATGCCAAGGACGGTCTGACCGACGGCATCGTTTCAGACCCGCAGGTCTGCACGTTCGATCCGAAGGTCATCGCCTGCAAGGGCGGCAACAAGGACGGTTGCCTCAGCAAGCCCGAACTCGCTGCCGCAGAAACGATCTATCGCGGCCCGGGTAAAGGGTATGGCGTAGGCTTCCCGGTGGGCGGCGAGGCTGAACCGGCAGGCTGGCTGCCCTGGCTGGTCGGCGGCAAGGACATGGCCGGAAAAGGCATGCCGAGCCTCGCGTTTGGCTTCAGCACGGGTCTGCTCGGATACATGATCGCACAGGACAAGGACTGGTCGTACGCGAACTATGATCCTTCGAAGCCGCACCCCTCGGCCGGGTTCTTCCACAGCACCCTGAGCCCGACCGATCCGGACCTCTCGGCCTTCCGCAAGAGCGGCGGCAAACTGCTGATGTTCCACGGCTGGGCAGACTCCGCCCTCTCCGCAAACATGTCGCTGGACTACCATGGCAAGGTTCTGGAGACTGACGCCAGCGCCAGCAACGACGTGCGGCTGTTCATGCTGCCGGGCGTCCTGCACTGCTCCGGCGGACCGGGCCCGGACCAGGTCGACTATCTGACGGCGCTCGACCAGTGGGTCGGCGGCGGCAAGGCTCCGGACGAACTGAAGGCCGGCTTCTCGAAAGGCGGCGGCGACCGGAAAGTCTGCGCGTGGCCGAAGAAAGCCGTCTTCACCGGCCAAGGCGATGGTCGCAGCGCATCGCAGTTCGAGTGCCGCTAAACTGAATGAGAAACGGCGCCGGTTCACCGGCGCCGTTTCAATGCTTCAGCTACGTGCCCCGATCAGTCGGGCTTCGTCGCCTCGTTTCCATCGGTAGCGGCCTCGACGTCGTTCACGGCGTCGTTCGTCGCGTCCTCGATATCGTTGCCGAGCTCGTTGGCGTTTTCTTCGGCCTCGCCAATGGCTTCGTCAGCCTGTTCGCCGGCCTCTTCCATCGGACCCTGGCCCAGATCCGTCTGGCCCGTTGTCGACTGTTCGTACTGGGTGTCCGCCGCTTCGCCGGCTTCTTCCATTTCGCCTTGCGTGCACGCGGCGAACGAGAGCGCGCCGAGAGCGGCAGCGCCAAACATGACTGATTTCATCATTGCAATCTCCTCTTTGGTCCCTTGGTAGTTCCGGGATTCACAACGCGGGATTTTGCAAAGCGATCCCGGGCGCGAGATTACCAAACCGCAGGAATTCAGAGGCTCACGCGAATCGGCAGCTTCGTTGCGGGATCAGCCATCCATGCGTCCAGCGAGGGATCCCCGGCGGCGCGCCCATCGGTGAGCTGGCCGTCATAGGGGCTGACCCGCACCCACCGCGCACCGCCCTTCAGCACCAGCTGCAGTCCGTCCTCCGGAGCCCAGTCGCAGTCGAGTTCGAAGATCAGCCAGGCTGAGTTGTCGAACTGTTCGACCGTCAGGGTGTAGGGGCGCACGGCGCCCCAGACGTCGGCGGGGCCGGCCAGCTCTGGAAAGCCCCGATGCCCGGCGCCGGCTTTCATAGCGTCGAGATAGGTCTGCCAGACGTGAGGGACAATCTCGTCGAGCGCCTCAGGGCCCAGGGCGAGCATGGCGCCGGCAGCATCGATCAGCACTTGTGGGATAGGGAGAGGCTCGCGCGCGGCCAGCGCGGGTGGAACATAGAGCTCCACGGTCGCCCCGGAAAACAAAGGGAGCGCGAAACCGTCGCGCTCCCACCACCGCATCTCGTGGTTCCAGTCGAGATCGCCGAAGGGCGGCTGGATGAGCTTCGCGTCGACGCCCATTCCATCCGCCCTCTTGCGTGTCGACTAGTAGCTCTTCGGAAGGCCCAGCACCCGCTCGGCGATGAAGTTCAGGATCATCTCGCGGCTGACCGGCGCAATACGCGCGATCATCGCTTCACGCATGTAGCGCTCGACGTCGTACTCTTTCGCGTAGCCCATGCCGCCATGAGCCAGGACCGCCGCCTCGCATGCGTTGAATCCGTACTCGGCGCCGAGATACTTCGCTGCGTTGGCTTCGGCTCCGCAGTCAAGGCCGTCGTCATAGAGTTTGGCGGCCTTGTAGGCCAGCAGCTCGGCGGCGGTCAGTTCGGCCCAGCACTTGGCGAGCGGATGCGCCACGCCCTGGTTCTGGCCGATCGGGCGGCCGAACACGACGCGTTCCTTGGCATAGGTCGTCGCACGCTCAAGCGCGCAATAGCCGAGGCCGATGGCCTCAACGGCAAACAGCACGCGCTCGGGGTTGAGGCCCTGCAGCAGGTATTTGAAGCCCGCGCCTTCCTCGCCGATCAGCGCCTCTTTCGGGATCTCGACGTTGTCGAAGTACAGCATGTTGCACTCGACAGCCTTGCGGCCCATTTTCGGGATCGGCTTCGCCTCGATGCCCTTCATGTCCATGTAGAACAGCGACAGTCCCATGTAGGGCTTGGCCACCTGGTCCTTCGGGGTCGTGCGGGCGATCAGGATGATCTTGTCGGCGCGCTGGGCGCCTGTCGTCCAGATCTTGCGGCCGTTGATGACGTAGCCGGTGTTGGTGCGCTCGGCGCGGGTCTCGAGGCTGGACGTGTCGAGGCCGGAGTTCGGCTCGGTCACGCCGAAGCACATCTTCTGCTCGCCCGAGATGATCTTCGGCAGGTATTCCTGCTTCTGCTCGGTGGTGCCAAACTTCACGATCGGCGCAGCGCCGAAGATGTTGAGGTGGATCGACGAGCAGCCCGTGAAGCCCGCGCCCGAACGCGCGACGGTCTGCATCATGATCGAGGCTTCCATCAGGCCCATGCCCGATCCGCCAACATCTTCCGGCATCGCGATGCCGAGCCAGCCGCCCTCTGCCATCGCGCGGGTGAACGCTTCAGGCCATGCGCCCGTCTCGTCCGTCTTGCGCCAGTACTCGGCGTCGAACTGCTGACAGATCTTCTCGACAGCGTCCTTGATCGCCTGCTGGTCCTCGTTCATCGGCGCGATCTGGTACATTAGGCATCTCCCCGGGGCCCCGTTCGCATTGCGGGGCGCTACGAAACTCTTACGGCGATTGCGGCGCCGCTACACGCTTGTCAAACCGCCGGACGTTGAACCTTCCGTGCGTGGGCAATCCGTCGCGGTGCAGGATCGACGACGCGACCTCTTCTACGACAGCCGGAGCGAGAAGGATGCCGTTCCTGTAGCAGCCCAGTGCGGCGTGGACGCCGGCAATGGCGGTCTCGCCGATCATGGGCGCGCCGTCCGAGGTCCCCGGGCGGACGCCTGCCCAGCCGTCGACCCTGCGGGCGGCGGCCAGTCCCGGAACCAGGTCTACCGCACGGTCGAACAGGCTGGAGAGAATGTCGGGATCGGCGGTCTCGTCCGCAAGGCCCGGCTCGCTTGTTGCGCCCACGAGAGTCCATCGGGTCTTCGGTATGATGTAGAGGCCGCCCGAGCGTATCACGTGCTGTGGCGCGCCGACCCCGGTCTCAAAAGCCAGCATGTGACCCTTCACCGGAACAATGCAGCCAACGCCGGTCTCGATCAGGTCGCCGCCAGCCGATCTGAAGTCCGGGTACGCGGCGGCTCCGGTCGCAAGCAGAATGCGGTCCCAGTCGCCCGCGCCGGCGATCCGGAACCCATCGCCGACCTGGACGCTCGCGATAGCCGCGTCCGGAACGATCGTCCCGCCAGCTTTGGCAAGCGCCGTCACGAGCGCCGTGGTGAGTGAGCGCGGGTCGACCTGCCCGTCCGCTTCCATGAGCCAGGCAGCACGTGTGTTGGCGGACAAGCTTGGTTCAAGCCCGGTCAGGTCCGTCAGCGAGAGGGCGCGAACTGGCAGACCTTTGCTCCGCGCCGTTTGAACGACCGCCTCAAGCCGGGCTTCCTCGGCCTCCGTTGTCGCACACGCGAGCGCGCCGCCGAATCTCAGGTCGACCGCCGTCGCTCCGCCTTGCAACGAGGCAGCGAAGTCCGGCCAAAGCTCAATCGCCCGGCGCGCGAGACCCAGAGCCCCCGCCTTTTCGAGCTCCTCGATTTCGTAGGTGACGCCCAGCATTCCGCCGGCGCGGCCAGTCGCGCGAAGCCCCGGTTGCCCGGCCGCTTCGAAGACGCACACGTGCGCGCCGGCCCGCGCGAGCGCGAGAGCGCTTGCCAGACCGATCACGCCGGCGCCGATCACGGCGATGCGCAGTCCAGAGCCGGAAACCTCAGCCTTCATGTCGGGGTGTATAGGGCTGCGCGACGCAACCGTCAGTCCCCTGCGTCAAAGGCGATACGGGGAGCGGGCCAGACAGATGCTGAGCACCTTCAACACAGACTACATTGTCTGGAGCGGCGGGGCCTGTACTTGCTGGCGCGAACGGCCAGACCGCCAGAAGATCAGGAAGCGCGCGGCATGATCCCGGTCCTGGAACACCAGTTTCCGGCGCATCTCCCCGCCAGCAAACTCCGTCATCATCATGATGTCGGGGGCGTCACCCGACTCGAAAGCAAGGCCAGATTCAGCACTCCACTTGGCGAATGCATCTAGGGCTTCGGAAAGGCGCGACGTATCGCGGCTTTCGTCTCCACTCATCTGGACCACTACTTCGGACATGAGACCTGTAGCCCTCTGTCGACCGGTTAACGCTATCCTAATGAACGCACCACGTCCATATTGGCGCCACATTTCGCGACGAACGCCGGTCCCAGCAATCTTCAGGCCATACTTCCTGGCGCCGATGCTTCGTTGCAGTGCACAAACGTGCATCGCGCCAGCCGGTTCGTCACCGGGATTCGCGTATCCGGCGACGCGCGATGTCGTCCGCCACCCGGTTGGGAGCGCGCCCCTCCGCTAGGGCCTGGTCGAGAACTTCGCCCACGGTCTGGCCAATCCGGCGCACCTTGGCGTCGACCCAGGCGGGGTCGTAGTGGCCGGAGATTTCCGCTGCGACGTTGATGATGCCGCCGCCGTTGATGATGTAGTCCGGCGCGTAGGTGACGCCGCGTGCGGTCAGCTGGTCGCCCATCTCCGCCGTTGCAAGCTGGTTGTTTGCGCCGCCTGCGACGACACGGGCCTTCAGGCGATCGATGGTGCCGGGGTTGATGATCGCGCCCAGCGCATTGGGTGAGAAGATGTCGACGTCCTGGTCGTAGATGGTCGCGGGATCGACAATGCGGGCGCCGGTCCGGGCCGAAACGGCGGTCAGCGCGTCCGGATTCACGTCGGCGATCAGGAGCTCGGCGCCGGCGGCGGCGAGGTGATCGCAGAGATAGCCGCCCACATGGCCGACGCCCTGCACGGCAATGCGCTTGCCTGACAGGTCGTCCGTCCCGAACGCACGCGCGGCGGCAGCCCTGATGCCAAGGTACACGCCCAGCGCAGTCAACGGAGAGGGATCGCCGCTGGCGGCCTTGCCGGTGTCGAGACCCGCCACATAGCGGGTTTCCTCGGCCACATACGCCATGTCCGCGGGCGAGACGCCGACGTCCTCGGCTGTCCAGTAGCGGCCGCCCAGGCTCGCAATCGCCCGGCCGAGCGCCCGGAACAGCTCCGGCGACTTCTGGGTCCGGGAATCGCCCCACAGGACCGCCTTGCCGCCGCCGAGCGGCAGGTCCGCCATGACGTTCTTGTAGCTCATGCCCTCGGAGAGCCGCAGGGCATCGGTCAGCGCCTGTTCGGAGGTCTCGTAGTTCCACATCCGGCAGCCGCCGCCCGCAGGCCCGCGAGCCGTCGAGTGGATGGCGATGATGGCGCGAAGACCCGTCTTCTCGTCGTGGAAGTGGTGGACGGATTCATGGCCCGCAAAGGCCGGACTGTCGAACATGCCATACGCTCCCGGATTTCAGCTGGCCTCATAGTCCCGTTCAGACGTTTGGGAAACACGCGCTGGCGGAAGCCGCCGCCTGAACAGCATCTTCCTTCTGCAAGTTTCAAATACCTCAGCCTGCCCGTCCCCGTTTTCGACGATCAGCGCCAAAGTCTCACCCCTTGCGAGCCGGACGGCGACACTTTGCACCCACGGGGCGCGGTTCACCGGCCGGACCGGCCTTCGCCGTCCGTGATGCTTTAGCTCCCCTCCCGAAACGCGGGAGGCCGGGGCGCGTGAGAACGCGCCTTCTTGTATAAGCTGCCAGTCTTGCGACTGGCCGGTTGCGTGTTCCCACGCGCCCCGCAGGTCGTTTGTCGAACCGGTACAGGGCGAGGGCATTACGTCCGGGAGCTGGGGCTCCCGGGTGATTGTCCCAATCCCGTATTCCCGATCCGAGCGCGCTGGATGCACCGCCATCCAGGGTTCTCCGGTTTCCCGTGCCCGGAGTCAGTCGCGCCGACCGGCGCCTGTCGTTCGTGAGTTCGGTGGCCCCCGAACCCTCCCGTGACAGGCGCGAGGGGGAGTTTAGGGGCGTCCGCGTGCTGTAGGATGCAAAACCCTGGAGCCAGCACTCTGGAAACGGCCCGCAGGGCCGTGGTCCTCGCGACTCCGAGGATCCAGACTTTGAAAATCGTATGTTTGGTCAGGTTGTTAAGTCTGGATTCCCGCATGCCCGGGAAACACGGACAGCAAGCTGTCCGTTTTCAGAAACGGCGCCGGGGTGTGGGAGACAAGCGCCGATACCCCACAACCAGGCGCGCGGGCCGTGGCAAACCGTCAGTCGAACAGGCTGTCGACGGCGCTCTGGTCCATGGGTTCGTCGCCGCCGAGGTCCCAGTCGAGGTCGTCTTCGGCTGGAGCCGGAGCTGGCGCTGGAGCCGGGGCCGGAGGCGCAGCGGCGGCTGGCGGAGGCGGCGCAACCGGAGTTGCCGGCGCCGGTGCGGGCTTCGCCTTTGCCTCAGCCTTCGCCACGGGAGCAGCAGGCTTCGCCGGGGCGGCGGGCTTTGCTGGCGCGGCGGGTTTTGCAGGCGCCGGCTTGGCGCTGACCACGGCCTTTGCAGGCGCGGCCGGCTTGGCGGGTTTCTCTTTTGGAGGCTCGGGCGGCCTTGGGTCTGGCGACTTGTCCGCGATCCAAATCTCGATGCTGAGAGCCCCGCCCTCCAGGGCTCGCATGCGCGAGCGCCAGGCGCGGGCTTCCCATGACAGTTCCTGCAGGAACAGCGCGCCGTCGCGACCCTGCACGCCGCTGCGGACAGCGTCTTCGAGCATGGATGCGAACTTGCTGTAGCGGCTGGAGGCCGCCGCGAGCACTTCAGCTGTCAGGTCGATGCGCTGGACAGAGTGGAAGCCGGCGAGATCGAGCAGTTCGGAGACATCGTCCGGCTCGGCCAGCATCGGCTCGGCGAAGGCCGACGCGAAAGGTTCTGACGGGGACTTCTTGGTGTGCCGCACTGTATCGACCGCCACCCAGCGGCCTCTGGGGCCAAGCGCCCGGAACACACGCGCCACGAGGCCGGCCTTGTGGTCGGCGTAGGCAAAGGCGTCGATGCTGAGGATGGAGCCAAGGCCGCCTTCGGGAAATCCCTTCGGCCGGTCGACTTCGCCGAGCACGACAGAGATCCCGGGAACAAGTTCGTTGGTGCGGTCGGCGCACCCCTCGCGCCATTCCGAGGCGTGCATGGTGCGATCTGTCCGGTCGCGGCACGCTTTCAGGAGCACGGCGTCGACGCCGATGAAGCCGAGGTCGCTTTCGGCTTCCGCGCTTTCGAACAGGGCGTCGAGCATGGTCTGATCGAGGCTGTCCGAGGACGGCGCAAACCGGCCCTCGCCCCACAGCGTCTCGAGCGCACGTATCCGCTGCCCCAGCGGGCCGGGAGACACGCCCGGAGCGTCGTGGACCTGGGGCGTGCGGGCAGCGTGGGACTTTGACGGGGGCTGAAGCGGCGCAGGCGTTTCGGGCGCTACGGCCTCGCCTTCAGCCGCATGTTCGCCGTCCTGAGCCTCAGGCTCGGCGACATAGTCGCGGCCATCCCACCAGGCCCCGAGACGGGCGCCCAAGTCCGGCGGCATGAGCTTTTTGACCTGACCGAGCATTGGCCGCGCATGAACCTGTTAATCAACCCACGCGACACTACCCGCAGTTGGTTAACATTGCCCGGATGTACAGGCAGGAATTTTACGGTTTCCGGTCCAGCCAGGGCAGCCCTGCAGCCCCCGACGGCAACTCCGTCGCCGGGTCGCGCGCAAACGCCAACACATCCGCCCAGACCTGCCCGGCCTGACGGTCGTTCATCAGCATGTGATAGCCGTCCTGGTAATAGGCGGTGCGGATGTGGTCCGGCAGGCTGGCGGTCGCCTGACGGACGGCCTCCTCGGGAATCACCTGATCGCGGGCCCCGTACAGCAGGAGCGCCGGGAGGGCGCCGTCCAGACGCTCCAGCGCCTTGCTGGCCTCGTCCATGACCGAGACGACGCCATAGACGCTGTCGATCCGGGTCTGCTTGAGGACGTAGGGGTCGTACCACATCTCGACCTGCTTTCGCCGGTTGTCGGTCGGGGTAATGATGACGCCCTTCGGCGGCACGACCTTCCAGTCCGGACGCAGGCGGGCGCTGGCCCAGAGGCTGGCGCTGTAGAGCGGCGGCAGCGCGCTCCAGCCCCGGAAGCCCGGACCCGACAGGATGAGCGCATCGGCGTCCGGCGGATCGTCCGACGCGAAGGCGGTGACGGCGACGGCGGCGCCCATGCTTTCGCCGACCACGGCGATGCGGGCGTCCGGGTGCCTGCGGCGGGCGGCGGTGACGATGGCCTTCAGATCGCTGCGCAGGAGGCCGGGCTCGGCCCACAGGCCCGGCTGGGGCGAGCGACCGAAGCCGCGCTGGTCGTAGGCATAGACCGTTGCGCCCTGCGCCGCCCACCAAGCCCCGGCGGCGCGGAAGGCGCCCGCGTAGTCGTTCATGCCGTGCAGCGCGATGATGACCGTTTCGGGGGGCCGTTGATGGGGAGCGGTGTAACCTGCCTCGCAGAGACGGGCGGCTTGGAGCGGCGCCGGCTCGCCCGGCTGGCACTCGGTCCTCTCAATGTGGGCTTCAGGCGTCCACACGGACAATCCAAGCTTTGCCCCGTCAAACGACCTGAACCAGCCGTCGGAGAATCCGGGCGAAGCCGGGGACGCTGTGGCAAAGCCAGACTGCCACTGGAGGGCGCAGCCGCTCGCCACAAACAGCGCAGCCAGAGCGACCGCCGCGCACATTCCCCTCACCGACGCGGTCCGCCCTTGCCGGACTTCAGCTTGCGTTGTCATGCTAACCCCGCGAAACAGGCTCCACTTCCACGCTTCCCCAGCGAGAGGACACCATGACCGGACCCGCCGCAACCCTCATCAGCCCCAAGGCCAAGGACATAGGCGGCTTCTTCGTCCGGCGGTCGCTGCCGACGCCAGCGGTGCGCAGCGTGGGGCCCTTCGTGTTCTTCGACCATCTGGGGCCGGCGGAGTTCAAGCCCGGACACGGTATCGATGTGCGGCCGCATCCGCACATCGGGCTTGCGACCGTCACGTGGCTCTACGATGGGGCGCTCGGGCACCGCGACAGCCTCGGCACGATCAAGACGATCTATCCCGGCGCCGTGAACTGGATGACCGCCGGTCGCGGGATCTCCCACTCGGAGCGGACGCCGGACGCCGAGCGCGCAGCCGGTCACCGCATCGAGGCGATCCAGACATGGGTGGCGCTGCCCGTTTCGCAAGAAGACCAGGCGCCGGAATTCGCGCACCACCCGGCCGAGACCCTGCCGAAGCTCTCGCTGCCCGGCCTGTCGGGGGTGCTGATCGCGGGCACGGCCTATGGCGAGACGTCTCCGGTGAAGTTTCCGGCGGGGATCTGCCAGCTGGTGCTGGAGGCGCACGAGGATGCGTCGTTCGAGACGCCGCCGATCGAGGAGTGCTGCGTCTATGTTGTGCGCGGATCGGCGAGCGTGGATGGGCAGGCGCTCGCGGAGGCCGAGATGCTGGTGCTGGCCGCCGAAGCCGTTGCGCGGGTCAGCATTCCGGCGGGCACGCGGGTGATGATCGCGGGCGGCGACCGGCTCGACGGGGCGCGCCGCATGGACTGGAACTTCGTGGCGTCGTCGAAGGAGAAGATCGACCACGCCGTCGAGCAGTGGCGCGCATCCATCGCGGCAGGCTTCGAGAACAGCTGGTTCAGCCAGCCGCCCGGCGAGACGGTTTGGATCCCCTACCCCGGAGATCCGCAGCCCGTGCCGGAAGATCGCCCGCCGGCCTAAGAGCCGCAAAACAGCAGCGCGCCAGGGATCAGGGGCGCATGACCACCTTGGTGGTCGAATCCTGCTCCTTCTTGAAAAGCCGGTAGCCTTCCGGCCCGTCGCTGAGATTCATGCGGTGGCTGATCAGGAACGTCGTGTCGATCCGGTCCTCGAGGATCATCTGGAGAAGCTGATCCGTATATTTCTGGACATGGGTCTGGCCCGAGCGGATCGTCAGGCCCTTCTCCATGACGGCGCCGATGGGAAAGGCGTCCGCAAAGCCGGCGTATACGCCGGGGATCGAGAGCGTCCCTGCCTTGCGGCAGGCCTGAGCCGCTTCGCGGATGACGTGCGGGCGATCCGTGCCGAGCTTCGTTGTCGTCTTGACGGTGTCGATGATGTTGTCGAGCGTCATGCCGTGCGCTTCCATGCCGACAGCGTCGATGCAGCTGTCGGGTCCGCGCCCACCCGTGATCTCGTCGATCGCCTCCAGCACGTTGACGTCGTCATAGTTCAGCGTCTGGGCGCCGAACTGGCGGGCCAGCGCCAGGCGGTTGGGATAGTGGTCGATTGCGATGATCTTCTCGGCGCCCATGATCATTGCGCTTTGAATTGCGAACAGTCCGACGGGTCCGCACCCCCATACAGCGACGGTGTCGCCGGGCTGAATGTTGGCGTTCTCCGCGGCCATCCAGCCGGTCGGAAGGATGTCGGACAGGAACAGGACCTTCTCGTCCGGGACGCCATCGGGAATTTTGATGGGGCCGACGTCGGAGTACGGCACGCGGGCGTATTCGGCCTGGCCTCCGGCGTATCCGCCCGTCATGTGGGAATAGCCGAACAGGCCGGCGGCCGGGCGCCCGTAGGCCGCGTCGCCGATGTCCTGCGTCTCGGCCGGGTTGGAGTTGTCGCAGGCGGAGTGGAACTGGTTCTTGCAGAAGAAGCATGAGCCGCAGGCGATCACGAACGGGACGACGACTCGGTCGCCCTTCTTGAGTTTCGTGTTGCCGCTTCCCACGTCGACCACTTCGCCCATGAACTCATGGCCCACCACGTCTCCGGCCTTCATCGACGGGATGAGGCCGTCGTACATGTGCAGGTCGGAGCCGCAGATGGCCGTCGCTGTGATGCGGATGATGGCGTCCCGCGGGTTCACCAGCACAGGGTCGGGGACCGTGTCGTACCGCATGTCGTGTCGGCCGTGCCAGACGAGTGCGCGCATGGATCGTTCCTTCAGATCATGAGGCCGGGGGTTCGGCGGTGGGGCTGGAGCCGAGCGCGGTGGAAACTTCGCCTGTTTCCATGAGCTGCTTGAAGCGCCGCAAATCCCGGCGCGCCTGCATGTGCGGGTCGCGCTCCTTTATGGCCGCCACCATCCGGCCCAGCGCGCCCATCGGCGCCTTGAAGCTTATCCGGGCGCGAACCTCGGAGCCGCGTCCCTGCGGACCTGCCCGGAACTGGACCCAACCGGCGCTTTCGACATCGGCGCCCTCCTCGGTGCTCCAGGCGAGGCGCTGGCCGGGGGTGTCTTCGGTGATGCGCGAGTCGAACTCGACATCGCCGGCGGGGCCCTGGACGACCCAGTGCGATAGGCCATTGCCCAGCGACGTGACCGACTTCACGTTCTCCATGAAGCGCGGAAGGTTCTCGGGGTTCGACCAGAATTTGTAGAGCGTTTCGGCGTCGCGATCGATCGTGACGGACACAACAAAGTTGGATGGATAGGGACCATCGTGCTTCGCGTCATTGACGGCTGGCGACTCGATGTCCGCAAAAGTCCCGTTCTCGGTCTCGAACATTGGTTTTGCCCATGCTGAAATCTTTACCCCCAACGGTTCGGCGGCGGATTTAGTTGCGTCTCCACCAGAAAGTCCGCGAGCTTGCCGAATGTGTCTGCATCGCTAGTCTGACGCTCAAAGGGAGTCTGTTGGATGCGTCTGCTCTTGTCCGGCGTCAGCGCCGTCTGTCTGGCCTTTGCGGCATGCGCGCCTGCACCCGAAGCGTTGGTGGAGACCCCCGCAGTGGCGGCCTTGCCCACCACGGCAGACATCGCGGCGGCTGACCTCGCTGCGCGGGTGAAGGAGCTGGCGGACGACAAGTATGAGGGGCGCGGTCCCGGGACTGTGGCGGGCGAAGCATCCGCGCAATGGATCGCCGACGAGTTCAAGCGGCTGGGTCTCGAACCCGGCGCGAACGGCAGCTATTTCCAGACCGTCGAGATGGTCGCGCAGACCGTCGACCCGGCGACATCGAGCTTCTCGGTCTCGGCCAACGGCAAGCCGGTCACGTTCGAGTTCGGGCCCCAGACTGTCTTCGGCACGAAACACCAGGACCAGCCCACGGTCTCGTTCGCGGACTCCGACATGGTGTTCGTGGGATATGGCGTCGTGGCGCCCGAGGCGAACTGGAACGACTATGCCGGCCTCGATGTGAAGGGGAAGACGGTCGTGATGTTCGTCAACGATCCGGGCTTCATCACTGACGACGCCAGCCTCTTCAACGGCAAGGCCATGACCTACTACGGCCGCTGGATCTACAAGTTCGAGGAGGCCGCGCGCCAGGGCGCCACCGCCGCCATCCTGATCCACGAGACGGCGCCGGCGTCCTATGACTGGAATGTCGTCGAGGGCTCGTGGACGGGCGAACAGGCGGATCTTGTGCGCGCAGACGCTGGCGCCTCGCGGGCAAAGCTCGAGGGCTGGATCACGCTTGAAAAGGCGACCGAGCTGTTCACCGCGGCGGGGCTCGACATCGACGCCATGCGGGCGGCGGCGAACAAGCGCGGGTTCAAGCCTGTGCCGATGACCGGGCTGAAGGCCTCGGCGACGATCAACCAGACCGTCGAGCGGCGCCAGTCGCGCAACGTCGCCGCAACGATCCCGGGATCAACTGCGCCTGACGAGCATGTGCTGCTGATGGCGCACTGGGACCATCTCGGGATCGATCCCACCGTCGCCGCGGGCGAGGACGGCATCTACAACGGCGCCATCGACAACGCGACCGGGGTCGCGGCCATCATCGAGCTTGCCGAGAAGCTGAAGTCCGAAGCGCCGCCGCAGAGGTCGGTGACGTTCCTGGCTGTCACGCTGGAGGAGTCCGGCCTGCTCGGGTCTGCGTATTTCGGGGAGAACCCGCTTGTCCCGCTCAACCGGATTGTCGGCGGCGTGAACCTCGATGCGCCGCAGGTGCAGGGTCCGACGAAGGACGTCATCGTGATTGGCGCGGGCGCTTCGGAGCTGGAGCCGATGCTTGCGGCGGTGCTGGAGAAGTCGGGCCGGGTCATCCGCCCCGATCCCGAACCGCAGGCCGGGTACTTCTACCGCTCGGACCACATCAGCCTGTCCAAGAAGGGCGTGCCGATGCTGTACGTCAAGGCGGGCATCGATCTGGTGAATGGCGGCGAGACACAGGGCCTCGCCAATGGCGCCGCCTATCGCAAGGACGCCTACCACTCGCCCGAGGACGAGTTCCGCGACGACTGGGACTTCTCCGGTCTGGAGCAGGACCTCAAGGCCGTGCATGAGGTTGTCAGCCAGCTGGCCAACTCGACCGTCTGGCCGCAGTGGAACGAAGGCAACGAGTTCCGCGCCATCCGGGAAGAGAGCCTGAAGGCGAAGTAAGGCGACTGGAGCCGCCCGCATGCCCCTCGACCGTTCGACACTGCACGACGGCTTCCGGACGTATCTGACGAACGCCGAAGCTGCGTCCGGCAAGACGTATGAGGAGTTCGCCAGCATCCTCGCGGCGTCCGGGCTCGACAAGCACGGCCAGCTTCGCGCGCATCTGATGGAGCAGACCGGGCTGGGCCACGGCCACGCCAACGCCGTTGTCGCGATCTGGCTGAAGGCGGGCAGCGAGCCTGCTCCGCCGGCCGAGAAGAAGCCGGCGAAGCGGGGGTGACTACAGCGTCTTCGTCATGAAGCGGCTGAACGGGTCCTCGGAGTAGTCGCCGAACGGGCCGCAGAAGGTGAAGCCTGCGCTCTCGTAGAGCCTGATGGCGGGCACGAAGGCGGGCGTCGAGCCTGTCTCCAGCCACAGCGTCCTGAGACCCGCTTTCCGCGCTTCTTTCACGATGTGATTGAGCATCAACCTGCCGACGCCCTTGCCCAGCCAATAGTCGTCCACGCGCATCGACTTGATCTCGCCGTTCTCCGCATCAATCCGCTTGAGGGCGCCCATGACGGCGAGTTGCTCACGCAGCCAGCCCGTCCAGAACGTCACGTCCGGCTGTTTGAGCTTTGAGAGGTCGAAGGCGTGCACACTCTCCGGCGGAGAGTTTTCGTGCATGCCGGCAAGATGGCGGCGCACCAGCGCCTGCGTCTCGTAGCCAGAGAGGTCATCGAGACGGAATTCGATTACATGGCTCATCGGCACAGCTCCCCCCGAAATTGCACCCAGTTTAGGGGGAAGCTCCCTCCCCTGAAAGGGGTGAGGATGTCGGCGGCGGACGCAGTCCGGCGGCGGCAGGCGGGGGTCCGCTTTCGCCAGGGGCGAAAGCTGGCTGCGGCTGCAAAGGCGGCTTGCGCCGCCGGACCCCCACCCGCCAATTGCTTTGCAATTGTCGACCTCCCCCTTGCAGGGGGAGGAGGCGCCGAACTCTGGCGTTTGAGGGGAACTCCTCCACCTGAAAGGGGGAGGATGTCGGCGGCGGACGCAGTCCGGCGGCGGCAGGCGGGGGTCCGCTTTCGCCAGGGGCGAAAGCTGGCTGCGGCTGCAAAGGCGGCTTGCGCCGCCGGACCCCCACCCGCCAATTGCTTTGCAATTGTCGACCTCCCCCTTGCAGGGGGAGGAGGCGCCGAACTCTGGCGTTTGAGGGGAACTCCTCCACCTGAAAGGGGGAGGATGTCGGCGGCGGACGCAGTCCGGCGGCGACAGGCGGGGGTCCGCTTTCGTCAAAGGCGAAAGCTGGCGGCGGCGGCCCAAGGCGGCTTGCGCCGCCGGACCCCCTCCCAACCTCCCCCTTTCAGGGGGAGGAGGAGCGCTGCCGGCCTACATCTTCTCCGGCGTCTCGATGCCGATCAGCGACAGCGCGACTTCGAGCTGCTGTTTGGTCGCCAGCGCCAGGGCGAAGCGGGAGGCGCGTTTGGCGGGGTCTTTCTCGACCAGGATCGGCGCCGCCGCATAGAAGCCCGAGAAGGCCTGCGCCAGCGTGTAGGCGTGGTCGCACAGGATGTGCGGCATCCGCTTTTCGTAGGCGCCTGCCAGCGCATCGTCGAACCCGTCGAGCGCCAGGACCAGCGCGCGTTCCGCATCGAGTTCAATGGCGATCGGGCCGGGGTGCACGCCTTCCGTCGCCGCGCGGCGGGCGAGCGATTTCATCCGGACGGCGGCATAGAGCAAGTAGGGTCCGGTCTTGCCCTCGAAGGAGACGAAGCGGTCGAGATCGAAGATGTAGTTGGTCGTGCGCACGTTCGAGAGGTCGGCGAACTTGATCGCGGCGACCGCCACCTTGTGAGCAATATCGGCGACTTCGGCCTCAGAGAGCCCCTCGCCCAGACCCGCCTCCTTCACGCGCGCCAGCGCGGCGGCGTCGGCCTGCGCGATGAGTTCGTGCAGCTTCAGAACTCCGCCGTCGCGGGTCTTGTAGGGTTTGCCGTCGGCGCCGTTGACGGTGCCGAAGCCGAGATGCTCCAGCCCGGCTTCGGGCAGATACCCTGCCCGGTCGCTCGCCCGGAACACCTGCTCGAAGTGCAGGGCCTGGCGCTGGTCGACGACGTACATGCACAGGTGCGGGTCGATCTCGCGCTTGCGGTCGAGGATCGTGCCGAGGTCGGAGCCATGATAGCCGATGGCGCCCTCGCGGTTGACGAGGATGATCGGCGGCATTTCCTTCTTGTCGCTCTCGCGCGCCACCCGCACGATCAGCGCGCCGCCATCTTCCTCGGCTATGCCGCGCGACCTGAGGTCGGCGACGATGTCGGGGATCAGCTCATTGGCGTCGCTCTCGCCCTTCCAGAGATCGAAGCGCACGCCGAGGGAGGCGCACTCGCGCTCCAGCCCGATGCGGGTGACATCGCAGAAGTGCCGCCAGAGCGCGCGATAGCCGGCCCGGCCCGCCTGCAGTTCCTGCGTCGCCTTGCGGTCCTCGTCGCGCCGCGCCTCGTCCGTTTTCGACTTGGCGGAAGCGACGGGATAGAGGCGGCCGAGGTCGTCCATCGTCACCGGGCTTGTCGCCGGATACGGGCCGTCGAACGTCTCGTCGAAGTAAGGAAGGCCCGGCTGCTCCAGCTTCACCTCGTTGATGAGCTGGCCCATCTGCAGGCCCCAGTCACCGAGGTGGACGTCGGAGATCACAGCGTCGCCCCGAAAGCGGAACAGGCGCTGGAGGCTGTCGCCGATCACGGTCGAGCGCAGGTGGCCGATATGCATTTCCTTGGCGACGTTCCAGCCACCGAAATCGATGACGACGCGACGAGCCGTCTCGACATGGCTGGCTCCCGCGCGCTCGTCGGCGCCGAGCACGGCTGCGCGCTGGGCCAGAGCCTCGGCGGCGAGCCGCACGTTGATGAAGCCCGGGCCCGCCACTTCGGCGGCGGCGACCAGCGGGCTGTCCTTCAGCGCATCGACCACGCCCTGCGCGATCTCGCGCGGATTGCGCTTGGCGGCCTTGGCGGCGGCCATCGCGCCATTGCACTGGAAATCGGCAAGGTCTGGCCGGTCCGAGCGTCGCATCACGCCGAGCGCACGGTCGAGGCCGAGGGACGCAAACGCGTCGCCGGCGGCTTCCGAGAGCTGGGTCGATAGGTCTTTCACGTGTCGCGATCCTGCAAGATGCCGATGGCGACCCGATACGCGCGGTTGGCGGGATTGGGAAGGGTTGGCGGGTTGGGGGGGCAAGCCGCCTTAGGCCACTGCCGGTTGCCCAGCTTTCGCCTTTGGCGAAAGCGGACCCCCGCCTGTCGCCGCCGGACTTCGTCCGCCGCCGACATCCTCCCCCTTGCAGGGGGAGGAGATTCCCTAATTCGCCGGCTTGCTCGTCTGCATGAGGAAGCGCTTGCCGGAGCGGTTGTAGGCCAGCTGTTCCGGGGTCAGGTCAAAGCCGACGATGACCTCGAAGTTGGTGCCGGAGATTGTCTCGGTGGCGCGGGGGATCGTGATGCCGTCGACGGTCTCGCGCTTGCGCAGGACGGTCTGGCCGTCCCGGAACTTCGCCTCGACCGTGAAGTACTCCTTGGCCAGAACCACCGAGTCGCGGCGGGTGACGGCCACGAAATAGCGGAACGTTTTGGATTCAGTGGTCGCGGCAGGACCCCGGCCAAACGCGAAATCGACCGTAATGCCCATGGTGAGGGGGTTCTTGTCCACGTAGCGGCAGAAGCCGTTGGCGCCTTCGATGGAGCCGGTGAAGCCGACATTCTCGTGACGCTCGACCGCCCCGACCTCGACGAGCCGGGAGGCGTCATACAGGGAGCCGACGACCGGGCACGGTCCGACGTTGGGCCGGGTATCCAGGCTGGAGCAACCGCCCAGGGCGAGGACCGCAAGCGCCGCTGCGGCCCATCCGGCTTTCTGGCCCGTCATCTTGAACACGTTCACGCTGAGCCATCCCGTAATCTGCACATGCCTGCCGCCCGGCCCTTGGCATCGGGGGCCGACGATGCGATCTCTTCAGAACTGGGTGATAGCCTCTAAGAACGACCGGGCGCAACGCCGCTTGCCACACGCCGGGCGGCTGCGGCCCACATGGCAGAACTTGTTGGCCAGAAAATGCGGGAAATCGTGACCGATCCAGACCGACTGCCCCTCGCAATCCTGCTGGCCGCGCCGCGCGGCTTCTGCGCCGGGGTGGATCGCGCCATCCAGATCGTCGAGCAGGCGATCTCGAAATGGGGGGCGCCGGTCTATGTCCGCCATGAAATCGTTCACAACGCCCACGTCGTGAAACGGCTGGAATCGATGGGCGCCGTCTTCGTCGAGGAGCTGGACGAGGCCCCGGACGACCGTCCCGTGGTGTTTTCAGCCCATGGCGTGCCCAAGGTGGTGCCGGCCGAGGCCGGACGCCGCAACATGACCTATGTGGACGCCACCTGCCCTCTGGTGTCCAAAGTCCACCACGAAGCCCAGCGGCATGCCCGCAACGGCCTGCACACCCTGCTGATCGGCCATGCCGGGCACCCCGAGGTGATCGGGACGATGGGCCAGGTCGAGACCGGCTCGATGACGCTGATCGAGACCGTGGAGGACGCCCGCGCCTTCCAGCCCGCCGAGGCGCTTGCACTCGCCTACGTCACCGCCGACATCGTGACGGAGCTTCGCCGCCGGTTCCCGCATCTCGCCGAACCCCGCAAGGACGACATCTGCTACGCCACCACCAACCGGCAGGAAGCCGTGAAGGTGATCGCGGCGCGTGCTGACCTCGTGCTGGTGATCGGGGCGTCCAACTCCTCGAACTCGGTGCGGCTGAAAGAGGTCGCAGAACGCTCTGGCGCCCGGGCGGCCTATCTGATCGCCTCCGCCGACGACATCGACTGGCGCTGGCTGGACGGCGTCGCCGTGATGGGGCTGACAGCAGGCGCCTCGGCCCCCGAGACGCTGGTTCAGGGTGTCATCGCCGCCTGCCGCGCCCGGCGCAGCGTTGAAGTCGAGGAGATCGTGACGGCGCAGGAAGACGTGGTTTTCCGCGTGCCCCGCGTGCTCGAGACGATCTGAGGCGGTCGCCCGCCCGATACGAAATGGCCGGGGTCCCCCAGCCGACAGCCCCGACGGTGGGAAGACCCCGGCCTACGCGCGCCCGGAGGCGGCGTATCCTGATTGTATGACACCGGTAGACCGGTTTGCGCCGCTGGCATTTGATCGCAGGCAGACGAGCCGGGCTTTAGGGGCTCGAGGAAACGCCAGACGCACAAACGCCCGGCGGACCAGAGCCGCGCCCGGCGTTTGCTGGAGCTGCGAGGTCTAGTGTTCGACGTTCCGCCAGATCTGGCGGTACGAGATGTAGGACAGCAGGGCCAGGATGAAGAGGTAGCCGAGCGTGGCCACGCCCATCTGCTTGCGGGTCTGGACCTTGGGCTCACCGGCCCACGCAAGGAAGGTCGCGACATCCGCGGCCATCTGCTCGATCGTCGGCTCTGTACCGTCGTCATAGGTGACTTGGCCGACAGTCGTCAGCGGGGGCGCCATGGCGAGGAAGCCGCCGGCAGGCGCGTTGCGCGGATCGCCGGTCCACTGCGAGGTCGTGTCGCCGGCAAAATAGGCGTTGTAGTGCTGGCCCGGGGCGACGGTGAGGCCGGCCGGCGGAGCGTAGTAGCCGGTCAGCAGCGAATAGACATAGCTGCCGCCGCCATGGCGGGCCTTGGCGATCACCGACAGGTCCGGCGGCAGTGCGCCGCCGTTCATGCCGCGCGCCGCAGCCTCGTTCGCGTAGGGCGACGGGAAGTGCGAAGCGGTGGTAGCCGGGATCTGGATCGGATCGCCCGTTTCGGGATCAACCGACGCGACGGTGTATTCCGAGGCGATGACCCGGACGCGCGGGTTGTCGTTGGGGTTCGGGAAGGCGTCGTCGCCGAACGGCCCGCCCTTCTCGCCCAGGTTGCGGAACGACATCAGTTTCATGCCGTGGCAGGACGAGCAGACTTCGCGATAGACGCGATAGCCGCGCTGCAGGGCGTTCTGGTCGAAGGTGCCGAACGGACCCTCGAAGGAGAAGCCGCCCGCAGGGGTCTTGAGGTGGTGGCCGCCGGCAGCGGCTTCCTCGCCATGGTCTCCGGCGGCGGGGCCATGGTCCTGCGCGAAGGCGGGGACCGCGACCAGTCCGGCGAGGACCGAGGCAGTGGCGATGACGGCGAGTTTTGCAAGACGCATGGACGTGTCTCCTACTCGGCCGGCTGGGCGGCGGGCGAAACCGGCGTTCTGGCCGTGCCCTTGGCGGACTTGTGGACGCTGTCGGCAATCGTGGCCGGGCGCGGCGTCGGCTTCTCGATGATGCCAAGCAGAGGCAGCAGCACCAGGAAGTAGAGGAAGTAGAAGGCGCTGAGGATCTGCGAGAGCCAGAGCCACTTGAAGCCCGACGACGAGATCTCAATGCCGGCGGCGGCGGTTGCGGGCTGGGCGCGCTGGAAGGCCTGGGCCTCGGCGAACTCGCTGAAGACGCGCGACTGCGCATCGCCGTTGGTGTCGGTGTAGGTCACGGCCAGCTGGTCTTCACGGAACTTGAAGACCAGGTCATCCGGGTTGTTGGCGCCGCAGAAGCCAAGGCCGATCGAGGCGATCACGAACAGGACGAAGCACTGTTTCGCGAACGGACGGTAGCGCATCGAGCGCACCTTCGAGGTGTCGAGCCAGGGCACGAAGAACAGCACGATGATGGCGCCGAACATCGCAACCACGCCGAGCAGCTTGGCGTCGATGGGGCCGATGTCGAACGTGATGGCGCGCAGGATCGCGTAGAACGGCAGCAGGTACCATTCCGGCACGATGTGCGCCGGCGTCTGCAGCGGGTTCGCCTCGATGTAGTTGTCGGCGTGGCCGAGGGCGTTCGGGCTGAAGAACACGAACAGGGCGAAGACCATCAGGAAGACGACGATCGCGAAGCCGTCCTTCACCGTGTAGTACGGGTGGAAAGGAACGGTGTCCTTCTTGACGTCCTTCACTGTCACGCCGGTCGGGTTGTTGTTGCCGGTGTGGTGGAAGCCCCAGATGTGCAGGATCACGACGCCCGCAATCGCGAACGGCAGCAGGTAGTGCAGCGAGAAGAAGCGGTTCAGCGTCGGGTCGCCGATGGCCGGGCCGCCCATCAGGTAGGTCTTGATGGTCTCGCCGACGAGCGGGATGGCGCCCAGCAGGTTCGTGATGACGGCCGCGCCGTGGTAGGACATCTGGCCCCAGGGCAGCACGTAGCCCATGAAGGCGGTGCCCATCATCAGGAGGTAGATGACCACGCCGAGG